>QWPW01000001.1:0-204378 GCA_003671025.1 Planctomycetota bacterium
CGGGTGGCACGCGGCGAAAGCCCTCCGTCAATCAAGATCTGTCGCGATGCATCGGGCGTGATCACGCGCAGCACCGCGCCATTGCCCGAGGAACTCGAGCCTAGCACGGCAAATTCGAGCGTTGCGCCGCGCGTTTCATTGCGCGCAGCACTCGCTGCTTGCGCGAACAGCGCTCCCGCAACGGAAGGAATCATTCGGCCTCCGCCATTGTCGCACCGAACGAGCGCGCGCTCGCAACGCGGCCATGTCGGGTGGTGATTCCACGCTTGGACGCGCGGACAAATGCGATGTATTCGTCGGCAACGGGATGGCCCGCGAGCGTTTCCAGTTGCGCGCGACGCTGTGAAAACGGCTCTTTCGCGCGAATCAGGATTCCGTAAATCGTGCGCACCATGTCGATGTCGTCACTGCTCGCACCACCGCGCTTGAGTCCGATGCGGTTGTAGCCGCCGACATAATTTGTCGCGGTGAGTGTGAAGAACGGACAGACATCGCGTCCCGCGCCCGTGAGTCCGCCGATCATCGCGCCGCGACCGATGCGCGAGAACTGGTGAATACCTGCGCCGCCACCGGTGATGACGCGGTCGCCGATTTCGGCGTGGCCTGCGACGTTGGTGGTGTTCGCCAACGTGCAGTCGTCGCCCACCTGCACATCGTGCGCGAGATGCGAACACGCCATGAGATAGTTGCGATTTCCCACGCGCGTGGGGCGATCGTCGCGCGTCGCTCGATGAATCGTGACATGTTCGCGCAGCGTGTTGTGGTCACCGATGACAACGCCACTGCCCAACTTCGTCGGCGCAAAGCTGCGGTCTTGCGGCGCAAATCCCAGGGTGACGCCGGGGTAGCACACGTTGGCGCTCCCCATGATCATCGGTCCATGCACATGCACATTGGCGATGAGCACGCTTCCCGCGCCGATGCGAATCTCGCCCGAGAGTACGCAGTAGGGGCCGATTTCGACATCGTCGGCAAGATCAATCGTGCCGCTGAGAATTGCAGTGGGATGAATCTTGGACACGCGAGCGATTGTACGGATTGATGCTCGGCTCGTACTCTCTGATGAGGAGTTACGTATGGACACGCTCGGCGAGTCGGAGTTCATCAAGGTCATCAATCTTGGTCGCATCGGATACGCCGACGCGCTCGCGTTGCAGCGTGAGACGCACGAGCAGCTCATCGCCGGTCGCGTCCATACTTTGCGAAATCCTGCACCAATGACCGTGTTTCTGCTCGAGCACGATCCGCCAGTGATCACGGTGACGCGACGGGTGCACGCGGCGGCGCATGTTCTCGCAAGCGATGATGTGTTAGCGCAGCACGGGATCGAACGCATCGAGACCGATCGCGGCGGCGATGTCACCTATCACGGACCTGGGCAATTGGTGGCGTATCCAATTCTTGATCTCGCGCGTCTGCAGCTCAAGGTCCATCCATACGTGCGTTGGCTCGAGAAGTGCATCATCGACACACTCGCGCTCTCGCATCTCGAAGGCGTGCGCGATTCCAGCGCAACCGGTGTGTGGGTTGGAGAAGCGCAGCAACCGCAGCGCAAGATTGCGGCGATCGGTGTGCGCCTCTCGCGTTTCGCTTCGCTGCATGGATTCGCGCTCAACGTGGCGCCCAACCTCGCGCACTTTGACTTGATTGTTCCCTGCGGATTGGCGCGGCCGGTGACCAGTGTGCACGCCGAACTTGAGCGCGCACGCGTGGGCGAATCGACCCATGCAGTGCGGACGATTCCGCGAGTCGAGCCGTCAATGAACGCGGTGAAACACGCGGTGACGCATTGGTTCATCGACGAAGTTGCGCGGCTGATGCGAGCGGTGTCATCAACACAAGCGTGAGCAACTGTGGGCACTTGTCGCGTCAACACACTCGCGCGCGGCGCGCTTGGTCAATACACTTCGCCCATGATTCGTACTGATCGCATCGTCGTTGTGGCCGCGCTCGCACTCTCGGTGGTCGCTCTCGTGACCTCGCTCAAAACTGCAGGAAACACGGGTGCAATGCTCGGTTCACCCGCAGTGGCGGGTACGCCGTTGGCCAATGATCTCGGGCCTGCGGATGCCGTGCTCTTCAACACTGAAGCGGGCAAAGACGCGCTGCGCGTCGCGGCCAAAGACGGTCGCCTCTCGTGGGGCGATCGCGCCACCAACCGCGTGTGGAGCGTCGCCGCGGTCGACATCGACAGCGTGATGAAGAAGATTCTCCAAGGCACCAGCTACGAAGAAAAGCGCAGCGAAGCGCAGGAAACTTCCAAAGCCGAAGAAGCGGAGTTCAACAAGCGTCTCGAAGAGCTCAGGGCGAAGTTTCCGTTGCCCACCGACGGCACCGCGCCTTCCGCCGAGGCGCAGCAAGCAGTCGCGACGCTGCAGCAGGAATACAACCGTTGGCTCGAAGGCATGCGTCGCCGCGACGAGAAGATCGCGTCAGAGCAGTTCGAACAGGCGTATCGCGAACTGGTCACCGCAGTCGAAGCAGTGAGCGAGAAGGAATCGATCGATCTCGTCTTCCGCTTCTATCCCACCGCGGATCCGTTCGAGGCCACCCGCGCCGGTGAAGCGCTCGCGCAGATTCAAGCGCGCACGTTCCTCAAGTATCCAACCTCGATCGACATCACCGCCGACGTGATGAAAGTGCTCAACCTCACCGAGTAAGCAAATCTCAAAAAACGCAACGCCGCTCGCGCGCTCTCCAAGCCGCGGGCGGCGTTTCTTTTCACCCACGAATCACAACCGCACGAATCACAACTGCACGAATCACACTCGACGCCGCCGCTGAACGCGGCCCTAGCCAGCAGCCATTACTCAATCCGAGGAAGCAGCGCAGCTGCGACCGTAGTTCACTAAGGACGCCGCCCCAGCCAAAGGGAGCGGCCGCAGCCGCGACCGCTCCAACATCGCGCGGGAGCAGCCATTACTCAATCCGAGGAAGCAGCGCAGCTGCGACCGTAGTTCACTAAGGACGCCGCCCCAGCCAAAGGGAGCGGCCGCAGCCGCGACCGCTCAAACATCGCGCGGGAGCAGCCATTACTCAATCCGAGGAAGCAGCGCAGCTGCGACCGTAGTTCACTAAGGACGCCGCCCCAGCCAAAGGGAGCGGCCGCAGCCGCGACCGCTCCAACTAGTCCCCCTGATCCAAAATCGCCATAAACGCACCCTGCGGGATCGACACGGAGCCGATCTGTTTCATGCGCTTTTTGCCTTCTTTTTGCTTCTCGAGCAGCTTGCGCTTGCGTGAGATGTCGCCGCCGTAGCACTTGGCAGTGACGTTCTTGCGCATCGACTTGATCGATTCGCGAGCGATGACTTTGCCGCCGATGGCTGCTTGCAGCGCGATCTCAAACTGGTGTCGCTCGATCTGCTCTTTGAGCTTGGAGAGGATGACGCGCGAGCGTTGTTCCGCGCTGTCGCGGTGGCAGATGAGCGAGAGCGCTTCGACGACATCACCGTTGACCAGGATCGACACCTTCACCAGTTTGTCGGCGCGATAGGAGGTGATCTGATAGTCCATCGTTCCGTATCCGCGCGTCACCGACTTCAGCTTGTCATAGAAGTCGTAGATGATTTCCGCGAGAGGAACTTCGTATTTCAGAATCTGACGAGACGTGCTGATCATCTCTTGCGCGAGGAACACGCCGCGGCGCGACTCCGCGAGTTTCATGAGATCGCCGATGTTCTCGTTGGGGCAGATGATGTCGATCTTCACGATCGGTTCGCGAATCCCCGCGATGACCGAGCCATCGGGCAAGTCGGCAGGATTGTGGATTTCAACCTGCGTGCCGTCGGTGAGATCGATCATGTACGACACGGTGGGGGCGGTTTGCACAATCGCCACGCCGCCTTCGCGCTCGAGTCGCTCTTGCACGATGTCCATGTGCAGAAGTCCTAAGAATCCGCAGCGAAAGCCGAAGCCCAATGCTTCTGAGTGCTGCGTTTCAAAGGTAAAGCTCGCGTCATTGAGATGGAGTTTTTCGATCGCCTCGCGCAGCTGTTCGAAGTCAGACTTCTTGCCCAGCTCGTCGGCGCTCGACGGATAGAAATCGCAGAAGACCATCTGCTTTGGCTCTTCGTAGCCTTCGAGTGCGACGTCTGCGGGATCATTTTCCAGAGTGATGGTGTCACCGACACGCACATCGCCCAGCGTCTTCATGCCCGCGCACACCGAGCCGACTTGCGCTTGACGGAGTTCCTTGACTTTCTGCGGAAACGGCGTGTAACGCAGCATTTCGGTGACGTTGAACGTGCGCTGGGTTCCCATCATGCGAATCTTGTCGCCCTGTTTGAGATGCCCGTCGAGGATGCGCACATACATCACCACGCCGCGGTAATCGTCGTACTTCGCATCGAAGACCAGCGCGCGCAGTTTGGTGCCGGTTGAAGGCTTTGGTGCGGGCAGTCGCTCGCAAATCGCATCGAGCAGTTCATCGATGCCTTCTCCAGTCTTCGCAGAAACGTAGATGCAATCTTCGGCGGCAAAGCCGAAGACTTGCTCGACTTCCATGGCCACGCGATCGGGGTCCGCAGCCGGAAGATCGATCTTGTTGATCACCGGAATAAGCGTGAGGTCGCCCGCCACCGCGAGATACGCGTTGGCCACGGTTTGCGCTTGCACGCCTTGGGTTGAGTCAACCACCAACACCGCGCCTTCGCACGCTTTGAGTGCGCGCGAAACTTCGTATGTGAAGTCCACGTGCCCTGGCGTATCGATGAAGTTGAGTTCGTACTCTTCACCTTTATAGGTGTGCTTCACCGTGACGGCGGACGCTTTGATGGTGATGCCGCGCTCTCGCTCGAGGTCCATTGAGTCGAGCAATTGTGCTCGGGCCTCACGGGCAGAGACTGCTTTGGTGGCTTGCAGGAGGCGGTCGGCGAGGGTGCTCTTGCCGTGGTCGATGTGCGCGATGATGGAGAAGTTGCGGATATTCACGGGAATCGAGGAGTGTAGCGAAGCCGCGCACACGCACGCGGCATCGCGTGCATCTGTGAGGAATGAGTACACGTTTTCGCTAGGAAAGCGGCCACAAAAAGCGATACAGCCGCTGCCAAAGGCTCGAGGTTGGCGCACGAATGCTCGGCGGAATCGGCCCGCGGCGTGGAGTATTGGTGGCGTCACGACGCGCTGCTTCATGTGCAGCACGCGCACGAGCTTGCTCGGCATTGTGCTGAGCGCGGCGCGATTCGCGTTCTTCATCGGTCTCGTCCCACAGCATGAGAAACTCGACGGCCACCCAATCGTCATCGTCCATGGGTCGTCCTTTCGTTCGCGTCGTGTACGAGTTGCTTGACTCAGACAGGACGCGCGTGTCGCGCTGCGAGAGCAGTGAGACGCGCGCGCGATTGCTCAATTCGTTGCAGCGAAATTTTTCCGTCCATCACTGCGGCGGCCAACGCGTCGACAACTTCATGTTGCACCTCGACGTGATGACAGCACAAGAGCGCGTCGACGCCCGCTTGCACGGCGCGCACCGCCGCATTGCCGCATCCAAAATGATCGGCAATTGCCTTCATTTCAAGGTCATCGGTCACAATCACGCCTTTGAATCCGATCTCGTCGCGCAGCAGTGCCAGCGCTTTCGAACTCATGGTCGCGGGTGTGCCTGGGTCAAGTGCTTCAAACACGACATGCGCAGTCATCACGCAACTCACACCGGCTTTCACTGCGGCGTGGAAGGGGAGCAACTCGCACTGACGTAATCGATCGATGCCGTGCGTGAGTCGCGGAAGATGAAAGTGCGAGTCCTGATCTGTGTCGCCGTGGCCAGGAAAATGTTTGGCGCACGACGCGACCTCGGACTCGAGTCCTTCGATCAACGCGCTCCCCAGCGTTGCGACGGTGTGCGCGTCGCGCGCGAAGGAACGATTGCCGATCACGGGGTTCGCCTCATTCGAGTCAATGTCAACCACTGGCGCGAGATTGATGTCAAAGCCGGCGCCGCGCACTTGGGCACCGAGCTGTTGCCCGACTTCGCGCACGCGATCAGGACTCCACGTGCCCAGCGTGCGCATCGCAGGAAACGCTGCAAAACCCTCGGTAAGCCGCGCGACGCGGCCGCCTTCTTGATCGACACTGAGCAAGAGCGGACCACCGGTGATCGATTTGAGTTCGCCGATGAGCGAGCGCGTTTCGTCGCGCGTGCCCACGTTGCGCGCGAAAAGGATCACGCCCGAAACGCCGTCGCGGATCAAATGCGTCGTGTCTGCGGAGGGAACTTTTCCATCAAAGCCGATCCAAAGCAATGGGCGCACGAGATCTTGCGCGGCGCGCGTGTTCATAGAGGCAATGTTAGAGAACTCAGTGTTTGCGCGCCAACGGCAGCGAGATCTTCTTCTCGAGTTCGTCGGTGGGAACAGCGATGAGGTCGTAGCCGTTGGCATCCATCACAGTGCAGCGCACCAGCTCTCCCGCCGAACGTTTTTCCGCAGACTGCACATACGTCAGCGAGTCAATCGCGGGCGCTTGAAAGTACGCACGACCGGTGTAGAGCGCGCCGCCCTTGCTCACGCCCGTCGTCGCCTTCGACTTCGCGCGTCCCGCCGCGGGGCCGTCGATGAGCACATCAAACTGTGCCTTGGATTGTGCTTGCAATTTGGCGTTTTCAAAGGCGATTTCCTGCTGCAAAAGCATGATGCGCTCTTCGCGTTCACGCTTGACTGCATCGGGAACCGCCAGCGCGGGGTCCTTCTCCATCGTGCCCGCGGGCGTGCCATCTTCGGCGGAGTAGCGGAACACGCCCATCATGTCGAACTGCTGCTCGCTGATGAAGTCGCACAGTTGGTCGAAGTCATCTTCGGTTTCGCCGGGGAAGCCGACGATGAAGGTGGTGCGAATGGCGATGCCCGGCATCGCGCTGCGCAGTTTCTCGAGCAGGCCTTCGGTGTGTTTGCGCGTCGTGTGTCGACGCATCGACTTGAGCATCGCGTCGCTCGCGTGTTGCAGCGGCATGTCGATGTACTTCACGATGTTGTCAAGGTTGGCCAACGCATCGATGGACGCGTCGTCGAAGTTGGAGGGATACGCGTACATCAAGCGCATCCAACCGCCACCGAATTCGCGCGCGACATCGTTGACGCCTTTGAGCAATCCAGGCAATCCGCGCTCGTAGCCGACATCCATGCCGTAACTGGTCGTGTCTTGTCCGATGAGATTCAATTCAAACGCGCCGCTGGCCATGAGCCCGCGCGCTTCATTGAGAATGTCGTCGATTGGTTTCGAACGCATCTTGCCGCGAATCGAAGGAATGGTGCAAAACGCGCAGCGCTGATTGCATCCTTCGCTGATGCGCAAGTACGCCCAGTGACGCGGCGTGAGTCGCACGCGATCGGCATCGCCTTCGAAGTAGCCGATGCCCTTGCCATCTTTTCCATTGACCGTGAGCCCGACGGTTTCCAGTCCGCGTGCAGCTGCCGCTTGCAATGCGTTGCCCGCGATCCAGTATTTCGGAGCCTTTTCGCCCAGTTCTTCGCGTGATTCACCGCCGACGGCGTCGACGATGTGATCGCGATCAAACACGCCCACCATCGAGTCGATGCCGGGAGCCCACTCCAAAAGTTTGGCGCGATGTCGTTGCACCAAGCATCCCGCGACAACCACGCGCTTGATCTCGCCGCGCTCTTTGCGACGAATGGCATCATGAATCACTTCGAGTGATTCGTCTTTGGATGCCTCCAAGAAACCGCAGGTATTGACCACGATGCAATCGGGTCGTTGATCTTCGTTGACCAACTCGAAGCCTGAATTTTTCAGCACGCCCAACATCTTCTCGCTGTCCACGAGATTTTTGGGACAGCCAAGGCTGACGAAGCTCACGCGAGACACAGAGGCAGTCGGGGGGCGGGATGTCATGGATCGGCGAGTGTAGATTGACTCAGTGCGTTGCAACGAACCCGTAGAGACCGCGACGTGAGATTTCGCGCCAGACTTCGTCGGCGATCTCGCTCGGTCGCTCGCCGCGCGCGATGGATTCGCGCGCGTGCGTCGAAGAAACTTCGATGGCGTCGAGTGGAAGCAGCCACGAGGTCGAGTCCGCGAACCCGTTTTCGCGGCCGAATTCCCCAAGAAACGCCATTGCAGCGTCACGCGTCTCGGGTGCACGCAACACCACGGCGGGAGTCGCGAGCATCAACAGATCGCGCCATCGATGCCATCGAGTGAGCTCGCGCATCGCATCGCTGCCCACAAGAAATCGCAGCGCGCCCTTGAGTTCGGGGCATTCATTGAGCAGTTGTTGCACCGTATCGACGGTGTAACTAGGACCCTCACGCGTGAGCTCGAGCGCCGAGAGCCGAATCTCTCCTGCGCAAGACGCACTGGTGTGCGAAAAATTGGCCGCGCACATTGCCAGTCGCGCCGATGCATCAGCACGCGGAGTGTCACTCTTGAGCGGATTGATCGCCGTGGGCATCACGATCGCGCACGGCGCATGGAGTGCGAACATCGCTTCTTCGAGCATGGTTGCGTGTCGCGTGTGTGGCGGATCAAACGAACCGCCGTAGAGCAGCAACGGGTTTTGCGCACTGCATCGGCTCGTCGCGTCGAGACATCCCAGCGCGTCGGCGGTGAACGATGCGTGACGCATCGCACGGCGAGCGTTGCGCGCGAGTGGCACAAGTTCGAGCGCCAAGCGCGGCCGACGGATGATCGATGCCAGCACGCGAGCGATGCGCGTTTCGCCGCGCGCATCGAGAAAGCCAGCGCATTCCGCAGGGAGCGTGTGCGTAGCGTCATCACTCACACCGCGCACAACGGCCCAAGGTAAGCCCGCATCGATGGCGCACTGTGCAAAGGTGAACGACTCCATGTCGACGAGTTGCGCGCGCGACGCTTCGTGCAATTCACGCTTCTGCGTCACACAGTGCATCACGGTGGGCGACTCAACAATGGTGGATTCTTGTTCGCTGCTGATCCCGCGCGCGAGCAGCGGAGATCTCAGCGTGCGTCCATCGATGGCGCGCACTTCACGCACAAGATGATCTGAACCGGCGCGGACCTCGCGCGAAAGCGCACCGCACGTCCCTAGCAATATCACCATCGATGGATCGGTGATGGGCCAACGATGTCGCTGCGCAAATGCGTCGCGAATGTTGTCGGCACCGACGCCGGTAGTCATCGAGGGGAGCTTTCCAAAACGGGTAAACGTGTGGCGCTCGAATCCCAGTGGGCACATCACCAACGGCGGCGCGGCCGTGCGCAGCAGCGTGCCCAACGCCGCGGTTTCCCGCGCAAAGACGTGTGAACTTGAGGTTGAAGTGGGGGATGGCACGAATGTGAAAGGCAGGGTTTGCGGATGCGTCGAGCGCTATTTCTCACGTGCGCACCGGCTGGCTTTCATCGACCACCGACGGCGGATCCGACACGACAGTGTGGTGCAAACTCGCTCCGCATGTGCGAGCCAACGCACACAGGTGATATTGCTATCATCTTCGCCCTAAGACTTCGACTGGCCCCATCGTCTAGCCTGGTCTAGGACACCTCCTTTTCACGGAGGTAACCAGGGTTCGAATCCCTGTGGGGTCACTTCGGTGAGAGATGCGGTTGTGCAGGTGTGTGAAACACCTGCGAACTGGCGCGTACGACGCGCCCTTCCGCCGCCGCAAGAACGGCAAACACCACACATCGCAACATGAGTTCGTCGCCATTGGCGCATGATTGTGCGCGAAGGCTGCCGCTGGGCACGGCGCGAAGTACTTCGCATTACCTCGCATCGCAGCGGTGGCGCGCGTTCATCCATTGCGTTCAACCATTGCGTTCAACCAACGTTCGACAAGTCTTTGATCATCGCGTTTGGCTTGTGCTCAGGCCCGCTCGAGCAACGGTGATCGATGCTCTGCGCGCCTGTGATCGTGCGTGAGACTCCACAACCCGCTTGTTACAAACGCGTGGTCGACGCAGGCAGGAGGGCGATCTACCTTTCGCCTGCCATGATCCACATTCGCTCCAACATCTCGTGCCTCTCGCGCAAGCTCACGGCGCTCATGCCGCTGTTTTGCGCCGGTTTATTGCAGTTTTCCGACTCGACGACCTACGCGCAAGTCGTCGTGCCCACCCCAGTGCCGCCGACGTGGACCACTCAGTTTCCACCGGAAGTCACTCATGTGATCGTTCCGCAACACCGCGTGTTGACGTTTCGCCCTGAGTTTGCCCAGGGAGTTGTGCTCAAGGGTGTTGACGCGGCGATCGTGATCAACGGCTCGGTGGCGCACACCACGCTTGAAGTCACGGTTGAGAATCTCTCGTCGCAGATCGCGGAAGCGGTGGTGCTCGTCCCCGTTCCCGCGCATTGCACGGTGACGCGATTCTCCTACAGCGCGGCGAGCATCGCCGGCGCGTCACGCAGCGAAGGGGTCGCACGCGTCATGCCCAAAGCCGACGCGCGCGCTCTCTACGACTCCATCGTGCGCGCCAGTCGCGATCCCGGACTGCTGGAGTTTGCAGGATCCGCACTGCTGCGCTCGAGCGTGTTTCCCATCGCCGCTGGTTCGCAACAACGCATGCGCATCGAGTGGGAAGAGCTGTTGCAAACTCACGAGGGACGCATCGATTACATGTTGCCGCGCAGTGAGAGCGTGCGTCAGACGGTGCCGTGGACGGTGCAACTCACGGTCGTGCAATCGGCACCGATCGCGGCGGTGTATTCGCCCAGTCACGGGCTCGTCGAAGTGCGACGAACCGACGCCGCCACGGAGCGGCAGTACACGCTCGACGGCTTGTCGCAAGCCGCTCCGGGACCGTTCCTGGTGAGCATTCTCAGCGCAAAACAAGGCGAAACCGTCACTAGCATCGCGGCGTATCCCGATCCCACCCAAGGCGGCGGATACTTCATGTTGCTCGGTGGGCTCGCGGCGCAAGCAGGTGCGGCCTCGACGCTGACGCGCGAAGTCACTGTCGTGCTTGATCGCTCGGGAAGTATGGCTGGAGGCAAACTCGATCAAGCGAAAAACGCGGCGCTGCAAGTGATTGAAGGCTTGCAAGACGGCGAGTGGTTCAACGTCATCGACTACTCCAACGCGGTGGGATTGTTCGCGCCGGCGCCCGTGCGTCGAAACGCGGAGAGCGTCGCGCAAGTGCGCACGCATCTCGCCTCATTGCATCCCAGCGGTGGAACCAATATCTCAGATGCGCTCATCGAAGCGTTGCGTCAACCGCACACCGATGCAACGTTGGGCATCGTCCTGTTTCTCACTGATGGACTTCCCACGGTGGGTCAAACGTCGGAGCGCGCGATTCGCGAAATTGTCGAGAAGGGAAATCTCCATCAACGGCGCGTGTACACCATCGGCGTCGGCGCTGATGTCAATGTTCCACTGCTTGATCGAGTCGCCGACCTCACGCGTGCACGTACGACCTACATCTTGCCTGGTGAAAATGTCGAACTCAAAGTGGCGCAAGTGGCGCAGCAGTTGCGCGGGCCGATCTTGGCGGATGTTGCGCTGACCGCGCGCCTGCCTTCGGGCGCGGAGGACACGGCACGTATTCGCGATCTCGCACCACGGCGCATTCCCGATGTCTTCGCAGGCGAGCAACTGGTCGTGTTCGGCTCATATCTGGGCGAAACACCCACGATTCTCGATGTTTCTGCCCGAAGTCCGACAGGAAAGGTCGCGGCAAAGATTCCCTTTGATCCGACGCACGCGTCCACGCGTCACGGATATGTCGCGCGACTTTGGGCCACGCGTCGCATCGCTGAGCTCGTGGATGAAGTGCGTCAGTTCGCGGGTGATCAGCCGAGTCCAGCTCTTGGCAGCAACGTTGCGCTCAATGATCCTCGCGTGAGCGAACTCGTTGATGAGATCGTTCGGTTGAGTGGGCGCTTTGGTGTACTCACTGAATACACCGCGTTCTTCGCCGATGAAGGCACCAACCTCGGCGATTGGAAAGCGCTCGCAGGCGGTTGCCAAGATCTCTTGCAATCGCGCGCCGCAGGACAGCGCAGCGGACAGGGCGCAGTGAATCAAGGAATCAACTTCAACGAGATGAAGGGCAAGTCGCAACTCGCGTACGACAATCGCTTCGTCGATCAATCGATGCGCGAGACTCGCATCATGAATGTGCAGCAAGTCTCCGATCGTTGCTTCTACAACAACACCGGCACGTGGGTCGACTCGCAATTGGTCGCGAGCAACGCACAAGCCGCAGCACCCGCGATCAAACCCGAATCGATTCACATCGATGAGACCATCGAGTTCGGCAGCGATCGTCATCTCGAACTCGTCAATGAACTCGCGCAAGAGGGTCGTCAGTCGATGCTCTCACTCCTAGGCGACACCATCATTCGTCATCACTCCAAGAACATCTTGTTGCGCAATCCACAAACCCCAGGATGCTGACTTCAAAGCAGGAATCACATGAACACCATGCACAACACTCCGGTCATTACCACCGTTTTTACCCTTGTTTCTACGACTTTTGTCGGCGCCGTCGCGCTCGCGCAGAGCACACCCGTCGCTTCGCCTGCCGCGCCCGCGGTTGCGTCACCGGTCGCGCCGCCAGTTGCAGGAGTTCCCGTGGCAGAGGCGCGTCCGATGGTGGAGCTCGCGATTTGCCTCGACATCTCGGGCAGCATGGACGGTTTGATCGACAGCGCAAAGGCGCGCTTGTGGAGCATCGTCAATGACCTCGCCACCGCGAAACCAGTTCCGCGCGTGCGCGTCGCGTTGCTCACGTACGGTTGTGATGCATACGACTCGACGATGGGTTGGGTCGTGGTGGACTCTGGGCTCACTGAAGATCTCGATCTCATCTCGCAAAAGTTGTTTGCGCTCAAGACCAACGGCGGCACCGAGCTCGTTGGTCGCGTCGTGAACAAGGCGGCGCAAACACTGG
Source organism: Planctomycetota bacterium (assembly GCA_003671025.1). GTDB lineage: Bacteria > Planctomycetota > Phycisphaerae > Phycisphaerales > SM1A02 > QWPT01. The sequence continues at coordinate 12,826 of QWPW01000001.1, forward strand.
CATGGTCGTCGGACTCCAACGCGTTGCGCATGATCATCGTCGCGGGCAACGAAGCTGCGGATCAAGATTTGGAAGTGACCTATCAGCAAGCGAGTCGCACCAGCATTGAGCGCGGTGTTCTCGTGAACAGCATTTACTGCGGAGATGCGAATGATTCACTCGCGTCAACGTGGGGCAATGTCGCGCGTCTCGCGGATGGCCAATTCTTCTGCATCGATCAGAGCATGGGCGCGCTCGTTGCCGAGACTCCCTTTGACAAACAACTCGCCGAACTCTCGATGTCGATCAACGCGACCTACCTGGCGTGCGGCACGAAGGGGGAGGCGGCGTGGGCCAATCAATCGGCGCAGGATGCCAATGCGCTCGGACTCAGCGGAGGAGCAGCGGCGCAACGCGCGGCTAGCAAGAGCAGCGCGATCTATGACAACCGCGCGTGGGATCTCGTCGACGGTTGTGCCGCTGGCGAAATGAAACTCGAAGAGATGAAGGACGAGGATCTGCCCGAATCGATGCGCGGCAAAACGCTGGGCGAAAAGCAGGCGATTCTCGCGACTCAGCAAGGGGAACGCGCGCGGATTCAACAAGAGATTCAGGCGCTGCAAGTTCAGCGTGAAGCGTTCCTGACCGACGTCAAGCGCAAGGCCGCAACCACCCAGGGCGTATCGCTCGACGATGCGCTCAAGCAAGCGATTCGCACCCAAGCGACGGCGAAAGGCTTCAAGTTTGAGACTCCTGCGCTTCCCGTTCCAGTCGCGGCGAACACGGCCGCAGCCACAACGCAAACTGCGGCGGGGCAATCGAAGAACTGAGATGCGCTCGTTGGGCACAGACGCGCTGCTCGCTTGATGATCCATCAAGCGAGCAGCGTGTTGTGATGAAGTAGCGCTGTGCAGCGCAGAGGAACCGAGCGATCATTCATCAATCACAATCATGTCACGCGCGAAGGCGCATCCCTATTGCGTACCATTTTGATTCATGAGCACTAGCAAGCCACGAGTGATGGTTGTGGAAGACGACCCAGCGATCCGCGCGGGTCTCTGTGATGTGCTTCGTTTTGGCGGATACGTTCCACTTTCATGCGCGCGCGGCGACACCGCGGTCGCGGAGATTCTCGCGTCGCTGCCTGATCTTGTGCTGCTTGATGTGATGCTTCCTGGTGGAGATGGGTTCGCGATTTTGCGCGCGGTGCGAACGATTCACGCCAGCATGCCCATCGTGATGGTGACGGCGCGCGGCGATGAGGTTGATCGCATCGATGGACTTGAACATGGCGCCGATGACTACGTGGTCAAGCCATTCAACGCGCGCGAACTCCTCGCGCGTGTCGGCGCGGTCTTGCGTCGAAGCGCGGAACGCCCCGCGAGTGTGCACACGATTACGCTGGGCAACGCGATGGTTGATCTCGCGCGTTGCGAAGCTCGATTCATCGACAGCACAAATGTGAAGTGCGCCACGCTCAGTGCGCGCGAAGCCGAAGTGCTGCGTGTTCTTGCGTCCAATCGCACGCGCGTGATTTCGCGCGAAGAACTGTTGCGCGTGGTGTGGGCCGTCGATCCGCGCGGCGCCGAGACGCGCGCCGTCGACATGCAGATGGTGCGCCTGCGCGAATCGTTAGCGGCGGTTGGCCTCGACGCATTAATCGAAACAGTGCGCTCCAAGGGCTATCGATTGGCCGCGCACGCCGAGGTGCGCCCATGAAGCGGCGTCGCGCGTGGTGGGCCGGAGCACTCGCGGTGGCGTGGTTGGCCACGATTGCGGGACTGTGGCTTGTGACCAGTTCACTGCGCGCGTTGGAAGTGAGTCAGGCGCAGTCGCAGGCGGAATTCGCGCGCGCGCAAGCAATTCGTCTCGCGCTGTGGCGCATGGATGGATGGATGACCCCGCGCATTGCCCGTGAATCCGCGCGCAGCGTGAGTGAGTACTCATCGTTCTTCGCGCCGCGCGACACCGTCAATCGACTGCTGCAATCAGTTCCCCAAGGTGAAGTGTTGCAGCCCAGTCCGTTGCTGTTTGGCTCGCCCGATTGGATCCCGATGCATTTTGAGTGGCGCGCCGACGGCACACTCACCAGCCCACAAGTTCCGCAAGGCAATCAACTCGACTTAGCCGAAGGTCAGTACTTCACGCAGGGCGTGCCGGCCGAACGAGCGGAACGATTGCGCCAACTCAAAGCATTACTCGAAGCGTCGAAGCAACCGCTCGACCTCTGCGTTGCGCAAGCAGAGGCGTCCAACGAATCGGTGGCCAACGCGTGGAGCACGCCGCGTGAGTTGATGTCTCCGCCATCGCTACCAGACGCGAAGTCCTCAAGCAGCGAGCAATCGAACCGGCCAACGAAGGTTCCAACGAAAGGACAAATCAAGGGCATCGTTGAGGATCAAACTGCGGGCGACGCAAGCGCTGCAAACTCGACGAGTCTAGGCGTTGATGACTACGCCACGCGCGCACGCACCTCCAACGAAGCACAGCAACCCTCTCAGAAGCAACCTCCCTCGGCGCGTGGCGCGCAACAACAGAGCGCCGCGGCGAAGGCGTCGCAGGGCAAGCGCGAGTCGTTCGCTGGCGGGCTCAATTCGAAGGATGCTGAAGTGATCAAGGAGACCGCGCCGACGCCGCAGTCGGCGCAAATGCAGGAAAACAAAGGGTTTCTTGAGGATGCGGTGGGACCGCTGGTTCCAGCGTGGCTCTCGACCGATCCGCCTCAACTCGCGTTCTTGCGCAGTGTGAGTGAGAACGGCGAGCGGCGCGTGCAAGGATTTCTTGTCGATTGGCCGTTGCTCTGCGCCAGTCTGCTCGCGCAAGTTTCAGATCTCACGATGGACGCGCGATTGGTTCCCGTCCTCGTCGGTAGCGAACACTTTGCGCCTTCGCGTTTGGCCAGTATTCCCGCAGAGTTGCAAGGAGAGTTCGCGGTGATCCTGCCTGCGGACAGTGGCGCATCGAACACACCTGCGCTGATCTTCGCGTGGGCCGCTGCACTGATGGCGCTTGCCGCCGCGGTCTTGGCGGCGTGGATGGGAATCTCGTTTGGCGAACGACAAGCGCGCTTCGCTTCCAGCGTGACGCATGAGTTGCGCACGCCGCTCACCACATTTCAACTCTACGCACAGATGCTGCGCGACGGAATGGTGACCGATGAGGTGCGTCGACAAGAATGTTTGGACACGCTCTGTCGCGAGTCGGTGCGGCTCTCGCACCTCGTCGAGAATGTGCTCAGCCTCTCGCGACTTGAGCGCGATCCCAACGCGCGTACACGCTCAAGCACGATCAGTGGCGACGAACTCGAAGCGCTCATCGAGGCGATTGCGCGCGAGCGCGCGGTCGAAGCGGTGCACTCGGTGCACAATCAACTCAACGGCGCGCGGGCGCATATCGACACCGAGGCGCTCTCGCAGATCGTGGCCAATCTCATCGAAAACGCCGCGAAATACGGGCGAAATCTCCAGGAGCAGGCGCGTATCGAAATCACGCTGCGCGCCGACGGAGACTGCCTGATCGTGCGCGTGCGCGATCATGGCTGCGGAATTGCCGCGCGCGATACCGCGGCGATCTGGCGTCCCTACGGCCGTGTGCAGCGCGAGGGCAACGGTCAGTCTGGTCTTGGATTGGGACTGGCCGTTTCGCGTGCGCTCGCCACGCGCATGGGCGGAACATTGTCCTTACTCGAGAGCCGCATCGGTGAGCGCGGAGCGATCTTCGAATTGCGCGTGCCACACGCGATCTTTCGCGCGCCGGAGTGAGTGCTCCTGCGCCTAAGCGTGAGCCATGCACGCACGAGCATGTTTATGCATGGCTCGATTTACGCCGCGTGTCTGGCAGCACGAACTCATCGCGCGGCTGACTGCGTAGAATTTGCGCTCATGGCTCAAAGCACATCGATCTCGAAGCGCCAACTCTGGCAAGTGATTGGCGCATCGAGCGTGGGGACCATGATTGAGTGGTATGACTTTTATATTTTCGGAAGTCTCGCCACCATCATCGCGCCGCTTTTTTATCCCAGCGGAAACGACACGCTTGCGCTGATCGCGTATCTCTCAACTTTCGCGGTGGGGTTCGTGGTGCGCCCGTTTGGAGCGCTGGTCTTCGGGCGCATCGGTGATGTCGTCGGCCGCAAGTATGCGTTTCTGGTCACGCTGATCATCATGGGTGGTGCGACGGCGCTGGTGGGATTTCTTCCAACCTATGCGAGCATCGGAGTCGCGGCGCCTATCGCCTTGCTGCTCATTCGAATTCTGCAAGGACTCGCACTCGGTGGCGAGTACGGCGGCGCCGCGGTGTATGTCGCCGAGCATGTTCCCGACGGAAAGCGCGGGTTTTACACGAGTTTTATTCAGATCACCGCGACCCTGGGACTCTTCCTATCACTCATCGTGATCCTCACCGTGCAGAACATGCTTGGAGTCGAAGCGTTTCGCGAGTGGGGTTGGCGCGTGCCGTTCTTGATCTCGATTCTTCTGGTCGGTGTCTCGCTGTACATCCGACTGCGCATGAAAGAGTCGCCGATCTTCGAGCACCTCAAGAGCACGGGCATGCGATCCATGGCTCCGTTGCGCGAAGCCTTCACTCAACGCGACAATCTCAAGCGCGTGCTGGTCTCGCTCTTCGGCGCTACCGCGGGGCAAGGAGTCGTTTGGTACACGGGGCAGTTCTACGCGCTCTTCTACTTGCAGACGATTCTCAAAGTGCACGCGACCAGTGCCAACTACATCGTGGCCGCAGCGTTGTTGCTGGGCATGCCGTTGTTCATCGTGATGGGCGCGCTGTCGGATCGCATCGGTCGCAAGAAGCTGATGATGTCGGGCTGTTTGCTCGCGGCGATTTTGTACATCCCTATCTATCACGCCATGCAATCGGTCGCAGGGAACGCGGTGGTGACGGTCACATCGCAACGCAGCAGCGTGACCGGCGCGGTGAGTCTCACGCCGCAGTCACTCGTTGACGGCGTGTTGGTGAATGCGCCTGAGGTGCTGACTTTTCACACCCTCGGCGAACTCGCATCCAACGGTACGGCGTGGATGTTGGTCGGCCTGATCTTCGTGCAGTTGATCTTCGTCACGATGGTGTACGGACCGATTGCGGCGTATCTCGTCGAGGCGTTTCCTGCGCGCATTCGCTACACCGCGCTTTCGCTGCCCTATCACATTGGCAACGGAATCTTCGGCGGACTGCTGCCATTGATCGGGCTGCTCATCGTGGCCAGCACGGGCAACATTTATGCGGGGCTCTATTACCCCATCGCCATCGCGGGATTGACGTTTGTGATTGGCTCGATTTGGCTGCAAGAAACCCATCAACACAAGATTTGGGATGAGGTGCGTTGAGCGTGGGTTCTCGCGCGATGTGCGCGCGCATCCACCGCGCGGTCATCGCATGATGGACCGCGCACTCGATCGAGATCGCGCGCATCGCCCACGCTATGGACGGCCTTGCGTCACTTCGCTATCATCGCTGCCCGCGGTCGTGAGACATTGGACCGCAACTCTGCACTAAGGGCCCCATCGTCTAGCCCGGTTCAGGACATATCCTTCTCACGGATAGAACAGGGGTTCGAATCCCCTTGGGGTCACTATTGAAACTGCGTCGAGCTTGCTCGGCGCAGTTTCGCTTTTAGCGTTCCGCCTTGCGATTGAGCGTGCGAATGTGCGACGCAAACCGCGCGCGCGGTACCTTGTCGTTGTGTTCACGCTCGGCCTGCGCATTCTCCTTGGAGTCGTGATCGCGCTCGCGTTGACGCAATTCGTGCTTCGTCAACGGGTGCGACGACTGATCGCTCAGGAGCATGCGCGTCCTGCAAGAACCAAGCCCGAAGCGCCGATAGAGCGGCAGAGACTGGCGGAATTGGATCCGGCACAAGCGTTGGCGAAACTTCGCGCCACCGCGGATTCCGCGGCAAAAATAGACTCTTGACCAGACACATGACGCGCAATGATGGCTGACCAACGCATCCCGATCGATATCCCCAATTCGCCGACGAGCCTCACGGTGGGACGCGGCGCAATCACGCGGTTGGCAGCGATTTTCGCCGCCGAACAGATCCCACTCGCGCAGCGTTGCGTGCTGCTTGTGAGTGATGCCAACGTCGCGGCACATGCCGCGAGAGTCCACCAGACGCTTCTCGCCGCAGGCGCGCGGGTTTCAGGCGTCGAACTGGTCGCAACCGAAACCGACAAGTCGATGCGCGCGATCGAAGTCGTGTGGAACGCGCTGCTCGAAGCAGGCGCATCGCGCGGCGCGCTGCTGGTTGCTGTCGGCGGCGGACTCATCGGAGACGTCGCGGGATTTGCCGCCGCGAGTTACTTACGCGGCATCGATCTGGTGCAGATTCCAACCACGCTCTTAGCCATGGTCGATGCGTCTATCGGCGGCAAGACCGGCATTAATCTGACCCTGCCTCGCGGTGGACTTGGAAAAAATCTCGCGGGCGCGTTCTGGCAACCGCGCGTGACCATCGCCGACAGCGACACGTTGACAACTCTCGGGCAACGCGAGTTGCGCGCGGGACTGGCCGAATGCGTCAAGCACGCGGTGATCGCCGGCGGCGCGCTGTGGACGCAACTCGAGTCCGACGCCGCGAATCTCGCGCAAGCGGGTGTCGTTGCGCGCCAAGCGGGCAACGGTGGGACGCAATGCGTGGAGAGTCTGCGGGCGCTGGATCGCCTGATTCCTGCGGCAGCGCAGGTGAAAGCGCAGATCGTGGCTCGTGATCCGCATGAACGTTCGGAGCGAGCGTTGCTCAATCTCGGGCACACGTTTGGTCACGCGATCGAGACGATTCCTGAACTGAAACTTAATCACGGTGAGGCGGTGGCGATTGGACTTGTCGCCGCTCTGCGCACTGCAGTCGCGCTTGCGATGTTGGACCCCAACGATGAAGCTCGCGTGAAGGCGTTGCTTGTCGCGTGCGGCTTACCCACTTCGTTGTCTCAACCGGTTTCCGCCGCAGAAATTCGCCGGCGCATGGGCTTCGACAAGAAAAACGACGGCAGCACATTGCGACTGATTCTTCCGCGCGCGATTGGCCGAGTCGAGATCGTGAGCGATCCATCAAGCGCCGCAGTGAGCGCGGGCCTCGTCGCCATCGGCGCGGTCTGAACAAACGAAAAACCGCGCACGCGATTTTTCCCGACTCACTCGGTCACTGGCCGATATCGAAACTCCATGCGAGTCGCCGCGATCGTGAATCAGAAGGGTGGTTGTGGCAAAACCACAACGGCCGTCAACCTCTCCGCACTCTTGGCGCGCGAGGGAAGTCGCACGCTCTTGGTGGACATGGATCCACAGTCGCATTGCGCGGCGGGGCTCGGGGTTCCCGACCACGGCATTGAGCGCACCATCGCGGATGCGCTGCTGTGTGATCACAGTCAGCCGCCGCGCGCGAGCGATTACCTCTGGGAAGTCGCGCGCAATCTGATGCTCGCTCCCTCGAGCGTCTCGTTGGCCGCGCTCGAAGCGCCCAATGGTCCGCTCGCTTCTCGGCTTGATCGCGATCGTCGTTTGGCGCGCGTGCTCGCGGCGTGGCAAGACCAATTCGATTGGTGCATCGTCGACTGTCCGCCCACAATTGGTTTGCTCTCGTTCAACGCACTGCGCGCGGCGGACATCGTGATCATTCCGGTAGAGACTGGATATTTCAGCTTGAAAGGCGCGGAAAAGCAGGCGGAAATGATGCGCACGGTTTCCGCGCGCTTTGGTCGCGACATTCCGTTTCACATCCTGCCCACGCTGGTCAATGACTCACGCTCGCTTTCGCGCGATGTGTTGGCGCAACTGGGCAAACGCTTCGCCGATTCGTTGCTTCCCTTCGCCGTGCATGAGCATGATGAACTGCGTGAGGCGGCCAGTTACGGTCAGGCGATTACCGAGTTCGCGCCGACATCCGCGGCCGCCGAGGAGTTCACCGTGTTGGCGCAGTGGCTGCAGAAACAGACCAACACACCCTCGGTCCTCCTCGAGGTTGAGCAAACGCAATTGACGAGTATTGAAACATTCGCCGCCGTCACCATGCCCGCAATGAATGCGTGGAGCGCGAGTGCGGTGCACGATCCCACGCCATCGAATGGACGCACGCACGGTGGTTCGGTCAACACCTCTGCAACGGATGTCGCCGTTTCTCAGCGAAGCGCAGCTGCAACCAATACCAGCGCGCCCGTCTTGGCTGCGCCCGGACGCGCGGCGGATCTCGTCATGCGACTGCGCGCGCTCGCCGATCGGTCGCGTCAAGCAGCCACGGTGGGTGGAGGGTTTGGAGTGCGCGTTAGTCGCAACGGAATTGCTTTGTTTTCCCAGCCTTCAACGCCGCGCGCGCTCTCGGTGATTGGTGATTTCAATGACTGGAATCCCCATGCAACGCCGTTGCTGGTCAGCGCGGATGGAACTCGATTGGAGGCAGCAGTCACGCTCGCTGCCGGTCGTCATTGCTATCGAATCGTGGTGGACGGGATCGAAACGCTCGATGAGTTCAATCTGCATCGGCGGGGGTCAACCACCGACATGGGCGTTAATCTGATCGAGGTTCCTGAGTTTCTCGCAACTCACGACGCATGCGCAAATGTGAGTGGATCTGAGCAGGGTGGACAATCATGAGTATGGTGCACGGACCGTTTGATTCTGTCGCGGGCGCATTTCTTGATGCACCCAATCCTGTGCGCGCTGGGGCCGTGAGTGCTCGCCGCACCATCGCCTTGGTGGGCAGCATGCCTTCGCCGGTTGGCTTGTGGTTGCGTCAAGTGGCGGAGAGTCACGCGCGCGAGCGCGGCCCCGTGTGCATGCTGCGACTCGAGAGCGACGCAGTGCAGCTCCAACTCTTTCGCGCCACAGGACTGCGCCCGCCCATGCGCGCCGATGCCTCGCTCGAAGAGATGATTCGCGCCCTCGCGCCCATCGTGACCAACTGGATTGTCGTTCCCGCGAGCGGCGAACTTGCGGCGATCCCTGCGGGCGCGACCGACTTGCTGTTGCTGTCCTCGACGGATGAGCCTGCGGTGCTCGCGGCCTACACGCTGCTCAAGCAGGTCGCCGTCGCTCGAACCGAAGGCGTGTTGCGCGGCGCCAGTCCACCGATCGCCCTACAGATGCTCGGCTCGGCCCTTGAAGAATGCGCCGACGCGGCGGAGTCGCTCGCTGTCACTGCGCGTGAGTACTTGCAGTTGGATTTGCGCTTTCACGGCGGAATTCATCGCATTGCGCCCACCGAACCCACGTTGCAGAAGATCTTCGACTACGACCCGCCACGCCTCGAGCAGGTGTTCGAGATGATTCGTCTCGCCGAGTCGAACAACAGCAGCAGCGCGCGCGGTGAACGATTTGCGCCGCGTGCCGAACGCGTGCGACCGCGCACATCCGCGCCAACAGATTTTGCTTCGGCGCATCTCGCGCCAACTGCGACGCCCGCCAACACGCGCGCAGCAGATCAGGCGCTCGACGCCGCTCCGATTCCCTTCATGGTCAGCGACGCGCCAGTCTTTACGGGCGCGCGCGGTCCTGCCCCGGTGTCTTCGCCGCGAATCGATCCGATGCCCACGCGAGCATCGAGCGCACCACGCGCGACCATCGCGCCCGCGCCCGCAGTCGCATTCGCCGTCCCCTCACTGGCGCCGATGCCGAGTCTTCCTGTGCGCGTTCGTGCAGTCGAGGGTGAACTACCCTCGCCGCTCACTGCGGAACTCGCAGGTCTCGTGTTGCTTCCGTTGAGAGCTCCGCGCGAACCTTCGATCGAACTCGCCATCGACGGCGCAGGTCAGTTGCATGTGATCGGACACGCTCGCGTGATGACCGCGCTCCTGCGCGTGCGCGCGTGGGCCATCGAACACGCGACGATTCTCCGACTCGCACATCCTGCGTTGGTGAGCGCTGATGCCCCGATGATTGATGTGGTGGTCACAGAATTGCGCGAGGCGCAGCCGATGGATGGCGCGACGGTCTACCTCTTCACTCATGTGGAGATGGCTGGCCGACATGGGCATCTCGTGCAACTGATCAGTGTCTGATCAGTGCCTGATCACGCGACCTGCCACCAACAATTCGTTCACTGCGGCAACGACGATTCGAGCACGCGTGCCAGGTTTTTCGCGGCAAACTGCGCGCGCCACCCATGCTCTGGCATTGCGGCGAGCGCGCCAAAACCTGCGCGGCTCAAACCGTCAAGCAATCGTCCGTAGTGTTCCGTTGATTGAATCTCTAGCGGTAGTTGCTCGCGTCCGAAGCCGCCGTCGAGATCGCTTCCAAGACCAACGCGTGACGCGCCTGCGATGCGCGCAACATGCATGGTGTGAGCGACGCAATCGTCAATCGTCGCACGGCGGCCGTCGGCGAGAAACCGTCCATACAGATTGAGTCCGATCCATCCATCGCGATCGCGAATGGTGGCGATTTGCTCATCAGTGATGTGACGCTCACTGTGGGGCAAGAGCGCTGCGGCATTCGAATGCGAAGCAATGATGCGCGCCGACGAGTGCGCGCACAGATCATCAAACGCGGCGCGTGAAAGATGCGAAGCGTCGTGCAAGATGCCCACGCTGTCGAGCGCATCCACCATGCGTTTTCCAATCGGCGTCAGCCCGCCTGCGCGTGCGTTGCCTCCTGCGTAACGGCTTCCGTGTCCCCAACTCAAACCCACAACTCGAAGTCCTTGTGTGTGCCACCACGCCACTTCATCGGGCGTTGATATGGGATCGGCGCACTCCATGAGAATCACGATTCCCAGAGGGCCCTCACCGCGCAACGCGCGCGCAAGATCTTCGCGCGTGCGCACGATGCTGATTTCTCCCGCGCGTTCCATCGCGTGATACCACTCGAGTTGCGCGACACCGACTCGATGCGCGCCCTCGACGTCCTCAGAATCTCGGTACGCAACCGCTTCGATCGCACTGTCGCCGCCGAGCTCAGTAAAAATAGTTCCCAGCGCAACACGCACGCCGCCGCTGCGCAGCGCGGGAAGCGTGAGCGCGTGCGGCGCATCATCAGGCACGCTTTGCAGCATGTCGCGCCCATTAAGCGCGAGATACGCAAGGTCAAGATGGCCGTCGATCCAGTGCAGAGGCGCGTCGTGGTGATCCGAATTCATCGCACGGAAGGTACTCCCGACGCAACCATCGCGCGTGCTCGATCGATACCCTGCGTCTCCTCATGGACGCGACTGGCGGCACCAATTCCAACGTGAGCGAGCACCCGCCGTACCCGCTGCTCCCAAACACAGATGCGCGCGAGTCATCGCTCGCGCCCGCATTGACCATCGAAGCGGTGGCTCGTCGCCGATTCGCGGCACTCTTGGTGATGGTCGGCGCCGGCGCGCTGCTGCTCGTCGCATGGATGCTCACGCCATCACCAAACGGTTTCGGGACCCACCACGCGCTCGGACTTCCTCCGTGTTCATGGCCGGAACGCTTCGGAGTACCATGTCCTTCTTGTGGCATGACGACGGCGTTTGCGTACGCGACCAAGGGGCGATTTGTCGCGAGCTTTCTCGCTCAACCAATGGGTTTCCTGTTGGCGATGGGAACAGGAATGGCCTTCGTCGGCGCGGCGTGGACGCTCGCAAGTGGGCGCACAGTGTGGCCAGTGTTTGAACGAATCTGGACTGCGCGCGGCGCGTGGTTTCTCGGCTTGGCCATGCTGCTCGCGTGGGGCTACAAGGCCGTGATCATGAAGTGGGGCTGAGATAGTGTTGGTGACAATCCGTTGGAGTACTCGAGCGACCTGCTATGAAAACTTTGATTCGCACTCAACCATCATCTTCGCTTGTCGTTCGTGTGTTCTTGGGATCATTGGTGGCCAGTGCGATCGCCGCGCAAAGCGGTTGCGTCGCGGCCGCAGTCAGCGCGATAGGTCAGCAGATTGAGCGCGGCAAAAAACTTGACGTGCCCGCGGCCTACGACGGCCTTGAGAATCACACCTCCGCGGTCATCGTCAACGCTGACTACGCGACGCTGGTCGAACATCCCGATGTCGTGGGAAACGTCACCGCCAATGTTGCGGTGCGCATTCGTCGTGAAGTCAAAGGCGCTTCCGTGCTGCCGCCGGGCGAGGTGCTCGACTGGCAATATCGCACGCCGCAATGGCGCGCGATGCCTTACGGCGAAATCGCTAAAGAACTCGGAGTCGAGCGACTCGTGTTCATCGACCTCTACGAATACCGCCTGAATCCCGTGGGAAACAGCTATTTGTGGGATGGCGTCGCTGGCGCCAACATCGGCGTGATCGAAGCAGACGGCTTGGCGCCCGATGAGTTTGTCTTCACCACCAATCTCGTGCAACGCTTCCCTGACAAGGATGGTGTGGGAAAAGAATCCGCGCGTCGTGAAGACATTCAGCGCGGCTTGATCACGCTGTTTGTGCAACACGCTTCGTGGATCTTCTACCGTCACATCGAAGACAAGTATCCGCAGACTTGACTCGGTGCCGCGCCGCTGCTCGACCGCGCGCTGACGGCACGTTGACCGCACATTGAACGCACGCCTCTTGTTGGATCTCTCTCATGCCACAAACTCATCACTATCTTCGCGCACGCTCCCTTGCTGCACTGGCGCTTGCGGGAGGCATGCTCGTCGCGCTTCCCTGCATGCAGTCGTGCAACATCGTTACTCCGGCGGCCTATGTTCTCGAAGGCCCAGGCATGATCGACGCGGAGTACATCCTGCTTGATCGCAAGACCGTGGTGTTTGTCGATGATCCGCGCAACATTCTTCCGCGCACTTCGCTGCGCACGACTATTGGCGATCTCATTTCGTTTGACTTGATGGAACGCAAGATTCTCACTTCCACGGTGGCGACACGCGATGCCATTGGCGTCTCGCGCGCAAGCGGTGGGGTGAGCGCGGATCGACTGAAATCACTCGAGGCCATCGGGCGCGCGCTCGACTGCGCGCAAGTGATTCAGATTCAACCAACGGTCTTCGATGTCGCGGGACGATCGGACACCAACGGCATTCGTCCGACCGCGATCGTTCGCGTCAAAGTGATCGATGTGGAGGCGCGCGTTCGCCTCTATCCCGTCGCAGAAGTGCTGCCCGAAGGCCGCGAAATCATCGCGTCAATTCGCGAGAGCGATCCCGACTCACTGCGCACCCGCGGCGGTCGCGCACAGGCGGAAGAAGCGTTGGCCAAGGTGTTGGCCCGCGAGATTGCTGAGCTGTTCTACAAGCATGATCGCATTGATCTAGGCGAAAACCTCGGAACGCGAAAGCAGTAGTCGCTGATGGGCTTAGTGGAATCTTCCGACGCGGCGCGGCCTGCGTTGTCACAAGACGCGACTCTCTCGCTCGGCGCGCGCGACCAACCCGCTGCGCTTCACGTTGTTGCACTCGAAGAGGCTGGGCCATGCACGCTGCGCGCGCTGGCGCAATCGGCGCGCGCGGGTGACTCGGTGTTGGTACTTGGTGCCCGTCGCGGCGTTGATGCGCTGCGTGAGTACGGACTTGCGCGCACCGTGACTTGCGAAAATGTTTTACGCGTCGGGGGTTCGTGGCGACTCTGCGTTCGAGCGATTGCCGCTGCCGCCAAGGGCTTCAATCGCATCACTGCCTACGGCGTGCGCGCGCAGCAGATCATGCACCGCGCGGGATGTCTCCATTGCGCGCGCGGGCATCTCGATGCCTCGGCGCATGTGTCTGCGCGATGCGATGACAATCGCGCATCACTACGACGCGCGCTGGGAATCGCAGCGCATGAAGCAGCAGTCTTGGTTGTGGCCGAGCCAGCGGCGTGGACCGATCTTCGCTTCATTGCCCACGGCGCAAGCATGGCCTACGTCGGCGGCGCGCGGATACGGCTTATCGTTTCGCCCAATGTTCCCGCACTAGCCGAAGCGGGTTCGTGGATGACGCGAGCGGCCGGAGAACTCGCACTGCACGCGGATGAGCGCGCGGAAGAACCGTGGCAACTGCTCGATGCGATCGACGGAATCATCATGGATCGCGATGGCGGAGTGGAAGCGCCCGTGCGTTGCATTGGTGATCGCACTCGTCATCCGCTCGATGCACGTTGGAAACTGAGTTTGGGAACGCCTTCGCCGTTGCCTGCGTTGGTGGCGCTTGGCGCAGGAATTCCTGCGCTCGTGCACAGCGACATTGATCTCGGTGCGCACTCGACATCACCACTGGTGACGCGGTTTGATCGCAACATCGCGGCACTTGCGCGCGCGTTCGCCGCGGTCGCGCAACGGGTTCCTCATGCGCACACGCTTCAACCAAGCAGCGCAAGCGCCGCGTCGCGATAGAGCACGCGCAGCAGATCCGCAGGGAGTGCGAGTCCGCGCAGCGCCGGCGAATCCATCACCGTAAATCGCGCGGGATCAACCATCGCCAAATCAGGATCAGAGATCGGTGAGGTGGTCTCGCCCGACGCTTCCCACATCATGCGCAGAGCCCAGTAGCGACTGGCGTAAAGCTCGCGCGCGCTCTCGTGACTCGTCGCTTTGAGAGCCATTTCGCCCGACTTTTCGCCACCTCGCAGATGCTCATCGGTGGTCACGGTGTCGGTGCCGAAGAGAATTCTTCCGCGCCACTTCTGCAGGAAGCTGATGACTTCATCGCGCGGATGACGACCGAGTTCGCGCACCATCCACTTGGTCGCGCTGGTATCGAGCGAAAGATTGGGATGCGCTTCGAGCAAGCGATCGAGAAAGACGAGGTCCTCAGGAAATCCGCCCATGTGCGCGGCGATCCACGGCATGGTGAAGCGATCAAGCGCGCGTCGCAGTGGCGCGTAGTGATCGAGCTTGACGCCGTACTTCGCATGATCGGTGTACTTCGCGGCGAACCACGTGTCGGGATCGGCGACGTGCGTCATGCAGATCATCCCCAGTCGTTGCGCAAGTTTGAGTTGCTCGGTGCGCATCGGTCCATCGAGCGCGAGCAGCGCAGGGTCGCCAGCTTCAACACCAAAGTCGATGAAGCGTGGCGCGTTCCAAAACTTGACGATGCGTGTGCCTGCTTCGCGATACTTCTCGATACGCGCGAGGTATCCCGTGCCGTGCGAGTCGCGTCGATCTTTGCCGTACCAATCGGGCACTGCGATGAACTCGAGTGCGCTGCCAAAACGCTCGCGCAGTGCAGGAATATCCTCCAAACGCGACATGGAGTAGGTGCGCTCGATTCCGTACCCAAGCGCGATCGGCGCCCAGATGGCGCTTGCGTCGAGTCCGTTGATGTGCGCGTGCGCATCGATGATGCCAAAGCCAAGCGCGGGCATGCGCGCGACTTCAGCGTCAAAATCGAGGCCGGTGCGATTGGACGGGTTGTCGCGCAAGGCAGTGCGCACGGGAGTCAACGGAAGCATCGCTTCGATACTAGCTCCTCGTCAGGGCTGCGCGCGCGTCATGATTTGTTGCGACGACTCTTCACCGACGCGCGTTCCGCAGCGCCACTGCGCGGGCGATCACTCGGTGACGCCGCTGCGCTCGCGCTATCAACGGCGACGCGTGGCCGCGCATGCCGAGTTTCCGCGGCGCGCGAAAGCGTCATCGCCGCGCTTAGTCGATTGACAGCAGCAACGCCCGCGCCTGCAGCATGAACCACTCCGATGTAGAGCTCGAAGTTTGTCTCCATATCAAGGTGGCGCACGACCTCGCAGTCAAACCACGCGACGCATCGCGTGACAATCGGCGCGCCCATAGTGCCGCGTTGATGGGGATACGCGAAGAACGGGTCTTCACCGATGCGTCGCTCCGGACCGAAGACGCGCTGGAGATGGCGCTCGCTCGAGTCAAGCAGCGAGATCGCAAAGGTGCGGCTGTCGCGAATCAGCGGCGAGAGCGGATGCCCCTTCTCCATCGCCACCAGCAACATCGCGGGATTGGTGCCGCATTGCTGCACGCGTTCGATGATGCGACCGTCGCGGATGTCGCCGTACGCCGTGGTGAGCAGGTAGCTCGCGGTGGGCAGCCGCGACAGGGTGGAGATGATTTCCTCAGTCGGTGGGTGGAGCATGCGCGTTCCGAACGAAACTCTGGAAACAGGACAGACGCGCCGCAAACAAATTGCGAAAGAATCGCGCGTCGTAACCTGTTGAATATGCGACGGTTACGCGAACACGCCAATGGAATTGCGCGAGAGAAGCAAAAATTTTCTCAAGAGAGTGGGGAAAAGTGTTGAAAGGTGGGGCATGGTGGAGTATCTTCCCATTGTTCAGCAGGAGCCAACGCATGTTTCTCGGCGAGTTTGAGCATTCTCTCGACGCAAAGCAGCGGCTGGCCTTCCCGGCTGAGATCCGTGACGGTCTGAAGTCAGACATTCACGGCGAGAGTTTGGTGGCGATCCCAGGAGCCAACGGCTCGCTTTGGATCTGGCCGGAGAAGACATTCGAGACCATGGCAGCAGGGCAGACCCGAGGATTTGTTCGCAGTCAGGAGCAGATGGAAATGGATCGCTACGTGTTCTCGCGGGCAGCTCGGCTGACCTTCGACAACGCGGGTCGGATCCGAATCCCCGATCGGCTCTTGCAAGAGTTTGGATTGAAAGGCCGGGTCACGATTCTTTGCGCGTTCGATCACTTCGAACTGAGTGACGCCGATGCCTGGAAGACCGAGTTCGCGCAAGCGAGCGAGAAGGGCAAGGGCGACTACTACTACCGACGGCTTGACCCGTCGCGCAAAGATAAAGCCTGAAGCCAGCCAGTGATTGAGTGTGGATAGAAGTTCGACTACAAGTAACGCTAGTCTCGTGAGTTTCGAGACCAGACATTGACTATAACGGCGAGTGTTGGTGGCACGCGACCGAGTCCGGAAGGACGCGGATGCGATTGGAACGAACTGTGAGTCTTCGCGACATGGACCGTTGCGAACCTCACTGCGAGGAAACATCAGCTTTGCTGGTGGCGGGCACGCGAACGCGCATGGATGCGCTTTCGCACGAGCGTTGAGGCAACGCCCGGTCGCTCGCAGAAGTCTGTAACGCGGGTGCGTGCAGACATCTTCGCCTCGTTCTACTCAGCCAAGGACGGCCTGAGGAGTCAGTTGAGGTTGGCACGGACCGCTGGCCTTCAAGATTTGCGGCTCCGACCTTACGAGGTCGGAGCTGCTTTTTTTTTGCACTTCGTCGACATCCATCAAACAAAACCCGCGCCACATGGACGCGGGTTGGAGGGCAATCGGTACTGTTGACCCCGCTCGAACTTGGACGACTCAGGACGTGCTCGTCGCGAGTCAGCCGCCTTCGGTCGCGGGTCGGATGGAGCCGATGATGCCGCGATCGGCGTTGTCACCCGCCGCGAGGATTTGGTCGGCCACCTCACGGCGATGCACCTCAACGGTGCGCGGGAACTCAAAGGCAACGCGCACGCGGTCGCCCTTGATGTTGACAATGCGAATGACGCCAATGGGAGACGCGGGATCTCCGATGACGACTTCTTCACCTTCACGACGAGTAATCACGAGCATGCTGAGGACCTCCTGTCCGGGCCGATGGACCCGTTCGCCACATGACGAACGTGATCAGCCTACCCGAGAGCCGTGGGCGAGGGAAGAAGATCTTCTGACATTCGGGGTCGGGCCCATCGATCGGTCGGATGTTCGGTGACCCCAACCGTTGCGAAGAGCGACGCCTCGCCAGAGCAAGGCCGCGATCGCGTCGCAGTTACGGCACCGATTCCACACGGATGCCGGCACCTAACTCGGTGCGCAGCGCTCGTTCGATGCCGTGATGGAGCGTCATACCCGCCGAAGGGCAGCCGACGCAGGCGCCGTGAAAGCGCACTTTGACCAACCCATCGTCGTCGATCGAAACGAACTCGACATCGCCGCCGTCTTCGCGCACTGCGGGGCGCACGAGTTCGAGCACGCGCTGGACTTCTTTCGCGCTCGGGAACTTTGTCGGTGAGCCTGCGTCGGCCGCCGTGGTCACGTCAGTCGGGAGGTTGCGCGCGTTTGACATCGATCACCGATGATACGGTCTCGATGCGCGCGATTGCGCACACGACTTGTCAGAAAGTGATCCATGCTCGATACGACCTTCCTCGCTGCTCGTCCCGTCATGCTCGCTTTGCTGCTGCTAGGGGCGAGTCAATGCACCCTTTTGAGTTGCACGGGCGGGCCCGAGAGCGTGAAGAATCCCGCGGAGGTCCTCTCGCGGACCGGCCTCTCGCGCGAGACTTACTTCGATGCCATTGACGCGGCGCGCATGCGCGGTGTTGATGACGCGACCAAACTTGCACTGCGGCGCATGATTGCTGGCGAGGGCTATGCGGTCGATGCGCGCGAGCGTGCGTTTATCCTGCTTTACGAAGTCGATCGCGCGCAACTCATCGCGGCGATGTCCAACAGTTTGCCCAAGATGAGCGACATCTCTTGGCGTGGACGCGTGTGTGTGTTGATCGGTGAACGTCGCATCGAGGAGCTCGTTCCTACGCTGATTCGCGCGTGGGCGGTTCCCGTTCCGGGCTTCTTCGAAGACGCGGTTCGCCCCGAACGAGCCGCGTTGGGAGCCGTGGTGGGTGAAGATCAAGTGAGCGCGACACTCGTGCGCACGATGCGTGAATCCAGCCCTATGACCCAAGCGAACCTGCGTGCGCGGTGCTGGGAGTTGCTCATGAAGAACGGAAGTCAAACGCAACTGCGCGCGCTGTTGGCCGATCCCGCGGCCATCGCCGACGACGGAATGCTGCTCGACATCGCACGGTTTTCTGCGGCACTTGGACCGTTGCCCACCACGCGTGAAGAGATTCTTTGGGTGCGCAAACTGTGCGAGCCTTCGCGCGCAGCGTTCTTCGAAGCGGCGCGCGCGGCGACCGCGCAGATGCCTGTCGCGCGGCGCGAGTCGTTGGAAATTCGCGCGCTGCCCATCGCGCAAGCCGCGTCGATACGTCGTCCACAACTGTTGACCGCGTCAGAGAGCGAACTGTTCGAAGAGATCCTCGTGCGAACAAAGGAGCGCAAGAAGGCGTCGCCTGATTTCACCGGATACGGCTCTGGTTTCAGCGAGACGCTCTACGAACAGCGCGATCGCCTCAATTGGGCGGACCTCGCAGGAATGGTCTTGGCTCTCGACTTGTTGAGCGAAGAGGCGCTGCTGCGACACGTCTTCGAAACCGCCGATCGCGATCGCGAGGATCGCACCACCGAGTACGGCGGCGTGATCGCGCTCGACAGTTCCGCGCGCGGCGAATTGCTCGAGTTTGCGCCGCGTGCGAAGTCGAGTGATCTGCGCTACGAAAGTCCGCAAGCGTTGTTCGACGCGTTGTACACGGGCCTGTTTCACTGCCACAACCACACGCAGAAGTACGACAACGCTGATTTCTCCGGGCCGCATCTCGGCGATTTCGCGTTCTCTGATAGCGCGCGTTGCAACGGCCTCGTGTTCACGTTTCTCTCGGCGGATCTTCTCGATGTGGACTTCTACCGCCATGGTCAAGTGGTGGTTGATCTTGGCGCGGTGCTGAGGCCGCAGGGCTGAGATGCAACTCGCGATCATCGTGCAACTTTCAATCGCGATGCTTGCGACAGAATTCGCGGGCCTGCTTCCGATCGACGCATGGGTTGGCGTGAGCATCGCGCTCACGGGCCCGTTGGCCGCGTTGCTCATGGGAATGCTGCTGGCGCATCGAGCCCATCGAGGGATGAATCGCTTCGACCGTCGGGGCGTCGAGCGAATGTTCACATTCAATGCGCGTGCACCATGGTTGGCCACGATGTGTATGGCCGTGGCCGCAATGAGCGCGTTGCCATTGGGTCTGGACAATGCCCTGTTTGACGGCGCTTCCGCAGTGTTTTTGATGGCATGCGCGCTCACGGCCACGCTCGCAACCTACTTCAATGCCTCGGGCGTCGAACGACGCCTGCGTGAGGCCGCGATCGTGCGACAACTCGACAGCAAGGTGCCGCTGCAGAGTATTCCTACGCGCGCGGCCTACGTTCTGGCGCAGGCGCGTGCGGGCTTGCTTCCGATGCTGGCGCCGTTGCTTGTCCCGTTGCTGCTCTCGCAAATCGCGCGCGTGTTGGCTCAGCAGTACTACCCCGATTATGTTGACGAAGCGCAGTTTTGTGGCGCAATTCTGGGGGCGTTGCTGTTGCTCTCACTGGTCTCGCTGTTGGTGCCGAGGCTGTTGGGATTGCATCGACTCGCTCCGGGCGAGTTGCGCAGCGATCTCGAATCGCTCGCGCGCGATGCCGGCGTAGGCGTGCGCGAAATCTGGGTATGGCCGACCGATGGACTGGTCGCCAACGCCGCGGTCATGGGCATGTTGCCCGGACTGCGTTGCGTGATGTTGTCCGATGCGCTTCTTGAATGCATGCCTCGCGACGAGGTACGTGCCGTCATGGCTCATGAGCTTGGCCACGTCGCGCGCAAGCATCTGCCGTGGATGATTGTGGTGGTGCTCGCCTGTTGGACGCTTGCAGGATTTGTGGCCACGCCCATCGCGGAGTGGTCGTTCAACAGGTTGGCAATCGATATGGACGAAGTCGCGCGCGAGCAACTCTTGCAAGGCGCCGTCGTCGTGCGCGATCTTGGAGTGCTGGTGATGGGATTGTGCGCATTTGGCTTTGCCAGTAGGCGATTTGAGCGACAGGCGGACAGTTACGCAGTGCAACTTCTGAGCTCGCGCGTCGGAAGTGACCAGGCCGCGCCGGCGGCAGTTGATGCGATGGTCGGCGCGCTGGGGTCGGTCGCGCTGCTCAACCACGTCGCGGTTTCGCGAGGAAGTTGGCGTCACGGTTCGATCGCGTGGAGGCAAGAGTATCTGCGCAATTTGCAAGGCCGCGCGCACGGCGGTGTGACGCAAGGGACGTTTGCCATTGGCGGGTTGGCCAACGACTCACTGATTACCTGCATCCGATGGGGCGCGCTCGCGGTGATCATCGCGGGATGGGCGATGGGGTTGCGTCTGCTGTAAACCAGTGCGCAGCGGAGCGGTGTTCATGCGCGCGCTACACTCGCTTCATGCGCTTTATCAAGATGCACGGCATCGGCAATGACTACGTCTACATCGATGGTGCGCTGAACGCGACGCTGGATTTCCCCCGCGTTGCGCGATTAGTCAGTGATCGTCACCTCGCCATTGGCAGCGATGGATTGATCGCCGTTTGTCCTCCAACGCGCGCCGACGCGCATCTGCGCATGCGGATGTTCAACGCGGATGGAAGCGAAGGCGAGATGTGCGGCAACGGCATTCGCTGCGTCGCGAAGTTTGCGATCGATCGCGCAATGGCCAGCGCAAATCCGCTGCGCATCGAAACTGGTCGCGGTGTTCTCGAGGTCGCGTGGGAGCGTGGAGGCGATGGACGCGTTGCATCGGCGAGTGTCATGATGGGGACGCCCATCCTCGCGAGTGCGCAGATTCCTGCACAAATCAAGGGAATTTCGGCGGCCGCGCACGTAGTCGCGCACGCAATTGATCTCGCCCGCTTTGGCCCCAACGATTGGTGGAAGTCCGCCAACGTGCAGCCGCACATGACGTTAGTTTCGATGGGAAACCCTCACGCAATCTTTGTGTGCGATGACCCCGCGTTGGTCCCGCTCGAATTGGTGGGGCCACACATCGAACGCGACTCGTGGTTTCCTGCGCGCATCAACGCGCATTTCGTTCGCTTCGAATCGAATGGTTCGCGCGCCACCATGCGCACATGGGAGCGCGGCTCAGGCATCACCCTCGCATGCGGCACAGGCGCGAGCGCGGTGTGCGTCGCCGGCGTGCTGCTCACGAAATGCGGTCGCACGCTGCACGCGCAACTCCCTGGCGGATCACTGCGCCTCGATTGGCCACACGATGAAGCAAGTGTGTGCATGACTGGTGGCGCGACTGAAGTCTTTGCCGGCGAAGTTGATCTCGATGCGCTCGCGGCCTCACTCTCTGTTGGAGTGAGCGAGACACGCGCGCCAAGTGATTCGCTTGCCCATGACTGTGTGCAAGGAGCAACGCATGGCTGACGAACTTACAACGCTCGAGCAACTGATGCTGACGAAGTTGCGCGCGCGCGAAGCGTCGATGGAGAACGATTTGCGCGAGTTCGTGTCGATTCCCACCGGCACGGGGTACGAGGAAGGGCTCACACGTTTTCGTGCGCTCATGCGCGAGCGCTTGACGGCACTCGGTGCAGAAATCAGCGAAATTGCAGGGGATTTACGGCCTTCGTGGGTCACGCAGCCGAATCAGCGTGGCGACATTACGGCGCCGGTTGCCTTGCGCGCAGAGAGTCGCGCTGCACGCGCGGGTCGAACGCCGCGCGTCCTGATCACGGGACATCTCGACACCGTGCACGATCCGTACGGAGCGTTTCAATCGCTCTCACGCATCTCGTCGACACGCGCGACAGGACCCGGCGCGATCGACATGAAGGGCGGCCTGGTCATCATGTTGCATGCGTTGGAAGTGCTGCAGGAATGTGGCGTCGAAATCGCGTGGACCGTGCTGCTCAACTCCGATGAAGAAACCGGAAGCCTTCATAGCGCGCGCGCGATTCGCGCCGAAGCTCGTGCTCATGCGCTCAGCGGAGGCATCGGTCTTGCGATGGAACCGTCGCTGCCCGATGGTTCGCTGGTTCTCGAACGCCTCGGTTCGGCAACGTTTCGCATCGAGTGTCTCGGCCGCGCCGCGCACGCGGGGCGCGACTTTGCCCATGGCATCAGTGCGGTGAACGCGCTTGCTCAACGCATTCTCGACGCAGCGAAACTGGTCGACCTCGATGCGGGAACCGTCATCAACATCGGTCCACTCGAAGGCGCGAAGACCACCAACATCGTGGCCGACTCTGCTCGTGCGTGGGGCAATGCGCGCTTTCGTGATTCGGCGCGCGACGCGATGGTGGAGCGCGGTCTGCGCGCGATGGCTACCAATGCGCAATCGCCACTCCCGCACACCAACATTGAATATGAAGCGAATCGGCCAGCCAAGCCAGAGATTCCCGCCGTGCGCGCGATCGCCACGGAATTGGCCACCATCGCGCACGTGATCGGCGAGCCCATCGGCTTTGGAAAATCAGGCGGCGTGAGCGACGGCAATCTCATGCAAGCGGAGGGGCTGCCCACGCTCGACACGCTCGGTCCGCGCGGCGGCAATCTGCATCGCAGCGACGAGTACATCGAACTTGACTCCATGGTGCCGCGCTGCGCGATGTTGGCCATTTTCCTCACCCGTCGAACAC
The DNA here is from genome assembly GCA_003671025.1 of Planctomycetota bacterium. Lineage (GTDB taxonomy): Bacteria > Planctomycetota > Phycisphaerae > Phycisphaerales > SM1A02 > QWPT01. The sequence continues at coordinate 35,894 of QWPW01000001.1, forward strand.
GCGTTGACCAGTAACGCGGCGCAATTGCCCACGCCTCGGCTGCAGCCTCTCCCATCGATGAACCGACAAGAGATGTCCGCAGATATGTTGATCCGCCCGTGTGGACGCTTCGACGGTGTGACCTGAAAGCCCGCGTCTATGACTACCTCTGCGACCACGACTATGACCACTTCTGCCGTTCACACTCTCGGTGCCTCGTTGCATGCGAACCCCGCGATTGAGGCCGCGATTGCCACGATACGGCGCGAGCTCGCACAAACGCAGCATCAGCTCACGGGCGCGCGCGCGGGCAACGTGCAACTCAAACTTTCGCTCGACGAGCATCTCGCGCGTGCCACCGAGGTTCGCGGTCGCGCACCGCTCTATCCCTACATCGGTTCGGGACTGGGCAACGGCGCGTTGGTGGAACTGCTTGATGGCAGCGTGAAGTGGGATCTCATCAACGGCATCGGTGTGCACATGTTTGGTCACGGCGATGGCGAAGTGATCGAAGCGTCGATTCGCGCGTCGCTCTCTGATTTGGTGATGCAGGGCAACTTGCAATTCAACAGCGACGCGATCGAGTTCGGCGAATTTCTCGCACACGAAGCCGCGCGCACCTCGCGATTGAAGCACTGCTTCATCACCAACTCAGGATGTATGGCCAACGAAGCGGCGCTGAAGTTGTGCCAACAAAAGACCAATGCCGCGCCACGCATCATCGCCTTCGCGGATTGCTTCATGGGTCGCTCGACCACGATGTCGCAGATCGGAGATACCGCGGCGTATCGCCAAGGCATCGCGCTCAACATTCACGTCGACTACTTGCCGTTCTATGACGCGACGCAGGGCGCGCGTTCCATCGAAGCAACGGTGGCGCAACTCGAACAACTCATTCATCGATATCCCGGGCAACACTGCTGCTTGATCGCGGAACTCGTGCAAGGCGAGGGCGGCTTTCATACCGCGCCGCGCGAGTTTTTCGTCGCGCTATTCGAAGCGGCCAAGAAGGCGGGCATCCCAGTGTGGGATGACGAGGTTCAATCGTTTGGCCGCACAGAAAGCATGTTTTGCTTCGAGCGACTCGACCTTGGTCAGTACATCGACGTCGTCACTGTGGGCAAGATCTCGCAAGCATGCGCGTGTTTGTACACCGCAGATTTCAATCCGCGCGCTGGCTTGCTTTCAGGCACGTTCGCCGCATCGAGCAGCGCATTCGCCACCGGACTTTGCATGCTGCGTCGTCTGCAATCAGGTGGTTACTACGGGCGCGACGGTCGCATTGCGCGACTGTTCAACGCGTACCAGACGTGCGCGCAAGCATTCGTCGCCAAGCATCCTGAATGGTTTCCCGCGGTGATCACTCCGTCGGGATCCCCCATGGCTAGCGTGATCGGCGGCACCGGTGGAATGATGCGCTTGACGCCGTTTGGTGGCAATCGCGAGCGCATCGGCAAACTGCTCGCGCATCTCTTCGAGGACGGGGTGATCGCGTTCAGTTGCGGCCACGGTCCCTATCACTTGCGCCTTCTTCCTCCCGTGGGCGTGATGACGCCTGAGCAATTCGTTCCCGTGTTCGAGATCATGGAGAAATCGTTCGCACGAACGAACTAACGGAACTCGACGACTCATGTTTGTGATTCGCCCTGCCATACTCGATGATCTTCCGACGCTGCTCAAGCTGGCGAAGATGGTGCACTTCATCAATCTTCCCGCGGACAAAGATCTGCTTGCCGCAAAGATCGGTCGTAGCCGCAAGAGTTTTGCCGGCGATGTCACCGACATTCGTCAGCGCGAATTTATGTTTGCGCTCGAAGACCACGAGTCGAACGAAGTGATCGGCACATGCTCGGTGTTGGGTTGCGTGTCCTGGGAAGGGCACCCGCACATCTATCTCAAGACTGGTCGGCGCGAGATGTACAGCGCAGACTTGCAGGGCGGACAAGTGCACACCACGATCGAGATCGCGACAGACACGAGTGGACCAAGTGAAGTCGGCGGACTCATTCTCGCGCCAGGATTTCGCGGTCATCCGCAACGACTCGGTTCATTGCTCTCACTCATTCGCTTTCACTTCATCGGTTTGCATCCCGAGCTGTTTTCCCAGCGAATTCTCGCGGAAATGATGGGTCCACTCACGCCGGACTCGGGCACGTTGCTCTGGGAATACCTCGGTCGTCGCTTCATCAATCTCTCGTACAAAGAAGCGGATCTGTTCTCCTCACGGTCGAAAGAGTTCTTGCTTTCACTGTGGCCTAAAGGCGAGATCTTGGTCTCACTGCTTCCACCCGAAGCGCGCGCACTCATCGGTCGCGTGGGTGATGAAACCGAACCTGCGAAACGCATGCTGGAGAACCAAGGCTTCAAGTATCACGGTCATGTCGACCCGTTTGATGGAGGTCCGTACCTTGATACGCGCGTCGCGGAGATTCCGTTGGTGAAAGCAACGACATCGATGACCGTGGGCGAACCCGCGGATGACGATGTCGACTTTGGCACTGCAGAAGCGTTTGTCAGCCACAAGGGACGCGGTGGATTTCGCGCGACTCGAACTGGCTACGCGATTGACGGTGATCGGCTGATTCTTCCGAACACAACGCGCGAAGCCATCAGCGTGTCAACCAATGCAAGCGTGGGATTCACACCACTTCCAGAGGCGAAGCTCAAGCATCGTCGCGCTAAGAAATCTTGAACCCACGAGGCTTCGATGCTCGCTTCCTCCGCGTACCTCACGCGCGCACCGTGTGATTACATCGATGGAGTGTTTCGCCCGCTCTTAGGCGACGCGATCACGACGCGCGATCCCGCGTGTCCGACAACAGTGGTGTGGTGTGGAACGCCGCAGTTGTCCCACGCGCAAGATGCGGTTGATGCGGCTCGTCGCGCGTTGCCTGCATGGAGCAACAGCACACTCGAGTATCGCATGGCGTTGCTGAGGCGTTGGCGCGATGTCTGCGTCACGCATGCGCCGCGTTTGGCTGCGGCGATCTCGCGCGAAACAGGCAAATTGCACGGCGAAGCGCAACTCGAAGCGCGCATCGTCGCGGAGAAAGTTGCCATCACGCTCGAAGAGCGCGTGCTCGCGCGCGTTGCAGGATTCGAAGTTGCTGCGGGCGTGGGCAAGACGGGCGTATGCACCTTTCGTCCGCACGGCGTGATGGTGGTGCTCGGCCCTTACAACTTTCCCGCGCACTTACCCAACGGTCACATCGTGCCTGCGTTGCTCGCGGGAAACACCATCGTGTTCAAGCCCAGTGAGAAGGGCGCGTCGGTGGGACAACTCATGGCCGAGCTCGCGCATGAGGCGGGATTTCCTGCGGGGGTCTTCAATGTGGTGCAAGGCGACGGCGCGATTGCATCGTGGCTCTCAACGCATGTGCAAGTGGATGGCGTGCTCTTCACTGGTTCGTTCGCAGTTGGTCGGCGCATACTCGAGGCGAACCTCGACACGCCAGGACGATTGCTCGCGCTCGAGATGGGTGGATCCAATCCCGCAGTGATCACGACGCACGCAAACTTGCGCAACGCCGCGATCGAATGTGCGCGCAGTGCCTTCGCCACCACGGGACAACGATGCACATGCACGCGGCGCATCATCGTGCTCGATGCGGTGGCCGATCGATTCATTCCTGCGTTTCTCAAACTTGCTTCGACGCTGTTGATTGCGGCAGCGGATGACGGTGTGCCCGCGTTCATGGGACCGTTGGTGACGAACGAAGCGCGTGAGAGCGTGCTCCGTGCGCAACAAACATTCGCGTCGAGCGCGCGCATGCTCTTGGAAGCGACGCCGCTGGATCGTCCAGGATTTTTCCTCGCACCGGGCGCAGTTGAGGTTGATCGCTTCGAACGCACCACTCAAGAAGTGGAGATTTTCGGCCCATTCGTGCAGATTTCTCGCGCGCGCGACCTCGACGATGCGATCGAGCAATGCAACGCCACCAACTTCGGACTCGCGGCGAGTTTGTTCAGCGACAGTGATGATGAGTGGCGCGAATTCTTCGCGCGCGTGCGCGCAGGCTGTCTCAATCGCAACACAGGTACTGCGGGAGCGAGCAGCAAACTTCCCTTTGGTGGACTCGGACGCAGCGGAAATCATCGTCCCGCGGGAGCGTTTGCAATCGACGCATGCGCCTATCCCGTCGCGACCATGATCGACAATGCAGATCCTCCAATTCCGCAGGGGATGCTGGTCGACGAGCGTCTGCTGGGTTAGATCCGCGCGCGCTCGAATTCCGTGAATAGGGGAATCGCCTAGTGGCCGCGGGCCTCGCGCCGCACGATAATCATGGTGTTGGAGGGTCAAGTCACAACGCGTCATCGGAGCCCATCCCGGGGGGCCCTGTCGCGCGTAAGTGCCTGAGGCCTCCATGGAAGCTGTGACCCGACGACTCCTCACGATGGGTCCTCTCGCAAGAGAAATGCTTCCTGTTAGGGACGAGTTCCATGCGGCCGCAAGGCCGCATGGGGCTTTTTTAGACTGCACGCATCGACGAACTCAACGCAATTGGATGGAATGATTTCGCTTGGACCGCTCGGACGTTGAATCGTTCCGAGGACCCGAAGGTCGCTTCCGCAGGTTTTCGATGAAACCTTGCACCGTCTGACTTCAATCGGACGATGTTTAACTTGACAGCACGGTTCAGAGCGAGATTCGCTCGAGGCCGTGCACGGACCACCACACGATGCGGCGTTGAGTGCTGCGGAAAGGCACACGACGCCGCGTCGTATTTTTTATGTTGAGGCGATGAACGTGCCATCGAGGCACACAGCGATATGACCGCAAAAACAGCGGGAATTCAACGAGGCGTTCGCGAGTCGACTTAGTTGCCAACGCGCTCGGCGATGAACGCGGGAATCTGATCAAGCGCCACGCGCTCCTGCGCTTGAGTGTCGCGATGACGAATCGTGGCGGTGTTGCTGCTCGCGCCATCGTGATCAACGGTGATGCAGAAGGGCGTGCCCGCTTCGTCCATGCGCGCGTAGCGTTTGCCGATCGATTGCTTCTCGTCGAACTCCACGGTGTGCTTCTTGCGCAGCTCGCGATAGAGGCGCTCGGCGATTTCGGGAAGGCCGTCTTTGTTGACCAGCGGAAACACGCCGGCTTTCACAGGCGCCATGCGCGGATCAAACTTCATGAACACTCCCGAAGCACGCGACGGATCAGGCGTGTACGCCTCGCATAGCAACGCGAGCGTCCCGCGATCAGCGCCCGCCGACGGTTCGATGACGTGGGGGAAGTAGCGCTCGTTCTTCTCTTGATCGAAGTAGCGCATCTTCTCGCCCTTGCCGCAATGCGTCGCGTGTGCTTTGAGGTCGAAGTCCGCGCGGTGCGCGATTCCTTCGAGTTCTCCAAAGCCCGGCGCGGTGAAAGGGAATCGGTATTCGATGTCGCTCGTACCCGCGCCAACTTTGGCGTAGTGCGCGAGTTCGTCGCGGTCGTGTTCGCGCAGAATGAGATTCTCACTCGCGAGGCCGATCTGCTTCCACCACGAAAAACGCCAGTCGCGCCACCACTGGTACCACTCGTTGGCAGTCTCGGGACGAATGAAGAACTCAATCTCCATTTGTTCGAATTCGCGGCTGCGGAAGGTGAAATTGCGCGGTGTGACTTCGTTGCGAAAGGCCTTGCCAATCTGGGCAATTCCAAAGGGCACACGCACACGGGTGGAATCGCACACGTTCCAAAAGTTCGTGAAGATGCCTTGCGCAGTCTCGGGGCGTAGATACGCGAGTGAGTTCTCATCGCGCACCGCACCACAGTTGGTTTCAAACATCAGACTGAACTGACGGGGCTCGGTGAGCGTGCCAATCTCTTTCGCGTTTGGCCCGACGGTGCGCGCACGTTCTTCCGCGGTGATGGTGGGAAACGCGCGCAGCACATGACGCGCAGGATCGAGCACATCGCGCTTCTCGTAGCGCGTGAGCGCCTTCACGGCTTGCGCGCGTTGCTCCTCATCATTCTCGATAAACGCATACAGCCGCGCGCCTACTTCGACCGCGCCGAGCACCACGATGTGGTCCGCGCGGTAGCGCTGCTTGCTCTCACGGCAATCGACCATCGGATCGTTGAAGCCCGCGACATGCCCCGAGGCAATCCATGTCTTAGGATTCATAATGATGGTGCAATCGATGCCCACGATGTCGACGGCGTTGCCATCGGGACCGATGAGCTCGCGCTCCACCACATCGTTCCACCACGCGTTTTTCAGATTGCGCTTGAGTGAGGTGCCGAGCGGGCCGTAATCCCAAAACCCGTTGATTCCCCCGTAAATCTCGGAGGATTGGAAGATGAAGCCACGCCTGCGGCAGAGCGCGACGATGTCTTCCATCTTCTTAGGGGCAGCGGGGAGGTCGGTGGATGGCGCAGTGATGACGTCAGACATAAGAAGGATCCGCGCCAACAAGTGAACCGTGAGTTCGCGTGGCGCCAAAGGGAAGTGTGGTTCGTGAACGAAACGACGAAAGGCTGAGAGCAGCGTCCATCGAACTAAGACAGTTTCAATCCCAGCAGCGTGAAGAGTTCCATGCGCGCCGCGGGATTGGTGAGGAATGAGCCGTGCAATTTGGAAGTGGTGGTCACCGCGCCAGGTTGCCGCACGCCGCGATAGCACATGCAGAAGTGCCGCGCTTGTATGACCACCGCAACACCATGAGGACGCAGGGTGGTGTTGATCGCGTTGGCCACTTGCGCGGTGAGTTTCTCTTGCACCTGAAGTCGCTTGGAATAGATGTCGACAACGCGCGCCAACTTCGACAATCCCACCACCCGACCGTTAGGGATGTAGGCCACATGCGCCTTGCCTACAAACGGCACCATGTGATGCTCGCAGTGGCTGTGCACTTCGATGTCTTGCAACAACACGAGCTCGTCGTAACCCTCAATCTCGCCGAAGGTGCGCGAGAGCGGCTCGAGCGGATCGGCGCTGTATCCCCAAAAGTGTTCGTGCATTGCCTTGACCACCCGCGCGGGCGTGTCGAGCAGACCTTCGCGGTCGGGGTCGTCGCCGATGTATCCCAAGAGTGCGCGCACGTTCGCCATGGCGGCAATCGCTTGGGGCGAATTCATGTCGGGTTCAAGCATGGGGCGAAGATGGTAACGGTTGTGTCTTGGTGTTGCAGCGAGGTTGATGCGCGCCTCGCGGGCGAACGGTCACGCAAATGGCGCCTCGCGTCGTATTCTGCTCCCGCGCATGAGCAACGCAAAAACGCCGCAGCCGCTGTCGAGGACACCAGCCGCGAAGCAGTCGGCGATTTGCTCGGAGGAACGCAACAGTGAGTGCGAACGATGAGTGGCTTTCGTGTTACCGCGCGCCCGATGCCAACACGCGCGCTTCATGGTCGGGCCGAGATGACGGAGCCGCGGTCGATGAGCAGCGCTGGCATCAAGCGATTCGTTTGATTGACTTGCGCGAAGATCCCGAGCATTGCTTCGAGCCCACGATTGCCTTCATCGGTTACGCGAGCGATCTCGGAGTGCGCGCCAATCAAGGTCGCGCCGGCGCCGCCGAGGGTCCTGCAAGGTTGCGTGCGCGCATGGCGTCGCTGCCCATGATCAACAATTTAGTGCTGCTTGATTGCGGTGACATCGTCGCGCGCGACAGCGTGTTGGAGACGCAAGAAGCGTTGGCGGAAGCAGTCGAGCGCATCGTGCGTTCTGGCGCGTTGGTGTTCGTACTCGGTGGTGGACACGATCAAGCGTTCGGCCATTTTCTCGGCGTCGCGCGCGGTCGTGGAACTCCTCCGGCGTGCGTGAATTTCGACGCGCATCTTGATCTTCGTCCCATGCCCGCGAGCGGTCCCAACTCGGGCACGCCGTACACCCAAGCATGGGATTGGTGTCGTTTGCACAGCGCGCCGTTTCGCTATGTCGCGTTGGGTGTGCAGCGCTTGGGCAACACCGAACTCATGTTTACTCGGGCACAACACGCAGCGGCGTCGATCGTCGACGCGGATGGTTTCGCGCTCGACATGCTCGATGTGGTGATGGAAGCCGTGAACGATTCGATTGACGACGCGGAGATTTGTGTGTCGATTGATCTTGATGTTTTTGCCGCAGCGTTTGCGCCCGGCGTAAGTGCGCCGACAGCGATGGGCATCGCTCCTGACGCTGCATTTCGCAGAGTTTTGCGCGGGTTGTTGGATTCACGACGCGTGCGTGGTGTCGAGATCGCCGAGTTGTGTCCGCCGCTTGACATCGATGATCGCACCGCGCGGCTCGGCGCTTCGATTGCCTACGAAATCGCACTCACCATCGCCACCATTCCCGATGACGATGCGGATGGGGATGACGACAACGATGAGAGCGAAGGCGACATCGATGGAGATGAACGCAACGACGACGGCGATGATCAATCACCTGAGCATCGACGCGGAGTCGACGAGTGAGCGCGATTCGCATCGGTGTCGACATCGGCGGCACCAAGATTGAAGCCGCAGTCGTGCGTGGCGAGAGCGAAGTGTTGTGGCGCGAGCGCGTCGCTACTCCGCAAGGTGAATACGACGCAACTGTGGAAGCGGTGGCCACTCTCGTCGCACGCGCGGTTCATGATGTCACCACGAAACATGCGCTTGCGACCCAGCTTCCCGTTGGTCTCGGTGCGCCCGGATCCATCTCGCCGCGCACGGGATTGCAGCGGAACTCAAACTCGATTTGCCTCAATGGTCGGCCGTTTCGCGAAGATCTCGCGCGTGCATTGCAGCGTCCGGTGCGCATGGCCAACGATGCGAATTGCTTTGCGCTCGCCGAAGCTGTCGCTGGCGCTGCGCGAGGCGCGCGCTGTGTCTTTGGCGTGATTCTTGGAACGGGCGTTGGCGGCGGAGTCGTGATCGATCGCGTCGCACATGAAGGACGCAACGCCGTCGGTGGTGAGTTTGGTCACGGCCAACAGCAGGGGCTCGCGCTCGAGGCGTTGCGCGAACAGCGCACGCATGAGCCGCGCGCGTGCTACTGCGGTCAAGTCGATTGTCGTGAGCAGTACATCGCGGGCAGCGCGATCGAACGCGAGTTCACCCAACGGACTCAACGCGTACTCAAGTTGATTGAGATCGAAGCGGCGGCGCACGCGGGTGATCGCGACGCCTCTGCGGCCATCGCGCGTTGGGCCGAGCGCGTCGCGGCGTCGCTGGGTGATGTGATCAATCTGCTCGATCCCGATTGCATCGTGCTCGGTGGAGGCGCAAGTAATTTGCGCGCCGCCATTGACGTGGTGGCGCCGCGCGTGGCCCATTACACCTTTGGCGATTGTTGCACCACGCCCATCGTGCGCGCAGAACTCGGCGACAGCGCTGGCGTCATCGGCGCCGCGTGGTTGTGGTGAAACCCCTAGAAAACGTGTGTTTTCGCAAACTTGTTCGCGAGCGACCTCGCGGACTCATTCGAAGCGATGCGCATCAAGCGCCGAAACATCGACGCACGTTTTTTTGCCCGCGATGATCTGCGCCATCGCTTTACCCGTGACCGGTCCAAGCGTCATCCCCATCATCGCGTGACCAGTAGCGATGTAGAGGCCGGGCTTGTTGCGCACGCCGCCAATGATGGGCAGTCCATCCGATGTGCACGGGCGATAGCCGGCCCAGCGCGCGATCGGCGTCATCGCCTCGATGCCGCGCAGATACGCATCGCTGCCTTTCATAAGCATCGCTAATCGCTCGTTCATCCACGGCTCACCCAACGGCGCGATCTCCAGCGTGCCTGCAAGACGCAGCTGCGATTTTCCATCGTGCTTCATTGGCGTGACTGCGACAAACGTCTCGTGCAACACCATGCCCGTGCTCGGCGCAGCAGGCGCGTTGTCGCTGGGATACTCCAATTGCATGTGGTAGCCACGCGCGCCTTGCATGGGAATCTTGACGCCGACAAGCCGCGCTAACGCATCGCTCCACACGCCCGCGGCAATGACGACGCCGTCGGCCAACAGCGTCTCGCCATTCTCAAGTTGCACCGCAGTGATCGTTCCGCTGCGCGTCTGGCGAAAGTTTTTCACGGTCGTCTCAAAGCGAACGGTCACGCCATGCTTGGGAAGCGCTGCGACCAATCCACCAATCAAATCGTGCGGTGCGCAGTGCGCGCTGTCCTTCATATGAATCGCGCCCGCGACGTTCTCGCGCAAGCAGGGCTCGCGCTGCAACAACTCCGCTTGGTCATAGCGTTGCCATCGGTAGCCGAACTGCTCGAGGCTCTGCGCTTCCGCCTGCGCGTGGGCCATGTTCTCTGGCTTCATCACCACATCGAGCCAGCCATCGCGCGCGTAGTCGCAGCGGATTTGCTCCTCTTGCAGCATGTTTTCGAGGATTTCGAGAGTCTGCCAGCCCATGGCGGCCAGACATTTCATCGCCCGCGCGAGATGGCGCTCGTTGCAATGAAGATGAAAGTTCCACAACCACGTGAGCAACTCGCGGTCGAGCCGTGGCTTGATGTACAGCGGTGCGGTGCGCGAGAACATCCACTTGATTCCACGCAGCGAAGCGCCGGGACGCGTGAGCGGATAGTGGCCGATGGAAAGCAATCCAGCGTTTCCGCCCGACGCGCCCAGCGCGATTTCGGCGTTCGCCGCGCGCTCGACCACAGTAACGCGATAGCCCATCTTTGCGAGATGCCACGCAGTCGAGGCGCCGACGATGCCCGCGCCAACCACCACGATGTGTTTCGAAAATCCAGGAGTGAGCGCGACGGAATGCATCGGATGAGCCATAGCGTGGCGAGCATACTCGCTGTCGACTCGATCGCCGATCACTGCTGGCGCGATGCGCAGCGCCACTGCTCCCACAATGCAACAGGCGCCGAGCGAAGTGCTCGGCGCCTGCAGTTGTTGTCGTTGTTGTCACGCGTGGCCGATGCGTGTTCAGTCACATCATGATCAGGTCTTGCTCAGCGCCGCTTGGTACTTCTTGAGCGTGGCTTCCATCCCCGTCTTCATCGCGCCATCAGGCGTGCACCCGAGCGCTTCTTGTTGGATCGCGATGGCTTTGACGGTGTTGTTTTGCAAGAAGTAGATCGCGGCGAGCGTATCCAACATCGCGCCTTCGTTGTTCTTAGTGAGTTCGCAGGCGCGCTGGGCCGCTTGCAACGCGATGTCGAGGTTGCGCTCCTTGAACTCCTTGTCGTCGGCGATCATCCACGCCAATTGATTCATCGTCGATGGGTTTGTTTTTCCACTTTCGAGCACATCGGTCGCAACAACCCATGCTTCTGCGGGCTTTTCTGCGGGTCCCGCGAGAATCTGGATGAGCTGGATCTTGAGTGCATCATTCGGCGCAACGTTGATTGCTTGACGTAATGCGTCGATGGCCGTGCTGTAGTTTCCGGTCGTCTTCGCGTCGCGCAGCGCGAGCGCGACAGCGCGACGGATTTCGTTGGCCGCGCGTTCGGGCGCAGCGCGCTTGACTTCGGCGGCCAAGTCCCACGACCCGTCAAGAATCTTGGCCAGCGGCGCATCCATGCTTTGCGGATGTCCGATCCATGCGACCTTGCCGGTTCCATCAACGATGAACGAACAGGGGATCCCGTTCTGCCCCGCGGCGCGCATCCACGGAAGGCTCATCTTGGCGGGGTCGCTCGCGTAGACCACGCGATAGCCCATGCCATCGCCCTTGTCGTTCACGAAGGTCTTGACCTTCTCAAGTTTGGCGCTCTCATCGCTGCCGCGCTCGCTTGCCGCGACGCTGATCACGATGACTTCAGGGTGATCCTTCTGCACTTGCGTGAGATGCGGCATCACTCTGATGCACGGACCACACCATGTCGCCCAAAACTCGATGACGTGAACCTTGCCCGCTTCAAGGGTCGTGATTGGATCGCCTTTGATCCACTGATCAACTTGAAAGGCTGGCGCCGCGTCGCCCAAACCGAGACTCTTCATAGGCGCAGCGGGCGCGACTTGCTTCGCCGCTTGCACTTGAGTCGCAGGGACCACCGCAGGCGTTTCGCGCGCGTTGGATTGCGCGATGGGGAGTAGCGTCAGCACGAGACAGAGTGGCAGAGGAATCATGAGAAGTCCTTCAAGAGTGCTGTGAGAATCGCGCGCAACGGCCACGTTGCGCAGAAGTGAATGCTAACAAGCAGTGCCCGCACGAAAGGCAAATTGTGTGCACGCATGACATTGGCGGGACTCAACGCAGCGCTGCATCAACGGTGTTGCGCAGCAGCATCGCCACTGTCATCGGGCCAACTCCGCCAGGAACAGGCGAGATGAAACCAGCCACGGCTCGCACTTCATCAAATGCAACATCACCCACGGTCTTGGACTTGCCGTCGCTGTCGACGACTCGGTTGATGCCAACATCGATGACCACCGCGCCCGGCTTCACCATGTCGGCACGAATGAGATTAGGCACGCCTGCTGCGGCAACTAACACATCGGCGCCGCGCGTGAGTTGCGCCAATTCGCGGGTGAACTTGTTGGTCGAGATCACCGTGGCTTCGGCGCGCATGAGCAGCACCGCGATTGGCTTTCCCACGATGTTGGATGCACCAACGATGACCACCCGTGCGCCGCGCAATTCGATGCCGGTGGATTCAATCATCTCGACGGCAGCGAGCGCAGTGCATGGCACCAAGCTGCGTCGGCCGTAGACGACGTTTCCAATGTTCGCGGGATTGACGCCTTCGACATCTTTGTCGCTGGCGATGAGCGACTGCACACGTTCGACATCAACTCCCATAGGAAGCGGAAGGTGCAACATGATCGCGCGCACATCTTCTTCTGTGTTGAGCAGAAGGACGCGGCCGGCAATCTCGCCGTAGCCCGCACCTTCGGGAAGTCGGTGCAGTCGGTACTCGATGCCTACTGCCGCGCAGGTTTTCGCTTGATTTTCGGCGTACACCGAGGCGGCGCGATCATGTCCCACCAACACTGCGTCGAGGCGCGCTGGTCGTCCACTGCTCTTGAGTCGCGTAACTAATTGTGCGCGCACGCGTGCGCTGAGCTCTTTGCCGTCGATCAGGATTGCACTCACGAAGCGTCTCCCTCTGCCCATGACGGCAGTGCGAGTTTGGCCAGCGCTTCTTCATAGCGCGCGAGGGTGGCTTGTATGACATCAGCGGGAAGTTCAGGACCAGGCGCTTCTTTGTTCCACGCGCCAGTCGCCACCAACTCAAGGAGATAGTTGCGCACAAACTGTTTGTCGTAACTCTCTTGTTCGCGACCAACTTTATAACTCTGTGCGGGCCAGTAGCGCGAGGAATCAGGAGTGAGCACTTCGTCGACGAGAATGAGTTCGTCGGTCGCGTTTCCCTCGGCATCGAGCGCGAATCCAAACTCAAACTTCGTGTCTGCGAGGATCACGCCTCGTTCGAGCGCGTAGTCGCTGGCCGCCTCATAGATCGTGAGGGTTAGTTCGCGCAAGCGCTCCATGAGTTCGCGTCCGACCAATGAACTGGCTTGCTCAATCGAGACGTTTTCGTCGTGACCTTCGTCGGCCTTGGTCGCTGGAGAAAAGATCGGTTCAGGCAACACGCTGCACTGTTGCAGTCCGCGCGGAAGCTCGACTCCGCACACCTTTCCGTTCCCGCGGTATTCATTCCAACCGCTGCCTGCGAGATAGCCGCGGGCAACGCATTCAATAGGAATGACCTGCGCAGCGCGGCAGAGCATGGAACGCCCAGCAAGTGAGGCGCGATCGTGCGCGTTGAGTCCTTCGACCAAAGAAAGATCGGTTCCTATGACATGGTCACCGATGATCGCACGCCGGCGCAGAAACGAAAACCAACCCAAGCTCATGGACGTGAGGATGACACCTTTGCTTGGAACAGGAGTGGGCATCACCACATCAAACGCGCTCAAGCGATCAGTGGCGACGATGACCAGCGGCGACCCTGGTTCTGCGCTGGCGCGATACACGTCGCGCACTTTGCCTTGACGACGCGCGGGCAGCGGGAGGTCGGTGCGAAAAACTGCGGCGCAAGAAAGTCCTGAGATCGGAGATGACATCGTGTCGCAGAGTACACTCTCGCATCTGCCTCTTGTCGAGGCCGCGCGCGGGGAAGACATCCGCCAAACTGAGTCCGACGTGGTGTCGGCAGCCATGTCGAAAGCGATGTGGAAATGAACGGGCGAATCGGCGCGTTTTGGGTCGAGATCGTCAACATATCGCGACGGGCTCGGCACGGACGCAGCGCTCAATGCGCGCTCCGCACAGCGCAACGCTTCAACGGATGGGCAACGATTTTTGATGTATCGATTTCGCGTTTATGACCCCGCCGGGCCCGATGGATCTTGGAGCCTTCAGAGCGCACACCTTGTGGGCTCTGATGGGCGCTCGGCGCCTGGAATCATCCGACGCGATGGCGCGTTCATCGTCTGTGAGCCCGAAGGAAATCGCAGCATCGGTCTCGCATTGCTCGTCTCCGTTGGGGCAGACGAACGCACGGTGTTGCAAACATGTTTGCTTCCCGCGCGTCCCGAGCCGTATGACCTCTCGATTGAGATCGCGCGTTGGGCCATCAAACAATGGCTCGAGCGTTGTGAGGCGTGGCAGATGTGGCGGCCTTCGCTCTCTGCGGATTCAGCGGAAAAATGGGAAGACGCGCGGGTTTGCTTTCGCGCGGCGCTCAAGTGCGACGATCCCGTCGAGGCCGAGCGATTGGCGCGCAAGTCGATTGCGGTAGGCATCGATGCCGCAGAGTCGCTCACCGAGCGTCACGCAGATTTCTTGCTCGCGCAACGCTTTCGTCGCAAAGGCGCGAGCGCGGCTACGTTTGGTGTGTGCGTTGATCCAGCGTTGCCACCAACAGTTGCGTCATGCGCGGCCGCGAAGCTCTTTGATGTCATCGCGTTGCGCACCTCGTGGCGGGAGATCGAACCAAAGGCGGGCAAGCGTGATTACAGCAAACTCGATGCATGGATGCAGTGGGCGACGAACGAGCGCAAGTTCATCGTGCTCGGACCGATTCTCGATTTCAGCGTGCGCAACGGAGCGCCCTGCGAACTCCCCGCGCACGTGATCGCCGCGCTGAAGAAGCCCAAGCAGTTTCGCGAACTCGTGCATGATCACGCCACCGACATCGCGTCGCGTTATCCCGGCGTCAAACTCGCGATCGCCAGCAGCGGCACCAATCTTCCGTACTGGGGCGGGTATGGACTCGATCAAATCTTCGATTGGATGCGCGTCGCAATCACGTCGTTGCGCACCGCGAATCGTTCGCTCAACAGCATGATCGAACTGCAATCGATCGCGGGCGAAGAGTGGAAGGGCGCGACGAACTTCGCGTGGCCGGTCTCGTTTGTGCAGCGCATCGTCAGTGAAAATCTGCCCATCGCAGCGATCGGCTTGCGCGTCGTTGAAGGCGTGGGCAGCGATGCGGTGCACGATTTGCTCACGCTCGCGACGGTGATCGATCGGTTTCGCGGGCTCGAAGTACGCACGTTGGTGAGCGCGTTTGGAATGCCCAGCGCTGGCGCGACTGATCGAGTCGGCGTGCGACGCGCAGGATGGAGTGACGAAGTGCAGCGCGCGTGGGGCGGTTCCATGGCACGCGTCGCATTGGGCCGACCGTTCATCGAGGCCGCGTGGTGGTCGCGATTGCAAGACGCCGCGGGAGGACCACATGATGGAGTCCTCGACGTTGCGGGCCGCGCGAAACCTGTGCTCCGTGAACTTGTCGAGTTGAAGCGTCGCGTGTCCGTCCCGTTGGGTGGATTGGAAGTGGATGTCGTATGACTCACGCGCACTCACGGCATGACGCGTTCGCTCCGTCGGCCGTGGCCGCGTTTTCGTTGTTCGTAGTGATCACGGCAACGAGTGCGATGATCGCAGTGACTCAATCTGCTGCGAACACGACAAGTGGCGCGCGGAGTGACGCGCGGAACAATGCGAGTGACGCGCGCGTGCGCGTCACGCCCGCCGCACACGCAATCAATCTCAACACCGCGCCCATCGCCGAGTTGTCGCTCTTGCCTGGAGTTGGTGTCGGGTTGGCTTCGCGCATTACCAGTGATCGTGTGAAGAACGGGAACTTCGCATCGGTGGCAGATCTCGCGCGCGTTGCGGGAATCAGCAGCGGAATCATCGACAAACTGGACGAACACGCGACGGTTGCAGCGATTGCGCGCGACGGCCGCGGTGAGGTCGTTGAAGCGCCTCGCGGAGAACCGCGCGAAAAACTTCGTTCGCCAGCGAGTTCATCCGACACGCACTTGTCGATCATGCGCGAATCATTGCCTGAGAATTTGTCGGACGGCGACGCGTGACGGGCGAGAGCGCCACGACGGCCGCGCACGCAGATGCCACAGCATTTGCCGATGAACTTTCGCTGCGCGTGTTAGCGCCGCTGCTCGAGCAGGCACTTGCGCGCGGCGGAACCACTGCCGTCGAAGGCTCCGCAGGAAGTCTTCCCGCATTCATCGTGCGTCAAGCGGTGAGCGCGTTGTTGGTGGACACAGCATCGACCGCGTCGCGCAACACGGCCACGGTGTTGATGGTGGTCGCGCATCTCGATGAAGCCGATGACGCCGTCGAAGAGTTGCGCGCACTGGGCGTTTCTGCCGCGATTTTCCCTGCATTGGAAGTACTTCCGGGCGAAACCAGTCCCAGCGCCGAACTCACCGTGGCGCGATTGGCTGTCGTGCGTGCGTTGGTCGAAGGCGCACCGCCGCGCGCGATCGTCGCACCAATCGCAGCGCTCATGCAAGCAGTGCCGTCGCCCTCGCGACTTCCTTCGTTGGTGCGACAACTGCGTACGGGCACGCGCATCGCACCCACATCGTTGGTCACGTGGCTCGTCGAAGGTGGATACACGCGCGTCGATGCCGTCGAGTCACCTGGCGAAGTTGCGGTGCGCGGAGGAATCGTCGATGTCTGTCCGCCCGGCGGATCGGCCGCGGTGCGCATCGATTTCTTCGGCGACGAAATTGAGCGCATGTTTGAAATCGATCTCGCGACGCAAGCTTCGGATCGACGCATCGACTCGACTGAGCTCATCGCGGTTTCTCTCGACGCAATCATTGGAGATGAGAAGACGCGCGCGAGTTCTGGCGGCGCATCGACGCTTGCGTTGAGCGAGTTGCTGCCCGCGCGCACATTGGTCGTGCTCACGGAAATGTCTGAAATCCTCGAGCAAGCGAGGGCATATTGGGATCGTGTGCGCGATGCGCGCGGCGTGTACGGCCCGCCCGCGACGATCAGCGCGCTCGTGAAAACCGCATGCGCAACGCTGGAATTGCACGCATTTGGCGCAGCGGGCGCGGGCGCGATTCGTCTTGCCGCACGCGCGTTGCCCATCTTTCATGAAGACCCCGCGACGGCTGCGGGCGAGTTTGCTTCATTGGCCAATGATCGCCTCGCAGCGATTTTTTGTGAGAACGACGGCGAACGCGCGCGCATGACGGAGTTGCTTGCAGGACATGTGCATGTCGAAAAGGTGTTGCGCCCCGTCGCCCACTTGGTGCGCGGCTTCGTGATCGAACACGAGTCACGCGGATTTGTGGTCGCACCAGCAAGCGAGATTCTGCATCGCGCTCCGGTGCGTCGACGCGGCCGCGTGCTGGCGGCTGGCCGTGCGAAAGATGCGTTTCTCGGCTTCGAACCAGGCGATTACGTGGTGCATCGCGATCATGGCATCGCGCGCTTTGTTGGATTGCAACTCATCGCGGGCGACAGCGGTGGAGCAGTCGGCGGCACCGATTCGAATCGAAGCACAGAGAAGTCGCGCACCGGCATCGAGGGCACGCAAGAGTTTCTGACGCTTGAGTTTGACGGTGGCACCAAAGTGCATGTGCCTGCGTCGCGCATCGAATTGGTGCAGCGCTACATCGGCGCGGGCAGCGTGCGTCCGAAGTTGTCCACGATTGGTGGTCGTCGTTGGAAGCGCGCGAAAGAAGAAGCCGAGAGTTCAGCGCGTGATTTCGCCGGTGAACTTCTGCGCGTGCAAGCGGCGCGTGCTGCCACCAAAGGCATTGCCTTTCCTGCGGACACCGATTGGCAACGCGAGTTTGAGGCACAGTTTCCCTACGAAGAAACCGAGGACCAAGTCTCAGCGATCGCGGCCACGCGTCGCGACATGGAACGCGCGCGGCCGATGGATCGGCTCGTGTGCGGTGATGTTGGCTTTGGAAAAACCGAAGTCGCGATGCGCGCAGCGTTCAAAGCAGTCGATGCGGGAAAACAAGTTGCGATTCTTGTTCCGACCACAGTTCTCTGCGAGCAGCACGAGCGCACATTCAAGGAACGATTTCGCGGCTATCCCTTTCGGGTCGAGAGCGTGAGTCGATTCAAGACTGACGCGGAGCAACGTGCGACACTCGATGCCGTCGCAAGCGGAAAGGTCGATGTCATCATCGGCACGCATCGCATACTTTCCAAGGATGTCGCGTTCAAAGATCTCGGATTAGTTGTGGTGGATGAAGAGCAGCGGTTTGGTGTCGAACACAAAACGCGATTGCTCGAGTTTCGCGTGACTGCCGATGTACTCACACTTTCCGCGACGCCGATTCCGCGCACGCTGCACATGGCGATGTTGGGATTGCGCGACATTAGTTCGCTCACCACCGCGCCCGCGGATCGACGCGCGATCGTGACCGAAGTGATCCCGCACAATTGGCGGCGCATTCAACAAGCGATTCAACGAGAACTCGCGCGCGAAGGACAGATCTTCTTCGTGCACAACCGCATCACCGATCTGTGGGCTGTGGCCGACGAGCTGCAGAAGTTGGCGCCCGCCGCGCGCATTGCCGTGGGCCACGGGCAGATGGAACCAAAGGAACTCGAGCACGCGATGTTGCGCTTTATGCGGCGCGAAGCAGACATTTTGGTCTCGACCACCATCATCGAGAGCGGCATCGACATTCCCACCGCCAACACGATCATCATCAACAACGCGCATATGTTCGGGCTCTCCGAGCTGCATCAACTGCGCGGGCGCGTCGGTCGCTGGAAGCATCGCGCCTACTGCTATCTCGTGTTGCCCAAGGATCGTCCAGTGCGTGCCGATGCACTCAAGCGACTTCATGCGGTAGAAGAATTTTCCATGCTCGGCGCAGGATTTCGCATCGCGATGCGCGACCTCGAATTGCGCGGCGCGGGCAATCTCTTAGGTGAAGAGCAGAGCGGTCACATCTGCGCCGTCGGTTACGAAATGTATTGCCAACTACTCGAGCAAGCGGTCTCGAGTCTGCGCAATGAGGTCAAGGTGAGTCCGCTCGATACCGTTGTCGACATCGGACTTGTTGGCACCGTGCCCAAGGGTTGGATTCCTAGTGACGCGCGACGAATGGAAGCGTATCGGCGCATCGGACAGGCCGACACGCTTGACGCGTTGGCTCGCGTGATCACGGATCTCGAGAGCGCCTACGGCGAAGCGCCGCTCACCACCAAGACTCTGCTTGAGATCGCGGAAGTGCGGCTGCGCTGCGCGACGCTCGGGATTCGTTCGGTGGTGCGCAAGGATCAAGATGTGATTTTTCGCACGACGCGTCCGCGAGAACTCGAGCGCTTGCTCGCAGGAATTCAGGGCGCGGTGCGGGTGGTGGGCGACATCGGCGGCAGCGCAGACGAGAGCGGGGTGACCGACGTGTATCTGCGTCCACCGAAGGCTTTCCTCGAGCCAAAGTCACTCGCCGCCGTGCTGCGCAAACGCCTCGCGCTGTGACAATTTTTTTCAGCCGTGATCCAACCACACGCCGCGAAAAATCTCGCGCCCACGGTTCGCGCGGATCGTTACGATCCGTCCTCGCGGGATGGATCCCGCGCCACTCGCGAACCAGGTTGTGGAGATCGCGCGAGCCTCGAGCGCACAGCGACAATGACAAAGCGGCTTTGAGTGCAGCGTTTCAGGTGAAGATTTGGTTTCGTGTGTACGGTTCAGTGCTTCAGTTCAGTGCCACAGTTCCAAGGATGGACCTCATGACAACACGCGCTTCATCGACTTCCCTCGCTTCCGCTCGCCGCGAAGTGCTTCCGCAAACACGTCGCTCGCTCACGCATAAGTTTGCCATCAACGGCCACGAGGGTTACCTCACGATCGGCTTGTTCGATGATGGGCGTCCTGGCGAGATCTTCATCAAGATGTCGAAAGAGGGTTCCACGCTCTCGGGTCTGATTCAGGGCTTTTGCCGCGCGTTTAGCCTCTGTTTGCAACACGGGCTCAGCCATACCGAGGCATGCGAACGCTTCCGCGGCATGCGCTTCGAGCCGATGGGCGGAACATCGAACCCTGAGATTCCCGAGTGCTCGAGCATTCTCGATTACGTCGCGCGCTACCTCCAGCATGAGTTCGACTGATTCACGCGCCGAGCCTGCGCGAAGCGTCCACCAATCATGCGCTGCGAAACATTTGAGCGCGCAAACTAAGTATGAAATGAACAACGCCCCGATTGAATCGGGGCGTTGCTCGTATAACAATCAGTTCATGTCTGCCGCACAAGGCGGCAAGCATCAGTCCTTCTTACGACGAGGACCCTTCGTGGCCATCTCGACGCGATCCTCGGCCTCGGAGGCTTCGATGGTCGCAGCGGCAGCTTCATCAGCATCGCGTTGAGCCTGAATCATTTCGAGCGCGCGGTCAGCAGCGATATCGATGGTGATATCCGCCTTGAGCTCCTTCTCGAATTGAATCGTGCACACATACGAACCGATGCGGCGAAACGGTGCGGCCAAACGCACAGCGCGCATGTCGACTGCGTAGCCCGCAGCGACGAGCGCATCCGCGATGTCGCGCTGGGTGATCGAGCCGTAAAGAACGCCTTGATCGTTGCAGCTGCGCGTGAGTTTGATGTTCACGCCGGTGAGCTTGTTGATCGTGCGCTCGCGCTGTGCGCGGGTCGCGGCGATTTCGGCAACGGCGGTGGCGCGTGCCGCCTTGAGCGACTCAATCTTCGCATCGGTCGGATGCTCAGCGAGGGCGTGGGGCAGGAGGTAATTGCGCGCAAAGCCTGCGCGGACCGTGACGAGGTCGCCGACGATGCCAAGATTTTCAACGGTACGGAGAAGAAGCAGTTCGATGGGCTTAGCCATGATTCGCTGTCCTGGAGCAAAGCGCTCCGTGAGTTAGGACGCGAACATCCACCGTGGACGAGCGCGCCCAACGAGTGGCGAGCCCCACAGTATGAACGAAATCCGCTGCGAAGGAAAGGGGTTGAGAGGTCTGTGGCCTCGAACTTGATCGCGCACGGACGCTCGGCTCGAGCAACGAACTCGGCGCGCGCTGCGCTGCGGTGAGCAGACTCTCGATTGAATCGAAGCGCGCAGATGAGAGGCGATCGATCGATGCTTCCGCAGTCGAGCGGGGCGGCGACGCTCCGAGTTGAAGTGCTCGACGACGAGTGACCGGAAATCTCTTGCGAAAAGCGACCGTGAATGACCTGTCGATTAGATACCCTGATAGAATCCGAACATCGCGTTGGCGCTACTCTCCCTGTGTGAGTCGGTGTCGGCGTTGGTGCGAAGCAGCGAAATGGCCATAAAACAGCCGTGAAAACACTACGAAACTGCGCTGCGCAGGACATGAACTGGGACATGAACTGGGATTGAGAAGAGAAACCGCGGGCCAATGCCGTCGGCTCCGAAACCATGCAGTTTGAGGCGTGGCGCGGGCAAAGTCTCACACGAACCAATCGCGCACCCGCGCGGAGTCAGCACAAGCATCCGCGAGATCGCGGAAGAAGCACGACCTCTGCGCGCAGGCGCGGACACAACAACCTCTGCGCGAAGGCGCGGACAAAACAACCTCTGCGCGAAGGCGCGGACAAAACAAGGAGTCAGCAAATGGCGAGTTACAACAAAGTCATTCTCATGGGCAATCTCACACGCGATGTTCAGACCAAGCAGGTCGCGGGCAATCAGACGGTGGCGGAACTCGCTATCGCCGTGAATCGCAAGTACCGCACCAAGGAAGGCGAGGATCGCGAAGAAGTGACCTTCATCGATTGCGAGTGCTGGGGTCCGCGCGCGGAAGTGATCGCGAAGTACTTCTCGAAGGGCAAGCCGATTTTCCTCGAGGGTCGACTCAAGCTTGATTCATGGGAAGACAAAGACGGCCAGAAGCGCTCCAAGATGCGCGTGGTCATCGAGGACTTCCAGTTCGTGGAGAGTCGCAGCGGTGGCGGTGGTGGTGGCGGCGGCGGCGAATCAAGTCGTGGCGGCGGAGATGAGTACTCGGCGCCACGCGGAAATCGCGGCGGTTCGAGCGGTCAATCATCTGGTCAATCCGGCGGCGGCCACGCTGGAATTCAGGAAGACGACATCCCGTTTTGATTCAGGCGGGCGATCGCACCTCGCGAACGCGTTGAGATGAGAGCCTTGCGCATCGGTTGTTGATGCCAACGACTCGGGCAGGATCAGAGCCACTCGCAGGGCCGAGTGGGTGTTGTTCTGTAGGCACACCGGGCGGATGTGAGGGCTTCGTCCTGTCGCTTTCGCGTGCTTTCGCGCGGGTTCGTGCTACCGCGTGGGTTCGTGCTTTCGCGCAGGCCCGTGCTTTCGCGCATGCTCACGCTTTCGCGCAGGCTCACGCTTTCGCCTGGGTTCACGCTTTCGCCTGGGTTCACGCTTTCGCGTGGGCTCACGCTTTCGCGCAGGCTCACGCTTTCGCCTGGGTTCACGCTTTCGCGTGGGTTCGCGCTTTCGCGCAGGCTCACGCTTTCGCGCAGGCTCACTCTTTCGCGCAGGTTCGCGTGCTATCGGGGTCGCCTTTGGGCACGCGATCACGCGGGTTCGGCCTTTTGCCACGACCAACCACACTCGACGACGGGGAACAACGACTTTTGAAAAAACTCAACTTTGACGGATCCGTTAGTGACAAAGTGTAGTACTGTACTAGTACACCGATGCCACTTCCCTTTCTCATCAATCCTCTCGCGGCCATTCCGATCTTTCGTCAGATCGCGACTGGGCTAAGTGTTGCCATCGGGCGGGGCACGTACGCCGCAGGCGACTTGCTGCCCAGTGTGCGCCAGATGGCCGAGGAACTCGGGGTCAATCCCAACACGGTGCACAAGGCGATTCAAACGCTCGAGCAAGAGGGACTCGTCGAAGCGGAGCGCGGCAGGGGCATGGTGGTGCTCAGTGGCACGCGGCCGCAAGCGCGCGCATCGGGCGACGAGGTGGTGCTGGGACATCTGAGCGAGGCGGCGCTTGTCGCGCAGTCGGCTGGAATGAGTGACGAACGGTTCAACCAACTCGTCGTGCGCGCGAGACGCGCCGCGGCGCAGCGTGAAGGAGCTTCATCATGAGTCGCGAAAAAAGCGTGAACAACAGTGTTGCCGTGACTGAATCGATCGCGGGCGCGCCGCGCGCAAGGACAACCACCACACCGACCACGCGCGAGTTGCTTTCGTACGACGCAACGCTCACGAGTGAACCCGCTTCACAAAACTTCGCGCCACCCGTATCGGCGCCGCGCGTTTCTTCCGTCGCGGATGGCTCGACCGCGAATGACTCGACACCGCGTGGAGCATCGACGGCGCGTGGAGCATCGACGCCGCGTGGAGCATCGACGCCGCCTCATTCGGGCGTCGGCCTCGATTGCCGTGAACTCTCCTTGCGATTCGGTCGCGTGCAAGCGCTCGCTGAACTGACGCTGAGTATTGCGCCCTGTGAAGCTGTCGGAATCGTCGGGCGTAACGGCGCAGGAAAGAGCACGCTCTTTCGTTGCATCATTGGCGCGGAAGTCGCTGACGCGGGCACCGTGCAAACAGCACCCGCACTGGGACGACTCGAGTTTCTTGCGCGTACCGGCTTCGTGCCCGACTCGCTCTCTGCCTACGACTGGATGCGTGCAGGTGAGGCGATCGATTACGTCGCGCAACTACAGCCGCGCTTTGACGCGCGGTGGAGCAAGCAACTGCAAACGCTGTTGGGGATCGACCGCTCCACCAAGATTGGCAATCTCTCGCGGGGAATGGAAGCGCGATTGGCCATTGTGCTCGGTCTCTCGCACGCACCCGATCTTGTACTCCTCGACGAACCGCTGCTCGGCGTCGACTGCATCACTCACGACGCGGTGCTCGAAGTCTTGGCGCGCATGCGTGCAGAGATCGGATGCACGATGCTCATCGCGTCGCATCAGCTCGGTGATCTCGCGCGACTGACCGATCGCGTGGCGTTCATGGAGAAGGGGCGCATTGTCGAACTGATCGACACCGATGAACTCGCTGCAGGGACGGTGCGATTGATGGTGCGCGGCGTTCCCGCCGGTTGGCGTCCTGCGGCGATCACAATGAGTGCAGGCTCCACGGCAGATTTGAACGCGACCAACAGTGCAACCTCGCGGGGCTGCTCACAAATCGTTCACGCGCGCGAGCATGGGGACGCGCTCGTTCTCACAGTGCGCGCTGATTCAAGTGACATCGAAGCATCGATCCGTGCGCAACATCCTACGGCGCGCATTGAGCGCATCGAACTCTCCATTCACGAAGCATGCGCGGATCGACTCCGCGCTTTGGAGGCACAGCCATGACTCACTCAGTACTTGCCGCATCTACAGACTCACCGCGGCCAATTGATCAAAGCGCAGGGTTCGCACTGTTTGTGTTACTCAAAAAGGACGCACGGCTGGTGCTCCCAGTACTTGTGCCCGCGCTGTTCATTCTTGGCGCGTTGTGCATCGTGATGGCGGTGGCTCCGCTGGCGAAGATCGTGATTGGAAGTTTGTTTTGGATTGACCGATCGTCCATGTGGACGCGAATCGCCGCGCTTGCGCCACTCTTTCTGATCGTGTTGAGTGTGCTTCCGGCGTGGTCAGCATGCGCAATCGTCATGGGGGATGTCACGCGCGGCGGAGCACTGCTCTCAACCATGATGCCCGTCGCCGATCGAACCAAGTGGCTCTCCAAATTCTTGGTGCTCAGTGCAGTGGTCGCGTTGCTTGCAGCGCTCTGTTTCATCATCATCTCCATCAACGCCAGCGATCCGCTGAGAGGTCAATGCATCACACTGTTTGGAGTTGATCGATGGGGCGGCCGCGTGTTCGAGTCCGATTCGAGAGCGCTCCTGATACTCATAGGCTTGAGTGTTGGTGCCGCACTCTGGAGTGCCGCCATCGCCGCGTTCGCTCCGCCGCGCTCTGCCTATCTGCTCGCGTTGACCGTGCCTTTGTTGGTGGCACTCGCAGTCTTTGGATTGAGCGAACTGTTCGCCAGTTCGGCGCGCGCGATTGCGTTTGCGATCACCGGGTTCGAACCCAAGTTTGCGCTGCCTAGCGAGAGCGAGCTCGGTTTCATTCGATTAACTCCGCAAAACTTCGAGCTTGCTGCGGGCGAATTCCGGCCCGCGATCAGTGCGATGTGGGTGATCGCACTGGGCGCGCTGTGCCTGTGGCATGCGCGTGGAGTCATCGCGCAGCACCGAGCCCGCGTGAGTTCGGCGTGGCGCAGAGGCGTGTCGCTCGCGGCGCTCATCGTCGCGGGCGGAGTGGTCACTGCGGCGGTTCCTGCGGCGGTAGTGATGCGGGATTGGACTCCGTACATCCCTGCGATGAGGGCGCAACAGTTTGGCTATGAACAAGGCTGCGCGATGACGACAAAGGAGTTGGTGGCCGCGAGTCTCACCAACACGCGGCTGGTCGAAGATGAGCAAGAGTGTCAGCGGCTTCTTGACTTCGATCTCTTCGGCCGCCGTTGGCAGTATGGGCCGCAGGGAATGTATTTCGGCGCATGGTTGACGCTTCGCACCCACTTCACGCCCGAGCGGCCGGAAGAGTCGGTGGGATTGAACTTGGCCCTCCAAGAGCGCATGTCGTCCGACCCGTCGCGCGCAGAATTGGTGCGTGCATTTCATGCAGTCATCAACGATTCGTCTCAGTTCTCACTGCATCAACGTCTCGAAGCCGCGCGTGAAGTGAGCACGCTGGCGAGTTTTGAATTGGCGGCGCGCATCCTCGTCGAGAGCGCATCACCCTGTGCGCGACTGCTCGCGATTGACTACCTCGCTCAGGTGGACGGGATGCTGCCACGCAATTCCTTCGTGGCTTCGGTGGACGGCATCGGCGATGGACTCGGCGAGGGTCTTCCTCGGTTCAGGTTCGGGGGTGAAGCCAGGAGTTTGCAATGCACGCATCGCGCGAGCGCGATTGTGTCGCTCGAAATTCTTCGCCGTCATGTTGCGGGCATCGCGCAACAACACGCGATTTATGCAGCGAAGCGCGACGACGGCACGCTGGGATGGAACGGACCCACCATCGATCTTGCCACCATCGCGAAGGCGCGCGAAGTGCTCGAGCAGCCGATCTTTGAGCTTCGCGCGTCGTATCTCGCCGAACAGGCCCGTCAGCGCGAACTTCACGGAAGCGCGGGCGCGGCAGCGTTTACAGCGGACGGCCAGCCGGATTTTGATTGCCTCGAGTGCCGCGGGTCGGATTTGTTTGATCCTGCGATCACGGATCCCGCGTACCTGCTTCCTCAAAATTAATCGCACGCGTTGCTCGCATGCGAGCAATTCTGGCGCTGCAACAGTGCCCACAAAAGAACCACGGCCGCGAGATTTCTCGCGGCCGTGGTTCTCATGACGTGTTCATGATGTGCCGACATGTGCCGACATGTGCCGACATCGTGATCTCACTCGGCGCCTGCGCACCGAAGTGCGTACATCACTCTGCGGCCGTGTCTGAAGCAACTTCGGTGCCCGCAGCGACCGGGGCCAAAACCACGGTGACCACTGCGCCGAGCTCATTCTCTCCGCCGCCTGGCTGCGACTTGCGCAGCGCGGTTTCATCGGCGAGTTGCTGACGACCTTCCATCGCCAACATCTGCTCTGCGGAAACATGATCCGCGCGCGTGATCATCGAGCGAAGAAGTTTTTCGCTGAGACGGCAGTCGCGCTCGATGAGCGTGAGCTTCTGCGCATCGCACTTGAAGTAGGTGAGGAAGTAGACGCCGCGCTTGTTGCCCTTGATGTCGTAGGCGAGGCGACGCTCGTCCCACTTGCAAAGACTGATGACCTCGGCGCCGCCCTTGGAGAGCGTCTCGAGAACGTGATCAGCGGCGGACTGCAGATCGGCCGAGACCGTCTGCGGGAAGAGGAACATGCCTTCGTAGGCGTTGATGCGTGTTTCGGCCATTGTTGTTTCCAATCTGAGTGCTGCGAACAATTTCGCAACGAGTGTTGTGTGTGACTAGTTCAGTTTCTCGCTCTGCGAGTTGGGCGTGTTGCCCGACTCACGAGGCGCAGGCTTTGTGGTTGTTGACTTGACTTGATCGGCCTTGTTGTCCCGCTCGGGCTTCTTCACTTCGTTTGACGACTTCTTCGCTTCACTTGAGTTGACGTCCGACACCTCAGCGCGCTTGTTGAAACGATTCATGGCCTCACTGATTCCGCGAGTGATCCAACATTCCGCGGCCTCGGCGGCGAAGCGAATCGCTTCGTCGATGAGCGGTTGTTGATCCTCACGAAATCGTCCCAGCACATAGTCTCGTTGTGGAATCCGTCCTGGCGCGTCGATGCCGATGCGGCATCGCGCGTAGGTGTTGAGTCCGAGCTTTGCTTCGATGTCTGACAGTCCGTTGTGGCCGCCGGAACTGCCTTCCATGCGCAATCGAATCGATCCGCAAGGAAGTGCAATGTCGTCGACCATCACCAGCAAGTCGCGCGATGCGTCGAGCTTGTAAAAGCGCATCGCTTCCGCCACCGAGTTTCCCGCGAGGTTCATGAAGGTCATGGGCTTGAGAAGGAGAACCTTCTCGCCGCCAGACTCGCCTTCGATCGCAAGCGCTTGAAATCGCGCCTTCGCCGTTTGCGCACCGTCGCACACACGGCGCGCCAAACGATCGATGCAGTCGAAACCCACGTTGTGGCGGGTTCGCTGATATTCGATGCCTGGGTTGCCGAGTCCGACGACGATCTTCATGGTGACTTCGAGTGAAACTATGTCTTTGAACAGGTGATGAAAGCGCGAGCAGTGCAGTTGGGCAATTACTTCTTGTCGTCTTCCTTCTTCGCGGGAGCAGCAGCAGCAGGAGCGGCAGCAGCAGCAGCAGGTGCAGCAGCTTCGCCCGCAGCTTCTTCCTTGACGACTTCGACGCGCACGATGATCGCGTGTGGATCGCCTGCGAGCGTGACACCGGTTGGGAGTTTGAGATCCGCAGCGGTGAAGGTGTCGTTGTGCATCGCGGTGAGATCGATGCGGATGTGCTCAGGAATATCACGCACCTTGCAGCTCACCTGAATGTCGTTGAGTTCGTTGACGATCACGACGCCCGACTTCTTCGCAGCGTCCGGCGCTCCGTAGAACTCGAAGGAGACGGCCACGGTCACCACTTCGTCGAGATTGACGCGGGTGAGATCCATGTGAATGACGTTGTCGCCGAGGAATCCGAACTGGAGATCCTTGACCAGAACGGTCTCGGTGCTCGCGCCGTCGATGGCGAGGTTGATCACGTGCAGACCCTTCTTGAGGGCGCTGATGGTGATCTTCTCGTCAACGTGCACGGCGAGCGGCGTGGAGCCGTGACCGTAGATGACGGCGGGAAGACGACCCGCAGTGCGCAGTCGCTTGGAATAGCGGCTGCCGAGGCGGTCGCGCGTTTGCGCTTGGATGGTGGGAACTTCTTTAGACATAGTGTTTACTCCGATGTTGAAACTGGTTTGAAACCGGTGTTGATGAGACGAAGAAAGGTGCGCGTTGGTGCCGAAATTCTGTCGTGAAGGCGATTGCGAAATTGACTTCGACAACTAGATTTCTGTGCCACGCGCGAGAAGACGAAACGATTGGACGTTGTGTGAGTGAGTCGGTGTGTCAGCGCTTCGCTCCTGCGCCGTGGCGGAAGAGTGCGGAGATGGATTGATCGTGATGAATGCGGTGAATCGCTTCGCCAATCAGCGTGGCAACGCTGAGGACAACGAGTTTGGACTCGAGCGGCTTGGTGCGCGCTCCGCAAGGAATCGTGTCGGCAACGACGACTTTCGAAACGGGACTGTCAAGCAGTCGCTGCATCGCAAGACCGACCAACACCGGATGCGTGCATGCCGCAATGACATCGGTCGCGCCGCGCTCGACGACAAGCTTCGCCGCTTCGCACACAGTGCCCGCCGTCGAAATCATGTCGTCGAAGAGGAGCACAGTGCGGCCCTCAACTTCGCCGATCAAGTTCTTCACCACGACTTTGGATCCCGATTGGCGACGCTTATCGATGATGGCCAGATCGCACTGCAACACGTTGGCAAACATGTTGGCGACCTTGACGTTGCCCACATCAGGCGAGACCACCACGATGTCGCCCAAGGTGGGACGAATTTGCAAGAAGTAGTCCGCGAGCACTGGAGCCGCGCTGAGGTGATCGACGGGAATGTCGAAGAAACCCTGGATTTGCGCGGCGTGGAGATCCATGCACAACACGCGGTCCACACCCGCAGCCACGATGAGATTCGCGACGAGCTTTGCAGTGATGGGCACGCGTCCTTCGTCTTTGCGATCTTGTCGTGCGTAGCCGTAATAGGGGATCACCGCAGTGATGCGCTTGGCACTCGCGCGACGAAGGCAATCGATGAAGACCAAGAGCTCCATCAAGTTGTCGTTCACCGGTTCGCATGTCGAGAGCACAACGTAGACATCGCGACCGCGCACATCCTCATCGACCTTGACCATGGTCTCGCCGTCGGGAAAGCGCACGACCGCGCCGAGTCCTTGAGGAAGACCAAGGTGCGCGCAGATTCCCGCGGCGAGTTCTCGCGTGCTCGAACCAGCGAAGATTTTCAGATTGTCGCGATCGCTCGAGCTCATGGTGTGACTCCTGCGTGGCGTGCGCAGAGAATCGCATCGACCTCCGCGAGTTGAATCAAGTCGTTGATGGAGAGGACATCTTGCGGAGGCACTGCGTCCACTGCCGCGACGGTGCGTCCTGATTCACGCAGAAGACCGAAGACATCAGTGATGTAGTACTCGCCGCTGGCGTTGCTGTTGCCCACGCGCGCGAGCGCATCGAAGAGATCATCAGCGCGGAAGCAGTAGTAGCTGGGATTGATTTCGCGAATGGCGCGTTGCGCTTCGCTCGCGTCTTTGTGCTCGACGATGCACGCGAGTTTTCCTGCGGCGTCACGCACAATGCGACCGTATCCCTTGGGCTCATCGATCACGCTGGTCGCGAGTGTTCCTGCGGCCCGCTCGCGGCGATGAAGCGCGAGCAGCGTGTGCAAAGTTTCAGGGCGGATGAGCGGTCCGTCGCCACACAAGACGAAGACGTCACTCGTCGCGGCAACCGCGGCGAGATTTTCTTTCGCCATCGCGACGGCGTGACCGGTTCCGAGTTGCGATTCTTGCACCGCGAATTCGACATCACGCGCGTCAGCGAATTCGCGACGGAGAAGTTCGGCGCCGTGACCGATGACGAGAACGATCTTGCTCGCACCCGCCGCGCGCGCGGCATCAACGACCCAATTCACCATCGCGCGACCCATCACCTTATGCATGACCTTGGGGAGGTCCGATTGCATGCGCGAGCCTTTTCCTGCAGCGAGGATGACGGCGACGAGACCGCGAGCGGCGTCGTGATTGGTGTGCGAAATCGTTTCGTTGGTCATCTGCGCACGTGCGTGCTGCAGAGAAATCAGAGAGGCGGATCCCGCACAGTTGGGGTGGTTGATTGATGAGGTGCGCGCTTGAGGCGTTTCGAGTTTCGAAACTCATCGCGCACTGCAGTCACAACCACGAATCAAGACAAGTCACACCAACGAATCAAGAACTGGCCCGCTTGGATTCGAACCAAGACTAAGTGGATCAAAACCACTTGTGCTACCTTTACACCACGGGCCAAAGTCGTTTGCAGTGCGGGAGGAATGTCGGCGTTTTGCGCCCCGTTTGTTCATTCGGGATGCCACGCCTCACGCCTGACTCACTGCTGGAAATTGTTGGCCTGTCGCGCAGTTCTGAATTCGCGTCTGACTTTCGTCTGACTCGCGCGGCTCATGCATGATCAGAATTCCGATCACGCATCAACGGCGGCTGCCTGTCGCTCAATCAACTGCTGATCAAAACCGTGAAGTCGTGATCAGTTCGGGATCATCTGAAATCTTCTGCGGACGCTTCCTCGGTATGGCCTTCGCGCGTGAGCGTGAAGACGGTTGGACACTCGACGCCGCGCGCGCCAACGTGGCGAACGCGTCCGCGGCGAGGTCCTCGACACATGCTCAAGGCATGAGTCCCGAGGGATCCTGCTCGCGGCCTAAGTCCGTCGTTCGCGCACCGCGCGAGGACGAGACTTTTCCTCTCAGGCTGGGGCACCGGCAGAGGCCGCATTGGTGCTCCATGCGAGGCCTGCATTGACGCAGTCCTCGACGGCCCATCGTTAGAGGGTCGGACAATGTAACGAGGCACGCGGTGAAGTCAATGCGCTCGGCGGTGTGCGCGACGAGGAGCCGATGTGCCAGGCACTTTCAGATGCCGACGAGGAGCCAATGTGCCAGGCACTTTCAGATGCCGAGTGGCGGCCGAGTGGCCAGGCACATTTTGGGCTTCAAGACGACGAGCCAATGTGCCAGGCACTTTCACTAGGAGCCAAAGGAGCCAATGTGCCAGGCACTTTCAGATGCCGAGTGGCCAGGCACATTTTGAGCTTCACGACGATGCCCGATGCCGAGTGGACAGGCACATTTTGAACTTCACCACAGTGACACGCCGGTTGGACGGTGACTGCGGTTCTCCGAATTGGAACATCGTAACTATTGCTTGAATCCAGACTTCTGATCATGGATGCCAAATGGATAGGCACCCTTTGAGCGTCAACACAATGCCGAGTGGCCAGGCACATTCACGCCAACGTGCCAGGCACATTCACGCCAACGTGCCAGGCACATTCACGCCAACGTGCCAGGCACATTCACGCCAACGTGCCAGGCACTTTCACGCCAACGTGCCAGGCACTTTCACGCCAACGTGCCAGGCACATTCACGCCAACGTGCCAGGCACTTTCACCGCGCCGACCTCCGTGCATCGCAGACGCTAAATCGCTTTGGCCGCCTATCCTCGGCAAATGCCGACCAAGTTCCGCGCCTATGCCGCCCGCACTTCCAAAGCCCCGCTTGAAGCGTTCGAGTACGAACCAGCTCCGCTTGGCGATCATGACATCGAACTGGCCATCACTCACTGCGGCATTTGCCACAGCGACGTGCACCTCGTCGACAACGATTGGGGAATCTCGAGCTATCCGCTGGTGCCTGGCCACGAGGTCGTGGGCCGCGTCGCCGCGCGCGGGAAACACGTGACGAATCTCGCCGTCGATGACATCGTGGGCGTGGGCTGGACGCGCAGCACGTGCCGTCACTGCGCCGAGTGTTTGCGCGGGAACGAGAGTCTCTGCCTCACCAACCAAGCGACGTGCGTGGGAAACTTCGGCGGGTTCGCTGATCGCATGCGTCTTCCCGGCGATTGGGCGTTCAAGATTCCCGCGAACCTCGATCCCGCGTCGGTCGCGCCCATGCTGTGCGGTGGCGTCGCGCTCTACGGTGGGTTTCGCGCCGCGGAGCTCCATCCGTCGATGCGCGTTGGCGTCATCGGGCTCGGTGGACTGGGACACATGGGTGTCAAGTTCGCGCGCGCGATGGGCTGCGAGGTGACCGTGTTCAGCCAGTCGCCAGACAAAAAGGCGGACGCGCTCGCGATGGGCGCGCACTACTTCGTCGCGCCCGGTTGCGCCACGGCGCCGCTCAACCACTTCGACATCATCGCGAGCACAGTCTCGGTCGACCTCAACTGGGGCGACTACGTGAACATGCTGCGGCCTACGGGCAAACTGCTCATGCTCGCCGCTGCGGGAAAGCCGTTGAATGTGTCGGCGATGCCGCTCATCATCGGGCGCAAAACGGTCATGGGAAGTTGCACTGGCGGCCGCTGGGTGATCAACGAGATGCTCGAGTTTGCCGCGCGCCACAGCATCGGCGCGCAGGTCGAGCGCTTCTCGTTCACCGATGCGAACAAAGCACTCGACTGGGTGCGCCAAGGCAAGCCGCGGTATCGCGCGGTGCTGCAGGCGTGAGCACTCTTGGCGGTCGTTGACGCGCGCGCGCCGACGTCGAAATCATCTCGCGCAAGCGCTTGGTAGCCTCTTCGCATGTCTACTGCATGCGCCAATGACTCGCTCTTGACATCCATCAATCCCGCCAACGGCGAAGTCGTGGGCAGCATTGCATTCACGCCGGTCGAACACGTTGCGCGCATGGTGCAACAAGCGCACGCCGCGCAGCAAACCTGGGGTGCGTTGAGCCTGCGCGAGCGCGCCGAGATTCTTCGCCCCGCCGCGGCGCGACTCACGCAAGAGGCCGCGCGTCTTGGCGACCTCGCTTCACGCGAGTTGGGCAAGCCGCTCGCCGAAGCCGTCGGCGAGGCGACGTACACCGCGACCGCCTTCGCGCAAGAGATCGATCAGATCGTCGACGCTCTCGCGGACATCACGCGTGCTGACGCGCGCACCACCAGCATCTTGCGTCACGCGCCGCTTGGTGTTTGCGCCGCAATTACCCCGTGGAATTTCCCCATTCTCATGCCGCATCAGTCAGTGCTGCCCGCGCTCATCGCCGGCAACACCGTGCTGCTCAAGCCAAGCGAAGAGACCACACTCGTCGCCTGCGAATACGCTTCGATCCTCAATGAGTTTCTGCCTCACGGCGTGCTCACGATGGTGATCGGCGATGGCACGCAAGGTCGCGCGTTGGTGCTCTCGGATGTGAATCTCATCGTCTTCACCGGCTCGCGCGAAACTGGCAAGCGCATCCTCAGCGATGCGGGTCCTTCGCTCAAGCGCGTCATTCTCGAACTCGGCGGCAAGGATCCACTCATCGTTCTTGATGATGCGGATCTTGATCTTGCCGCGGCGTTTGCGGTGCGAAACAGTTTTCGTAACGCAGGGCAAGTGTGCGTGAGCACCGAGCGCATCTATGTCGACGCGGCGGTGCGCGCAGAGTTTCTCGCCAAGATGGTGGAGAAAACCGCGGCGCTCAAGCAAGGTGATCCGAGCGAAGAAACGACCACCGTTGGTCCGATGGTGAATGCGCGTCAGAAGGCGAAAGTCGTTGCGCAGATCGACGCTGCGATCGCCGCGGGCGCGACGGTGTTGGCGGGGGGCAGCGCGGGCAGTGGAAATTTCATTGCGCCAACCATCCTCGCGAACGTCAATCACACGATGGAAATCATGCGCGAAGAAACCTTCGGGCCAGTCGCGTGCGTGCAGAAGTTTGACTCGCTCGATGAAGCGGTGCGCCTCGCCAACGACACGCCGTTTGGTTTAGGCGCGGCCGTGTTTGGCCGCGATGTCGCGCGCGCGGAAGGCATCGCTGCGCGCATCAACACGGGAATGGTGGGCGTGAATCAAGGGTGCGGCGGCGCCGACGGTTGCCCTTGGGTGGGCGCGAAGGACTCCGGCTACGGATTCCACTCGGGCCCTGAAGGACATCGCCAATTCGCGCAGGTTCGCGTCATTTCGCGTCCCGTCTAGCTTGCGCGGCGTGTGCGTGTAGTCTGCGCGGCTCGTGTACTTCCACGCCGGAACCGCCCATCGCTTCGACGCACGCACCGTGCTCAATGCTTACGCGCAGGGTGCGTTTCCTATGGCCGATCCGTGTGGAACGATTCAGTGGATCGTCTCCGATCCTCGGTTTCTTCTGCCGATTGGCCAACTGCATGTTCCGCGACGACTCGCGCGTCTCGCCGCGCAGAGGCCCTTTGAAATTCGCGTCGACACCGCGTTTCGTCGCGTGATGGAACATTGCGCGCAGGATCGCGGCGGCGAAAACGTCGCATGGATCACGCCGCGCATGATCGACGTCTATTGCGAATTGCATCGCCTAGGCAACGCGCATTCCGTTGAAGCATGGCTCGGCGGCGTACTCGTCGGAGGGCTGTACGGCGTGACGCTGGGCAGCGCGTTTTTCGGCGAGAGCATGTTCACGCGACGCGAGCTCGGTGGCGCGAACGCTTCCAAGATTTGCTTGATTGCGCTCGACGCTCGACTTTCCGCCGGCGGATTCACTCTGCTCGACAGCCAAGAAGCCAACGAGCACATGGAACAATTCGGCGGCGTCGAACTTCCCTTCGATGACTACAGCTCGTTGCTCGAGCAGGCTTTACATCAATCCGCGCAGTGGTGAGCGAGATCGGCTCACGGTCGCGGCCCTCATTGCATCTGCTCGAGCGGCGCTGAATTTTGCGAAATACTTTGACAATCGCAGCGGTTCACTTGCAGACGGCAGGAACCGCGGCATAATCGGACTGCTCGGAAGGAACACAGGGAGCGCTTCATGCGCTGTTTGGGTTCCTTTTGTCGTGGATGGCCTTCGCACTTCGTGCATCAGCCCCCGCTCGACACCGGTCGCCCTCACAGCGCCGAACCACTCACTGCGTTTCGTTTCATCTCTGGTTGTCCAACCAGAATGTTTTGTCCGCGTTCTGACCGTGTTCTGTCCCTACACCCTGTCTCGGGTTCCTGCGCGTCACGTGTCCAACGCGATGCGCGCAAACTCTTCACGCGCTCGAATCGCCGTAGTTTCGGTTCTCGCCCGATTCTCGTAACGCCTATTTCCGGAGGCTTTATGCGCAAGGTCACTCTTCTCACTGCAACTCTCGCAGTCACTGCCGTTGCATCGATTACTTCGATGTCGAGCGCGGCCGTCATCGTCTTCACCAATGAATTCGTGTGGAACGCCTACACCGCCGCTAGCGATCTCTCGCTGGTGGACGAAAACTTCGCTGCGTACGACGGGTTCTACCCAACGGGCGTAAGCGGCACGATCGACGGAGTCATGTGGAGCGCGAACGCTGCCGGCGGCATCTTCTGCCAAGGCGGAATGCTCTCGACGAACAGTCCCGCCGCGTTGGTGTTGGATTGCGCTGGCTCGGGCGTGCAAGGAATCGCGGGCAATGTCTTCGGAACTGACATCGACTTCAACGTGGTTCCCAGCATCGTCACCATGAGCCTCGCCGACGGCACCAGCTACATGGGCTTCATCGATTCGTCCTCGTCGTTCATCGGCTTCTACTCGACGACCTCGTCGATCACGTCGCTCACGATCGTCGCCCAACCATTCGCGGGTTCGGACAGTGTCTACGCCACCGTGGACAACCTCACCTTCGCCGTGGTTCCAGCGCCGAGTGCGTTGGCACTGTTGGGCCTCGCCGGCGCGGCGATGGGTCGCCGTCGTCGCTGAGTGACACGAAAGAAACGTAGAACGACAAACCCCGCGTTTGACGCGGGGTTTGTTGCTTTTGATTGTTTCGTTTCTCGCGCGCGCGTGTGCCCATCACACGTTGAACAAGAAGTGCGTGATGTCGCCATCATGCATCACATAGGTCTTGCCTTCCGCGCGCAAACGACCAGCTTCGCGAATCGCTTTCTCGCTGCCGTACTGTTCGAGATCCGCCAAGGTGTAGATTTCGGCGCGAATGAAGCCGCGTTCGAAATCGGTGTGAATCACGCCCGCAGCTTGCGGCGCGGTGAAACCCTTGTGAATCGTCCACGCGCGAACCTCTTTCTCGCCCGCGGTGAAATAGCTTTGCAATCCGAGCAAGTCGTAGGTGCCACGCACAACGACCGCGAGCGCAGGCTCTTTCATGCCGAGGCTCTCCAGCATTTCGACGCGATCGGCGGGTTCCATCTCCGCGAGTTCGCTTTCGATCTTCGCGCAGACGACCACGACTTGACCACCCGTGGAACTCGCGTGCGCACGCACGCGCGCGACGAGTTCGCCTTCGTTCGCCAGCTGCGCTTCGTCGACATTCGCGACGTAGAGCGTGGGCTTCGCGGTCATCATGCCCAGGCTCTTGAGCAACTTCGTCTCGTCAGGATCAAAGCTCTCGCTGCGCACAGGCTTCGCCGCATTAAGCGCTGCGAAGCATTTCTCAAACACGCTCACGCGAAGGATCTGCTCCTTGTCACCTGACTTCGCGAGTCGACGCGATTTGTCGAGCGATTGCTCAACGACTTGCAAGTCCGCAAGCATCAACTCAGTTTCAATCGTGCCAATATCGCGCAGCGGATCAACCGTGCCTTCGACATGCATGACATCAGGATCCGCAAAGCAGCGCACCACATGGAGAATCGCATCGACCTCACGAATGTGGCTGAGAAATTTGTTGCCGAGGCCTTCACCAGTCGACGCGCCCTTCACGATGCCCGCGATGTCAACCAAGCGAAGCGCCGCAGGAATCACCTTCTGCGTCTTCACATGTTTCTGGATGCGATTGAGTCGATCATCGGGAACACTCACTACGCCGATATTTGGCTCGATGGTGCAGAACGGATAGTTCGCCGCCTCGATGCCTGCAGCAGTGAGGGCGTTGAAGAGCGTGCTCTTTCCGACGTTGGGTAGACCGACGATTCCAGCTTCCATAGTGCAACCTCTGTGTTCGTTTGAAGGGGGCGAATGGTAGCGCGCGCGCGCGTCTTTGCGGCACACGTTGCCCGTATCATTGGTCCCCATGCTGTGTCTGAACTCTGCGTTTGCGCGCTCAATATCGGTTTGCGTCGTGATCTCTTCGTGCATTGCCTTGCCTTGCGTGTCCGCCGCGCAAGAGAAAGCCTCCTCATATGGACCTCCACCAACCGCAGTGCGGGTGGTCGCGGTGACGGAGCAGTCGCTGGCGCCGCGCAAGCAAGTCTTCGGCGAATTGCGCCCCGCACGGTTCTCGACCATCGCCAGCGAAGAGGCGGGCATCGTGCGCAGCGTGCTCGTGCGCGAGGGCGATCTCATCGAGCGTGGCGCGGTGATCGCGAAGCTTGATGGCACGCGTCTTCACATCGAAGTAAAGATGAATTTGCACAACATCGCGTCGGCAGAAGCGATGGTCGCGGAGCGCAGTGCGTCATTGCTCATGCAGCAGCGTCAGCTCGAACTGATTCGCAAGGCCAGCGAGGAGGGCGCGACCAATCCGCGCGAAATCCTCGATGCGCAAAGCAAATCCGACATCGCCAAGAGTCAATCGGAACAGGTTGCCCAGAGCATGCAAGCGTTGGAGAAGACTAAGGAGTTGCTCACCAAACGCCTCGGCGATCTCGATTTACGCGCGCCCTTTGGCGGCGTGGTGGTGAAGAAACATACCGAGGTCGGCGAGTGGATCTCGGAAGGCGCGCCCATCATTGACCTCGCAGAAACTGCGATGCTCGAAGCGTGGTTTGAGGTTCCGCAAGAGTTGTTTGAAGCGGCCGTCGCCGAAGTCGGGCGCACGCGCGGCGAGCCAACCACTCCAAGCCCCATCGAAGTGCGTACCGCGTCGCAAACGCGCGTGGTGGGAAAAGCGCTGCGCGTGATTCCCGCGATCGATCCTCGTTCGCGCACCTTCTATGCGGTGCTTGATGTGACCAATGAGAACGGCGCTCTCGCCGCAGGTTTAGCGCTGACGGCGTACGTACCTGCAGGTCCACTCACACCGCGATTGATCATCCCCAAGGACGCGCTACTACGCGGCGATGCAGGAGCATTCGTGTACGCAGTGCGCGGAGGTGTTGCCGTTCCTGTGAACGTGCGTGTTGCGTTTCCAGTTGGTGACAACGTCGCACTCGAAGCTTGCGCGCTTGAAAGCACAGACCAAGTCGTAGTCGAAGGCAACGAGCGACTCATGCCGATGTCCGCAGTCGTCGCCATCGAAACGCCGCGTACCGCGACACCGACGACAGCAACAACAGCGTCGCCAACGACGGGAACTCCAACGACCGCAACTCCCGTCGCCGCAGGTTCGCCGGAGACGGCGGGTGACTCGTGAAGATTGTTGAAGGATCGATTCGCCAACCCGTCACAGTGTTGGTTGGTGTGTTGTTGGTGTTGCTCTGCGCGGTGATCGCGGTGCGCGAAGTTCCCGTGCAACTCACGCCTGATGTTGATGACACCATCGTGAGCATCTCGACGATGTGGCCCGATGCGTCGCCGCAAGAAGTCGAGCAATCCATCGTCGAAAAGCAGGAAGAAAAGCTGCAAGGCGTCGCAGGTGTGCGCACGATGACCAGCAGCGCCACGCAAGGTTCCGCGTCGGTTCGCCTTGAGTTTGCGCCGGGCACCGACAAGGACGCGGCCATTCGCGAAGTGAGCGATCGCTTGCGCCAAGTGAGCGCGTATCCCTTTGGCGTTGATGAACCCGTCGTCGAAGCGAGCGATCCGGAGAACAAGGATTACATCGCATGGATCGTGCTCTCTGCAGGTGAAGGCGCGATGCGTGATGGTGCGCCGTTTGATATTCGCACGATGCAAGAGTTTGCTGTCGATCGAGTCAAGCCACAGCTTGAGCGCGTGCAAGGCGTCGCCGAAGTTAACGTTCTTGGTGGTCGCGAAAAAGCGCTGCAAGTGCGCGTCGATCCATCAGCACTCGCAGCACGCGGGGTGACCATGACTC
Organism: Planctomycetota bacterium; assembly: GCA_003671025.1. Classification (GTDB taxonomy): domain Bacteria; phylum Planctomycetota; class Phycisphaerae; order Phycisphaerales; family SM1A02; genus QWPT01. The sequence continues at coordinate 75,103 of QWPW01000001.1, forward strand.
AACTCGCCAACGCGTTGCGCGCGGCGAATCAAAATGCACCTGCGGGCAGCGTCACCGAATCGAAGCGCGATGTGGTGCTGCGTTGCGTGGGGCAATTCGAATCGGTGCTCGATGTCGAGCGCGTCGCCATTGCGCAGGGCGCGGGTGGGCCGATTCTGGTGAGCGATGTCGCGCAAGTCGTTGAGGCGTGGAAGGAAGCGCGCAGTTTCGTGCGTTCTCAAGGCGTTTCCGTGCTGGCGATCAATGTGCAGAAAGAAGTGGGAACCAACGTCATCGAGGTGATGGAAGGGGTCAAGGTCGCTCTCGCGCAACTGGCATTGACGGGCGGAGTGCTCGACACCGAGTCCAAAGAGTTGCAACTCAGCGCGCCACTCACCGCCAAGTTGGTCTTCGATCAAACGGTGTACATCGACGACGCGCTCAATCTCGTGCTCAACAACATCTGGCAAGGCGGCTTGTTGGCCGTGATCACGCTGATGGTGTTCCTTCGCTCGTGGCGCAGCATCGTGATCGTGGGCACCAGCGTTCCGCTCGCAGTGATCGCGACGGTGGTAGTCATGCTCTCGATGGGTCGAACCATCAACGTGGTGAGTCTCGCCGGACTCGCGTTTGCCATCGGCACGCTCATCGACAACTCCATCGTGGTGTTGGAAAATGTCGTACGCCACATGGAAATGGGCAAAGACGCGCGTCGCGCCGCACTGGTGGGAACGCAAGAAGTCGCGGGCGCCATTCTGGGATCGACTCTCGCGACGTGCGTGGTCTTCATTCCGATCTTCTTGATCGGTGATGAAGTCGGTCAACTGTTTCGCGACATCTCGCTGGCGATTTTGATTTCGAATCTGCTTTCGATGGTGGTCTCGATCACGGTGACTCCGTGCGCGTGCGCATATTTGTTGAAGGCCCCTAAGCGCGCAACGGATGCAGCTTCGATCGCGGCGCTCAGCAGCAAGCCCGCGCGCGTAGGACTTGGTGAACGATTCGCCACGGGAATTGCGCGCTGGATCTTCTCGATATCGCGTCGCAAGTTGGCCAGCGTCGCGTTCGTGATGATCATGATGTTGGCATCGTTGGCAGGAAGCTATTACTTGATGCCGCCGTCGGATTACTTGCCCAAGGGAAACCGCAACTTGGTGTTTGGTTTGATCTTGCCGCCACCAGGAACATCGAGTGCGATGCAAGAAGAACTCGCGCAACGCGTGGAAAAAACCGTGGCGCCGTATTGGGAACGCATGATGCCTGAGCGCGGCACGACAGAGCGCGCCGCTGCCGAAAGTGCGCTGCCCAAGGTCGCGGTCACTCCGTGGATGGCCTTCAAGTTCGGCAAAGAAGTGCAACCCGCGCCGCTGGAAAACTATTTCGTAGTCGGCTTCGGTCCAACGATGTTTCACGGCGGAATTGCCGCCGAGCCTGAACGAGCGAGTTACAACGAACATCTTCTCGCGCACGCAACGCGCAGCGAAGTGCTTCCGGGCACGATGGCGTTTGCGTTTCAAGTTCCGCTCTTTCGTACCAGCGGTTCATCAGGCAGCGCGGTCGCTGTTGATTTGCGCAGCGATGAACTCGAAGATGTGAAACGCGCGGCGGAGCGCATGATGATGCGCTTGACCGGAGCGTTTGGACCGCGCTCGGTGCAGCCCGACCCCGCGAACTTCGCGACACCAGGATTGGAAATGCGCGTGCGTCCTGATCAGCGCCGCATCTCGGATGCAGGCATTTTGCCCGAGGATTTGACGCTTTCCGTCGCCGCTGCGGGCGATGGTGCGCTCATCGACGAGTATCGCGCGGGCGGCGACTTCATCGATCTCATCATCATCAATCGCGCCAGTGCCGAAGCGGCGGCAACGCGGCGCTCCACTGATCTTGACGAAGTTCTGAACGTTCCTGTCGCGCTTCCTAGCGGACGACTGGTGACGGTCGGACAGTTGGCCGACGTAGAACGCGGCGCGAGTGATACGCAGATCAATCACGTCGATCGTCAACGATCGGTGCGTCTGCAAGTGACACCACCGCCCACGATGTCGCTCGAAGAGGCAGTGACATCCATCGAGAAAGAACTCGCAGCGGGGCGCGCGGATGGATCGATTCCTGGCGGCGTCGTGAGCGAAGTTTCGGGCACAGCGAGCGCCTTGGCGCAAGTGCGCGGTCAACTGATCGGTGACGGAAGCGCCATCGGACTCATCACCAGCACGGTGTTCCTCGCACTCTTAGTGTGCTACTTGGTGATGGCCGTGTTGTTCCAGAGTTTCGTGCTGCCGTTCGTGATCATGTTTAGCGTGCCGCTTGCGGCAGTAGGCGGATTTGCGGCGCTGTTTGCAGTGTTCATCGTGAGCTTGACCAGTCCCACGCTGCCCATGCAATCGCTCGATGTATTGACCATGCTCGGCTTCGTGATCCTCATTGGAGTCGTGGTCAACAACGCGATTCTGCTGGTTCATCAGACGCTCAACTTCCAACGTGGCACTGCGGATGAAACTCCTTCAGACGCGTCGTTTCGTGGACTTGTCGGCGCGCCCAAAGTGATCGTGGGCGGAAAACTTCCCCTGCGCGCAGCCATCGCCGAGAGCGTGCGCACGCGCGTGCGTCCGATCTTGATGAGCGCGTTCACCAGCGTGGCGGGACTGCTGCCGTTGGTCTTCGCGCCCGGCGCGGGCAGCGAGCTCTATCGCGGACTCGGCGCTGTCATGGGCGGCGGCTTGTTGGTCTCGACCATCTTCACGATTGTTGTCGTGCCATTGGTGATGGCGGTGCTCGTGCGCGACGATGCGCCGAGCGCGACGTGATTGATGATGATTGCAACGTTGCATGGTGTCTTTCGCGCTTCGCTCATGGCGAATCACTTGGAGTACGCTGCGCCAATGACTGAGCAACACTCTGAACATGGGCAGAAGGTCGCCGCAAAAATTGCGCCGTCGCTGCTGCTGGAAATCGATGTGGCGATCGATGTGTTGCTCGCGACCGAGCCAACCAAAGCGGGCCCGCAGTGGGGCGCGATGCACAAGTTGTTGCTTCGCGCCAAGGTCGATCCCAAGTCAATCATGGCGTTGGTGATGGCACGCGATGGCGCAGGATTGCAAACCCTCGCGCGGCGTCTGCACGGCGAAATCATCGCTGAAGCCGCGGAAAAACCAGCGATCGCCGCAACACCCCTCGCCGACGCCGACACGATGAGGTCCGCGCTCAAGGCCTTTCGCAAGCGTCTTAAGATCACTCGTCTCGATGCCGAGAGTCGTCTTGGCGTCGGTCCCATGACCGGCGGACGAAGTCACAACATCGACGCGATCATTCCGCCGAGCGACTTCGCGCGCAGCGTTTGGGAATCTTTGGTCACCACCGGCAAACTGCGCAACACTGGCGCGGGCTTCTACGCGTTGGTCGATGATCACGACTCGTCGGATTCGTGAGTCGCATGGCTCGTCGCCTTACTGCGAGTACGCTCGCTGGCATCTTTCGTAGGAGTACCTCGCGTGTCGGCAACCCGAGAGCAGATCTTTCAAACCGTGTGCGACATCATCCATACCGATCTCAAGTTTTCGGGAATGGATGTGACGGATGACCTCGAACTCGTCGGCGGAGGACTCGCGCTTGACTCGCTTGATCTGCTCATGCTGGTGACAGGAATCGAGAAACGTTTCGGCCACAAGATTGCGACCAAGAGCCTCAATCGCGACACCATGGGAACGGTGGGGCGATTCGTCGACTTTGCACAGAGTGAACTCGCGGCATCGAAGACGTGAACACGCTCATCGAACAACTTCCGCATCGCGCACCGTTTGTGTTTGTGTCGCGTGTCATGATCTGCGACGGCGAGCGCTTCGAAGCAGAGTGGCAAGTCGATGGCACGGAAGACTTCTTTCGCGGACATTTTCCCAGCGACCCAATCGTGCCCGGCGTGTTGCTCATCGAATCCATGGCGCAAACGGCAGGGATGTCGCTCATCGCGCGCTACGGCGACACAGGGTGCCGCGGAATGTTGGTGCACTCCGAGATTCGCTTTCGCATTCCCGTGCGTCCGCCCGCGGTGATCACGCTGCACGCCAGTGAACTGACCTCAGTGGGACAACTGTTCCGCCTTAGCGTCACCGCAATCGTCGCAGGTGTCGTGGCCGCCGAAGGAACGGTGGTGCTGTCAACGGCGGGCAGTGCTGCAGCGACGCCCGATGTCTAGCGAACGGATTGCCGATCGCTCGCAGGGGAAGGCGCAGAAGTCATCATTCCCGCGCGCAATCGATTCAATGCGTAAAACGTTCCGTGCAGCAGCGGGGACGCGATTCCGCTCAGCGTGTGCAGCGTCGCATCGAATGCGGCAACGACGCGTGCGCACTGACTTTCGTCGATGACCAGAGGCGGAGTGAACTTCAAAATATTCGAGCGACTGTCAGTGACTTGGCAGAGCACGCGATGGCTCTCGAGCATTTTCATGGCGAACGCCTGTCCGAAGAGCACGCGCTCGAGTGAGCCGATCAACGGAAGCTGCGACAAGAATCGTTCCGCGAAATCTTTGTGCAGCGCAACGCCGAGCATGAGTCCGCGGCCTCGAACTTCAACCGCGCCGTCATGGCGCCGCACACATTCGTCAAAGCCCTTACCAAGGATGGTGCCCATGCGCTCGGCGCGTTGCGAGAGTTGTTCCGCGTCGTGAATCTCCAGCGTCATCAATGCCGCGGTCATGGCCAACACTCCGCCTTGAAACGTTGAGGCGTGCACCAACGCGTTGGTCATCGAGTTGAACGTCGCGCGCCAAACATCAGCGCGCACCAGCGCCGCGCCCACGGGCACGAATCCTCCCGCGAGCGCCTTCGAGAGCACGACGATGTCAGGCCGACACGCCGCATCATGCTCGAGTGCGAGGAAGCGGCCCGTGCGTCCAATTCCCGTTTGCACTTCGTCGACGATGAGTAGCGTGCCGAACTTGGCACACAGCCTCGAGGCTTCGCCGAGATAGCCGTTCGATGCCACGCGGAGACTCTTGCCTTGTACGGGCTCCACGAGAAATGCAGCAAAACGCCTTGTTTCGAGGGCTTTTTCCAACTCGACGAGATCATCAAACGCGATCGAAGTGGACTCGCCCAGCGGCCCAAATCCTTCGCGCAGATGTTGGTTTCCGTTGGCGGCGAGTGCGCCCAATGTGAGTCCATGAAACGCCATGTCGCAGTGAAGCACAGCACTGCGAGAAGTAAAGCGCCGTGCTAGTTTGAGCGCGCACTCCACGGCTTCGGCTCCCGAGTTGGAAAAAACCGCGTGACGCAAATCACCAGGCACGCGCGCGCACAGTCGTTGCGCGAGCAACGCAGCCAGCGGATTGCGCTCGAACTGCACCCAGTTGGGAAGTTGGCTGCGCAGCGCTTCGTCGAGTGCGGCGATCATTCTTGGATGCGAACGACCGACGGCATGCACCGCGTAGCCCGCGATGCAATCGACGTACTCGTGACCAACGTCGTCCCACAAGCGCGCATCGAGTCCGCGCACATAGCGCCGATCGAAACCCGTCAAGTGGAGCAGCTGCGCGAAACTGGGATTGACATGCTCGACGTAATTGTGGTCGACATGCGCGCGCGCATCGTCCACCAGTCGTGTGAAATCGCTCCGCTGCGCGCTCATGGGTTTACCATACTCCAATGCGTGTGGCAGTCATCGTTCCGACATATCGCAATCTGCGCACGTTGCCCACCGTGCTGCAAGAACTGGCCGATGCCGAGTTGTCGGTGATCGTCATCGATGATGGCTCTGACGACGGCACCAACGAGTGGGCGCGCGCGTGGTGCGATGGTCACGCACAGCGCACGCTGATCACGTTCACCCACAATCAAGGCAAAGGTGCAGCTCTGGTTGCGGGTCTGGCACGCGCGCGCGAGTTGGGCTTTGGCTGTGCGTTGACGATGGACTCCGATGGACAACATCGCATCGGTGACGCGTTGAAATTGCTGCAATCGGCTCGCCGCGGCGTGTTTTTGCTCGGTCGTCGCTGCGAGGTCACCGAGGGCTATCCCACCGCAAGTTTGTTTGGTCGACGATTGTGGGCATTGGGAATCCGCGCCTTGACGGGCCTTGGCGTGAGCGATCCGATTTGTGGATTGCGTTGCTATCCGTTGGCGCAAGTCGAACACATCGTCTGTCGCGGCGGCCGCTACGCATGGGAAGAAGAGTTCCTCGTGCGCGCCGCGTGGGCTGGTGTCGAGATCGATGAACTCGAAATCGCAACGGTCTATCAAACCGGAGAGCAGCGCGTTTCACACTTTCGCTTCGGAGATTGGGTTGAATCTCTGACGGTGTTTGCGCGTCTCGCTGCGACACGAGTTTTCGTGTTGACGCCGTCGAGTGCTCTGCGCGGGAGTTTGCTGCGGCGCGATCGATCATGGCGACGCATTCAAGGCGCGGCCATTCTCGTGGCAGGGACGCTGGCACTATGCGCGACGCAGCAGTTCGATGTGTTCGTCGCTCTCGCCATTGTGGTGCCCATTGTCATGTGGCTGGGGTGGCGACTGCACGCATCGGTGTTGGTCGCGCTGTGCGCAGCAGTGATCGTCGCCTTGCTTTCGACGATCGCTCCTGCTTGGTTGTCTGCGATTGCTGTGATCAGCCTCATGCTCGCGTTCACGCGAGCGGCGCGCTGCCTCGGTAGCAACTGAACATTCCCAACTGCAGCAAGTGTCGCGTGCCGGTGAAACCGCAATGCTCAAGTGCGCGCACGATGTGTGCGGGCTTTACGGCGGCGCGCATGGTGTCCGCCCAGTAGCGCATCATGGGAAACGTCGAGGGCCGTCCGCTCGCGATGACGCCAATGGTGGGCACAACCCAATCCATCGCAAGATCGAAGGCGCTGCGCATGGCAACAGGCTCTGGTCGCGTGAGTTCGAAGATCAAGATTCTTCCGCCAGGACGCAGAACGCGACGCGCTTCTGCAAAGGCAATCGCGAGGTCGTCGACATGGCGCAGCATGTAGCTCATCGAAACGAAATCGAACGATTCGTCGGCAAAGGGAAGGCTTTCGGCCCGGCCAACCACGGTCTCACGCACGCCGCGTTTGGATGCTTGTGCCAGCATGCCAACGCTGGGATCAAGCGCGACCACTCGTCCTGTTGCACCAACAATTTCTTGCGCGATCGCTGCGCACAATCCAGTGCCGCTGCCGATGTCGAGATGCGCCGACCCGGTGGTGAGCCCGCCGTTGATCAGCATGCGCCGGCGATAGCGGCGACCCGTTCGCAAGAACGCGAACCCGCTCGCATGGTCGTAGCCAGATGCAGAGTCGTCGAACAATTGTTTGGTGTATTGCTCACGCGCACCTCGATCAATGAGTGAATCGGGACGAGTCACAACGGGCGCAAACTCGCTTGCCGCGCACGCGCGAATGAGCTTTCCACTTGGGGTTCGCCCGAGCGCGGCCACCACTGTTGCGATGCGCGGCAGTGCGTGACTGGGAAGTAAGGGCGCGAGAAACGCACGAATCTCGGCAAGCGTGGGCTCATTCACGCCGTCGCGCAATTCCAATTCGGCAGCAACTCGCTGCAGCGCGCCGCTTGCGGCGACGGGTTTCACCAATGCGTATCGAATCGATGGATGCAGTTCCAACGCCTCTTCGACTTCGAGAGGATTGACTTTGAGTCCGCCGACATCAAACACCAAACGCAAGCGTCCGGTGATGCGCAGCGTTCCATTCATCGCGCGCTCGCCAAGATCACCAGTGCGAAAGTATCCGTCCATCAATCCGCTGCTGCTCGAGCCGTCCTCTGTAATGATTCCATCGAGCATGCCGGGACACTTCACTGTGATCTCACCATGGGTGGCGAGTTCGGACGAGTCGCCCTTTGCCAGCACGACCTCGACGCCACGCACGAGTTTTCCGCCTTGGCCGCGATCGAGCCAGATCGTGCCCAACTCCGTCGCGCCGTAGAGATCAATGAGCGGGCGCTTGAAAACCCCTTCAAAACGCGCACGAATCGCTGGTGTCAGCACGCTGCCCGCAACCACCACACTGCGAAGGTGCTCGCAGGGAGGCGACGCGTGCGCGAGCGCATCGGCGGTGAAGGGGACGAGCGGCATCGAAGTCGCGCCTTCCGCCAAGGCGCGCACTGCGCGATCAAGCGAAAACGATTCCATGACCCGCACACACGCGCCCGCAAGAATCGGCGCGAGAAACGCGTGCTCGAATCCATACGCATGCGCCATGGGGAGAAACGATGCGACGACATCGCCGCGCACACACAACTCTTCTTCGACGAGTGTTGCCGCGATCTCATCGATGCTCGCGCTTGAACGCATGACAAACCGCGATCGTCCCGTGGTGCCCGACGAAAGCAAGATCGCGCCCTGAACATCGTGACTGCGCATCACACTCATCGTGGAGTGTGCAGCTTGTGCGAAGGTGTGTTCATCGAGCATGAGTGCGGGCTTGAGTTCGTGCGGCAAGCGCCTCGCCAACAAGCCTGCGGTGGGAAAGGGCAACACGCAGGGAACGCGTCCTGCAGCAGCAATTCCCAACACGGCAATCCAGAAGTCGCTGCCCCAACCGAGGCTCACGCTCACACGCGCACCGATGTCGCAGTGCGCATTGACGTAACTGCTCACGCGCAACACGTTCTCGCGCAATGAGCCCCAACGCAGTTCGATCCCCTCGCTGTTGATCAGCGCGACCTCGTGCGGTCGTTGCGACGCGTGCCGCGTGAGGGCGTCGAGGATCGCTCTCATGAAATCGAATTCTCAGGGGTTTTCTCGCGCAAAGGTGGCATCGCCTCCGCGAAGGGCGGCATTGCCACCGGGCTCGCGAGTGTGATCTTGAACGGACGCACTCGTGCGGCAACGGCGCGTTTGCGTTGAATGCTGCACAACCCGCGCAGCGCCTGACAGCGCACACCCACACCAAACGGAATGTTGTCGATCTCTCCTGCGAGCAACGTGATGAACGCGCGCTCGAGTGTCTTGGTGCGTTTGGGCGAGAAGAGCAGATCGCGAAACGCAGGATCGTAAAAACCTTCGACCAAGCGAAACGCGCGATCGGTGATGCGTTTGGTCCACGCGTGATGACGGGCGCGTTCGCAGGCTGCGCTCGTGCGCAACGACAGTGGACCAGTGAGCATGCGAATGACGCTGCCCGCTGCTTGCTCTGCGCCGAGCAGTCCGAGCGTCAATCCGGTGGACCACACCGGATCGAGAAATGCAGCCGCATCTCCGATCAAAAAATGTCCCGCACCCGAGAAGGGATCACAGCGATACGTGAAGTCAGAGATCACGCGATTCTGATTGGGTCCCACTGCGTGTGCCATGCGTTCGCGCAGCACGGGCGTGCGTTCAATCGCCCAACGCAATCGATCTTCCGGCGGAACATCGAGTGTGCGATGCAGCGATTCACGCGCGACAAATCCGATGCTGGTTCGCGTGTCATCGAGCGGAATCATCCAGAACCAACCTTCGTCGGCGACCACCAACGCGAAACAGTTTTGTCCGCGACCGCTGGGACGAATCACTCCTTCAAAGTGCTCGAAATACGCCACATTGCGCAAGAATGAGTGGAATCGTCGCTGCTCGCGCTCGCGGCCAATCGTGCTCGCTTGTCCGCTTGCATCAATCATCCAGCGTGCGCGCACTGGTCCCGATTCGGTGTCCACTTCGACATCGCCATCGTGCAGTCGAGTGACTGCGCGCAGCGCGCAGGAGGTTCGCACTTCTGCACCGGCTTCGCGCGCGGACTCCATCATCATCTGATCGAGATGAATGCGCGCCATGTTGAATGCTTCTTTGTCGCCGTTACCGAACACATCGCGAAAATAAAAATACTGCGATCCGTGGCGCCAATCGCCCAACGAAATCTCCACGCCCAACTTGCGTGCGTGCGGCAGCGCCATGCACTTGTCGAGCACGCCGAGGCGACGAAACGCGCGCTTGGTGCGCGGAAGAAAACTCTCACCGATGCGAAAGCGCGGGAACTCGCCGCGGTCAAGCACAATCACGTCGAGTCCTGCGCGAGCCATCTCGATCGCCGCGGCGCTGCCCGCGGGGCCAGCGCCGATGACCACGCAGTCGTAGAGATGCTCAGCAGACATCACACACGCCTTCGATCTCGACGCGAAGTTCGCGTCGACAAATTGGTGCGTGCAGAATTCTTTCGGTGTTGGTTCCGAAGTGTTCGAAGGCCAATGCGCGAACTGCTTCGAGTTCATCGGCATCGCGCACATAGATTTGCAGCGAGCGCCACGGGGTCGTTGCCGTTGCCGCCGTCGCAAGCGCTTGCAGATTGCGCAGCGATTCTTCGAATTGCAACACGAGCGCGTCGTGATGGACCGAGTCTTCGCCAACCACTGAGGCCGTGCCCGACGCAAGGAGTAACGACGACGTTCGCATCGCACGCGTGAATGCCGGCGGGGTCGGCCCGTAGCGACTGGAGTATTGCCACGCGGGGCGTTGCCGCGGGTTTTCCACGGGGTGCAATGGAGTGTCGAGCCACAGCGCGTGAACCACGAGGTCGGTTCCGTAATGGCCGACGCACGTTCCTGCGGGAATCACGCGCACACGATCGTTCAGCGCGCGATAGGCCATGGTTCGGCCTGCATTGAATCGCATGTATCGATCAAGATCGACTTGATCGATTTCGCAGCCGTTGCCACGATCTACGCTGATGTCATTTGGTCGAGGCAGAAACGCCCAGATGCGACATGGACCCGCGGGCAATTGCGACAAGACTTCGACAAACGCATCACGAGTGAGCGCGCTCAGCGCGGAGCCTTCAACGTCGTTGCATGCGATTGAACGCGATGCGATCGCGTGTGCATCGCCAGTCCAACTTCTCGTCCACGAGGCGAGGTCATGCGCGGGATTTCCCGTCGCAGTCCATGAGGTGACGACAACGGGAGTCGATCGCCCCGTCGCTGGTGTCGATGAAGTCAGCATCGAATTGCGATGGTATCAAGAGGCATTGTGAATCGCTCCTGTCCGCGTGAGGACCGCCCACGATGCGCCGTGAGGATCGTTCGAACAGAGCCATCGAGGAGTTGATGACGGCACTGAATCAGCGACGGACCAATTGTTCACCAACAACGCAGCCAGTGGTGTTGCCGCGCCGAGTTCGGCAAGCTCAATGCAGGGAAACCGCTGAAAACCCCGCGAAAATCGTGCATCGCAAGGTCTCCCGAGGCAGCGCAGTAGCGGATGGTCAAACGGCGAATTGGTCGTCTGCCCGGTCTGTCCATCCAACGGTGCCACGCGAAGACGCCGACAAAGTTTCGCTGCCGCCGTGCCTGGTGAGCGCGCGCAGGTGACGCCGAGAACATGCTCGATCTCTAACAATGTTGGGCGCGTTGATCGTGTTTCATCGCTCGCGATTGGTTGCGCGCGCTCGAGCAAGATCGCCACTGCGCCAGACCGAAGCTCGATCGAGGCGCCGATGGCGCGACTGAGCACGCGCTCGACGATGGGGTGCGTTTCTTCGCCCGCCACAACGATTGCGCGGGTCCATGTGCCCAGGCGAATGCGCGCGCTTGCGAGCATGATCGCTTCAAGCGCCGCAGTGCGCCGTCCAATGACGCTCAGCGTCGACGCGTCAATTCCAAACGCGAGCGAACACTGCGCGCTGCCGATATTGGGAACGCTCTCCGCGAACAACATGGGATTGGCCAGGTCGATTCCTGAACGCACGAGGTCGCGGTAGTAGCGCTCGGTGTAATCAGCGGTGCCGAACCAGTTGGCGGCGATGAGTGGAGTGGAGCGCAACTCGTCGGTCGTGAGATTCGTGCTCTCGATGAGGTCACGGACTGCGCCAATCATCAAGCGCGGAAGCAACGCGAGTCGACGCGACTTGGTTCGATCAAGCAGAGGCGTGAGCGTGTCTTCCGAAAACGCTGGCCAAATCCCTCCTTCGCGCGCGCGTGCACGCAGTGCTGCAACGCCGCGACCTGCCGAAGAAACTGCGCCCGCGGCGGTGATGCGAATCGTCGAGTCCGCAACAACGCGCGGCGCAAGGGTGGTGGAAACTTCAAGTCTCGCTTCGTTTGCGCGACTCACGCGCAGCGCCGCGTTGGCTCCACCAAAACCTGCGGAAAGCACGACGATCGATTGCACTGATCCGTTGCGCGTCGCGTCTTCGATGAGATCAAGATCCGGAAACGCCTCAGCATCGCGTCCGCGTCCGATGCTGCTGGGAATGAAATCGTTCTCCGCACAGCCGATGACACTTGCAAGTTCCAGCACGCCAGCGGCGCCGAGTGGATGACCGAAGCGACTCTTGAGCGCAACCACTGGCACAGTCGCGAGCGCGCTTCCTACTGCCGCGCGATACGCCTCGTACTCCGCGCTGTCGTTGCCCGCAGTTCCCGTCGCGTGTGCCACGATGAGGTCGGGTGGTTTCACCTTGTGCGCGCCGTCGTATTCGAGCACCTGCGACAACGCGCGCGCCGCGCCGATTCCTTGCGGATGCGGCTGCGTGAGATGATGCGCGTCGCTGGTTTCTGCGCACGCTTCGATGACGCCGCGGATGTGCGCGCGCTCATGCTCGTCGAGATCAACGAGTCTTCGCAAGAGAAACAACGCAGCGCCTTCGCCGAGTTTCATCCCTTCGCGATCTTTCGCGAATGGACTCAACGGACCCGCGGCGACCAATTGCAAAGCGGAGAATCCGCCGTAGACAAACTCGCTGATGGGGTCGTATCCGCCGGCGATCACCGCGTCGACTTCGCCTGCTTGAAGCAACGTGCATGCATGCGAAACTGCAGTGAGCGCCGAAGCGCACGCGCATGACACCGTCATCGTCGGCCCAGTGATGGCACAGCGGCGCAGCGCACTACTCAACACGGAAGACGCGCAGCTGCGCGCGTAGGCGAGTTCGGCGTCGGTCATGCGTCCGTCGTTCTCCGCGCGAACTCCCGCCGCGCAGTGGCGCATTCCCGCGAGCGTCGTTCCCAGCGCGATTCCCCATCGATGCGGCGCACAAGCAATGGCGGTGTGATCTTCGCGTGTGAGCAGATTGTCGATCGCCGTTGCCAGAAGAATCTCAGCTCGCTCGGCGCCACGCGGCTCTCCACAAAGCGCAACCTCGCCCGCGCCCGCATCGATGCGCGGAGTTTGCTCAAGAGCGCACGGCGTGCGAATGCCAACTTCATTGCGGCGCAGCGCGGCCACGGTTTCTTCAAGCGAATTGCCCAACGCAGTGCAAACGCTGATGCGGGTGATGACGATGGTGCTCAACGCGTTCACGGAGTAGCCTTCGCAGACGCGGATGAGCGCAACGTGTCGATGGCCATCCACTGTCGTGGATAGCGACGAATCGCGCTCTCCATCGCAGCAACGAGTTCAAGTTGCGCGGGATGCTGAGCGACATCACGCGCCGTGAGTCGTTCTTGTTGGGTCTCGATGCAACGATCGGCCCACACGCGCAAACCCGTCGGAGTCCGCGCGCAAAACGTGGGAACAATTGGTGATCCGTTTGCGCTCGCCAATCGCACCGGTCCTGAAGGAAGCGCAGCGTCGACCAGTCCTAGGAACGGCATTGGCGACGCGATTTGTCCTGGCATGGTGCGATCAGCGTGGATCACCACGGCCTCGTCGGCTCGAAGCGCATCGCGCAACGCGACCCATGAGGAGATCCCATCCGCGACGGGATGTTCGATGATGCCCAGTCGTCGACGATGTTCGCTGCGCGCTCGCTCGAAGCGCGGCATAGCGTCGGGTTGGAACAGAACATGCACGCGCGACTCGATCGTGCGCAACGTCGCCAACGCGGGTTCGAATGAACCAAGGTGAATGCCCGCGATGACCACTCCGCGGCGCAGTCGTCGTGCGGCGAGATAGGTCTCCGTTCCTTCCAACTGGGTGACTGGCGAATGTTTGGCTGGTTGGCGCGCGCCATGTTTCTGCAGCACCTCTGCGATAAACACTTGCATCGCGCCGAGCATGTCATACGCGCAACGTGCACGCGCGAGTGCTGTGGAATCGGGGCCAAGCGCAAGCCCAGCGTTGAACATGAGATTGCGCCGCCAACTATGCGCACAGGCAAACGCACCCAACTGCACGAGTTTGCACGCAACCGGAGAAAGCACGCGCGCATCTTGCAGAATGCGATAGTAGATCTCATCAAACGCCAGATGCGCCGCGCGCTGGCCCATGCTCGGAGTCACGCGTGGAAGCGGAGGACGTGTTGCGCCACTGTCATCGCTCATGCGCAGCTCGATTGTGGCGACGGCGCGATCGCCTCGGCCACTCGCGCGAGAAACTGCGCGTGCGTTTCACCCTCACGTGCAGAGATCGGTGCACGGAAGCGCACCGTGACTCGATTGCGAAAGCGTGGGAAACGCTGCGATTTCGGCAGCGCCTGCAGTGTTCCATCGATGCGCACGGGAACGACGGTGCAACCAGTAGCGAGTGCAACCATGGCCACGCCGGGCTTGAGTGTTCCCAGCGCGCCTGTGCGCGAACGTGTTCCTTCGGGATACATCGCCACCACATCGCCTTGCACAAGCGCTGCTGCAATCAAGTCGACGGCGCGCAATCCGTTCGCATCGCCAGTCGCGTCGCCGCCCACCAACACCGCACGAAAGACGCGCACCGCAAGTCCGTTGAGCATCCATCGCTCGAGGCGCTCTCGCATTGGTGCACCGGCCGCAGCCAGACGAAGACGGGGCCCGCTCGCGACGAAGCGCACGCGACGGCGGCAGGACAACGGAAGCGTGTAGTAGAGCACGCTGGTATCGGCATGACTTTGATGATTCGCGGCGACGATCAATCGGTCCGCCGCGACAACTGTTGCGAGTCCGCCTTCATCGATCACGGTGACCGTCGATAGCGTCGCGATGCGCAAGCCGTCGTAGAGCACTCTCGAAAACGTAGTCCAGAATGTCATGGACGCGGTGCTTCCTGTGCAGATTTCGCCGTCGGTTGGGCCGTCGGTTGGGCCACGTCTTGTGCGTGGGTGAAGTCCAACTCGATGCGGGTCGTCCCTGCACAGACCACGAACGAGGCGCGCCTCCACGAGGGCGGGATCAGTGAGGAGCCGCCATTGGAAAACGCCCACGGATCGCGAGGAATCCCCAAGATATTGCGCCGCAGCGAGCCACAATTCGTCGTGTCGTGGAACGAGGAAATCGCATAGCGCCCAGGGGCGAGATCGGTGATGGCGGTGATCTTGGAAGAATCGGCCGCGGCGACGCTCACCCCGCGCACCCACTCGCCGTCCTTCATAAACGTGGGTTCACTGCCCCACAACGCGATGTGAATTGGTCCATCACCGTCGCTTTGTTTGACACCATTGAGTGCAATCTCAATGGTGCTCGTCGACACCATCGGAGGTTGCGCGAGCAGGGGCGCAGGAGTGCGCGCGTTGCCGGCACATCCCGCCATCAGCGCCGCTTGCAACAGCGAACGAAACAATGTTCGCGCGCGCGACCATCGAGTCGCCCCACGCGCATGTTGACTCTTGCTGAGAGGGCAATGCGTCATGCTCAATGTTTGATGTTACAACACCTCGCATGAACAAACTCTTAAACTTTCTTTCGGTTCTCTGTGGTACCGCGGCGCTCACCATCACCGTCGTCGGGCTCACCGCCTGCGGCACCAACACGAACTATGTCGACCTCATGCGCGTGACTGGCGAGACTGAGCAAAGGATCATGTCTGATGAAGCGACGTACCGCGCCGACGGCAACCTCAGTGACCGCGTTCGTGCCTGGTCCGACATCAAGAGACTGCGCGAAAAGCAGATGATCATGGCCCAACGCATTCGCGTGGAATCGATGCCCGAGGTTCAAGCCAAGACCATGACTGTCGAGCAGGGCAACGCGAAAAAGGCGGAACTCGTGGCCGCTGCGACCGCGCGTTACCAACAGGCGGAGGCGCTTCCGCGTCCCACCCAAGGCATAACCGCGATGTAAGGATTCCAAGTGCGGCGCGCCGCTGTTGATCTCGCCCTCGCTTGCCGACCTTGCGACTCATAGGCCGGCGGCGGCGAGGTCAATGGTGGTGCCCGCGGCAATGACCGCGGGTTCAAGTTGCGCGGCACGCGTTGACGTGCGCAGCATCGCGATGAGCCGCGCGAGGTCGCTCGCAATGGGCGCAGTGAACGACATCGGAACCTCGGTCATCGGGTGGAAAATCCCTAACGTGGTCGCGTGTAGCGCTTGTCGCGTGAGCAGGATTTCATCGGTGTCTCCGCCGAGATCGCGGTCGCGTGGATGCTTTCCGCCGTAGAGATCATCGCCGACGATGGGGTATCCGATGAACGACATGTGCACGCGAATTTGATGCGTGCGTCCGGTCTTGAGTTCGAGTTCCACCAGCGCGAACTTGTCACCGCGCGTCGAGAGATAGCGTTCGCGTACCCGCGCAATCGTGACTGACGCTTTGCCGGTCTCATCGAAGCGCACCGTGTTTTTCTCTTTGATCACGGGATGCTTGCCGATGGGCAGGTTGATGTTTTCCACGTCGCGTTCTGGCCAATCGTGGACCAACGCGAGATAGCGTTTGTCGGTGCGACGCATCTCAAACTGCTTGCCGAGGCGCCAGTGCGCAGTGTCGTTCTTCGCGCTCACGATCGCGCCCGAAGTAAATTTGTCGAGGCGATGCACGATGCCCGGACGCGCGAATTCTTCGCCGACCTTGGAGAGCTCGCCGCCCGAAATGAACTTGAAGCGCCACGCCAAAGCGTTGACCAACGTGCCCGACTTGTGACTGCGCGCAGGATGCACGATGAGTCCCGCAGGCTTGTTGACCACGATGATCGCGTCGTCTTCGAAGATCACATCAAGCGGAATATCTTCGGGTGCAATCGCGCCCGAGGGCGGCGGTGGCAGAATCGCCACGACGCGATCACCCTTGCGCAACTTGGTGGAACTCTTGGGCACGCGACCGTTGACGGTGATCGCTTCTTCTTCGATCAAACGCTGGATTTGGGTGCGCGAAAGAAAGGGCACGCGATCGACCAAGTAGCGATCGATGCGCTTCAGCACATCTTTGGGCAACTCAAACTCGACGCTGATCGGCGACTCGTCATCGCGCGTGGAGTTCAGTTCGTACAGCGCAAAGAGCGCGTCGCGATCGACGATGCCGTTGGCACCGATGACTCCCTCAGTGTGATCGACACTCTTGGCGCGCGGGGTCGTTGACTCGACGCCTTGCGGCGCGCGAGGCATCGACGCCTCATCGTCTTCTTCTTCGCTGAATTCGTTCACAGCATCAGCCGCCAGCGCCGGGCGCTGGAGTTGGGGCCGGAGTTGGAATCGGCGCAGCGTCAGGCGTCTTTGAAGCCGCCGCGTCTTGCGCCTTCTGCTCATTGATCAATTGCTGGAAGAGATCGTCCGTCGCGGTTGCCGCAGGCGCTGCATCGACAGGCTTCACCAACAACTCCGATTGCTTAGGCATCGAAATCGCCGTGGCCAACCCAGTCATGCCGCTGATGCGCATGTTCGCGACTTCGACAAAGCGAGGCCATCGATCGCTCGCGACGGTGATCGCTTCTTGGAGAAATTTCGTCGCGCCGTCAAAATCGCCACGACACTCTGCGACAGCGGCGCGGCCAAAGAGGCTCGGAACCACAATCACAGCAGCGCGCGTGCGGTCGCCACCAGTCACTTTCGTGGCGATTTCCGCGGCCTTGGCGTAGTCTTCATCGGCGGCATCGAGCGCGATCTTGCGACCAGCTTCATCAAGCGCGATCGCCGCAGTTTCACCCGCAGCAGGAACGAGCACGCCAGTTTGCACTTGTTGCAGACGGCGATCGGCCGCTTGCATGAGCGCCATCATCGCGGCTTGCGGAACATCGGCGTGATCCTTGGCCACTTGCTCATACGCTTCGGGCAGCGTCGCCTGCGCGAGATCGCCCCACGCGGCACTGGTCTTGCTTGTGTTCTTGCGTTCCCAATAGTTGTAACCCAACACGGCGCAAGCGATGAGCAGCACGACCAACAGGTAGTTGTGTCCCTTGCTCTTGAGCCAAAACACAAAGTCATCATTCAGACGACTCTCGGTCAGGTCCTGAGTTTGCACCTGGCTCATGCGCTTACGGTCGAGTTTGCGATCCGATTTGGGGTCCATGGGATGGACTCTATCGGCTCAGCGAGTTTCGCGCCCGAGTGGATGTCGAAGATCTGCGTCGGTGCGCCAACATGCGCAAAGAACTGCACGTGCTCATAGTGGCAGCGGCGTTGCGTGCGCCGCGTCATCGCGGGAGCCCGCCTCGAGGCGTTGCTCGGAAAGCCCGTGTTTTCGCGGGGATTCATGCGATTTTGCTGATTCGTGCGCCGCGCTCACTCGGGCAAGGTCATGCGGGCGTCACCGCTGAGCGCGTTGATTCCGAGAAGTCTGCGCCGCCAACACGAGTTCCGCGGCATCGGCAAATCCATCGCGGTCATGATGACCCGCCACAGTGCGCGCGACGGCTTTGATGCGTGGGTCCGCGTTTTCCATCGCGATGCCCCAACCCGCTTGACCAACCATTTCGAGATCGTTGAGTCCATCACCGATGGCCACGGTTTCTGCAGGATCAATCCCGTAACGCTGGCAGAGTGCTTCGATCGCGGTCCACTTGTTGACGTCTTTGCTGAAGGTCTCGAGCAGATGCGTTTCACTTCCGATCGCAGCCTCAGCAGTCAACGCCGACCAATGTTGCACCACCACGTGTTCGCCGAAGTCGCGTTGCACTTCGCCCGCGATTTCTCCGAGCACACTGCCCAACGCGATTGTTCCCACGCGCACCGTGTGTTCGTCGGCGTGATGCTCAGTGATGGAAGCGATGCGGCGATACTTCACTGGCAGCGTGCGAAACCACCAGTCTGTCGCAGCGTCGAACGGTTGATCGCCGACCATCACATAGTCGATGCCCGCTTCGGTGTGATCTTGCAGGAGATGCGCGAGATGTCCGTGGCGCGCGAGAACTCCCGCAAGCGCGCGCACGAGTTCCGGGGCGATGGTGCGGCGAATCACCACTGATCCATCTTTCGCATCGTGAATCAGAGCGCCGCCCGCAGTGATGGCGTGACCCGCGTGGGCGATGAGGTCGAGCACGAACGAACATTCGGGCAACGAGCGTCCTGTCGCAGGAATCACCTCAATTCCCGCGTCTTGCAAGCGGCGAATCATGGTGAGATTGCGCTCGCTCACGCGGCCGCTGCGGTCGAGGAGCGTTCCATCAAGATCGGTGACGAGCAGTTTGTAGCGCACGAGACGAATGGTACCGAAGGTTGCTGCGTCACTAGAGCGCGCGACTTGCTGACGCAGAACGCGCCAAAGTGCGAGTGATCGCTTTACACTCTCGAGGTGATTCCCACCGCCGCGAATCTTCCACCGACTCCGCTGCATGCTGCGGACGGTGCGGCACTGATGGATGTTTCGGAAGCGATTCTCAAGGGAATTCTCGAGTCGCAAGTGCCTGTCGGATTGTTGGCCACGCCGATCACGCCGCGATTTGCGGGCCTGAATCGTGCGGCGCAGTCGGACTCGGTGCAAAAACTTTTGGCGCGTCATCAAACCGAGTTGGTCATCGGCGGCGATGGCGCGCGCGCAGTTTCGATTGCGCTGCGTGCGGTGCGCGCGGGTCGAAGCGCCGTTGCAGTCGTGCCCGCAGTGGGACTGGTGGGCGCCGTCGAAGCGCTGCGTGATGCGCGTCGTGCCTTCACCAATCCCGAGCATGGCTTGGCCATCATTCTTGAAGATGATCCGCTCGCCGAGCCCATGCTCTGCCCTCGACAACTCGCAGCGAGTGCTGGTCTGGGCATCGTGGAACCCACTGACCTCTCGTGCTTGCGCGACATGATCGAGCACGCACTGCGGCTTTCGCGTGCGGGCGTGGTGCCCATCGCCATCGTGGTTCATCGCGCGCTTCTTGTCGCGAGTGAGACGATTGCCGCGCGACCCAATCGCGTAGTGAGCAGCGTCGACGAACTCATTTTGCAGCGGAAATACAGGCCCAATTCGCGTGCCGCCGATGCGGGAGACATCATGCGTGTGGCGCGGCGCATCGAACTCAACGTCGCAACCAGTCTGCCTTCACCTGGCGAGCGCGAGGTGGTTGGCTTCATCGCGGTCGGTGCGTGCGAGCGCGCACTGGTCGATGTGCTCGACGAGTTTGGTCTCGGTGGACGCGTGCCCGTGTTGCGATTGGGACTGGTGATGCCCATCGATGACGCGTCGCTGCAACGATTTCTTGATCGCGTGCAACACGCGGTGATTCTCGAAGCGCGCCCTGGATCGGTGGCATCATTTGTTTTGGCCGCGGTAGACATGCTGCGCCGCAAAGGCGCGCGCATCCCGCCGATTTCGTTTGCGTCACTTCCGCCGACAACTGCTGGTGAGCTCATCACGCTCAGCAACGATGATGCAGTGCGACCATCACTCTTGGCGCGTCGCATCGTGCATCTGTTGCACTCGGTGCGCCCTTCGCTTGCAGTCGCAACTCGATTGACTGCAGCCGATGCGCAACTGGAAGCGATCGAACTTCCGCAGCGTTCGCAAGATCTCGGTGGACTGTGTGCTTTGCGCATGGTGCGCCAGCTGCTGATCGATGTCGATCAAGAGATGCGCTCACGCCCAATCATGCCTGATGCTACGGCGGCTCCGCGTGCCATCGTCATCGATGCGCTGCCACCGCGAAGCGACGCAGAAGGCTTTGTAGCCGCCGAAATCTACACACGCGAGCGATTCATCGTCGAAGGACGCGAAGCGATTCGCCAGTCGGCGCGTGATGGATTGTGTCGCATTGTGATTGCGATTGATGTGGGTTCCGCGGGCGAGGGCGATCTCGCGCGTTTGGCCGAGGCGGCGATTCCTACGGAGCGCGGTGATCGTGTGCGAGTCGTGCGCTGCGATATCAACGACAAGACTGCCGCACGCGAATGTGTGAATAAAGCAGTCGCAGCCGAAGGCGTGACTGTGTTGGTGCTCGCCGATGGTCCACCGGCGCGCCTGGATGCTGATGCGATCGAACGCACGTTTCTTGAGCGCGATCGATTGGGCTATCAATCACAACAACGATTGGTGTGGAGCGCGGACATCGCTTGTGAGATTCGTCCACCCGCAGTTGCAGGCTTGCTCGACGAAGCGGAAGAACGCGGAGCAACGCCGCTGCAAGGAAGTTTCATCTCGGAAGACTTGGGCATGCGTGTCGAGCATGTGCAGTTTCGCGCGATGGCACTCTCGGAGCAGGTTGAAGTGGTGCGCACGCGGCCACCGATTACCGCGTATTCGCGCGGCGCCGTTGGGCTCGTGCCTCCGCGTCCGATTCATGCTTCAAACGGCACATATCGCGTGCATTTGGCGGGATACCGCGGATCCACGCCGGGATTGCTCGGTCGCGTGTTGGCCGATGCCGGACGCGCCATGGGCTATCGCGTCGAGATCGTGGGCTGCGATGAACCGTGTGGACGAGGTCGCCGCGCGTGGAGTCAACTGCTGTTCGTGAAGTTTCGCGCCGGTGAATCGCGTGCTCCGCGCACTCCCATGATTCCTTACGGCGAAGCAGATTTGCTGCTGGGCATCGATGCCGTCGAAACATTGCGCGCGCTCGGGCCTGATGTTTCGCTGCGCGTCGCCAGCAGTGCGCGCACTTCGATCGTGGCCAACAGTGGTGCGCTCGAAGATCAGTTCGACGATGAGCGGCTCGCGGCGTGTGACATGCTCGCCTCCGCCGTGAGTCGCTGCTCCGTGACGAGTTCATCGTCGGTCGACGATTACGCAACGCTCTGTCGCAGCAATCTCTTGTCCGAGCGTTTGCTCGATGCTGCGATGTTGGGTGTCGCGTTTCAGCGCGGACTCATTCCCGTCTCCATCGAAGCGCTTGAGTTTGCACTGCGCCGCGCGGAAAACGCTGGTTTTGGCCGCACTTTCGAGGCATTTACCTTTGGTCGCCGTCTCGAAGCAGGCGCAGTAGTTCGTCGCACCGTTGAAGAGCGCGAGCCTGTGGAGCGCTTAGTGCGACGACTCACACTCGAGTTGCAGCGCGAGCGTTTCGGTGGACGCAAGCGCGCGCAACGCTACGCACTCAGCGCGCTAGGAATGGTGGCCGCGTTTGCGCGCTTTGGTGAAGAAGAAGAGGCGGATCGCGCCGCGCGCGCGGTGGTGACGGCGCTTCATCGATCGATCGTGTGGGGCGGCACGCGCATGATGCGTCTCTACGAAGGCTTAATCGCGGGATTGCTGCATGCCGATGCGAGTGGCGCGTTGGTGATTCTCGCGGCGGAACCGCTCGCCGATGCGTTGTTGATTCGCGACATTCTTTACGTGCTCTCGATGTCGACCAGTCTCGAGCAACGACGGCGCATTCGCGAACGACTCGGTGTTCGCTCTTCGCATGGCGACACGCTGGAGCGACGCTTTCTCAGTCGCTTCGAATTGCTCGTGGGCACGAAACGATTCCGCTTGGACTTTCGTTCGAGTGATTGGCCCGCGGAAATTGTGCGTCTGGCGCGCCCGATTTGTCCATGGTCACTGCGCGGCGACAGCAGAGCGCAAGAGGTTCGCGCCTACGCGATTTCGCTGGGGGAGCGCGCTGCGAAGGGATACGAGCACGATCCTGCGCACTGGATGATGTGCCTGCGCCGGTTCACCATGCTCGCCGCCGACGGCGGTTTACGCGCGTTGAGTGCCGCAGAACTGCGCGCGAGCGTCGAAGGTTTTTGATTGAACGCGTTTCACTTCGAGACGCATTACTTCGAAGACTGCGTTCGGCTCTCGTGACGCAATTGCCCGCACGCAGCAGCAATATCGCGTCCACGACTCGCGCGAATGTGCGCGTTGACATTGCGGTCACGCAGCGTCTCTTGAAACACACGCACCGCGTCATTGGTGGGTCGCGCGAAGGGCATGCCCTTGACTTCGTTGTAGCGAATGAGGTTCACGTTCGCGCGCATTGATCGCGCGAGTGACGCGAGTTCTTCCGCATGATGCGGCGCATCGTTGACTCCGCCGAGCAGGATGTACTCGAGGGTGATCTCGCGCCCCGTCTTCATGAACCACTCATGACAAGCGTCGAGCAGCTCAGCGATGGTGGAATACTCCGCCCACGGAATGATCGAACGACGGAGTTCATCATTGGGAGCATGCAACGACAACGCGAGCGTCACCGGAACATCGAAGGTGCACAACTTGCGAATCGCCGCAGGAACTCCCACCGTCGACACGGTGATCTTGCGCGCGCCGATGCCAAGACCCCACGGCGCGTTGATGATGCGAATCGCTTGAGTCACGCTTTGGAAATTCGCCAGCGGCTCGCCCATTCCCATGAACACGACGTTGGAGATTCGTCCCACGCCAGGCAGTTGTCCCAAGCGCCACACTTGCTCGACGATGCGACCCGCCGAAAGATTTCCGTCGAGTCCGCCGATGCCTGAGGCGCAAAACTTGCAACCGACGGGGCAGCCCACTTGACTCGACACACACGCGGTGCGTCGATCTTCGGTGGGGATCATGACGGTTTCCGTTTGACGATCAGACTCGTCGCCGGCGATGCGCAGCCGCGAATCCGCCGGAGTCGCTGCGGGTGAGAGCGTGGCAAAATCACCAGTATTTTCGGCGTTTCCCAATGCATCTGGCCACGAGATGAGAAGTTTCTGTGTGCCGTCGCTCGCCACTTGTTCGCGAATCACCGTTCCTTGGACGATGGAAAAACGCGCTGCAATCTGCGCGCGCGCGTTCTTCGAAAGATCGGTCATCAACTCGAAATCGGAAACGCCCTTTTCGTAGAGCCACTTCAACAACTGCGGTGCGGTGCGTCGTGGAAGTCCCATCGCTTCGACTTCTTTGACGAGCGAGTCGAGATCAAACTCAAACAGTGAGGTGCGCTCGGACAGTGGCTGATGGGTCGTGGGATTGCTCATGAGTGGCACAAGAGAGGCGATTGAGTAGTGAGGCGCAGCAAGTGCGAATTGAATTCGAAAGACGGGCGCACAACAGTGCGAACAAAGCGGTGATTGTCACGACGCCACGTGCTGATCGCCCTAAGGCGAGCAAGTCACTTTTCGCTGGCGCGGATCGAGACTTGCACGGTTCGATTGGGAATGTGCTTGCGCTCGAGCCACGCGGTGGTGTCGGCTTCGCGATCGATGCGAATGCGCCGCGAATCGGGATCGAGCCCGCGCTTACGCATGAGTTCGCGAAGTGTGCCGGGCAAACCAAACTCGACGCGTTCATCATGGACGTCGCGCTGCTCGACATCGCCACCAAAACGCTCGATGAGCGCTTCGATGACGCCGTGCACGAGATCTTCAGGAGCGCTCGCACCCGACGTGACCAGCACGGTGTTGATGCCATCAAACCACGATGGATCAAGACCAGTCGCGTCATCGACCAGTCGCGCTGGCACTCCATCGCTCTCTGCAATCTCGGTGAGTCGCACCGAGTTGGAACTGTTCTGACTGCCGACGACCAACACTAATTGCGCCTCAGGGGCGATCACGCGTACGGCACTCTGGCGATTGGTGGTCGCGTAGCAAATGTCGCTGGTGGGCGGTTCATGAATGTGCGGAAAGGCTTGTTTGAGCGCGTGAATCATCACGTTCGCGTCATCCACCGACAGCGTTGTCTGCGTGAGGTAAATCAGTTTGTGCGGATCATTGATCACCAGACTGGGAATGTCCGCGGGGCTCTCGACCACTTGAATTGCGTCAGGCGCTTCGCCGCGCGTGCCCACAACTTCTTGATGGTTGCGATGACCGATGAGCAGGATTTGCCATCCGCGTTTGGCAAAGCGAATCGCTTCAGCGTGCACTTTGGTGACCAACGGACACGTCGCATCAATCGCAGTGAGGTTCTTCGCACGCGCCTCTGCGCGCACTGAGGGGCTCACTCCATGTGCAGAGAACACCACAATGGAGTTGTCAGGAACCTCAGCGATCGATTCGACGAACGTCACGCCGCGGCCACGAAATCGGTCCACCACATGACGATTGTGCACGATCTCATGGAAGACAAAGACCTTCTCGTCGTCGTCGCAGATATCGAGCAACTGATCGACCACATCGATAGCCATATAGACGCCGGCACAGAAGCCGCGCGGATTTGCGAGAAGGATCTTCATGAGGCGGCGATGATACGGCCACGGCGACATCCTCGGCGGTGGTACCTTTCTCCGTTCGATGGCAGCGCGCAACCTCGTCCGTGATGACCTCTCGCAGTTCGGACCGACGCAGACGCAAGCCGTCTCGTTGCACGCCGCGCAGGGGTACTGCCGCGCGTTGACGCTGGGCCATTACGAAAATTTTTCCGTACTCAGTCCGCTGGTTCCTGCGGATAAACGCGACGATTTCGCGGCGGTGTACGCGTTTGCTCGTTGGGCGGATGATCTTGGCGATGAGTCTGGTTCGCCCGCGCGCGCGCTCGAACTGCTCGCATGGTGGCGCGGCGAGCTCGACGCGATGTTTCGCGGCGAAGCGCGTCACCCGGTGTTCGTCGCGTTGAGTGTCGCGGTGAAGCGCAATGCGCTTGCGCAGACGCCGTTTGCGGACCTCATCAGTGCCTTTGAGCTCGATCAAACCAAGACGCGCTACGCCACATGGAACGAAGTGCTCGAGTACTGCCGTCTTAGCGCGAATCCTGTGGGCCGCTTGGTGTTGCAAGTGTTGGGTGAACGTTGTGACGAAGCGCAACTGGCCGCGAGCGACGCCGTGTGCACCGCGTTGCAATTGACCAATCACTGGCAGGACATCAATCGCGATTGGACGCAGCGTGGTCGCATCTATGTTCCTGCGGATATGCATGACATCGCAGAGTTTGAGCAACGGTTGGATCGCACAACCGCGCAGGGGTTCTCATCGGACTCCGAGTTTTTCGGCGCATCCAAGCGATTGGTGCGACGATTGGTCGCGCGCACATGGGATGAGTATGAGCGCGGCGAAAACCTGTTGACGTTGGTTTCGCCTCGGTCACGACCGCTGTTGTGGCTGTTCGCTGCGGGCGGACGCACGGTGCTGCGCAACATCGAACGATGGAATTGCGAGACGGTGCTCGAGCGGCCAACGCTGTCGCCGCCGCGCAAGATCATGCTCATGGCACGCGCCTCGTTGATGGCACACATTCCAACCTACGCGCCGACGCTTCCAGGCCCAAGCCAATGGATTGTTGATCCCGAGCCTGATGCCGACGCGCATCGATTTCCACGCGCCATGATGAGTGATGCGTTGAGTCACGCATCAAGCGCAGTCGTCGTCGATGCGGAAGAACACACACCATGAAATCCTCGGCGGCGCGGATGCTTGAGCAACCCGACTGCGTGCAGGCGCTCGACGCCTGCGAACGCATCACTCGCACCGAAGCCGCGAACTTCTATTACGGGTTGCGCTTGCTGCCGCGCGAGAAACGGCGCGCCTTGTACGCGGTCTATGCGTGGATGCGCGCCATTGATGATGTCGCCGATGATGACGGCCTGAGCGCCGACGAGCGCAATGCACAGCTGACGCAACTCGAGTCACTCACGCGCGACGCGTTTGCGGGCCGCCCGCACGACGACGTGTTGTCGCAAGCTCTCGCGGCCGTTGTGCGCGTGTATCCGCTGGATTTGCAGGAGTTTCTTGCAGCGCTCGAAGGGCAACGCATGGATCTTGCGCCAAGGGTCTACTGCGATTTTTCGGAACTGGAAACGTACTGCGATCGTGTCGCCTCGACGGTGGGGCGCATTTGCGTTTCGATTTGGGGCGTCGAACGCGGCATTCGTGACGCGGCGGTTCCGGCCACGCTCTCGTCGCACCATCGCGCCGATCCTCTGGCGAGTGATGGCGATGCAGGCTCCGACGCGGTTGCTGCGGCATTGGCGACGCAACGTGGCATCGCATTTCAACTGACCAACATTCTGCGCGACATCGTGGAGGATCACGCACGCGGCCGCTGCTATCTACCCGCCGACGAACTCAGCACCGCAGGTCTTACCACTGCGGCGTTGTTGGAATGGCGTGACCCTGCGGCGTGTGCGCGATTCATGCACGTTCAATGCGCACGCGCGGAACGAATCTTCGCCGCGAGTGCGCCGCTTGAGGCGATGCTCTCACGCGACAGTCGCGCGACCAGCGCGGCGATGAATGCGATTTACCGCGCGATTCTGCGGAAAATCGCCCGCGATCCACGACGCGCACTTTCGCATCGAGTTCGACTGTCACGTTGGACCAAGACGATGATCGCCTTACGCGCGCGACTGGGTTTGCTCGATCACGCGTACGTCGGAACCAAATCATGAAGCGCACAGTCGCCATCATCGGCGGCGGCGTGGCGGGCATTGCCGCGGCAGTGCGTGCAGCGGAAGCGGGCTGGAGCCCGATCCTCATTGAGACGCGCACCAAACTCGGTGGACGCGCCACCAGCTTTGTTGATGCGCGCAGCGGACTCGAACTCGACAACTGCCAACACGTGGTGATGGGTTGTTGCACCAACATCATCGAGCTGTACGACACGCTCGCGGTGCTCGACGAAATCGAATGGATGCGCACCTTGTGGTTTGCGCGTGGAGGCGGCCCTCGCGATGCGCTCTCCATCGGTGCGTTGCCCGCAC
Source organism: Planctomycetota bacterium (assembly GCA_003671025.1). Lineage (GTDB taxonomy): Bacteria > Planctomycetota > Phycisphaerae > Phycisphaerales > SM1A02 > QWPT01. Next base: position 102,545 of record QWPW01000001.1, read on the forward strand.
CGATGCATTACGCGTGGAGTTTCGCGCGCATGAAGTTGTACTCATGGAGCGAAAAAGCCGCGATTGCACGGGGTTTTCTGGCCATTCTTCGCGGAGGGGCGGTGGCGCGCGTGCGTTGGCGCGGACGCAGCTTCGCGGAGTTCTTGCAGTCAACGCAGCAACCCGCGCGCGTCATCGAATTGTTTTGGGATCCCGTAGTGCTTTCCGCGTGCAATGTTTCGAGCGCGAAGTGTGAAGCGGCGCACGCACTCAAAGTGTTTGACGAAGGAATGCTTGCCCATCGATTCGCAGGAGTGGTGGGAGTGGCACGCATTCCTTTGGCGCGCTTGTATGACGCCGCGCAGAAGATCATCGAAGCCGCGGGAGGCGAACTGCGACTGCGCACCAGCGCGAAAGCGTTTGCGTTCGACGGAACGCGCATCACCGGCGTGGTGTGTGACGATGGCGTCGTCGCGGCGCAAGCGTTCATCGCCGCGGTTCCGCCCGATCGATTAGCCAAGCTGTGCAGCGCGACGATGTGCCAAGCGGACAAGCGCTTGCACACGCTTGAGCAATTTGAGTTTTCGCCGATCCTAGGCGTGCATTTAGCGATGAAGCGACGAGTGATGACCACCGCAAATCTCGCGCTTCCCGGCCGCGCCACGCATTGGCTCTTTGCGCACGAGGTCACTGCCGAGTGCGGGTTTGCGCAGCGCATCGAAGCGGTGGTCTCGGCGGCAGACGATTGGATGGACCTTTCCGAAGCGGAAATCGAAGCGCGGGTGTTGGCGGACATGCAGTGGGCAATTCCTGGCGTGACCACGGATGACATCGTGTGGTCGCGTCGAGTGTTGGAGAAACACGCCACGTTTGTCAGCGCTCCTGGTGTCGACTTGATTCGTCCGCGTACGCGCGTCGCTGCGGGCGACATCAAGGGCGGCGTGGAAAACCTCTACCTCGCTGGCGAATGGACCGACACCGATTGGCCGTCCACGATGGAAGGCGCGGCGCGTTCGGGTTTCGCTGCGGCCGCCTCGGTGACGGGCGCGCGCGGGATCAGCGCGGATCTTCCCACTGCGGCGCTGGTGCGGTTCGCTCGTCTGTTCTCGTGAGTAACTCAACGGATCGATGAACTTGCATCGATGAGTTTGTCGCGTCGTTCAGCGCAACGCATCGATGGTTGCCGTGGCAGCGGCACGCACGATTTCGCTTTCACTTTCGTCGAGTGCGATGGTGGCGCATCGCGCGCGCACGTTGAGCGCGAGCGTCGAGTCGCTGCGCGCAATCGATGCGAGTGCGAGCAACGCGTTGCGCTTCATCATTTCTAACGACGCGCGTTTGAGTGCACTCGAGACGACGAGACGCGCGCGATCGCTCTCGCTCCAACCGAGCACCTCGAGCAAGTCGACCGAGTCCAAGCGCGGCGCGTGAACAGCGTTGATTCCCGCACGCTTTGACGCACGCGTCGGCTGCGCATGGGGACACACTTCCTGGCAGATGTCGCAGCCGAACCACCAATCGCCGGTGATTCCGAAGTACTCCGAGTCAATCGCGCCGCGATGCTCGATGGTGAGGTAGGCAGTACAGCGGCGCGCATCAACCGACCATGGTGTGATCGCCTTTGTTGGACAAGCATCGATGCAGCGTGTGCACGAACCGCACAGATCAAGCGGCGCGCGTGTGGAAGATGATTCGTCGCGTGCGCGAATCATCGACGCAGTCTCATCAATCGCACTCGACGCGTTTGTGCGCGGCGCTTCATCGCTCGCGGCAATGTCCGCGTCGGTGATGATCTCGCCGAGCATGAACCAACTTCCCATCGCGGGTCGAATGAGCAGCGTGTGTTTCCCAATCGCGCCGAGCAACGCGCGCGCCGCTTGCTCGCGCTCGAGAATCGGATGAATGTCGCCCGTGAGTCGGGTTTGCGCATCGGGCACACACGCGCGAATGAACCGTCCGAGTTTGCGCAATCGATCGCGAATCAGATCGTGATAGTCCTTGCCTCGCGCGTAACGAGCGATGCGTCCGCGCGCGCCAGGTTCGATGCAGTCGGGCCGTCCATCGTGATATCGATCCGCCACCGCGATCACGCTGCGCGCGTTGCGCAACATGGTGCGCACATCAACGCGTTCCTCAACGCAGTCGGCAAGCCAATCCATCTCGCCGTGCTTGCCTTGCGCAATCCAACGGCGCAGCGCATCACCATGGCTCGACGGCGACGCGCGCGCGACGCCTACGAGCGCGAAGCCGAGCTCATGCGCTTTCGCTTCGATCTTGGTGCGGAGTTCAACGCGATCCATCAGTGTTCATCGCTGGGACTCACCACTTGGGACTCATCGCTCTTGACTCATCCATTGAGCGCCTTGGAATAAATCTGTCCAATGGCGCCGACCACGCCCAAGAGAAAGAACGCAATCGGCGGGAGCAGCAGAAGGGTCGAAAGAGTCATCCACAGAAAGGGGCGTTTTGTGCCGCGAAACAGCGGGACACACGCCCACACTGCCGGCAGTGAGAGGAGCAACACCAACCACGGCGCGCGAAAATACCAGTCGGCGATTCCTGAGGGGGTCACGCGGTTTTCTCGCAGCACGGGCGCGAGAGTCGCCGCCACAAACCATGCGGCGAGTCCCATCACTGCGACGGTGACGAGCAACATGATGGCCTTCACGCGACCGACGGTCTTCCATCCTGTGCCTGTGACAACTCCGGCGACGGGAGCGCGTGGCGGTGGAGGTGGTGGTGGCAGCATGCTCATGCACGCAGCGTAGAAAGAAACAGCCCCGACGATGTGCGGGGCTGTTCGGGGTTCATTCACGAGTCACTGATTGTGCGCTGAACGATTGTGTCGCGTTCGAATGCTCGCGACTCGAATCGTCTCAGCGACGGCGCGGCGGGCCACCGAGTGCACCAGCCGCACCTGCAGCCATCATCTCTTGCAGCGCAGCCTGCGCTTCTTCAACCGTCGCGAATTCATCCGCGGCGATGCGCGCGGCAACTTCGGTCGCCGCCTTCTTCATCGAGCCCATCATTGGGCCCATCATCATGCTCATCATCGGTGCCATCTGATCGATCTGTTCATCGGTCATTCCACTCGCGCGCATCGCTTCGCTCATGTCTATGGCCCAACCGTTGGCGCCCTTGACGAAGGTGATTTCGGTGCCGCCCTCAGCGCCGTAGACCGCACGCGTGCCGTCGTTGGAGCGCTGCGTGAGATTGCCCAAACTCGACACATCAAGAGCGCCCATGCCGCCTGCCATCGAGCCGAGTGATGCGGAGCCAAACTTCTCGATCATCGCATCAGAGACGGGCTTCATCGCGGTCATCATCGAGCCAACCATGGACTTCATTGCTTTGCCGATGGGCGTGGAATCGTCGATTGCTCCAACAAAGAGAGCGGCGGCTGCGCTGGGATCTCCGCTGAGCGCAGCGAGTTTCGCGACGAAGGCATCCGGATCAGCGATCCCTGTGTTGCTTTCACCAGAGCTTGATCGTCCGCTCGAGGCGCCCGCGCCGATCGCCTTCGCGGCAGCTGGTTTCTTCACTTCCACAACTGCGACCGGAGTCATCAGCTTGTCGACGGTGAGGCCATCGGCAACTTTCTTCACGCCGTCGATGTAGGTCTTGAGTCCAGCGAGCGCGGGGTCTTCGCCGAGATTGGCAAACTGATCCGCGGCAGTCGTCGCCTTCTCTTTGAACGCGGTGATCACTGCTTCTGCCTCAGTGCGCACTGTCGCGAGCGCGGCGGCGTTGTCCGCGACGCTTTCCATTCCCAGCATGCGTCCTTGCGCGCCGAGTCCAGCGATTTGCGTGGAGAGAAGACGCAACTCTTCGATCATGAGTGTGTTGGCCAGCGCGGCGGAGTCCGCACCGGAACCGCCAGCACCTGCGCTTGCGCTGCTGAAGTCGGCGATCGCACCTTCGTAGGCACTCTTGAGTGCGCCCGCGCGCTCATCATCAATGGCCTTGAGCAGACTCTGCGCATTGCGACGAAGTTCATTCGCCATCTCGCGGCTCTTGCCCGATTGACCTTTGATGTCCGCGTCAAACGTTCCGAGGAATTCGATGGCGTTGGTTGCCGCAGCCTGCGTGTTCTGCGCGGCGGTGAGTCGCGCGGAGGCGTATTCGCCTTGCGAAACAACTTGATCCGCGACGATGGTGTCGTTCTCAACCGAGGTCTGCAGCGTGCGTGCATCCGACTGAATGAGCGCGGCTTCTTCGACAAACGCAAGCCCAGCCGCGGGAGTGGATTCGCGCGCCTTGCGAGCGAGCAGAGCCGACTCTTGATTCAACTGCGAGAGACGCGCCGATCCTTCAGCGATGCGCTGCGCCAGTTGCGCCGCAGGAACTTCGATCTGTCGAACTTCTTCTTGGAACGCGCGCATATCCGCGGCGCTGGCGGCTTTGACCTCGCGCGCGTCATCGGTGGAACTCGAGAGATTGAGATCCTCGCCCGCTTGCGCCACTGCATCGAGATCGGCAGCGAGGCTGCTCGCGTTGATCGCGAGGTCGCGCACAATTTCTTGTCCCGACTCAAGCCATGCGGCGCGAGCAAGCGCGATCGAACCAGTGGTGCGACTGATGCTCGCGGCCAACGCGCGTGCGCTCTCTTCTTGTGACGCGGTGCCGCCAGAAAGTCCGCGCGCGCGATTGCCTAATGCGCGCAACGCAGTCAGCGCTTCATCGCTGGGCGCAGTCGAGAGCATCGCCGGGTCGCCACCAACGGCCGCGACATATCCCGCGCTCACTTCGTCGAGTTGCTTCTGAAACTTCGCTTGCTTGTCGAGTTCGGGATCAACGCATCCGCTCAGCAGCGTCGCGGCCATGCAACTTGAGAGCACGACGGCGATGTGAAACACAGGACGAAACGCGAAGCGGGGCGACAGGTTCGACATAAGGACGATTCCGAAGGTGCGGCCATTGCAGCCGCGCGTTGCAAGCGAATAGATGAACCGCGGCAGGGGTCCTGACGGGGGTGTGGGAGTGTAACGAAGGACGCGCTGTTCGCGGGTGCGGCGCACGACAGCGCGGGGTGCCGCTCACGTGAAATTTCATATGCGCGGAGGATGTTCACGTGGTCGCATCGAGGCGTTGAACGCAGTTGTCACGGAGGCGAGTGGCTCGCGATCAAACGAACGTACCAACCAACGCGTGCGTCACCCACATGCGCTGAATTCATGGCAAAAAGCAGTGCTTTGCGCCGTTCTCAGCGATCAGGACCAGTCTGGTCGACTTGATCTGGCGACTTGAGCGCGGGCGGTTCATACTCGATGGGATAGCCGCCTGCAGGCACGCGCATCGAACGAACCCAGTCGATGAAATCTTCTTGCAGCGAGCGACGATTGCGGTGGAGCACAGGCTCCCAACCGCGCACATCAGGATGCGGCCGTCGTGCTTCGCTGCGCGGCAGGGCGTACTGGTAAATCAGACTGTCGGTGGGCTTGTCGAAATCAATGAGCGGCAGTGTGTCGATCGATGTGCGCAACAGAATGAGCAGATTGGTGTAGCGCACGTTGTCGTCTTTGGCGTTGCGATTGTGGAGAAACAATCGACCCGCGTCGGCGCCGCCATGGCAACGACTCGTTGCACAGTTGCCGATGAGCCACGCGTTGTGCACGCGTTGGCGAAAGGTGTTGAGTCCGCGCGGTTCGCCGAGCACTTCGACTTCGCCATACAGCTCGCGCGCTTTGAGCGCAAAGAGTGTGCGTACCAATTCCGCGGGATCCTTCGAGAAGAACGCGGTTTTCTCCGAAGTCTGCGAGGGGATCAGCGCGCTGTCGGCGTACTTCTCGAGCATCTTGCGAATGGTGCTCTCAGGAATCTGCATCCGCGGCGGATCCGAGAGATCGAGTTCGTACACGCGAATGAGATTGACTTCGGAGTCGGTGAGCAACTTCGATGGAAGTTGATCGCGCAATCCAGGCGCGCCGCTGGGATCGTCGCTCTCCACGCGTTCAATATTTTCCGCGGGCTCTTCGAGCGGAGTCATCAGTGCGAGCTGCGCATTGATTTCGACGAGAAGTTTTTTCGCCTCGAAATGATTAGTCGCCTCGAGCAAACTCTCCAACTCGGTCTTGGCCTCGACATACATCTTTTTGTTGTAGAGCCAAAACGCCATGGTGAATCGCGCGGCGTATTGATCGGGCTCGATCGACGCGCGAAAGCGCAGATAGAGCTCCTTATCGGTGGGATAGGCGCGCACTTCGTTGACTGCGGCGCGGGCGTATTTCGTGCGGATTCCGTCGATTTCGAGCGTGACCTCTTCGTAGCCATCTTCGATGAGCGAAGCCACGATCACGCGTCCATCGTTGAACACCGCGCGCACGCGTCGTCCCTCTGGACCTTCGAGCAAGTAGCAAACCGAGATCACGCGCGCCTTGGCGAAACTGCGCACGCGCGCCTTGCCGTCACGCAGCACGATGACTTCATCGGTTTCACTTTCGATCACGCCCGCGGCGGTGGTGAAGCGATCGATGATGATGTACGCGCGCTTATGAACTTCGGCGACGGGCGCATCGATGCTCATCTTTTCGGTGGTGGGCTTGTCCGTACTCTGCGTGTCCGCGGTCGTCGTCGACGCGGGCACAGGCGTGTCGGTTGGCGCGAGCGGTGGAGCAAGCGGTGGTGCAAGCGGTGGTGCAAGCACTGGTGTAATCGGCGGCGTCGTTGACGCAGGAGTCACCGTTGGAATCGGCGTTGCTGCGGGGCTCGTCGCCGGAACTGGTGGCTCACACCAAAGAAGGAGTGCTGCAAAGATCGCCAAGTGCATGAAGCGCCATCGTACGGCGACTTGCGTGTTTCGAAAGCACACTTGCGCGAGACTTCTCATTCATATGCCTTGGCAACGACGCACCGCTCGCCCTTGCGTGGTAGTTTTCGGGCCATGCAGTGCCGATTTGCGAGCGCAATCGCAAGGCCAAGCGGGTTCAGCTTTCTAGGAGTTGCTCAATGAAACTAGGTGTCATGGCCGCGCTCTTCTCTGGGCGCAAACTCGAAGATGTCGCGGCCTACTGCGCGGAAATTCGACTCGACGCCATCGAGTTGCCCGTCGGCGCCTATCCGGGCAAACCGTTTTTTGATCCCGCGAAAGTGCTTGCTTCTAAGAAGGAGCAGGATCGCATCAAAGGAATTCTGAAGGACCACGGACTCGCGCTCTCAGGACTCGCCGTGCATGGAAATCCGGTGCATCCCGACAAGAAGCACGCGACCAATGATCACCGCGATTTCGTAAACGCAGTCAAACTCGCGCCGCTCTTAGGCACCGATGTGGTGATCACATTTTCCGGTTGCCCTGGTGGATCGAAACTCGACAAGACTCCAAACTGGGTCACGTGCGCGTGGCCCAATGACTACCGCGCGATTCTCGATTACCAGTGGAAGCAAGTGCTCGTTCCCTACTGGTCGACGCAAGCGCGTCTGTGCGCAACGCATGGCGTGAAGGTCGCGTGGGAAGCACATCCAGGCTTCTGTGTCTACAACCCCGACACGCTCATTCGCTTGAGTGAGCAGTCGATGAAAGTGTCAGGACTCAAGGGAAAACCCATCCTTGGCGCCAATCTCGATCCATCGCATTTCTTCTGGCAAGGCATCGATCCAGTGGAGGCCGCGCGAGTTCTCGGTGAAGCGGGTCTGCTGTTTTACGTTCACGCGAAAGACACCGAACTGCACACGCATGAGGGTCGCGTCAATGGTTACAACGACGCGCGTTCGTATGGTGATCTCAAGAATCGCGCGTGGAGTTTCCGCACCTGTGGCTACGGCCACGGACATGAATTCTGGAAGCCGTTCGTGTCGATGCTGCGCCGTCACGGCTACGACCATGTGTTGTCGATCGAGCACGAAGACGCACTCATGTCCGTCGAAGAAGGACTCGAGCGCGCGGCCGCGTTCCTCGCCGAAGCAATCATCGTCGAGCCCGCGGCCAAGCCGTGGTGGTGTTGACGCGACGATGTTGAGGCTTATCTTGCGGCCTATCTTGCTGCTTTGAGTTGAATACAAAACACGAGCGCGTTCGCTGCATAAGCGAACGCGCTCGTGTTTTGATGGCTGTTCATCTTCAGCCGCGCGTGTCGTTAGTTCAATCCCGCGCGCGCTCCGCCGCGTTCGAGCAGCAGTGCGATGTGTTCCTTGTCCGCGAGGTTCGAGGCGCGCACTTGCGCCACCACCGCGCGGTTGGTGATATCACTCTTCATGTAGCGGCGCGCGAGATCCGCCACTTCGACGGGCGAGCAACCCTCGAAGAAATCCATGCCTTCGCGATAGGCGATCGCGCTGGCGAGTCGGTTGGCGATGATCCACGTTTGATAGGACTGCGGCAGCGATTTCCACACGCGATCGCCCGCGAAATCGAAGAGCACTTTCGGAAGGTGATCGCGAATCATTTGATTCGCCAACGCGCGATCCTCGCTCGACCATGTCGTCACGCCCGCCGCAATCGCCGCCGCGCTGGTGTTGATGACCTTGGAGAGTTCGACCGACAATTTCGGCAGCGACACATCGGGATGCGCTTTGGCCGCGCGCATGAGGAACATCGCTTCGACGCGCGCGAGTTCGCGCAAACGCTCGAGCACTTGCTCGACATACACCGACTTGATCGCGAGGAACTCATCGTCCGAGAGAACCATGCACGCGCTGATTTCATAGCTCGAGCAAATCACGCCGCACTTGTTGGCCGACGAATCTTTGATGATGGTCACGCCCTTCTTGCACAGCTCTTCGCGCGCTTTCGCGGTGAGGAAGAGATTCGCGCCTTCGGAAATCACCTTGGCGCTGGGCGTTCCATCCGCTTGGAGAAACTCCTGCCAATTGCCTTCATGAATCGTGGCGGGGCGACCGCCGCCGGGAACGAACGCATCCGCGACAAGACGATTGTGCATCGTGTTGCGCAGGTGCGCGCCTTCGGGTGATTCGACGGGCGTGACCCGCCCCTTCGCTGAAAGTTTTTTGGGATCAAACGAGGCGATGGGCAAGCCCTCGTAGAACAAGCGCAAGAGTTCGGCATGGTTGAGTCCCGCAGGATCTTCGCCGCAACCCGATCCATCCGCGACACCAATGATCACCGCGTTGGCGCCGTAATCACGCTCGAGAATGCTCATCATGTTGCCCGCGACATCGCCGTCAGGACCACCAGTGAGTTTGATGGTGAACGGTTGCGTGCGCGGATTGATTCCTCGCGCCAACAACGCGATCTCGAGGAACACATTGACGCCTTCGCTGGTGACGCCGTAGACCTTGTGATTGATTCCCGCGTTGGGCTTGGAACTCATGAACGCGGTGGGCATCGAGTAGCCGCGACGACGCGCGCGATCGACAATCCATTCGATGTGCGCGGGCGTGATGTTCTCATCAGGGCCGAGATAGATGAGTTCTTCGCGGCCGAAGCGATCGACCACCAGCTTCTTCACCTCGGGCACTTGAACGATGAGATCAAGGATCGAATTGACGAACGCTTTCATGCAACGATCGACGGTCGCGCCTGGCTCGAGCAAGATTGCCGCTTTCGCTCCGCCCTCAGGGATGTCCTTGTTTTTCAGCTGTTGCGCCCACGAGAGGCCGTAGACCTCATCGAAGAGTCGCTCACTTTCGCGCGCGTGTTGCGCCGCATTCGTCGTGCGAATGACGCGCAATCCACCACGCGCAATGTCTTGAAAGCGATTGTGGAACCCATCGAATCCGCGACCGTGGACGAAGAATGTTGCGTAGGGTTTTTCTGGTCGATCCGCGTTGGCCAGATACGAAGGGTCGATGCGCAAGCACAGGGCGAATCGATCGGGCAAGAAGAAATTCGTTCGCAAGGTGGCACACACGCCATCCAACATCTTGTTCAACACGACGCGAGGCATCTCGCTCGGTTGACGGGCGATGCTGGCCGCGACATTGGCGCGAGCAGCTTCAAAGGCCGCGTCACTCAATGGGTTCGCGGGATCAAAGCGCATGATCAACAACTCGGCGATGGCGCCCGACACTTGAATGGACTCTTCGGCAAACGATTGGATGCGCTCGCGTGTCCACAAGAAATGATTCTGCGGCGCGAGCACTTGGTGCGCGAGATTGCACAACGCGAGAATCGCTTCGGCGCGATCAATCGAGAGATGGGTATTGCGTGCCGAAATTTCCAACGCGCGATCATCGACCCACTTGATGCGACGCAAGTCGCGCACCACCGCGGCCCAAGCATCGCTCTTAGGCGAAATCGCCTTTCCATCGGGGCCTTGCACCACAAAGCCAACAAAGGTGACCGAGCTGGACTTTCCGTCGCGCACGATGTCGAGATAGGCGCGCTGAATCGAGATCGAGTGACGCGCGAGAATCTTCGCGGTGCGCTCGAGCATGGTGCGCGTGCGCGCGTTTTCCACCACCACCACGATGCGACTCATGTTCTCGTGCGTTTCCGCTTCGAGTTCAATGATGGTGCCATCGGTTCCGGTCACACGGCTAAAGAGATTCCAATGCGCGGCGACACGCAGCGGGGTGCAGGTGAGCACATATTCGGCGCTGCAGCCCGCGAAATACGCAGAAATTTGATCGGGAGTCCAGTCGAGTTTGCACTCTTGCGCATAGCGAATGGTCTCGGTGAGTTTGGCGGATTGCCGCGGATCGCGACTGTCAAATGGTTCAGGATCGTCAAACACAAATGTGTCGAGCACCAAATTGCCGTCGAGGCTCGAGTGAATCTTGGCCGCGCGCAACGAGCGATCCATGGGCAACTGCGCCACCAGTTCCGCGAGAATGCCTGCGTAGTTCGCGCCCTTGATCAGCGTGAGTTGCCGACCATCTTCGCTCTTGAGCATGAGGTCGATCGGTCGGCCCGATGCCTTCGCCGCGATGATCGCGCGCAGATGCGCCAACTGCGTCAGTCGATCCGTGTCCTGAAAGTACATCGAAGGCATTTGCGCGATAAACCACGGAACCACGCTCTGGGCGGTGTCGCGAAAGCTGCTGGCAAGTTCATCGACGATGCGAGCGCAGTCGGGCGCGGAATTGACCGACGGCGTGGATGGGGCAATAGTCATTTCGTGTATGTTCCAAGTGTCGTGAAGTGAAGGGGGACAGCGTACCCCGACCGCGCGGTTGATACCTTACTTGCCCAATTGCGCCGCACGCCGCGAACGCCGAAATCATGCAGGCCATCGTCATCGGCAACTTCGACGGAGTTCATCGCGGGCATCAGGCGCTCTTTCAACTTGCGCGTGAGGCAGTTGGCTCGGGGAGGGTGGTCGCGGTCACCTTCGAACCGCTGCCCATCGCAGTTTTGCAGCCAAAACTCCCAGTGATTCGCTTGACTCCGTCGGCCGATCGCGCGCGACTGCTGCGTGAGCGCTGCGGCATCGATGACCTCTTGGAGTTGATGCCTTCAGCGCAACTTCTCGGACGAAATCCGCAGGAGTTCATCGCCGACTTGCACGCGCGTGTCCGCTTCGACGTGGTGGTTGAAGGACCCGATTTTCGCTTTGGCCATGGGCGATCCGGTTCGCTCGACACGCTGCGCGAACTCGGCGCGACGTTCGGCTTTCGAGTCATCGAAGCGCCGGTGGTGTCCATCACTCTCTTCGATGGAACCAATGTTCAAGCGCGCAGTTCGGTGACGCGCGACTTGCTCGCACAAGGGCGCGTGCACGATGCCGCGCGAGTCCTCGGACGAGCGTACGAGTTGCGTTGCCTCACCACCCGCGGCGATCAACGAGGTCGCACCATCGGTTGGCCCACGATGAATCTCAACACCGCTGGTCTCGTGCTGCCTGCCGACGGCGTGTACTCGGGCGAAGCGACGCTGCCTGATGGACGCACGGCCATCGCCGCGATTTCCATGGGCACCAAGCCAACGTTTGGTGAGTCGGCGCGCACCTGTGAGACCACGTTGTTGCAGCGCGATGGAACGCCGCTCTCGTTGCCGCTTGATTGGTACGACTTTCCGCTCGCGCTGCGTTTTCACCAATGGATTCGCGGACAAGTTCGATTCTCTAGCGTGGAAACGTTGTTGGCGCAGATGGAACTTGATCGTGCGGCGGTGATGTTGCATGCGACGCAGGGCACCGATTCGCTGGGGTGAGCGTCACTGTTCTGCCAACAGTGCAAGCATGACGAGAGACCAGTTGCGGCAGCATCGAACGCTTGGATCACTCGACACCCCGCGCGCCACGCATCGCCTGTATACGCTTGACAAATTCGCGGCACGCATCAACGTGCATCACCAATTGTTTACCTCGCTCAACGCCCTCATGCCCTACCAGTCCACAACAACCATCGAGGCGATTGCGCATGATTTGCGCGCTGCGCGCCGCGTTCTCGTCACCACTCATGCCAAGCCCGATGGAGACGCGTTGGGTTCGGTGCTCGCAGTTTTGCGCTCGTGCGCGGCCATCGGTGTCGCCGCCGATGGTTGGGTCGTTGGCCCGTGCGAAGGGAATCTGCGCAGCTTTGAGGGATCAACGTTGGTGCGGCACGTTGATCCGCGCGCGCCGGAACTTCCCAGCGACGACTACGACCTCGCAGTGGTGGTGGACACGGGTGCGTGGACGCAACTCGAGGTGCTCGCACCGTGGTTGCGCGCGCACGCCGACAAAGTCATCGGTCTCGATCATCATGCGCGCGGCGACGATGTGGCCTCGCGTCGCGTGATCGATGTCTCGTGCGGATCGTGCACCGCGTTGTTGGTGCGACTGGTGGACGCGCTCGGTATCGATCTCGCATGGGGCGCCGACGCGCATCGAAAATGTTCCATCGCCGAAGCGCTGTACATGGGACTCGCGACCGACACGGGTTGGTTTCGATTTCAAAACGCGCGCGCATCTGAGTATGCGTTGGCGGCGCGTCTGCTTGCAGCAGGTGTCGACAAAGATGCGATGTATCAGCAGATCGAGCAGACCAGTCGCGTCGCGCGGGTAAAGCTGCAAGCGCGCGCACTCTCGACCTTGGAGATGGTCGGGCAGCACGCTGCGATGATGACGCTGCGCGCGGATGACTTTGTCGAAACCGGCGCTTTGCTCGAGGAAACCGCGGGAATCGTGAACATCCCCATGGAGATCAACTCCGTGCGCGTGTGTGCGCTCGTGGTTGAAGATCGCGCCGCGGGCGTGACCAAGCTGAGCTTTCGTTCGAAGCCTGCGGGCAGCGATGGGAAGTTCGTCGATGTCAATGTGTTGGCCGCCCCGTTTGGCGGCGGAGGCCACGTGCACGCGGCGGGCGCGAAGCAGCGCGATGCGCTTGATGTTGTCGTGAACAAAGTGCGCGCCGCGCTGGCGTGATGCGCGTCACGCGCCTCGTTCACTCAACCGTGTAGCCGAGTCGCTTGATCGCTTCGACGATCATCGTGCGTTGCTCGGGCGGCGCCGTAACTTCGACGGACTCGCTCACATGACTCGCCTTCACCAGCGTGACGCCGGCGATCTTCTCCACCTTGCCGCAGATTGCGCCTTCGCAACCATCGCAGTGCATGCCTTTGACCGAGATGCTCATGGCCACTGGTGCGGTGAGTGAAACGGGTTGGGTGGCGGGGGCGGTCGTCTCGTCCTCCGGCGGCGGAGGACACTCGGCGCAACACGCGCTGAGCGAGATGGTGAGCAACGCCAACACGCATGTGCCGGCAACGCCGCGCGTGGACGTGCGATTCATCGAGGAGAGAAGTTGAGGCATGAGATTGAGCATCACTTGTTAGGTCTTTCGGATGAGGCCAGGATTCACGAAGTCGCCGCGCAAAATTTTCGATGCGGGCGCTTTCATCCAATCTTCGAGGATCGAGGTGTACACCGATCGGAAGTCGATTCCGTAGCGCAGATCGCCTTGATCGAGATCGATCAGACTCGGATGCGCGCCGAACACGCCGGGCTTCGCAGCAGGGCCGATGAGAAAAGTTGGCGCGGCAGTGCCGTGATCGGTTCCGCCCGAGCCATTCTGTTTCACGCGGCGACCAAACTCGCTGAACACCATGGTCAACACGCGCGCGTCGTTTCGCTGCTCGATTAGATCGTTCTGAAACGCCTTCACCGACTCCGCGAGGTGACGCATGAGGTTGCCGTGCGCGCCCGCTTGTCCGCCGTGGGTGTCGAAGCCACCCATCGACGCGTAGTAGACGCGGGTGGGCATGTTATCGCGAATCATCGCGCCAATCGTTTGCAATTGCCGTGCCAGCCCATGACCGGGATACTGCACCAACGGCTGCTTGGCCACCGCCGCGCGAATGCGATCGCTGGCCAACTGCGCATCAAGCGCGGTGCGCATGAGGAACGCCTTCTGCGTGTCCTTGCCGCTGTTGCTGCCTGCAGCGCTTGAAGCTGCGCCGATGACGCCCGCGCGATTGATCGCGTCGTAGGGATCCTTCATCGACGCGTGGAGTTCCTCGCCCATCCAACGGAACATCGAAGGGTTTTCGAATGAAATCGGCCTCTGCACCTCACCTTCCATCGCCAGCGGTGCAGCGCGGCCGATGGCGATGGCGCCTTCAGGGATGGGCGTGCCGTTGCAGGCGTTGTCGAAGTAACGCCCGATCCAACCCGATCCTTTGGCATCGAGTCGGCCCGTGTGCCAAATGTCCATCGAGGTGAAGTGCGAGCGATTGGGGTTGGGATAGCCCACGCCTTGCACGATGGCCAAACTTCCCGCGTCGTAGAGCTCGCGAAATCCGACGAGGTTGGGATGGAGTCCAACGCCACGCGCTTGATTCAATTCGAGCGCTGATTGTTGCCCGTTTTGCACCGGCGCTCCTGGTCCACGGATGCCCAGTTGCGGGCGCGCTCGGTAGTACTCCGCGTCGCCGTAGGGGATCACGGTGTTGAGTCCGTCGTTGCCACCACCGAGTTGCACCACCACGAGAATGCGTTCGTCAGGCACACCAGGGTTGGAAGAGAGCAGCGGGTTGCCCAGCATTCCCATCGCGCTCTGTTCGATGAAGTAAGGCACGGTCGCCGTGAGCGAAGCCAACGCGCAACCACGTTGCAGGAAGAGTCGACGAGTGAAAGCAAGGTCGTGCATGGTTCCTCAGCAGAGTTGAAATTCAGGCATCGCGCCGATGAGGCACAGCAGCGCTTTGATGCGATCGTCGGTCACTGTGTCACCGAGTCCTCCGATGAATCCGTTCAGTTGCGCCAAGCGCGCGGCGTCCGCGTCTCCCGCGAGAGCGAAGCTCAAGAGGCTTCGTGTTGCTTCTTCGGGATCGAGACTCATGGAAGCGTCGCGCAGATGTTCGACCAAGTGTGTCGAGTCATAGGCCATGTCCGATGGACTCCAATCAAACGCTTGCGGCCGGCGTCCCGTCACCAGATAAACCACCACGTTTTGCCGCACAAACAGCGTTGCCGTGTTGATCCACGCGCGGCCGCCATCCCAACCTTTCACGCTCGGCGGCTGAAACAACTGCTGCCCCATGAGATCGCCCGCTTGCACCAGCGCGCTCATGTCGCGCGTGGGCGTGGCGAAACTGCGAATGGTTTGCACCATCAATTGCGTTGGGCTCTTCACCACCGCGAGATGGTTTTCCGGCGCGTAAAACCCGCGTGAACGAAAGAGCGCGCGCAGCACTGGGCGAAGTTCGTAGCGATTGTCACGCAACTCTTTGGCCAGACGCTCGGTCAGGTCGAGGCCGTCGCGCGAAGGTTGCGGCGCGTCGTTGACAAAGAAGCGAAACAGTTTCGTGGCGATGAATCGTGCGCACTGCGGGCGCTCGAGAATGATTGAGACCAACTCGTCGCCCGCGAAATTTCCCGAGCGACCCAGAATTGCTTTCGCCGCAGTGTCGTGTTGCGCCGCGTCGAAAAAGTACGCGTTGTCGCGGAAGGTCATCCCCGTGAGTGCGCGCGCGGCTTGCTTGATGTCCTGCTCGGAGTAGCCGTTGCCTTCGCCGAGGGTGAAGAGCTCGAGGAGTTCGCGTGCGAGATTTTCGTTGGGGCTGTTGCGACGATTCTCATCGTTGTCGAGATACTTGAGCATCGCGGGATCGCGAATGATCCCGCGCACCATGTCGGCAAAATTGCCGGCGCATTCGCGGCGCAGCAGTCCGTTCTGCGCGAGCATGTGCCAACTATTTTCGATCGTGCGATAGCCCGTCGCGAAGTGGCCGTGCCAGAGCAGCGTCAGTTTTTCTTCGAGCGGGCGACCAGTTTCGATCATGCGCGCGAGCCACCAGCGTTGCATCGACGCGAGTTGATCGCGATCGGTGCGCTCGCGCATTTGTTGTTCGCGCTGCAGCCGCGCGATGGTTTCTTCATCGCCGGCAATGCGCGCGCGGCGAGCGGTCTCTTGCTCCTCACGCGTTGGCTGGCGCATGATGTCGCCGCGAAAATCGAGTCCTGATGAGCGCTCGGGAAGTTCGCCGAAGTCAACGAGATAGTCGACTGCCTTGTCGAGTCCCATCTCAGTGAGTGCGCGGATTTGCGTGGGCGTTCCACCAAACCCAGCGCGGTTGAGCAAGTGCTGCGCCGCTGCGTAGGTGAAGTCTTTCTTGGGTAGAGGTTGCAGCGTGTTCTGACCCATGAAGTGCGCAGTGCTCCTGATTGATGCTTCGACCGATTCGTGCGCCGACATCATCGGCTCGGCAGGGAGCCACTTCAGACTACGAGCAAGCACGCGCCGATTCACTCGAGGTTCGGGCAATTCCCGCGAAATGACGCAGTTGCCCGATGATCTTGGGCACCACGCATCATGCCGTCGCGCGCAGAGTATCGGCGCGTTTGCGCGCAAATCCAAGCGCGGCGAGCACCGGCAGGACGACGGCGAGCGGCGCCCAAACGGCGGGTGCGTCCGTGAAACTGTGGTCGAGAATCGGCACCACGACGGCGACAGAAATTAGCAGCGCGATCAATGAACTGCGTGTGGGACGGCCCGCGCAACGCAACGCGAGAAGCGCGTACGCGGGAAAGAGCAAACCATACAAGCCGAGGTAGCGCAGATAGGTGCTCTCGCTAGGCAGCCAAAGCGCGGTGGCAAGTCCAAGCACCGCCGCCGCGATGGTGAGCGCAACGCGCATGATGGGCGCGATGAGCGCGCTGCGCAATTCATTCAAATGCAACGCGCTGGTCACGACCAACTGCATCACGATGTGGACCTGCACCGCGGGAATAGTCAGTCCGCGGGGGCTCGCGAGATATGAGGTGGTGAGCAACAACATCGAAGCGAAGCACACGCCAAACACCGCAAATTCCGCGGGAAACGCGGGGTTTACCGCGGTTTGTCGCGCGCGATGAAAGGTGAGATCGAGGTTGGGTGAGAGTGCAAATCCAAACACAATCGTGGGCAGCACGAACGCGAGTTGCATCGTGCTCCACTCGCCAGACGCACTGATGGAGTGCATCGACTCCCACGGAAGAAATGCGAAGGTGAGCACGCTCAGCGGAAACGCGAATGCGGCGAGCAGCCACAGCCATGCGCGCGGAAGGAGGGCGAGTGCGAATGCTGCGGCGAGGAATCCGCCGCACAGCATGATGGTCGCGCCGAATGAGGTGGTACTCGTGCTCGTTGCGGTCAACGTCGGCGTGACAATCCAACCCACAAAAAACACTTGATACGCCACGGTTGCCGCGGAAAATATCGCCATGAACAGCGCGTGATCGCGCGTCTCGCGTTGCGATTGTGCGCGCGTGCGCAGAAATCCAAAGAGCGCGCAGCCGAGGACGTTGGGGATCGCGAAGGCGAGGATTCCTGGCCAGCCGAACATGCGTCCGAGCAAGACGGGCAAGAACATTCCGATGCACCAAGTCCAACTGCTCGCGAGGGCAAAGCCAGTGAGAACCGTGCGAATCGCGGCGCTACTCAAGAGCTCTCGCCCTCGATGGCGCGCGCTGAGGCCGCGCGTTTTTCATGACGCGCGCGGCGGCGATCAGAACGCTCACGCACCATCGTCTTTGGAGTGCAATGAAAGGTGATGTCGCAGCGACCAACCAGCGGCTCCTCACCCTTTTTCATCAGTTGCTGCTGCGAAACTTCGAGTTCGAGCGCGACGTTGAACTCGCCACCCGCGGCAACTTTGTCCTCGACATCCTGACTCTTCACCACGCGATAAATCGCGGGACCTAAACATGGTCGAAGAAAGCGGTACTTCATCTCTTTGCACACGACGGTGTAATCGTCGCCGCACACCGAGAAGAGATACATCCCCGCAGCGACTTCTGAGTTTCCCAGCAGCGCCGCACCCGCCATCGCGTCGTAGAAGTTTCGATTGAAACGTCGAAAGGGAAGGATGGCCGCGAAGCGTTCGGCGCTGAGTCCGCGCGTGAATCCGTGCAGGCGAATTCCCGAGCGAAACGCATAGGGGAGCCACACCAGCGAGAAGACTTTGTGCCAGAAGTTGTTGCGAATCGAGAGGCGTGTCAGCCATGCTTCGATGCGTTCGAGACGCGTCGGAGGTCGAATGGGACGACGCGCGGCATGGGCGACTTTCGGCGTGCTCGGCTCCGCCTTAATTGATGCATGTGCGGCCACAACGCCGCGCTGCAGTGGATCGCCAGAAGGGGAGTTGAGATCAGCGGCGCTCACTGTTCAAATCAAGTCGGGAACTCCGCGCAATGCGCAGACACGCACTGTAGTAGCGGCTCGCGCGTCTGGCGAGTGAGAGTCGCTGCGAGTTGGAGGGACGAGTTGTGCAACGCGCTCGGCGGAGCACGACGCAACGCGGAACTCAACCCACATCAGCCTCGAGCAATGAAGCGCGCTCGCCGCCACAAATCTGATGGAAAACGCGCGATAGACCGCAACCGTACATTGCGCGGATGCCTCTTTCGACTTCTCCCGTTGCCGTCTGTTCGTGGAGTCTTCAGGCGCAAGGTCCCGCGCAACTCATTGAGTTGGTACGCGCAACGGGCGCAACCGCGGTGCAACTTGCGCTCGTGCCCTTGATCGAAAATCCTACGGTGTGGGGCGACACATTTGCGATGCTCGCGGGCGCGCAAATCGAAGTGGTGAGCGGCATGCTTGAGACCGTGGGCGAGGACTATTCCTCCCTCGAATCCATTCGCCTCACTGGTGGCGTTGCGTCGGATGCGTCGTGGCATGCGACGCGCGCGCGGGCGCAGATGGTTGCACGATTGGCTGGTCATGCGCGGCTGGGTTTGGTCACCTTTCACGCGGGATTCATTCCTCACGATGAGACTGATTCCACGCGCGAGACAGTGCTCGAGCGCGTGCGCGAAATCAGCGCGCTCTTCGCTGCGCAAGGTGTGCGCATCGCATTGGAAACGGGGCAAGAATCCGCAGCAACTCTCGTCGATGCATTGCGCGCGATGAAGGATGCGTCGATCGGCGTGAACTTCGATCCCGCCAACATGATCTTGTATGGAATGGGTGATCCGGTCGCGGCGGCAACGCTCTTGGCGCCGTACATCGTTCAAGCGCACATCAAAGATGCGCAGAGCGCGACCGAGGCGGGCGCATGGGGAAGCGAAGTGCGCGTGGGCACGGGAGCGGTCGACTGGCCTGCGTTTCTTGCCGCGTTGAACCAGGCTCCCGCATCGATTCGACTGGCCATCGAACGCGAGGCAGGAGTCGAGCGAGTCGCAGACATTCGCGCGGCGCGCGTCGTGTTGGATCGCGTGTTGGGTGGCAAGTGAGCGGGCGCGGCGTGTGAACACCAGCGTCTTTCCGCAGAAATGATGCGAATCGGTGTGAGCTGCGATGCGCCGCGCAAAGAGGTCAATCGCGTTTGATGGTGTCCGGTCCCGCGCCCGCTGTTTTCTCGTAGCGCCCATCGCCGACCTTCTGATATTTGGTAAACCCAAGTCGGTCGAGATTGGCGTCAGAGGTCTTGCGCTTGTCTGCCGCCGTGGAATGTTGTCCGCCGAGCATTGGCCGTTGCGGAACGCGTTGCACAGGCTTGCCCGATTCGGGATGCTGCACCAGAGCGTCCTCGCTCATCTTCTGCACACACTCGAAGTGGTCGCTCAGAGTTCCGTCGGGGTTCACGACCGCATAGACATAGGTGGGCATGCGCGCATGGTAGAAGGCCATCGCGTTGAGTGCATCAATCACGAGACACTTGCATGACGGGAGCGAAACCAACATCGATGCACGGCAATTCGCGCAGTAGCGAGGGCGAATGCGCACGCATCTTGGAGTTGCGCGCGTTGCTCACGCGCGCGACCACCGCGTATTACGCCGATGCCACGCCATTCATGACCGATCAAGAGTTCGACGAGTTGCTCAGTGAATTGGCTGCGCTCGAAGAATTGCATCCCTCGCTGCACGACGCAAACTCGCCCACCGCGCGCGTGGGTGGCGCGCCGATGGCGGGAGAATTTCAGACGCGCGCGCATCGCGTGCGCATGCTCTCGGTGGACAACACGTATTCGATCAATGATTTCCGCGCGTGGCATCAACGATGCGTGGAAACAGTGGGCGATGATTGCACGATCTTTGCCGATCCCAAAGTTGATGGGCTCGCCATTTCGTTGCGCTATGAAAACGGCGCATTGATCGAAGCAGTCACGCGCGGCGACGGCGCGCAAGGCGATGTAGTCACCGCAAATGTGCGAGCGATTCGCGCAGTGCCGTTGCAGTTGCGCGCGCCCGTTGCTTCAGCAGAGAGCACGGCGATTCCCTCGGTGCTCGAAGTGCGCGGCGAGATCTTTATGCCCGTGAAAGAGTTCGAGCGCATCAACGAATTGCGCGAGAAGCACGGCGAAGAACTCTTCGCCAACGCGCGCAACTCGTGCGTGGGCACACTCAAGAACAAAGATCCCAAGGTGGTGGCTTCGCGCAGACTTTCGTTTGTCGCGCACGGTCGCGGCGAAGGCGAAGGGTTGCCCGCACTGCAATCACATTCGCAGTTCGTTGCGTACTTGCGCTCGCTGGGAATTCCGGTCTCACCGCTGGGACGCGCGTTCGCCAGCGTTGATGCCGCGGTGGAATTCATCGAGGATTTTGCGGCAAAACGCGCGGCGCTCGACTTTGCGGTGGATGGCTTGGTGCTGCGCATCGATTCGTTCGCGCAGCAAGAAACGCTTGGCGAAACTTCCAAGAGTCCGCGTTGGGGCATCGCGTACAAATATCCCGCCGAGCAAGGTGAGACCACCCTCGAACGCGTCGAGTGGCAAGTGGGCAAAGGCGGAACCATTACGCCGCGCGCGATCATGACCGCGCTCAAACTTGCGGGGAGCACGGTTCGGCATGCGACGCTGCACAACATCGAAGAGATCCAGCGTCGTGACTTGCGCATCGGCGATCGCGTGATCATCGAGAAGGCAGGCGAGATCATTCCGCAAGTGGTGCGCGCAGTCGTGGACAAACGCACGGGCGCGGAGACACCAATCGAACTTCCGATTGCATGCCCTGCGTGCGGATCTGCGGTGGAGTTGCAAGGCCCCAAGTTGTACTGCGCCAATGCGACGTGCACGGCGCGCTTTCGTGAGCGACTCAAGTGGTTCGTCGGTCGCGATCAAATGAATGTCGATGGCATGGGCGAAGAAATTGTCGACGCGCTCGTCGATGCGGGATTGATCAAAACATTCGCCGATGTGTTTGCGCTTGATGTGGCGGTGGTCGCACGAACGTTGGCCAAAGGCGAGAAGGCGCTGCAAGAGATCGAGAAGAAGGGACCAGGTAAGCGCGCGACTGCGTTGGTGGCCAGTGCGACGCATGCTGCGAGCACACGCGGATTGACGCGCGTGCTTGCGGGACTGGGCATCAAACATGTCGGCGCCAGCGCGAGCAAGACTCTCGCGCGGCGCTATGCCGATGCGACGCTCTTGCTCAACGCGAGCGAAGCCGAATTGGTGGAACTGGAAGATTTCGGCGAAATCACCGCGAAATCAGTGGCCGCGTGGCTGGCCAGCGATGAGGCGCGCACGACATTTTCAACGCTCGCCGCCGTCGGTGTGAACCTCGTGAGTCAAGAGCAACCGCGCGCATCGCCAGGAAGTAACGCGTTCGCGGGGCGCACGTTTGTGGTCACGGGCACGCTGACCTCACTCGGTCGCAGCGAGGTCACCGAGAAGCTCGAACGATTGGGCGCGAAAGTGGCGGGAAGCGTGTCGAAGAAAACTTCGGTGGTAGTGGCGGGACTCGAAGCAGGCAGCAAACTCGAGAAGGCGCAAGAGTTGGGAATCGAAATCTGGGATGAGGCACGATTACAAACCGAACTCGCCTCGGCGGGAAGCGCGGCATGAAGAACATCGAGTTCAAGTCAGAGCTGCGCGACATTGAGCTCGCGCGCGCAACCTGTCATCTCTTGCGCGCTCGTCGTGTAGGGATTTTGCTGCAAACCGATGAGTACGTCGTCGTGCCCGAAGGTCGACTCAAGCGACGCACGGAGCGCGACGAAACGGGAACACATGAACGCACCGAATGGATTTGGTACCAGCGCGCCGATCGCGTGAGTGCGCGTGAGTCGCTTTGGACGCGATTGGATGACGCGCAAGTTGCGGCGCGTTGGCCTGCGCTTGATCGCACCATTTCCAAAGTCATCGTGAAGCGCCGCGAGTTTTGGTTCGCCGAAAACATTCGCATCCACCTCGACTCCGTCGCAGGATTGGGCAACTACTTCGAACTCGAAGGAATTGTCGGCGTCACGGATGACGAGTCGGAGACGCGACTCAAAGTCGACACGCTCATCGAAAAGTTTCGTCCCGCGCTGGGCGAATTCGTGAGCGGCTCGTACTCGGATCTCTGAGTCTTCGCGGACGCGTGCTGGTCGAATCAGCTACGAATCGCCTACGAATCAACTACAGATCAACTACGAATTGGCCGCTTGGCTCAGCGCAAAGATCGTGTACGCAGCGGCGAGCAACAAACGCCAAACGCCGAAAATGGCGAAGCCGCCGCGTGAGAGGTAACTCACCGAATTGGCCGCTTGGCTCAGCGCAAAGATCGTGTACGCAGCGGCGAGCAACAAACGCCAAACGCCGAAAATGGCGAAGCCGCCGCGTGAGAGGTAACTCACCAGCCACTTGATTGCCAGCGCGGCAGAAGCTGCGGCGACCACGATGCCAACCATGATGGGAAGCGATCCTCCAAGCGATTCGACGAACGCCGCGGGATCAGTCTTTGTTGCTTTGTACAGGCTGTAAACGCACGCGGCGCCGAGCGTGGGCAGACCGAGGAGAAAGCTGAACTCCGCCGCGCGCCGCGGTGAGAGTCCAAAGATGATGCCGCCGAGAATGGTCATCATCGAGCGCGAAGTGCCAGGCCACATCGCGACTGCTTGCATGAAACCAATCGCAAGCGCGTGCGTGAAACTGAGCGTCGAGAAATCATCAGGCTCGTTCGCTTCTCGGGTGGTGAGCGTGCGAATCCACGGCGTGAGAATGAGCAAGAGCACGCCGCCGCCGCCGAGCGCCATGACTACGGGCGTCGGTTCAAACAACCGCGCCTTGATCCAATCGTTGAAGAGCAATCCCAAGACCGCAGCTGGAAGAAACGCGACGATGAGTTTGAGAAACAGGGTGCGCCCTGCGGGATTTTGCCCAGCGATGCCGCGCACCATCGTCATCACGCGCACGCGATACAAGCCGAGCACTGCGAGAATCGCGCCGCCTTGAATGATGATGTTGAAAGAGTCGATCGCGGATTTTTTGCTCGGCTCATCGCTCAGTCCCAGCAGCCACGCGGTGAGAATGAGATGTCCGGTCGAACTCACCGGCAGATATTCGGTGATGCCTTCGACGAGACCGAGGATGATGGCTTGCAGGATGGTCACGGGGCTCTATCTACCTCAGTTGGGCTCGCGCTGCACGGAGCCGTCGGCGAAACTTCTCGCGCGTGCTCAGCGGCTCTCGTGGGACTCATGTTTCGCGCAACCACGGCATCAACGAACGCACGCGTGCGCTGGCGCCTTCGATGGGGTGCGCGCTCGCGGCGCGTCGCCACGCTTGAAATTGCGGATGGCCTGCGTCGTGATCTTGCATGAACCGACGCGCGAACGCACCGCTCTGTATGTCCGCAAGCAAGGCGCGCAACTTTGTGCGCAGTGCATCATCAACCAGAGCGGATTCTGCGACGAACGCGCCAAACTCGGCGGTGTCAGAGATGGCGCGGCGCATGCCATCGGGACCGCGCGCGTACAGAAGATCAGCCACTTGCTTCACCTCATGACAGCATTCGATGTACGCAACTTCGGGCGCATATCCCGCTTCGACGAGCAGCGCGAAACTCTCATGCACCAGTGCCAGTAATCCTCCGCACAACACCGCTTGCTCGCCAAAGAGATCGCTCTCTGCTTCGGCGGCGAAGCTCGCTTCGATCAATCCACTGCGCGCGCAGCCGATGCCCGCACCCCACGCGAGGGCAAAGTCTCGCGCGCTGTTCGCAGCGTTTTCGCGTTGCACCGCGAAGAGCGCAGGAATCCCCAGTCCTTCTTCATACCGCGCACGCACGGTTGCGCCAGGGCCTTTGGGGGCGACCAGCACCACGCCCAGATCTGCACGGGGCTCGATGAAGCCAAACCGAATCGAAAATCCGTGGATGAAGCCAACGACTGCGCCGACGGGAAGCGCGTCTTCAATCCATCGCACCCACGCCGACGGTTGCACTTGATCGGGCAACGCCACGATGGCGAGATCCGCGCGCGCCGCGGCTTCTGCGAGGGTCATCGAGGCGAACCCTTCCTGCGCCGCGAGAGCGACACGCATCGAGCCGTCGCGTCCGCCGACGATCACGTTTAGCCCAGAATCCCGCAGATTCAGCGCATGTGCGCGTCCTTGATTGCCGTATCCGAGCACCGCGATTGTCTTGCCTTGCAGCGGCTCAAGCGGCGCATCAACCATTCTGAAGATGGGGCATTCACCGCTGAGAGATCGAGGGCTCGAATGCATAAAGTGAAGATAGCACGAAGCACACGCACCACCATTGGTCGCAGTGATGACGATTGTTTCGATGCTGTCGATTGTGACGGTCGTTCCGTCTGTGCGGATTTCAGTGAAGTTCTCGTTTGGATGAGCCGATGGGGGAAAGCGGGGCTTATCCACGCAATACCGAAGGGGCAACTCTCATGCAACACATTACCGAGCGACGCCGTCACGATCGCTTCACCGTGGAACCCATGTATTCGTCCGTCACCGTGCGCCGTATTTCGCGCGGAGTTCTCGCGAGCGAGGCCACAGAAGGTCACGTCTACAACGTGAGTCTCGGTGGCATGCGCTTCGAACTTGATGAACCTCTGCCCAAGGGCGCGCTCATCTCCATCGAGCTTGAGTTGCCTGGATGCGACGCGCTCATTTGCGCGACGGCGCGGATCGTGCGCCTGTTTTCTGAAATCGATGATCCGGGTCCGCGTCGCATGGCGATTGAGTTTGAGTCGTTTGCGCAAGATTCACGCGTGACGCTCGAGCGCCATCTTTCACAGAAGTGGTTGCGCGCGGAGACTCCGCGATTCACAGCCTCGCGAATCAAGATTGCTCACGACTCCGCGGCATTGCGACAATGCGAACTCACCATCGAGACGAGCGCTTCAACGCTCACTTCTTCGCGCAAGACCAAGTCGGCCAGCGCCGCGTAAAGCGGACGACGCAGATTTGCGATGACCTCAATCTCTCCGACGACGCCCAGGCCCGTGAGGCTTGGGCGTTCTCCTTCATCGCGCATCAATCGCTGCGCGAGGAGTTCTAGCGGTGGATCGAGAAAGATGATCAGCGCGCGTCGCGTTTGTCGCGCTTCGTCGAGCATCGCCCGTGCGCCCGGCGCCATCGGCGTGCCTCCACCGAGCGCCATCACTTGCGCAGGTTGCGCGAGCGCGCGTCGAAGTTCAGCGGATTCTGCCACGCGAAATTGTGCTTCACCCACTCGAGTGAACGCGGCGCCGACGCTCTCCGGCGCGGCGGTTGGGCAGGCAAGCGCATCGCGCGTTCGATCATCGAGATCGTTCGCGTCCACGCCGAGGAATCGCGCCAATGCTCGGGCTTGCGTAGTCTTTCCACTCGCGCGCAGCCCGATGAAGATGATGTGGCGATCAAGAATCATGATGAAGGAATGAACGACGCTCGGGCAGAACCCAACGGTGAAGTTATGTCGGCCGACGGTGGGTCTTAGGATGAGCTGCGCCTGGCGCCGCGTCGCCGATGGCCTGTTCGCGCCGGTGCAACCAATCGATTGCGACTCTGCGACTGCTCTCAGCGACAAAAAGACACAACGCGCGACGAGATCGTCACGCGTTGTGAAGGTAATTTGTTTGCCCGGCCTGTTGCGGCGCGCCGTACTTTTAGCGCACGCGAATCGCGCGCCCGAGGCGGCGCTTGGTGTTGATGATCTTGCGACCCTTGCGGGTGGACATGCGCTCACGGAAGCCAGTGGCGCGGATCTTCTTGATACGACTGATTTTGTGCGGGTAATGCATATAGTTTCTCGCTTAAGGGTCGGCAAGAGTAACAGGTCATCGCACCCCTCGCAAGCGGTTGCGCGCGTGATGTCTCGCTTGAGTTTGAGTCCATCGACCTCGGTGCTGCTTTCATCCGACCAAATCAAGAGTACAGTCATACAACTCGATGCCCATACTCCATTCGCCGCGATGGTCGCGGCGCTTGGAGCATCCGCCTCGGACGCGTGCCAACATCTGGCAAGGAACTCGGCCTCGCGCCGTGTCAACATCATGGACGAGGCCATTCCGCTCGATGAAGTCGAGCGCCGCATCGATTATCGGTTCAGCAATCCGTTGCTTCTGCAGCAGGCGTTTGTGCATGCGTCGATTGCATCCACGCGTGTCGCGAGCAACGAGCGACTTGAGTTCCTCGGCGACGCGGTTCTTGGCGCGGTGGTGTGCATCCATCTCTACGAGCGCTTCCCGCTTGAGCTCGAAGGCGAACTCACCAAGATTAAGTCAAGCGCAGTGAGCCGTCGCGTGTGCGCCGACATTGCCGTCGATCTCGGTTTCGCCGACGCGGTGCAGTTGGGCAAAGGCATGGGCTCGCGCACCGAATTGCCGAGCTCGCTGCTCGCGGCACTGTTTGAATCGGTGGTGGGCGCGATCTATCTCGACGGTGGCATCGAGCCCGCGCGCACATTCATTCTTCGCAATCTCGACGAGCGCATCGGTCGCTCGGCAAGTCTCGGCCACCAGCAGAATTTCAAGAGCGTGTTGCAGCAATCGCTGCAGAGCCGCGAACTGGGAAACCCCTCGTACATCGTGCTCGATGAAAAAGGGCCTGATCACGCGAAGGCGTTTGAGATCTGTGTCGAAGTCGGCGCGCGTCGCTTCAAGAGTTGCTGGGCTATGAGTAAAAAATCTGCCGAGCAAGATGCGGCGCTCGAAGCGCTGGTTGAGTTGGGATTAGCGACACGCCAAGAGTGCGGCGAGGTGCGTTTGGTTGTGGCGGAGTAGTCGATAGGCGACGAAGGCGCGCGTTCAACTCAACAAGACCCATCCGATGAGTAGCGCGTCGGCGATCATGACGAGGATGATGACGGCGGCGATGAGCGCGATGTTGTTGGTAAACCAACGTCGAGCGCGTGTGGTCACACTCGCGGTAGGCGCGGGGATGATTGCGATGGTTGCGGCGGCGGACTCGAGTGGTTCACCTCGACGCGCGCGATCTTGCACGATGGCGACGATGAGATTCGCGTCGAACGAGCGGATTCCCAAGCGTTGCGCCAACGCGAGCAGTGTGCGTCGATCTTCAAACGCCAACACGGTGCCTTGCAGCGCGCCTTGCGTTTCTTGTGCGAGTTTCCAACGCGCGTCGTTGGGATCGAATCCGCGATTGCGCGCGGTTTCGCGAGCATCAAGCATCTCCTGCGCTACCGCCTGACGAAACACCCGCTCGCCGCGCGCGTCTGGACGCGGGCGCGTGTCGAGGATGATCTTGGGGAGCGTGGAGGCGGCGATGCGCACGGAATTCAGTTCTTGAATGTGGGAGACGGTTGCTGCGGTTTGCAGGCGAAGTGTGATGACACCTCTGCAAAACCCGCGCGAAGTCGAGTGGACAAATCGAGTCTACAGCGAGTTTGCGCGCGGTCGAATTGCATCAAGCGATTTCGCCGAGATGGGCGCATGTTCGCCCGCACAGATGGAACTGCGCGTCGCGTGGACGGCCTGCGCGCCAGCCGATCCGAGCAGGACCGTGCATTGCTTCGAGCGTGATGAACGAGCGGGGAATCAGGCGATTTCTGCGTGCAACGAGCGCACGGAACAGCGCGCCGCGTCTTTGATTATTCCCCGCCACGGACGAGTCCGATCACTCCACGCCGTGACGAACCAAACGTCCTTCGACCAGAAACACGGTGTCCTCAGCGATCGAGGTCACGATGTCGGCGAGGCGTTCGACGCGCTGGCCGATGGCGAGCAACTCCAGCGCCGCGCCTGATTTTTCGACATCTTCGGCGATCCACTCGCGCGCCCAGGCGACCACTTCGCGATTGAGATCATCGACATACTTGTCACTGCGACGAATCTCCAAGCACAGCTTGATGTCTTCATTGGAGAGCGCGACCAAGACATCGCGCAGCATGCTCGTCGCCGCTTCGGCCATGCGAACCAATGCCGGCGGATAGCGATAGTTTCCGCTCTCGACCATGCGAATCACGCGCTTGGAAATTCCCTTGCACATGTCGGCGATGCGCTCGAGTTCGTTGGAGACGGCCATCGCGGTGAGGAAGTTCGTTGGAGACGCGCATCGCGGTGAGGATCAAGCGCAGGTCACTCGCAACAGGACTGCCGAGCGCGAGGAGTCGCATGCATTCGGCTTCAAGCTCGAGTTGCATCTGATCGACTTCGGCATCGCCCATGCGCACAGTTCGCGCGAGATCAACATCGCCGTCACGAATGACATCGATGATGCTCGCGACGCGCTGTTCAACCACTGCGCCCAAGGCGAGCAAGTTTCGTCGCAAGTTGATTACGCGAGATTGCAGATTGACAGCCATCGTGTTTCCTTTCGCTCACGCGTGCGTCAGCCGAAGCGACCCGTGACATAGTCTTCAGTCTGTTTGTTCTTAGGCTTGGTGAAGAGCGCTTCAGTCTCGCCCACTTCGATCAAACGTCCCTCGAAGAAGAACGCAGTTTGGTCAGAGACGCGCGCAGCTTGCTGCATGTTGTGCGTGACGATCATGATGGTATAGCGATCGGCGAGCGTCGCGATGAGCTCCTCAATCGCGAGCGTCGACTTAGGATCGAGCGCAGAACATGGCTCATCCATCAGCAGCACGTCGGGGCCAACCGCGATGGCGCGCGCGATACACAAGCGCTGCTGCTGTCCCCCAGAGAGACTCAGCGCCGACGCATGCAAGCGGTCTTTGACTTCGTTCCAAATCGCCGCTTGGCGCAAACTTTGTTCGACAAGTTCATCGAGTTCCGCGCGGCGATAGTGACTGTGCAGACGTGGACCAAACGCGACGTTGTCATAGATCGACTTGGGAAACGGATTGGGCTTCTGGAACACCATGCCCACGTTTCGACGCAACTCGACGACATCGACCGTCTTCGAAAGAACATCTTTCCCGTTCAGCTCCAGCGTCCCTTCAGCGCGCGCGCTGGGAATGCTGTCGTTCATGCGATTGATCCAGCGGAGAAACGTGCTCTTTCCGCAGCCCGACGGACCAATGAAGGCGGTCACATGTTGCGCGGGGATTTCGAGATCAAGACTCTTCAGCGCTTGAAACGATCCGTACCAACTGGAAAACCCGCGCACGCGCAGCATCGTTCGCGCCTCGGCAGGCGCGGTACCGATCAGGGTTGCCGCTGGCGACGACGCCACCGCAGTGAACTGAGTGCGTGCAATCGGGGTATTGGGGAGTGGTGGAAGGGTCATGGCATCACGAGTGGTGGAAGAAGTGACACGAAGCAATTCACTGCAGCGGCTTTTGCAATTTTTGACGGATCAGCACCGCAACGCCATTGAACGCGAGCAGCACCACCAACTGCACCATGATCGCGCTGGCTGCGATTTCATGAAACGCCGGTTGCGGGCGACCCGCCCAGTTATAAATCTGCAGCGGCAGAATCGCGAAGTCGCTCATCAGGTTTTGCGGCGTGTTGAAGACGAGCAGAATTCCGCCCAAAACTAACAGTGGCGCACTCTCGCCGATCGCGCGACTCATCGAGAGAATGGCGCCGGTCATGATTCCAGGAATCGCGGCGGGAAGTGTGATGCCCCACACCGTTTGCCACCGGGTCGCACCGAGCGCCATCGCGCCGGCGCGCAGCGAACCAGGCACGCTGCGCAGCGCCTCTTGGGTCGAGATGATCACCACCGGAAGAATGACCAACATAAGAGTCAGCCCTCCTGCGAGCACACTCGAACCAAAGGGAAGCCGCACGTACCACAGACTCTCCGAATCACCCCACGAGAGCGCGTCGTCGGCATTCGTCCCCAGTACACCAAACATGCGCGCGAACGCAGTCAGACCGAGGATGCCATAGACAATCGAGGGCACGCCTGCGAGGTTCATGATGTTGGTTTGCACGATGCGCGTGAAGCGCGATTTTTTGGCGAATTCCTCGAGAAATACCGCAGTTCCGATGCCAAGTGGTAGCGCGACGACCCCGCAAATGGTGCACACCCAGACCGATCCCCATAGCGATGCCGCGATGCCTGCTTCGCTTGGTTTACGCGAAGCGAAGTTGCCCAAGAATTGCCATGAGAGTGTGCCCCAACCTTGCCACACGATGGAGATCAATAGCACAGCAAGCACGACTACGGCGATGTTGATCGCGCACAGGCACAGCCATAGGAAGACGCGATTGCTCAGAACTCGCTGCGATGCAGAGCGCGGCGTCGACATCAGTCGTACTCCTCGCGAAAGCGGTGCAGGACCCATTGTCCCACCATGGTGAGGCCGAAGGTCATGACAAACAACATCGCGGCCACGGCGTAGCTCGACTTATATTCAACACCAGTGGCGGGGGCGTCGCCGAGAAAGATTTGCACCATGTACGCGGTCATGGTTTGCACCTGCTCCGCGGGATTCGCAGTGATTTGCGCGATGCCGCCCGCAGCGAGCGCCACGATCATGGTTTCGCCGATGGCGCGGGTGATGGCCAACAAGAACGCCGCCACGATTCCTGAGAGCGCCGCGGGAACCACGACTTTCACCGAGACATCAAAGCGGGTTCCGCCCAGAGCGAACGCGCCGTCGCGCAGACTGCGCGGCACCGCGCGCAATGCATCTTCGGAGAGTGAGCACACGATGGGCAGGATCATGATGCCTGTCGCGAGTCCTGCACTCATCGCGTTGTAACTTCCAAACGCGGGACTGATCTTCTGCAACAACGGAGTGATGAGCGTCAGCGCGAAGAAGCCGTAGACAACGGTGGGAATACCCGCCAAGATTTCCAGCGCAGGTTTGATCGCGGCACGCACGCGCGGACTGGCGTATTCGCTGAGATACACCGCGGAAATCAGTCCCACCGGCAACGCAAAGGACGCGGCGATGACCGTCACCAGCAGTGTTCCTGCGATGAGCGGCCACACTCCGAAGTGTTTTTCGCTTCCCAGGAGTGGGTTCCATTGTGTGCTGCCAAAAAACTCGCCCAGTGAGACGTCGGGAAACTCAAAGAACCCGATGGTCTCTCGCGCGAGCACCACGATGATGGTGGTGGTGACCAGAATGGTGAATGTCGCCGCGAGCGCGAGCGTTCCCACGATCACGCGCTCGCGCAGTTTGCGCAGCGCCACCGATTTGGGCCGCCCGAGTTGCCTCAGGTCACGAATCGATGATGAGGGCAGCGACGTCACGCGGTGGAGTCCAAGAAGCGCGCGTGTTGCGAGGCGAATTCGCTCGCCAACCCGAGGGCGCGCCTCAGTCGGTCAATCTAACGGAGCGAGGCACGTTGCGGACTTGGCGCAGGATGTTGATTCTGCAAAGACATCGCGGCGACTTGCGCCGCCGCGATGTCTTTGCACTTGTTTGAATCCAAATCTCATTCATAAGCCTGAGCGAGCGGCGTCGTCACCGCGTCGCCCGCAGCAGTCGTGAATTGCGTGCCGATGCGGCGCAATTTCCAATTGTTGGCGACCTTGGCGTAAATCGCGGCGGGAAGTTTGACGTAACCAACTTCGTTCACCAGTTCGGTCGCGTGCGCGAGATAGAACGCAACGAACGCTTCAACCTCTGGTCGGGCCGCGCTCGCTTTGTTGATGTAGATGAAGAGCGGTCGGCTGAACGGCGTGTAGGAGCCGTTCTCGATGGTGTCCACGGTCGGCATGATCACGCCTTTGCCGTTGTCGATCCCGACTGCTTTGAGCTGCTCTTTGTTCTCAAAGTAATATGCGCAACCAAAGAACCCGATGGAGTTTTCATCGCCCGCGACGCCGCGCACGAGAACGTTGTCGTCCTCGGAAACGCTGATATCGCTGCGGATTGCGCCATCTTTTCCTACGGTCACCTCTTTGAAGTAATCGAACGTGCCCGAGTCAGTGCCCGGCGAATACACCTTGATCGCGACCGCGGGCCACGTCGGATTGATGTCCTTCCACAACTTCGCAGTGCCCGACGCGGAGTAGATCTTCTTCACATCCGCCAACGTGAGTGACGAGCACCACGTGTTCTTCGGATGGACCACGATGGTGAGTCCGTCGTAGGCAATAGGAAGTTCAACAAACTCGACGCCGCTCTTCGCAGCCGCTTCCGCTTCCGCTTTCTTGATGGGGCGCGATGCATCAGCGATGTCAACTTCGCCGGCACAGAAGCGCTTGAATCCGCCGCCGGTCCCCGAGATGCCCACGGTGACGCGCACTTTCTTCTCCGACTTGTTGAACTCTTCGGCGACGGCTTCGGTGATGGGATAGACGGTGGAGGAACCGTCGATCTTGATCGCGCCCTTGAGTGGCGCGGCGTCTTGCGTTCTTGCGTGAACACCGCTTGACGTTGCGAGGAGTGTGAGCGAGGCGATGAGTGAAAGTGTGTTCATAGATGAAGTGTCTTGTGTCGGGACAAGGGGCAGGAAAACAACTCGCGACCCGAATGGTCGCCGCCGCGTGTCAAGAACTGGTTAAGCGCAGATGTAGAGTCGCGTGTTTTTGAAGGATTGTCACAGGGCGCCATCGCGAACCGAGCAGCGGGGAACGGCTCATTCACACGGCAAATACAGGCTCACGCGACATCCGCGCCCGAGCTCGCTGGTCAGTTCCACGCGCCCGCCATGAATGGTGGCAATGTGCTTGACGATGGCAAGTCCAAGTCCGGTCCCGCCTTGTGTGCGAGCTCGCGCCTTGTCGACGCGATAGAACCGTTCGAAGATGCGCGGCAGATGTTTCGACGCAATGCCCGGACCAGTGTCCTCGACAGTGATCCGTGCGCAACGCTCTCCGAGCGCGACTTCGATCTTCACGCGCGCATCCGCAGGTGAATACTTAATGGCATTGGAGACGAGATTGGCCAACGCTTGTTCCGCCAGCGAACGGTTGACGAACACGTGAATGTCCTGCGGCGCGAGCAAATCAAGACGCACATTCTTCGCCTGCGCGGTGAGTTCGAGATCCTCGATGACTTGGGCGGTGATCTTGTTCATCGAGACTGACTCGCGCGTGAGCGTGTGGCGCGATTCCGGTTCTTCCAGAAACGCCAGCGTCAGGATGTCTTCGACAATTCCCGAGAGCCGCACGGTGTTGCGATGGACGATCTCGAGGAACTTTTGTCGTTGCTGAGGATCTTCGATTCCAACTTGCAGCAGCGTCTCGACATATCCCTTGATGTTGGTGATGGGCGTGCGCAATTCATGCGAGACGTTCGCCGCGAACTCACTGCGCATCGACTCAAGTCGCCGCATGCGCGTGACATCGACCAGACTGATGACGACACCCGGCGGTCGGCCCTCGGTGTGCAACGGCTCGCAGGAAACCTGCGCTTCCAGCGGGGAATCACGCTCAAATTGCAATTCGCCTTGCGCGCGACCATCGTTCCCCAGCGCGGTGGTCACGATGCGATTGAGCCCGGGTTGACGCACGACTTCTTGCAGTAATCGTCCTCGTGCGGCATCTTCTTCAAAGCCGAGCAATCGCTCTGCCGCGGGATTCGCCGAGATGATGCGTTGCAAGTGATCGAGCGCAAGAACCGCAATCGAAGTCGCGCGCAGTACGCGGTCGATTTCTTCCAGTTGACTTGCAAGACGATCGTGACGTTCGCGTTCGCTGCGCAATCGGCGCAACGCAAGGTCGGCCACGCCATCCATCATGGGGAAATGCTGATCGGTGGCGATGGAAGCGTGTTCATCGCGCAGCAGCGATTCGATTCGTCGGCAACTGCGGCGGCGAATGACACTCGATGCGGCCCATGCAACGGCCATCGCCGCGGCAATGATCCATCCCCACCAGAAACCGATCGCGGGCCCTTCCGCGAGGAACGTGATTGCGCAAGTGGAGATGGCAGCAGATGCGAGAATGAAGTAGTCCTATGCCTAAGCGCATCGCCGCGCGTAGAGGCGAAGCACAATTAGGAAACGGCGATGGAAGCGACTGATTGCGCGCGGCATTCTGCCACTTTCTCACGGTGGTGCAGCCGTCGGGTGCTGTAACGAAACTTAGAGTTCAACACTCGCACGCGCATCGGCAAAGCGATAGCCCACGCCGCGCACCGTTTCCACGCTGTCCGCGAATTCGCCGAGCTTTCGGCGCAATGCGGTGACATGCACATCCACGGTACGACTCGAAAGCACGGTGCTCTTGCCATGCACCGCGCCGATGATCTGGTCGCGCGTGCGAACAAATCCGGGGCGAGTGGCGAGGTAGTGGAGAATGCCGAACTCAGTCAGTGTGAGTTCGATCTTCTTTCCGTCACATAAGACTTCATGGCGATCGAGATCGATGATCAATCGTCCGTCGAGCAGCATGATGCGATCCCCCGAGGGAGCGGCTTCTTCCACGACTCCGCCACGACGAAGCACATTGCGCAGGCGTGCCATCAACACGCGAGGGCTGAACGGCTTCGTGACATAGTCATCGGCGCCAAGTTCGATGCCGGCGACCACATCCGCTTCTTCGCCTTTCGCAGTCACCATGACGATGGGAATCGTGCGCGTCGCTTCATCCTGCTTCAGGCGGCGACAAACTTCGAGACCATCAAGATCAGGAAGCATCAGGTCGAGCACAATGATGTCGGGCTTCTCGCGGCGAATGAGTTCGAGCGCCAAGCGACCGCTATGAATCTTGCGCGCGCGCATTCCTGAGCGCTCCGCGTGAAACTCGATGAGCTCGGCGATTTCGAGCTCGTCTTCAATGATGAGCAGTTCGATTTTGGCGTTGGACATGGGCGCAATCTTAGGGAATGAACCCGCACTACTGTGAAGAACTGGTCAAGAGTGCATTCAGAGAAGTGCGGTATCGCCTTGTTTTGCAGCGTTTTCGCCAACAATCAGCGCGCTCTCGCACATCAGCGACGCCGCGCCAGTCACGGCGGGAAGCGAGAAGTTGACGCCATCGTCGGCGAGTGCGCCAAGGATCGCCATGGCTGCGGCTTCGCGCATGGCGACGGGAATCGCACACGCCCGGGCCGTGGTTTCGGTAGGGCAACCGCTTCGAAGGGCGATGGCTTCACAGAGAGTCTCATGACGCGCGGATCCACCTGCAAGCAGAATGCGCGCGCCGAGCGGGTGGCCCGCGACTCTTAGTTCGCGCGCGATGATCTGCGCGATCGCTTCGACGATGGTGCGGCAGGCGTCGCAAGGGCTGAGCGAATCTGTGAGCGCCACGACGCGTGCGGCTTCATCACCAGTGCCGAGGGAACGACGCGCGTTTGCTGCGTTCGTGGAGTTCGCACAACTCATGCTCTCAACAATGCGCGAACAAATGTTCTCTTCGCACACGCCGCGTGCCGCACTGTGGCCGCTCGCATCAAATGGTTGTTTCAGTCGTTGCTGCGCGACGCTGTCGAGCAAATGATTACAAGCGGATATATCGAAGCCGCGAACATGAGCGACGCCATCACTGCGGCGGGGCAGCAATGTGACGTTGGCAAATCCGCCAAGATTGATGATTGCTTGCGGCTGCTCATCATCACCAAACAGCACGAAATCAGCGAGCGGCGTGATGGGCGCGCCTTGTCCTCCCGACGCAACATTTCCGCCGCGCAGGTCATAGCGCACGCGGCAGCGCAAGCGCGCAGCCACTGGCCACGGATTCATAAGTTGCCACGTGATCGGTGGCGCATGAAACACAGTTTGTCCGTGTAAGACGACGAGGTGGGGCGTGACACCCGCCGCGCGCGCAAGTTGAGCGAGCGCCTCCGCGTGGACTTCGCCAAACGCGAGCGCCGCGCGCGCAAGTTCACCCGCCGAAAGTGGCTGCTGCAGCGCAATTGCCCGAAGAGTCGCGGTCAATTCGCCCAACGGCCACGAGAGCGACGCGATCAACTCAACACGCATCAGAAGCCCATGTCCCTCGATGCGCAGCATCGCGGCGTCGAGTTCTCCATCGATGCTGGTCCCCGTCATTGTGCCTGCGACGAAGCGCGTGGATTTGTGTGTTGGCGTGTTCAAAGTGGGCGCGGAAGAGTCAGTGATCGGGCGTGACGTTTGCTGTCGTAGCATCGTGCGTTGCATCGCTGCGGGGCGCAAGTGTCCTGATCATCACGGCGCATCACTTCGCAGTTTTCTCGTACCATCCGCGCCCCATGGTTAAGCGCATTCTTGTCACCGGCGGCGCAGGATTTCTCGGCTCCCACCTCTGCGACCGTCTTGTCGCGATGGGCCACGATGTCATCTGCCTCGACAATCTTTTTACGAGTCAGAAATCCAACATCGCGCACTTGCTTGATTTCAAGAACTTTGAGTTTGTTCGCCACGACATCACCCAACCAATCATGCTTGAAGTCGACGAGATCTTCAATCTCGCATGCCCCGCGGCGCCAGGGCACTACCAGTACAACCCGATCAAAACTATGAAGACGAGCGTGCTCGGCGCGATCAATGTGCTTGGCCTAGCCAAGCGCGTGCGCGCCAAGGTGTTTCATGCCTCCACCAGCGAGGTGTACGGCGATCCCGATGTTCACCCGCAGCCCGAAAGCTATCGCGGCAGCGTGAATCCCATCGGTCCGCGCGCTTGTTATGACGAAGGAAAGCGCGCCGCCGAAACGTTGTTCTTCGACTATCACCGTCAGAACAAAGTCAATATCCGCGTGGTGCGCATCTTCAACACCTATGGCCCGCGCATGCATCCCTTTGATGGACGCGTCGTGAGTAACTTCATTCGCCAAGCAATTCACGGCGAACCAATCACGCTCTATGGCGAGGGCACGCAGACGCGATCCTTCTGTTACGTCGATGACTTGCTCGATGGTTTCTTGGCGCTCATGAACGCGCCCGACGATTTGCCCGGACCAGTGAACATCGGAAATCCCAGCGAATTCACCATTCGCCAGCTCGCGGAGTTGGTGATTGAACTCTCGGGAAGTCGTTCGCAAATCATCAAAGCCAGGCCGTTGCCAATGGATGATCCGCTGCAGCGTCGCCCCGATATCACGCTCGCTCGTGCCCGCTTAGGTTGGGAGCCGAAGATCGCATTGCGCGAGGGACTCGCGCGCACGATTTCGTACTTTCAATCGATTGATATGTCGCAGTTCCGCGCGCCGACGCCGAACTATTAAACACCGCGGCGGGCGCATCGCTCCACCAAACTCATACGCACACAGATCTCACAATCTCGTGTGCGTTTTTTTGTGTGATGCTTGCAGTTTCGCGCGCAGTCGAGCGAGTCGGCCACGGCGTCAAGCGCTTCGAACGCGCCGCGCGTTTCATGAGTCAAAGTGTTGAAGGCATCATTGCGATGGCGTTCGAATTCGACAGCGACCAGTGCCGGCGCGGAGCTCTCGTGCACGACCTTTGCGTGATCTTTGCGACGACCTGATCGAGCTCTCAAAAAATTTGTTCGGAAAAAAGTAGGGAACAGCGTGTGGGTCGATCCGATGTGGTAGGGTACGAACATCAACCGAACAAAAGGGCGGGCTTTGTTCGGGTTCAGATCGCGCTCAACCGAGTGGTTTCTGAACAAAATGCCCCGCGCACACTCACCACAGGGTTTGGCTGGTCAGAAGAATTTCCCTGCAAAACATGCGGAATTCGAGTCGGACAGACCCACAGCACGACAGCGAAGGGGATAAAGATGGTTGCGAATACAGCAGGACCAAACACGACAGGCATGAATAGAACCGAGCCCGCGAAGACCGAGTCAGGCAAGACTGAACCAACAAGCAGGCAGGCCTCGTCGAATGCGCCCGTCGACAAGACGGTGCCAACCGCGGGCACGCTTCCGAATCCAACAAACCCAAACTCCACAGGATCACACACGATGGCGACTCCCGGCACTTCATCGACGACCAATCGTCTCGCGTCCACTTCCTCTCCTGCTGGCGGATCCAACAACCCGTCAGCGACTCCATCAGCGAGTCCGTCAGCCACTCCGTCAGCACGGATCGCGATTGAAGACAAGCCGCGCATCGCGCCGGCTGCGCAAGCGAAATTGGATGCCGCGAAAGCGGAGCAGCAGAAGGGCAAACTCGCCGCGATTGAACGCGCGATGAGCCAGATCGAGAAGGCCTACGGCAAGGGCTCGATCATGAAACTCGACGGCGATTCGCTCACGCCGATTCCATCCGTGGCAACGGGAGCATTGAGCTTGGATCTCGCGCTCGGTGGCCGCGGACTTCCGCGCGGACGCGTGATTGAAATCTTCGGGCCAGAGTCTTCAGGTAAGACGACGCTCGCACTCACCGTCATCGCAAACATCCAAAAGACCAACGGCGTCGCGGCGTTCATTGACGCCGAGCACGCACTCGATCCTTCGTGGGCCAAGCGCATCGGAGTCAACCTCGATGAAATGCTGGTCTCGCAACCAGACACTGGTGAGCAGGCACTCGAAATCTGCGAGATGTTGGTGCGATCCAATGCAGTGGACGTCATCGTGATTGACTCGGTCGCTGCGCTGATCCCGAAGGCCGAAATCGAAGGCGAAATGGGCGACTCGCAGATGGGTCTGCAAGCTCGACTGATGTCGCAAGCACTGCGCAAACTCACCGGCGCCATCGCCAAGAGCGAGTGCACTGTGATCTTCATCAACCAGTTGCGTGAGAAGATCGGCGTGATGTTCGGCTCGCCCGAAACCACGACCGGCGGCAAGGCGCTGAAGTTTTACGCCTCGGTGCGCATCGACATTCGTCGCATCGGCGCGATCAAGGACGGCGATCGCAATGTGGGCAACCGCGTGCGAGCCAAGGTCGTCAAGAACAAAGTTGCGCCG
Organism: Planctomycetota bacterium; assembly: GCA_003671025.1. GTDB lineage: Bacteria > Planctomycetota > Phycisphaerae > Phycisphaerales > SM1A02 > QWPT01. The sequence continues at coordinate 141,589 of QWPW01000001.1, forward strand.
CCATTCCGCGAAGCCGAGTTCGACATCATGTTCAACGAGGGCATCTCGACCACGGGCGACCTCGTCGATCTTGCCGCCGAGGACAACATCATCGAGAAGGCCGGTGCCTGGTTCAGCTACAAGACCACGCGCATCGGACAGGGTCGCGAAAACGCCAAGGCGTTTCTCCGCGAGAACCCAGCGATCTTCGCGGAGATTCGTCAGCGCGTCATCGAGAAGCGTCTCGCGGCGAACGAGGTCGCAAATCGGTTGCGCACGACGACGCCACCGAAGAACAGCGACGCTGACAACGATGAGGATGAGTGAGTACTTGCAGTCTTCGTGCGTGACGGTTTGTCGCGGTGCGTGATGGTTGGTTTCGCGCCGCACGCATCAACACGGATCATGAACCGATCATGAACCGATCATGAACCGATCACGAACCGATCACGAATCGATCACCACACATCTCGCGTTCAGCAAATTGATTGAATCGTGGATCGCGGATTACGCCGCGCGGTTGTCGACCGCCAATCGGCAACCGTCGCCGGTGTACGACGGCTGATGGCTGATGGCTGACAGCTGACAGATGACAGATGACAGATGCTGATGTAGTTCTTGACTGGTCAATGATGCGTCGCGTCAGTGCACGCCGTGTCGGAGCGGTCGCATAGCGCGCGCACATTGACGGTGTCGACTGGCGAATTGCCGGCTGACAGACAGACAGGCAGACTGACTGGCTGAACAAACCAACGATCCATTCGCGTAGCGCAGGCGTGGCGATGAGGGGCTCCTCTCTTCGTCACGCCTGTGTTTTTCACAGGGAGCGCAAGGCGCCGATTGAAACGCGCGATCTTCACGCTGCGACCTCAACTTCAAGCACGCAAAAGAAACGCTCAATGAACGCTCAATGAACGCTCAAGGAACGCTCAACGCAACGCCTGACGATGCGACGCAACGTGAATCGCGCCCGTCATCCTCCGCAAATCGGTTGAACGACGGCGCAAATCTCCGTACACTTCTCCTCCGCCGCGGATGTGGCGAAACTGGCAGACGCGCAAGTTTCAGGTACTTGTGGGCTAACCCCCTTGGAGGTTCGATTCCTCTCATCCGCATGCTTGCACGCAAAGAGCCCGCCGTGATTGATCACGGCGGGCTCTTTGCATTGCGGCACGGTTGATTGTGTTTCTACGCATCGTTTCCAGGCGTCGTGGGCCGGCGCACCGACGGCCGCCCAGCACCTGCCGCCCAGCACTTGGTTACGCTCACAACACGCCATCGATGCGCTTGCGGGGTCCGCGGAGCGCGCGGTAATCGGAGTCCGTCCTTGACAGATTCATCGACAATCACGCGATTCAATTGCACGCGGTGCGGCTACAGCCTCGCCCATCGTGTGATCGGTGAAAGGTGCTCGGAGTGCGGAACTCGCATTGACTCGATCGGTCCAGCGTGGTGGAACCAGCGAGACCTCACGCGCATTTCGAGGATGGCTTTGCTCGCATCGATTCCGTGCTACGTGCTGCTGCTCGTTCCCGCGGTCTTCGTGAACGAGGCGCAGACGAGCCTTTCTCGCAGCGCCTTCCCGACAATCAACACCTTTCTCGTGCTCATGCCGATTCAAGTCATTGCGCAAGCGGTCGCCACATGGAGATTCGCGATCCCGGAGCTCGGTGATTCACGCATGCGACTCCTCCGCGTGCTTGCAGTCGTTCGTATATCGATATTCGTCGCCGCCGCGCTGACCGTCACCGTCACTTCACTCGCATACGACTGGAACCTATCGGGGCTGTGGGACGGACCAATCGGATCGCAATTCGGGTTCATGCTGCTGTGCGGGCTGTACTTTTTCCTTCCTCTTTGCGCAGTGGCGAGCGACATCATCCTCTCTCGCGTGCTTCTCGCGCTGCAACGAGAGTCGCAAGTGACGCTGAGTAGGTGGCAGACAATCAGTGGCAGCATCGCACGCATCCTGCTCTGGCTGGTGTTTCCGTTCATTCTGGCTCCCTTCGTCGGCTGGTTCTTTGCGCCCATCATCTGGACCATCGCGATGGGCCGATGCTTCGGCGAAACCCGAGCGATGGCGCGCTGCGCGCAGTAGGCGATGCGCGCGAGTTCCGCTTGGATGTGAGGGACCACGGGCACCTTGGGACAAGCACGAAGCCACCATGAACGCGCCTGCCACGCGATGGATTCCTCCGCGTTTGACCAGCGCTACCCGCCGATCGCACTCGCGCTTGACGCACGCAACTTCGCAATCGCCTGCGTGACAATCTCGACGGCGCGCGCACACTGCGCAGTCGTTGTTTCGCGCGAGATGCTGAAGCGGATCGAACCGTGCGCGAGTTCCGCTGGCACTCCCATCGCCAACAAAATCGGAGAGGGATCGAGCGAACCCGAAGCGCACGCCGCGCCCGCTGAGACAAACATGCCGCGCTCAGACAGCAACAGAAGAATCGCCTCGGCCTCAAGTTTGGCGAAGGCGAGGTTGGTGGTGTTCCACAAGCGCGCTCCCTCGGCTGAGTGCACGACGGCGCCAGTCGCACCAACGACGGCGCGTTCAAATTCATCGCGCATCACTGTGCCAAGCGCAAGTCCTTCGGTGGCTAACCATCGCGCCGCGAGATCTGCAGCCACGCCAAACCCCACGATTCCCGCGACATTTTCTGTACCGCCGCGACGCTCGAGTTCTTGCGGGCCTCCGACGGACTGCGCGACGAGGCGTGTTCCGCGCCTCGCGTAGAGCGCGCCGACTCCCTTTGGTCCATGAAACTTATGCGGCGAGAAACTCGCGAGATCAAACTCAAGCGCTGCGAAATCGGTGGGCATTTTTCCTACCCATTGCGTCGCATCCGAATGAAAGCGCACTCCATGCTCGCGACACAATCGTCCCGCGCGAGCAACATCGCTGAGCGCACCGGTTTCGTTGTTGGCCCACATCAAACTCACCAACGCGATTTCATCGGCGCGTGCGTCGAGCAATTCAGACAGTGCGTCAAGATCAGGCGTTCCTGAATCATCACCTGCTCCCCGAAGCCATACAACTTCGTGACCGCTTCGCTCGAAGTGTTGCGCCACTTCGCGCACGGCTGAATGTTCGAATCGGGTGGTCACGAAGACGCGTCGCGTCGAGCTGTGATTTGCGAAGTGCTCCATCGATCCGCGAATCGCGACGGCAATGCTCTCCGACGCGCCTGACGTGAACACCAACTCACGCTCTTGGCAGCCGACCAGTCGCGCCACCGATTCACGTGCAAGTTCGATGACGCGTTTCGCTTCGCCGCCGACGCGATGAACACTCGAAGGGTTTCCCCACGTCTCGCGCAAGTTGCGCGCCATCTCTTCGACGACTTCATCGGCCGGGCGCGTCGATGCGTTGCTGTCGAAGTAAAGACGGTCGTTCATGCGCTCATCCTATGGCGCTCACGAGTTCAGTCGACGGTTCGTTGACAGTCGGCATGATTCATACCGCACCGCACATGAGAGTAGGCAACACATCCGTACATCAAGGAGCAGGGGTTGTCGCTGGTGGAGTCGTTGCTGGTGGAGTTGTCGCCGGTGGAGTCGTCGGCGGTGGAGTTGTCGGCGCCGGAGTGGTCGTGGACGCGGGAGCAGTGGCAGCGTTGCCGCCGCTCTCGCTCTCCTTCAAGTGTTCGGCTTGTCGTGCATCGAGCAAGGCTCGGTTGCGCGCGGCGTTCGCTTGCTGCTCGCGCATTTCGCGCTGTTGCCACGCAGGAAGTTGCGACATATCGAAGCCTGGATAAGGAGGCACCGTCGCATCTTGATCTTCCTGATTGCGCAGCTGCTCGTACTGATCGGAGTGATAGCGATCAAGCGATTCGTGTTGATAGGTGTACGCCTCGTAGGGCGCGAGTGGTGTCGCAGGCGCAGCGGGCGCCGTTGGCAGCGCGCGTTGAACTGGCTGCGCGCGTTCAACAGGTTGCGCTGGTTGAGCACGCTGCACTGGAGCATTACGCGCGACGGGTTGCGCGCGCGGGATCGGCTGAGCGCGTTGAATTCGTTGGGCGGGTGGGTTCACCAAAAACGTGTTGCTCACTGCTTGCGGCGAACCAGTGAAAGTCGGTGCGTAAACGGGAAGTCGCGCATTTTGAACGCGGCCTGATCCCATCTGTCTGACCGAGCGAACGAAGGTGATCGGTGGTCCTTGAAGCGTGCCACCGCGAGCCTTCACCGCCGCACCGAATGCAATCTTCGCATCAGCGGCGCCGAGGCATTGCGTCGCGTCGAAGAAGTTCGCGTTGCGCGCTTGTGGGTATCGCGCGCTGAGAACTCCATCGCTGTCGTGCGCAGACGGACTCCACGTGCCATGCACGTCACGCGCCAACAAGTCTTGTTCCGCGGCGACGAAATTGCTCGTGACCATCAGTCGATTCGTTGCGACAAAGATCCACGCGAACGCGGGTTGTTCGCACGCCGAGGTCACGGTCGGGTTGCGCTTGGGGGGAGTGGCAAGTTGCGGTGCCCAACCGACGACGCCGTCGCGACCGCGCCACGACACGGGGGCGGGCGACCAGTCGTTGCCGGGAACCCACATCCAACCGCGGCTTTGATCGTAGAACCATGAGCCGTAGTGCTCGGTCGCCCAACCATGCGGATATCCCGAGCGCCAATACGGCGATCCATCTTGGGTGACGATCCATTCGCCGACGCTGAAGGGTTGCCACCACGGTTGGACATCGTGAGGCTGCCACACCCAACCGTAATCAGGGTTGGGATACCACCGCCCGTACGCGAGGAGCGATTGCATGCACTGCTGCACCGTCATCGACCCGCGCCCTTGCGCGTCGATTTCTTGTTGCGCCGACGCGCGCGTCGCGGTCAATCCGAGGACACAACTAAGGAACAGCGCCAACGAAAGAAGCATCGAATGTGTTCGCGTCATAGTTGTTCATCCTAGCAACGACGCAGCGCCGCAATCAATGCGGCGCTGCGTCAGATTCGATTCGCACGGCGGGTCAGTGCTCTACCGCTCATCTCACATCATTTACGTCCACGCCACGCGCGGTACTTCGCGATGAGCGCCGTGGTGGAACTGTCATGCGTCGACTTCGTCTTCGGTCCTGCGAGTTCAGGAATGATGCGTTTTGCAAGCACTTTTCCCAACTCCACGCCCCATTGATCAAAGGAGTTCACGCGCCAGATCGAGCCTTGCACGAAGACCTTGTGCTCATACAACGCGATGATGCGACCGAGCATGCGCGGCGACAACTGCTCGCACAGCAGCGTGTTCGAGGGGCGGTTGCCGGGGAAGGTGCGGTGGGGAACCAGCCATGGCGCCGTTCCTTCGGCGCGCACTTCGGCGGGAGTTTTGCCAAAGGCAAGCGCCTCGCCTTGTGCAAAGAGGTTCGCGAGCAAGATGTCGTGGTGCTCGCCGATGTCATGGAGCGGCTTGGCAAACGCGATGAAGTCGCAGGGCACGGGTGAGGTGCCTTGATGAATCATCTGATAGAACGCGTGTTGACCATTGGTGCCAGGCTCGCCCCAGATGATCGGGCTGGTCTCCCAACGGACTGGCGTGCCGTCAAGTTGCACCTGCTTGCCGTTTGATTCCATCTCGAGCTGCTGGAAATACGCACTAAGACGACTGAGATACTGGCAGTAGGGCAGGACGGCCACGGTCTGGCAGCCGAGGAAGTCGCGGTTCCAAATGCCAATAAGCGCCAAGATGTATGCAAGATTCTTCCGTGGCGGCGCCGTGGCGAAGTGCTCATCCATGTCGTGCATGCCCGCGAGCAGTTCGCGGAAGTTGTCGCTGCCCACGGCGATCATCGTCGACAGTCCGATGGCCGAATCCATCGAGTAGCGCCCGCCCACCCAATCCCAGAAGCCGAACATGTTGGCGGTGTCGATGCCAAACTTGGCGACTTCCACGCCGTTGGTGGAGACGGCGACAAAGTGCTTGGCCACCGCCAGTGGGTTCTTGAGTTTCGCGAGGCTCCATGCGCGCGCGGTTTGCGCGTTGGTCATCGTCTCCATGGTGGTGAAGGTCTTTGAACTCACGATGAACAGCGTTTCTTCGGGATTGAGATCGCGCGTCTTCTCGTAAAAATCTTCGCCGTCGATGTTGGAGACGTAGCGGCACTCGATTGAGCGCAAGGTGAAACTCCGCAGCGCGGCGTAGGCCATCACTGGACCGAGATCGCTGCCGCCAATGCCGATGTTGACCACGGTGCGAATGCGCTTGCCGGTGTAACCAACCCACGCGCCACTGCGCACCGACTCGGCGAACTTTGCCATCGCGTCGAGTACCGCGTGAACTTGCGGGACAACATTTTCACCATCGACTTTGATGACAGCCTTGCGCGGCGCGCGCAGCGCAGTGTGTAGAACGGCGCGGTTCTCCGTGATATTGATGAGTTCACCAGCAAACATCTCTTTGGCATGACGAGCAACTGAGCACTCCGTGGCCAACGCAAAGAGCGCATCAAGAGTCGCGCTGTCGACCAGATTCTTCGAGTAGTCGAGATGCATGTCGAGCGCTTGCATTGACAACTTGCTCGCGCGCGATTTGTCCTTGGCGAACATCGCACGCAGGTTCGCACTCTTGGCGCGCTTGGCCAACGCCGTGAGTTTCTTCCACGCCTTGGTCTTGTCAGGCGCGACATGCCACGAGGGAACAACGGGAGCAACGCTCGGTTTCGTCTTCGGTGCCGCCGATGTGGCGGCGCGCTTGCTCGTCGATGGAGCGACGGTCTTCGTCGCCCGAGCGTTTTTCGTGACAGACTTAACCGAGGCGTTTCGTGCAGTTTTTGGAGCAGCCATGATTCGTTCCTAAAAGAAGTCCTGCGAGAGTCGGGGCAAGTCCTGATGCTAACCACCAACGCGCGAACGCATGCGCGGAGGGTGCATTCCTCACTAAGACGTGTTGCTTGTGACGCTCAGCGAACTCGCCGATGGCGCGAGTGCATCGATTCATTCGCTCATCTCAAAACCGAGCGATCGTTCGATCATGGTGCGCGTCCTCACACCGCAACGCTGTGCTAGTCTGTTCGTTCAACGACTAAACCCGAAACTGGAGCCTCCGCGTGACCACTGCCACACTTCCCACCGCTCGTCTTGCCGCCCTAGGTCAATCGATTTGGGTTGACAACATCACGCGCACGATGCTCGAGTCGGGAACGCTCGCGAAGTACATCGCGCAGTTGAGCGTGACGGGATTGACTTCAAATCCCACGATTTTCGAGAAGGCCATCGGCTCGGGCGATGCGTACGACGCGCAGATTCGCGCGCTCGCTCCCAAAGGTCTCTCGGTCGAACAAGTGTTTTTCGAGTGCGCCATCGACGACCTTCGTCGCGCCGCGGATCACTTCGGCGCCATTCACTCTGCTTCAGGACGCATCGACGGATTTGTTTCGCTCGAGGTGTCACCGCTTCTGGCCAACGACACCAAGGGCACGGTTGAACAAGCGATTGATCTTCATGCGCGCGCCAACCGCCGCAATCTCTTCATCAAAGTCCCCGGCACCCCTGAAGGTTGTCCGGCGATTGAAGAACTCATCTTCCGCGGCATTCCTATCAACGTGACCCTGCTCTTCTCGCGCGAGCATTACCTCGCCGCGGTCAACGCTTACACGCGCGGCATTGAGCGTCGCGTCGCCGCGGGTCTTGATCCATTCGTGAACTCCGTCGCGAGCGTCTTCCTCTCGCGCTGGGATCGATCATGCGCCAAGGTGCTTCCGGCGAATCTGCAAAACACCGTGGGAATCGCCATGGCGGGACGAATTCTGAAGTCCGCGCTCGACTTCCATGCTGATGCGCGTTGGCAAGCACTTGCCGCAAAGGGCGCGACGCAACAACGTGTGTTGTGGGCGAGCACGGGCACCAAAGATCCTGCGCTGCCGAAGTGCCTCTACGTCGATGCTCTCGGCGCACCGAACACTGTGGACACCATGCCCGAAGAGACGCTGCTGGCGATGGCACAAGTGGGCAATCCGCAACGCGCGATGCCTACCGATGGTGTTGCGGCAGAAGCGGCGCTCGCGGCGGCAACCCAAGCGGGAGCTGACCTCGTGAAGATCGCCGACGAATTGCAGATCGACGGCCGTGACAGTTTCGACAAGAGCTGGCACGAACTAATTGCCAAGATCGGCGCCAAAGTGCAGTCGATTCGCGCCGCCTCGTGAGTCTGGCTTGTGAATGTGATTCACGCCCTGCGGCGCACGTGAGTCGAATCGAAGCGACGTGCTGGTTACTCGAACCATCGACGGCGAGTCCACGCCCATTTAGGAAGTCATGTCCACAATGAACGCATTTCTCGACGAACTCGCGTGGCGCGGTCTACTGCATCAGACGACCTCAACCGAACTTGCCGCGCATCTTGGCTCGGGGATGCGCACGGGCTACGCGGGATTTGATCCCACCGCGGATTCGCTCACCATCGGCAATTTCATGGGCATAAAGCTGCTCGCGCACTTACAGCGTGCGGGACATCGGCCCATCGTGGTGTGTGGCGGGGGAACGGGTTTGATTGGCGATCCCAGCGGCAAGAGCGCCGAGCGACAGCTGCTCACGCGCGAACTCGTCGAGCACAATCTCTCGCGGCAAAAAGCAATCTTCGAACGCTTTCTTGACTTCAGCGGACCCCGCGCGGCGCTCATGCGCAACAACGCAGATTGGCTGGGCGCGATGTCGTTCTTGGAAATGCTGCGCGACATTGGCAAGCATTTTTCCGTCAACCAGATGATCGCGCGCGACTCGGTGGCGTCGCGTCTTGAAGGCCGCGAGCAGGGGATCAGTTACACCGAATTCAGTTACATGATTCTGCAGGCGTACGACTTTCTGCATCTCTATCGCACGGACAAGTGCTCGATTCAACTCGGAGGCAGTGATCAGTTCGGCAACATTGTTTCCGGCATCGATCTGGTTCGTCGCGTCGAACACGGCGACAGCTTCGGTGTGACCTGTCCCTTGGTCACCACCAGTGATGGTCAGAAAATTGGCAAGACTGAGAAGGGCGCGATTTGGTTGACTGCGGAACGCACCAGTCCCTATCGCTTCTTTCAGTACTGGCTCAACACCGCGGATTCCGACGCGGTGAAGTTCTTGCATTGGTTCACCTTCCTCGACGCCGACGCGATTGGTGCGTTGGCGCATTCGATGGCGCAGGACCCAGGCAAACGCGAAGCGCAGAAGACACTCGCGGCGCAGATGACCGCGATGACCCACGGCGACAGCGAACTCTCGCGCGCGAAAGCGACCAGTGAAGCGTTGTTCACCGGTGATGTGAAATCGCTCGACGCCGCGCAAGTGGGCGAAATTGCCTGCGATTTGCCTTCGAGCGGCGTTTCCTCGAGCGCGCTTTCGGCGGGAGTGGCCATCATCGATTTCATCACCGGCACCACCATCGCGGCGAGCAAGCGCGAAGCACGCGAGTTTCTGCAGAACGGCGCAGTCAGTCTCAACGGAGAAAAAGTTGCCGTCGACGCAATCGTGCGCAGCGAACACGCACTTCCCGGCGGCGTGATCTTGCTTCGTCGCGGCAAGAAGGCGTATCACGCCGTGCGCGTTGAGCAGTGAGTGGTCGCCGCGCGCATCAGCGCGGCAGCGTCGTTGCATCTTTTGGCGCAATGGTGATGCGCACCACCGCCGGTGTCACTGTCGCAATGTCGACTCCCAGCGGCGCGACTAGGGGTGAGATGCTCAGCACATCTTTGAGCAAGACATCATGCTCGCCCGATTGCGCGGGAATTCCATCGGCGCCAGAAAGTAGGCGAATCGTGCGGCCGGAAAGCGATTCCGACGCGCGAATCACGGCTTGACGTGAGCCAGTGATCTCCGCGGAAACATGAAGCGGCCCAGGCGCAGACAGTGTGAGACGCAACGGATCGCCCGAATCGAACTCCACTTCAAAGGCGATGACGCGCGTCTGCAATGTTTGCGCTGCGGCGTAGAGCCAGACCGCAACACTGATGGCGGTGACGCCCGCGAGGTCGATGACGCGTTGACGCCACAAGCTCATGACTCGCCTCCTGATGGTGACGCCGAGCGAGTTGACACCAACTTGGGTGACGCAGCGTTCACGCCGCGCGTCGAGGAGAGTCGTCGCGCCAATTCGTCGGCGAGGTCCGCGCAAGAAATCTGCAGCGAGAGTTCGCCGAGTTGCGCGATGCGAATCTGTCCTGTCTCTTCGCTGATCACCACGACAACGCAATCGGATTCTTCGGTCACGCCAATCGCGGCGAGATGACGTGATCCCAAGTGGGCATGCACATCGGTGCTCTGCGCCAACGGCAGCTGCACGCCCGCGCCCCAAACGCGTCCGCCGCGAATCACCAGCGCGAGATCATGCAGCGGACTATTGGGCCAAAAAACGCTTTGAATCAGCGTCGCGCTGGGCTTAGCATCGAGTTCGATTCCGCCCATGAGCAGATCGCCGATGCCCACTTCGCGCTCGAACACGATGAGCGCGCCAAAACGATTCTTGGAGAGAAACTCCGCGGCCTCGGCGATTTCCGCGGTGAGTCCACCGAGTTCGCTCTTCGCTTTACCGAACAAATGCGCGCGCCCGAGACGACTCATCGCGGCGCGAATCTCCGGTTGAAAAACCACGATCAACAGAATCGCCAACAAACTGAAGGCGCGATCAAACAAAAAGCGCAAGCGCTGAAAGCTGTCCGTCGCGTCACCGAGCATGCGCACCAAGAGCGCCAAGCCGATGGTGAGGAGCACGAATCCTTTGATGACGCCTGCGCCTCGTGTTCCGCGGAGGAAACGAAACACCGCGTAGACCACGAGCCAAATCACCACGAGCTCGAGGAACACCTCGAGTGCGTCGCGAAGCCGAGATCCCTCGAGAGCCGCTGTCATCACAGGGCGATCATACGACGCACGCCGTATCATCATCGGTCACATGAGCAGGATCACCACCAGTTGGGACATCGGCCGATCAAGCGGACATTGCGCGGCCAGCGGCGAGCCTCTGACCGCAGGAATGCCCTGCATTGTCGCGCTGATCGAGCGCGTGGAAGATCTGTCAGCGCCACTCGTGCGCATGGACTTTTCTCAGGCGGGATGGGATTCACCGGCGCGTCCTGTCGGAGTGATCGCGTTTTGGAAAACCGTGGTCGCGCCCGCAGGTGAAAAACGCCGCGGCTTTGCCGATGATCAAACATTGCTCGACCTCTTTGATCGTCTCGGTGGTGATGAGCGTCCGCATCGCGTGCGCTTTCGTTTTGTGTTGATGCTGCTGTTGGTGCGCAAGCGCTTGCTTCGCGTCGCGGGCACTTCGACAGCGGCGGGCGTTGAGACTTGGAGTGTGTTGCCCAAGGGTGCCGCCGAGGGTGAAGCGCCGACTGCAGTGCTCAATCCCAAACTCGATGAAGCCGCGATGAAAGAAGTCACCGATCAACTGGGCGAGGTGCTCGATGGGGCGTGGTAGTCGCCCCTCACATTGCACCGCCGCGCGCATGTCGATGAGCATGTTGCAGTGTGCCGTCGCAGTCACGACACTGCACGCGTGCACGCCGCTGGCGATACCGCCATCAGTGCGGGAAACCCCGAAAAACGCGAGAGAACTGACGATTCAGGACGCAGACGCCGCCGCGGCGTTTGCCGCATTTACGCCGTTGCTCGCCGCGCATGATGAGCGCGTGCGCAAGCTCGACGTCTTCGAATCGCGCAGTTCACTCGAGCTTCGCTATCACAACGAGAGCGGCGAACACTTCGATCAATGCGAAGCCGACATCTTTCTCGCCGGTGCTGATCGCGGAGCGGTTCGCATCACCAAGGTCGGTCACAACCTGATGTGGATCGGCGGCAACGCCAATCGTGGTTGGATCTTTTATCTCGACAGCAAACCCACGCGCGCGGTGGTCTACGAACAACTCGACGAATCCGCAGCGGGCTCCGCGGATTCGATGGAGAACGGCGAGTTCGCGCTGCTCACGCCCAAGTCTGCGCGCATGCTCATGGGGCTCGCAGCTATTCCGCATGATGCGCTGTTGCTGCGCATTGCCGGCGCTGCGCCCGATGCTCCATGGCACGAACGCGTTGAAGTGCAGTGGCGCGTTCACGCTCGCGCGACGGTGTCGATGCGTTTGGGTGCTGACGGTTTGCCCACGCAGGTTTGCGTGCGCGATCTCGCAGGCACAGTGATCGCCACCGCAACGCTCACCGAGTATGTGAGCGTGCGCGCGCCCAATCTCGCGGAAGGCGCATGGCCGCGCGTCGCACGTCGCACCGAAGTCATCGCACCGCGCACGAAGTCGGTGATTCGTCTTTTTCTCGATGGTCCCAGCGCGCAGGGTAAACGGATCAAGCCCAAGTTCTTCGAGCTCGATGCGCTCATCGCGCAGATGCGTCCTGACAGCGTTGAGTACGTGCACCAAACCGAATCGGTCACGAAGCCATGAGTGTCACGCATCGTTCTGCGTCGCATGACATGCGAACTCCAATCGTGAAGCGCTCGAATCAATCGTCGTTGAGTGTCATGTCGCAGTTGGACTTTCGCGGCTGTTTTCTGCGGGTTTTGCGCGGTTTCGCGGGGACGCATCTGTGGTGCGTGTGCCTCGTCGCCTGCATCGCCATCTCCTCCGCGCGTGCAGATCTTCCGGGCACCATGCCGCTCTCGGCCGCCGGTGAAGGTCATCTCTGGTGGATCGTCGCGCGTGAACCGTCGTCGACCGAGAGCACCGCGCGTGAGTATCTCCTCATGCATCACGCGAGTGTCGAAGCGGCGCCGACCGAGCGACTCGTGCTCGTGCTGCCCACGATGCCTGAAGGAATCGCAGCCGAGGGCGCGGATGTCATCATCGTCATGCGCGCAGAGGGCGCGCGCAAACGCATGGTGTTGACGCTCGCGGCCGCGCGCAATCCGTCGATGGGACATTGGTACAACCATCCACGCGAAGGACCACGCGTGCTTCCGCCGCTCGACAGCGAAGGCGAATTGCGCGGGTTAGCCATGGTGAAGGGGCAACTGCATGCGCTGTTGCGACTTCCGCGCACGGCGGCAACGGAGCCTGAGCGTTGGTGGCTCGGCGCGATGACCAGCCAAGCGAGTGTCGATGGTGCATGGCAACAACTGCCGCTGCCGCCGCTGGAATTTGCCGAACCCGTGATGCTGGCCACAATCGGTGGAGCGCTTGAAGCCATCGGTACCGTTGATCGCAACATCAAACTGGTGAGATGGATTGCCGCGAGCAAAGGCGCTTCGATCGCGGCAACTGCGGATGCGCAGGCGCCTTCGAACGCGGTGGTCACGCATGACGAATCGCGCGCAATCGCGCCGAAAACCAGCGCAATTGAGCTCGCTCCCGTTCTCTCGGACGAGGTTCCATTCTTGAGGGGAACATGGGAGACGCGGCCGCTGCTCAATGCCCAATCCATGTCCCCGCGCACGGTGATAGGAATCATCGACGTCGGTGGCAGTGAGATTTTGGTGCGCCGCGTCGGTGCCAACGAACTCAACACGAACGAACCCAGCGCCGCAGTTGCAGCTGCGCCAACGGCAGACGGCAGCGAATCTCCCGCATCACGCGCGACGAGTTTCATCCGCCTCGAACGCAATCGTCAAGATCAACTCACGCCGTGGGCGGAGTTCGCGCAACCGCGTCAGCCGTGGTCATTGGCGAGTTTTGCCCCAGGCGAAGCGGGTATCGGTGCCGCGTTACTTGTTCTCGATGCGAAATCGCGCGGAACTATCGCGCTGATTTCACAAAGCGCCGCGACTCCTACTGCGCCCATGTTGCTTGAGCCGCCGACCTTTTCAGCGCGCTCCTGGATGCATGTCCCCATTCTCGGCGTGTTCTCGATTCTGCTGGTCCTCGCGGCAGTCGTGTTTGGCTCCGATGCCTACCTCGCAAATCGCGCGCGCGGCGAAATCCCCAACGCGCGAGTACGTACGGCTCGACTGCGCGGCGCGGATCCGTTCAAGCGCGTACTCGCGTTCTGCATTGATCTCGCGCCGGGCCTCATCGCAGTGTGGAGTGTGGTCGGCGGCAATCCGCTCGATCTCATCGAAGCGGGCATCTTCGTCACTGATGTTTCCCAGCAAATGCCCGCGATTTGCGCGATGTTCGCGGGTTGGGCCTTCGCGTCATTGGGCGATATTGCGTTTGGCCGATCACTGGGCAAGCGCATCGTTGGCCTGCGCATCATTCGCGTTGGCGGGGCGTCTTTCGATGCAAGCGCCACCGCCGTTGATCTTGGCGAGACTAAGTCACGGGACAGTGCAGACGCGATCGATTGGTTTCCGCGACCGTCGACGGCTCGTCGAACAATGCGCGCACTGCTCTCGATCATCGTGGTCGCATCGCCGCTGGTGATGATCGTTGCCTATCTCAACCCTGATCGCGATGGCCCCGCCGACATGCTCACGGGCACCGCAGTGGTCGAGGAGTAGGGCTTCCCACCCGAAGTGGGGCACTTTTGACTCGGGTTGAGCAGTTTCTGCATTTTGAGGATTCTCACCCGTGCCTGCCGATGTAGTCGTACAGCGGCAGAGATTATTTCTCCGTCGAGTGCAGTCTGTCACATCGTGACGGATGCCGATTCAGGACGAATCGGTTTCATACGCGCCCATTCTCTTCATCGAGGTGGGCACTCGGAAGGATTCTGAGTCACCCGTGTCCGCGAGCGCAACTCCAACTCCATCTCCGGGCAACGGCGTCACGCCGCCAGTGGAAACTCCTGCCGCGAGCTCGGTCGCAAGCACGCCGACCGCGGCGCCAAATGCAGGTATTTCCCGAGGAATTCGCGACTTTTGGCAAGTGCCGCTCTTGGCCACAGGTGTCGCGGGAATCGTTGCCGCGTTGTATTACGCACGCGCTCATCCACCTCAAGATGACTTCGCTGGTGCGTTGGCTCAAGCCGAAGAACTCGTGAACAAAGGCGAACTCGACGCAGCCAAAGTCGTGCTCTTTGACGTGGTCGGGGCCAACCTTGAGAAGGCTCCGCCCGAGTTGCTTCCGCGCTTTCATGCGGTGGGAGCGGACTACGTGGCGGCCAAGATCCGCGGAGTCGATCGCCCCGGCAAAGACAGCGACGCGCAAGTGGTGACTGCGTACGACAAAGCCAAGGCCAGCGGCTGGACGCTCACTTCCGAGCAACTCATTCGCTACGCAGAGAGTTTGGTGCGGCTCGAACGCGCGCAAGAAGCGTTCGCTGCGATTAGTGCTGCAGGCAATACCGAGCAGGCCGATGCGCTGCGCCGACAAGTGCGTCGTGAAGCGTTGCTGGGAGTGTTGGGATCACCAACCGCGGGCGTTGCGGTGCGTGCTCCCGAAACGTTGTTGGCCGCGATCGATGAGTTTCGCGCGGATCCCGCGTTGAGCGTTGCTGATGAAGCGTGGGCTGCCGCACGCGCGGCGGAACTGCGCATCGGCATGGAGCGTTTCGCGGATGCGAGTGATCGATTACTGCTTGATTTGCGCCGCATTGAGAGCGCATCGAGTGATCAGGTCGGCGAAAATTCCACGGGCGCAACGCCGCAAGCATTCGCAGAGCTCTCCGGTCTGCTCGCTGAAGCGCTCCGCCGCCAAGGTCGATTCATAGAGGCGCAGCGAGAGTTTGAACACGCGCATCAACTCGTGCGCGCAGGCACGCCCGTCGCTGGCGCGATTGATGTGGGCTTAGGTCGCACGTTGTTGGCGCTGAAAAATTCCGCCGAGGCCAAGGATGTGTTTGATCGCGCGGTGCTGGCGCAGCACGATGGCGCCGTTGGGCACAACGCGTTGTTAGGTCGCGCGCAATCGCGTTCCGAAATCGGTGACGCCGATGGCGCAACCCGTGATTTCAGCGGTTTGCGCGGGGCAATTCGTCGCGGTGATCTTGATGCTTCGATGATCAATGAAGTCGAACGTGTGCTGCTTGAGCGAGCCGATGCCGCGCTTGTCGCGGAGGCTCCCGCAGAAGCGCTGGCCTACGCGGAGATCGCGGTTGATCTTGGCCGAGTTGGTGGCGCGAGTGCTGCGGCGTTGCTTCGCGTGGCCACATCTTCGCGTGAAGAAGCCAATCGCATGCTCAAAGCGGCCAAGAGCGCTTCGCCGATGTTGGTCGAAACCGATCCCGAAGACCGCGCCAAGATCAATCGTTTACTCAAGCGTGCGGGCGATGCGTTTGCCTCGCATGCGGCGACGCCGCAAGCGCGCGCGGCGCAAGATGGAACGTACACCGCAAGTTTGTGGGCCGCCGCGGATAGCTACGACCTCGCTGGTTGGCGTGAAGCGGCGATCGCGAATTTTCAGGCGTATCTCGACGCAACGCAGCCGGACAATCTTGATCGAGCCGAAGCGTTCTGGCGGCTTGCAGTGCTCAATCATGCGGAGGGCGCGTTCGCTGACGCGGCGAAGTTTTACGCCAGCGCGATTGCAGTTTCTCCAAAGGTCTATCAAGGCCGTTCGATCGTGCCGCTCGCGCGCGCGCTGGCTTCGAGCGGACGCGTTGCCGATGCGATGGCGCAATTGCAAACAGTCATCGACGGCGCTGCGGGCTTGAAGCCTTCGGCCGACGAGTATTTCGAAGCGCTCGATGTGTACGCGCGATTGTGCGCGCAGAAGGAAGACTTCGTGCGCTCCGCCGAATTGTTGCGCGAAGCAGTGGCGCGTCGTCCCGAGAATCCGCGGGTGGGTGAGTTGAGCTTCCGGCTCGGCGAGAGTTTGCGCGCAGTGGCGCGTGCTTCGCGTGAGCAATCGGAGTCGGCCGATGTCTCGGTCGCGCGCCGTGTGCAACTGGCCGATGAGTCACAAGATCGGCTCAAAGAAGCGCGCCGCGCGTTCGAAGGATCGATCTTGGCACTCGAAGCGCGCAGCGACACGCTCGATGGACTGTCACGCGACATGTTGCGCGAGGCGCATCTTGGTCGCGCGCACTCTGCCTTTGATTTGGCGCAGTATGAAGATTCCATCTCGCTGTACGAAGCGGTGGATCGCAAGTACCCCGAACACGCGTCGAGCATGATCGCGCTGATTCAGATCGTCAATGCGTGCGACGCGCTGGGCGACAACACGCGCGCCGACACTGCGCATCGGCGAGCGCAATTGCGCTTGGCCCAACTTCCCGATGACGCCTTTCTCGTGGGTGGCGGGATTCTCGCGCGTGAAAGTTGGGAGCGTTGGTTGCACAATCATCCGCCGTCGGGCTCGCGTCTGGCGAGCGAAGTTCCCAGCGCGAAAGAGGCGGCGCAATGAGTGACCCTCGCAGCGACCCCGCGCGTGATGCGTCGGGCACGTTCGCGCAATTGCACACGCTCGCCAGCGCTCGACTTGAAGCGGCGCGCACGATGCGATTGATCGTGGCACGCGAGTCGTCGTTGCTCGCGACCATCGATTCAGCGCAGCGCGGTGAGATCTCGCAAGACGATGCCGAGGACTTGCTCACCGCGCATTTGAACGCGCGTCAATTGTGCTTGAGTGCGATGCAGGCGGATCAATCGCAGTGGAATCTCCTCGCGGAGCAACGCTCGTCATGGAGTGACAACGCGCGCAGCACCATCGCGTCGATTGGAGCCGAAATCGCGGCAATTCTCGGTGAATTGTCCACCAGCGACGCATCGTTCATGAGCGAGCTTGCGGCTCGGCGCAACGTGGCGCGTATCGAAATGACTCGCGCCGATGACGCGCGCGCCGCGCAACGCGCCTACGCCCCACGCGAAGCGATCGAACCTCGCTTCACCGATCGGAGGGGATGATGTCGAGCGCACCGATTCCCGCCGCTGAGTTCACCGAGTTCCTGCGCAACTTCACCGAAGCCACGTCGCGTCTGCAAGAGACCCATCTCACGCTCACGGGACAAGTGGAACGATTGCAGGCAGAGCTCGCCGAGGCCAACGATCGATTGCGTCGATCACGATCGCTTGCCGCGTTGGGCGAAATGGCCGCGGGCATCGCGCATGAGATCCGCAATCCGTTGGGCGCGATTGCGCTGCATGCAGAGATGCTCAAGGAAGATGTCGCCGATCGTCCCGACGCGGCATCGAGCGTCGACAAGATCCAACGCGCCACTGGTCGGCTAGAGCGCATCGTGCGCGACGTGCTCAGTTTCGCGCGCGACACTCGCGTGCAAGCGGTGGACACGAGCGCGGCGCAGGTCTTCGAAATCGTGATCGAAGATTGCGAATCGGTCTTGGTAAATGAAGGCGTGGCGATTCATATTGAAATTCACGGCGCCTGTCTGCTCGCTGCCGACAGCGCGCTGCTCGCGCAGGCTCTGACCAATCTTGTGCGGAACGCCGCCGAAGCCATGCGCGGAGGCGCGCGTCGCGACATCGTGCTCGGTGCGCGCGAAGCACGACTGCGCACCACTGACGGAGGTCGCCGCGACTTCGTGGTGCTCTCAGTCGAGGACTCTGGTCCTGGCATCCCCGCCGAGGCACGCGAGCGCATTTTCAACCCGTTTTTCACCACGCGCGCGGAAGGCACGGGCCTCGGATTGGCCATCGTTCATCGCATCATCGATGCGCACGGCGGGAATCCGTTTTTTACCACGCGCGCGGAAGGCACGGGCCTCGGATTGGCCATCGTTCATCGCATCATCGATGCGCACGGCGGGATGACCGCGTGTACCGAAGCGGTCAACCTCAACAGCAACGGAACGCGCGGCGCGCGCATCGAACTTTCACTTCCACTCGTTCCTCCCAACGTCGCGGCCGCCGATGGCGTGTCGCTTGGTGAGGCCGTTCGCCGCAGAGTCAACGGGCAGCAACATGTTCAAGCAATCGCATGATTGAAGGAGTATTGATATGGGCAAAGTTCTCGTAGTTGATGACAAAGAACTCATGCGTGATAGCGTGGCCGCGATCCTCAGTCGCAAGGGTCACGGAGTGGTCACCGCTCCTGATGCTCGCGGCGCGTTGGCACGCATTGCCGACAAGCGGCCCGAATGCGTGGTGACTGATTTGCAAATGCCGGGCATGAATGGATTGGAGTTGCTCGAAGAGATTCGCAAGATCGACTCTGAGCTGCCGGTCATCTTCATGACTGCGTTTGGCTCGGTTGAGACTGCAGTCGAAGCGATGCGCAAGGGCGCATTCGACTATGTGACCAAGCCGTTCTCTGGCGACGAACTCTCTATCTCGGTTGAGCGCGCGTTGGAGCACGCACGTCTCTTGCGCGAGAACCAAGTGTTGCGCGCGGAGAAACCGCAGTCGCGACGCGCACAGAGTCACCGCATGATTGGCAGCGGCAGCGCGATGGAAGCGCTGCGCGCCAAACTTGCACCGATCTCGGCCAGTCATGGCACTGTCCTGATTACGGGCGAGAGCGGCACAGGCAAAGAAGTCGCGGCGCGCTTCGTCCATGAAAACAGTCCGCGTTCCACCGCACCGTTCTTGGCGATCAACTGCGCGGCGCTTTCTTCGGCGTTGCTCGAAAGTGAATTGTTCGGACATGAGAAGGGCGCCTTCACCGGTGCCGATCGCCTGCGCAAAGGCCGCTTCGAATTGGCCGAAGGCGGGACATTGCTCTTGGACGAAATCAGCGAAATTCCCCCTGATTTGCAGGCAAAACTGCTGCGTGTCCTGCAAGAGAAGTGCTTCGAGCGCGTCGGTTCGAGCGTGGCGCAGAAGTCGGATGTGCGCATCGTCGCCACCACCAATCGCGACCTCGCGGTCGAAATCGAAGCGGGACGCTTTCGCGGCGACTTGTTCTTCCGCCTCAACGTTCTTCCCATTGCCATGCCTGCGTTGGGAGAGCGTTTGACTGATGTCTCCGAACTCGCGGAGCATTTCCTCGGACTCGTTGCCGACCGCGAGGGTGGTCGACGGAAGAAGTTGTCCAAGGAAGCGCTTGCGTTGTTTGAGCAGTACTCGTGGCCGGGCAATGTCCGCGAGTTGCAGAACCTCTGCGAGCGCGCCGCAGTCCTCGCCAGTGGTGATCTGATCGCCGCCGAGTTGGTGGCGCCTTGGCTCGTCGCGTATGGACGTGCGTTTGCATCGCACGGCCACCCCTCGGGCAACAATGGATTCGCCTCAACGAATGTTGGGCAGTCCACGGCCGCGCAACCGTTTGTTGGTTTGCAAGGTTCAGTGCCTGCGGGATATGGATCGGTCGGACAACCAGTGATTGCGAGCTTGGCTGCGCGCGCGCGGTTGTCAGGATCGGCACCAGTGGAGACGCCCGTCATTGAGACATTCGGTATTGCACCGCGCGCGTCCTTCACTGCAAATGCACCCGCGCACAATCTTGGCGATGGAACTGGCATCCCCAGTCTCGTGTGCGATGGTGCGTTGACACTGGATGAGATCGAGCGTCGATCCATCGTCGCCACGTTGGGCAAGAATCGTGGTCACCGTCAGAAGAGCGCCAAAGCACTGGGAATTGGCGTGCGTACGCTCGGACTCAAACTCAAGAAGTGGAAAGAGGAATCCCTCGTTCCCGCGGAACTCTGAGGCACATCATGATCGATGGACTCTTAGGCAACTCATCTCTTCCCGCACTGGAGCGATCGCTTCAGTTCATGGGCGCGCGACAGAAACTTCTCGTGGGCAACATCGCCAACGCGGAAACGCCTGGATTTCGGCCAGTTGACGTCGATCCGCGCGTCTTTCAAGGAGCGCTGCGCGAGGCACTCGATGCCGACGAAATCGATGCGCAAGGGAGTTTGTCCTTCGAAGACTCTTCCGCCGTTTCGTTTGGTAATGGAATTGCGGAGTTGAAGCCGGAGATTTTGGGCGACAACATTATGTTTCACGATGGCAACGATCGAAGCATGGAACGGCTCATGCAACGGTTGTCCGAAAACGTTTACGCCTTTCGCGCGGCCTCGCAATTGATACGCGGGCAGTTTGATCTGATCAATACCGCGATCCGCGAGCGACCGTAATCGCGTGTGAGTCGTGCTCGCGCACGGCGTTTGCAAGGAGCCCCACACAATGTTTGGATCACTCGACATTTCAACCTCGGCGTTGGTGGCTAATCGCACCAGGCTCGATGCGATCTCGGCCAACCTCGCCAACGTCGATGTGCCCGTCGATCCGAAATCGAGAGACGTGCCATTCTCGGAGCGCGTGGTTTACTTCGAAACTGGCGACCCAGTGGGTGGAAGCGAACTCGGTGTCCATGTCGCGCAGATCGCGCCGCGCAACGATTTTCGCCGCGCCTGGGAGCCATGGAGCAAGTTTGCCGATGCCGACGGCTACGTGCGCTATGCAAACATTGATCCCGTGGTGCAACAAGCCAACGCGATGTTGGCCACGCGAAGTTACGACGCAAATCTTGCCGCCATCGATGCGACTAAGTCGATGATTGATTCGGCCCTGCGGATCATTGCGTGAGTTTCAGGCAATGACTTCTGAAAGACTGCTGGCACGCCATGTGCTGTACAAGTGTGAGCCCCATGATTTTTGCGGGCGTCCGTGAACCTGTGAAACCGACCGCCAAACTGCGCTCCACGCCACGACTCAGGCAATGATCGATCCCCTCGGCATCATCTCTCGCGTCAACACCCAGTCTCCTGCGGGAATTCGGCCGGCTAGCGCACAAACTGGCGGCGACTTCAAGCAGGAGTTGCTCGACCAGATGAAGCAGGTCAACGACATGCAGAAGGACGCGACCCAAGCGACCAACGAGTTGCTCACGGGTGAACGCGACGACATCGAAGGCGTCATGATTGCCACGCAAAAGGCCGATTCCGCGTTCCGCATGCTGCTCGCGCTGCGTAACAAGGTGGTCGACGCGTACGACGAGGTCAAGAACATTCGCGTGTGAGTTTCGTTGAGTTGATGCGCGTTGTGTTTCGCGCGTACCTCTGACTCGATCACGAATGGAATCAACATCAAAGGGTGCAAGCCGCGTGGATCGCTCCGCGCGGTTTTGCGTTGTGACTGGAGCGTGCCGTGGAACTCGCACGCGCCACTCCTGCGTCGCCGTTGTGGACACGATCGATCGACCCGTCTGCGAGGGCAACTTGCGCCGAGCGTGCGCATTTTTCGCATCGATCACTGCGCAGACTTTGCGGTACGAAACGATTCCATGCCGATGAGACTTCTCCGATAGCGTCGAGCCAGGATGGCAGCGCATTGGGCACGACTCTTGTCGTGTGAGAGGACCAAGTTCCACAGCGCGCATGTTTGCGCGAGGGTGGAGCAAATGACGGCGCAACAGGCATGGAGGCCTACGCGTGCAAGCATTACGAAACACGCTCGAACTCATCCGACTTCGCCTCACAGGACTTCCTGCGGCGGCCAAGTTGCTCGCTGGCAGCCTCGTCATCATCATGGCATTGGGGCTGTTTCTCATTGCGCAATGGAGTGCGACGACGGGCTCGGTTCCTCTCGCAGTCAAAGCGGCGAGCTATGACGAAGCGCGGCAGTTTCTTATTGCACGGGGCGTTTCCTATCAGGAACAGAACGGGCAATTGATGGTGCCGATGGAGCGACACGCGGAAATCCTCGCGCAGTTCGCCGAGCAAGGAGCGGGCAGCGACGGCGGTATCGACTTCACCAAGTTGGTTGAACTCGACAGTCCGTTCGAAACGACGCGACAGAGCGAGACCAAGAAACTCATCGCGTTGCAGAATGTGCTCGCGCGCACCATCGGTGGATTTCGCAACGTCAAGAGCGCGACCGTGCTCATCTCGCCCAAACCTGCGACGCCACTGGGCGCATCGCGCAACGTGCAGACAGCAAGTGTGCACGTCACCATGCGCTCTGGTGGACTTACGCAAGATCAAGTCGATTCGATTGCGTCGATGGTCGCGGGAACGCAGTCGGGGTTGAAGCCAGAAGCCGTTTCGATCACCGATGGCATGCAGGCGTATCGCACCACCTATGGCAAAGCCGGTGCTGGCGGCGAGAATCTCGAGCTCTCGCTCAAGATCGCAGACGCGGTTCAGGCGCGCGTCGGCTCGCTCCTTTCGTCGATTGAAGGAGTTCGCATCGCGGTGAACGCACAGGCGATTACCACTGAGCGCACCAAGACGTGGACGGAATACAAGGATGGCATTTCGGTTCCCTTGAGCGAGTCGAGTTCGAATTCCGAAATGAAAGGCGCGCCGCCATCGCGCGAACCAGGCACAGTTCCAAACACTGGCCTCGCGATTGTTTCAACCTCGGGCGGTGCTGCGCAGACTTCGACGGAACGTTCGGAAAACAAGTATCGCGCGGAGATTCCTGGCACGCGCTCGACTGAGCTCGATTCCACGGGATACGCAAC
Source organism: Planctomycetota bacterium (assembly GCA_003671025.1). Classification (GTDB taxonomy): domain Bacteria; phylum Planctomycetota; class Phycisphaerae; order Phycisphaerales; family SM1A02; genus QWPT01. The sequence continues at coordinate 164,673 of QWPW01000001.1, forward strand.
CAAGATCGATGTCGGCGTCACCATTCCGTGGAGTTACTTCTTGCGCGTGTGGCAGTTGAAGAATCCTGCCGAGGCGGGCGCCGAAGTGAAGGTGCCCGATGAGGCCGCGCTGGCACTCATTCGCGACGAAGAGATCGTGCGCATTCGCAAGTTGGTCGAGCCGCTCGCATCAACTGACGCAGTCGAGGGTTCGAAGAAGGGTGTGGTTGAAGTCACGTGGTTCTATGACTTCGCTGAACAAGCTCCACCAGCCACTCTTACCGCGGGTTTAGGCGAGTTTGTCGCGGGCGGCGATGGTGGGGGCGCAGCATTGATCAAGCCTGTAGGACTCGGCTTGCTTGCGATCGTGAGTCTCTTCTTCATGTTCAACATCGCCAAGAAGGCATCGACGCGCGAAGAACTTCCTAGTGCTGAAGAGCTCGCGGGCGTTCCACCGAAGCTCGAATCAGATGACGCGGAGATCGTCGGTGAAGCCGACGAAGCGACGCCGGCGCTCGAGGGCATGGAGCTCGATGATGATCATCTGCGCCGCGCGCAAATGCTCGAGCAACTCAATGAAATGGCAAGCCGCGAGCCTGCAGAACTCTCAGGCATTCTGCGCCGTTGGATGCGCGCGGCCGAATGATTTGACACGATTGATCAGACGAAAGTGACCAATGGCATACCGCCCCGGCATGAAACTTCCGAAGTCTTCCGATGAACTTGATGGTGTTCTTAAGAGCGCCATCCTGCTGCTGCTGCTTGATGCGGACAGCGCGGGACGACTACTCAAGGAAATGCCCACCGAAACGGTGGAAGAGGTCACGCGCGCACTCGCCGCGCTTGGTGATGTGCCGAAAGAATTGGGACAAGGTGTCATCAGCGAGTTCTATTCGCTCGCGATGGCGCAGGGCTATGTGCGTGAAGGCGGTCTCGACTATGCGCGCAACCTCCTGAAAAACTCGCTGGATCCTAAGACTGCAGATAAAGTCATTCAGCAGATTCAGACGCAAGTTCAGAAGACGCCGTTTGCGTTTTTGCAGAAGACGGAGAGCGAGAACTTGCTCACCTTCATTCAGGAAGAGCATCCGCAGACCATCGCGTTGATCGTGAGTCACTTGCCTCATCACAAGGCGAGCGAAGTGCTCATTGGTCTTCCGCCCGCGAAGCAAATCGAAGTGGTGCGCCGTGTCGCCAACATGGAGCAGACCAATCCGGAAGTGATTCGCGAAGTCGAGAGCGCGCTGGAGAGTCGTCTCTCCAACATGATTGGTACCTCGAGCGAGAAGGTCGGCGGCGTGGAAACCGTCGCAGAAATTCTCAACCTCGTCGATCGTTCAACCGAACGCAGCATCATGCAAGGCGTCGAGAGCGAGGACCCCGACTTGGTCGAAGAGATCCGTCGTCGCATGTTCGTGTTCGAAGACATCAACAGTGTCAACGACAAGGGCATTCAATCAGTGCTCAAAGAAATCGAGAACGACGAGTTGTGTCTCGCGCTCAAGACTGCGTCGGAAGCGCTCAAGAACAAGATCCTCTCCAACATGTCCAGTCGTGCAGCCGAGTCGATTCGCGAAGACATGGAGTTCATGGGCCCGGTGCGCATCAGCGATGTCGAGGCTGCGCAACAACGCATCGTCGACGTGGTGCGTCGACTCGAAGAAGCGGGCGAGATCATCATCTCCGGCCGCGGCGGCGAGAAGGATGTGGTGGTTTGACGCGTGCGCCCGCGCAGCGCACTCGCGGCGCGTGGCACGCATCAAAGTTGATCGAAGAGTCTTTTCGCGGCGCTGAAGTGCTGCAGTTCCAGCGTTCGTGAGTTGATCCATGTCCGTGCTCAAGCCTTCATCTCCGCGTGCACAATCGGCGCAAGGCAACGTCTTCGACCTCGGCGATTTGCGTCGCGATGCCGAAGCGGTGCTGCGAAATGCTCGCGCCGAAGCAGTGCGCATCTTGGATGAAGCGCGCAAGGGTGGTGATGCCGCGCGCGCGACAGGGCGACTCGAAGGAATCGAACAGGGGCGCGCAGAAGGGCTCGCGCGCGGGCTAGAAGAGGGCCGCACAACTGGCGCGAACGATGGTCGTACTGCTGCGACGGCGTTGCATTGCCAATCGTTGGCGGCGATCGAAGAGAGTTTCTCCACTGCGTTCTTGCACTGGATTGCGCTGCGCGACGAACACATGCGCGAAGCAGAGCGTGAGCTCGCGGGCGTTGCAGTTGCCATCGCGGAACGCATTGTCGGTGAGAAAATCGCCCACGATCCTCGCATTGTGACGCGTGAAGTTGCGGCGGCAGTCGCGTTGTTTTCGCGCGCCACGCGCGTATCGATTGAGATCGCACCTGAAGACGAAGCGATCGTGAGCGAGTCAATGTCTGTGCTGCGCGCACAGTTGCCCGCCGGCGCCGATGTTGAGTTGATCGCGCGCGAAGGCATTGCACGAGGTGGCTGCGTCATTCGCTCGAGCGAGGGCACGGTTGATGCACGGATTGAGATGCAGTTTCGGCGCATGCGCGACGGAATCACCGGCGTGATGCTCGTTGATGATGAGGCCGCGCAGACGGATGATTCGCGCAACCCTCGCGCCGACTCGAGCGAGGATCCTTCGTGAAACTCTCATCAATCACCGCGGCGGTGCGCTCAATCGAACCACGCGAAATCGCGGGCACGGTGCGCGCAGTCAAAGGTTTGGTGCTTTCGGTAGAGCAACTTCCGCTGCCTGTGGGATCGCTGGTGCGCGTGCTTGTTCCGCATCGCATGGACGCGCCGCGCGGTGAAGTGGTTGGCTTTGACGGTTCACGCGCGCTCGTGATGTTGCTCACCGAAGCTGAGGGAATCTCCAGCGGTGTGCGTGTCATCGGTGAGCAGCCCTATGCGACCGTTGGTGTCAGCGAGCAATGGCTCGGTCGCGTTGTTGATGCACTTGGCCGACCCATCGACGGCAAGGGGCGCATCGCACCCGGATCACCGCAACCGATTTGGCCCGCGCGCACCAGTCCGCTCACGCGTGGTGTAGTGCGCGAGATCCTGCCCACCGGCGTGCGCGCGATTGACTCGATGCTCACGATTGGCAAAGGTCAGCGCATGGGAATCTTCGCCGGTCCTGGTGTGGGCAAGAGCACGTTGCTTGGATCGATCGCACGCGGCACGAGCGCGCATGTCAACGTCATCGGTCTCGTTGGTGAGCGTGGTCGCGAAGTACCGGAGTTTTTGCATCACGTGCTCGGTGAAGAAGGACTGAAGCGCTCCGTCGTCGTCGTTGCGACTGGTGATGAGAGTCCGCTCATGCGCGTGCGCGCCGCGACCGTGGCGTGCAGCGTCGCGGAATATTTTCGCGATGGCGGACTCGATGTGATGTTGATGATTGACTCGATCACGCGCTTTGCACAAGCGCAGCGACAGATCGGTCTTTCAGCGGGAGAAGCGCCCGCAACCAAGGGATTCACGCCCAGTGTGTTTGCATTGTTGCCGCGATTGCTTGAGCGCGCGGGTTCGATCGAAGGAAGCGGATCGATCACCGGCTTCTACACGGTGCTTGTGGAAGGCGACGACATGACCGAACCGATTGCCGATGCCGCGAAGGGAATTCTTGACGGGCACATCGTGCTCTCGCGTCGACTCGCGGAGCGCACGCATTACCCCGCGATTGATGTGCTCGCGTCGATCTCGCGCGTTGCCGATCAAGTGTCGCATTACCCCGCGATTGATGTGCTCGCGTCGATCTCGCGCGTTGCCGATCAAGTGTCGGACAAGAATCACGCGCAGGCGCGTCGTCACATGTCGCGCATGTTGGCGGCGTATCGCGAGGCGGAAGAGCTCATTCAAATCGGCGCGTACGCCAAGGGTTCGAATCCCGATGTGGACGCGGCGATCGCGCTGAAGCCTTCAATTGAAGCGTTTTTGCGCCAAGGCTCCGACGAGCGATGCGAGTTGCCGCGCACATTGCGCGCACTCATGGACATCTCGACCACTGCAGAAAACCTTGGGCGTCGCACGTCACCATCGACGCCTGCAACTGCGCCAACGATGACCGCTCAAAGCGCGTCCTCACCGCGAAAGTAATCACTCAACCGCGAACCGCAACGAATTCGGTCGCACCAAAGACTCTCAGCACGAACCATGGCCCGATTTCGATTTGCATTGCAGCGCGTCCTTGACCGCCGCCTCGACGAGGAGGAGGTCAAGCGTCGTGCTTTGGCATCAGTCGAAGGACAGCGGCGCAAACTCGAACAGTCGCTTCGCGATCGACAAGCGGAGATTGCACAAGGACGCGACGCGTGGCGCGATGGACTCGTTGGGGTGATCGATCCCGCGGCGCTGCGTCATCACGCTGTTGCGGGTGTGGGGTTGATGCGCAAAGCGCAGCGAACGGTGTTGGAAATGGCAGGATTGGAGAAGGCGCTGGTCAAGACGCGCGCCGAACTTGTCGAAGCTGCGCGTGCACGACGAACGTTGGAAATCTTGCGCGAGCAACGACTCGCGGTGCATCACGCGATTGAAGCAAGTCACGAACGCGCGGGCATGGATGAAATGGCCGCGAACAACGCTCGTCGCAATCGCGAGGGCGAGGAAGCGATACCTGTATGAAGACGATGTTTCGATTGCTCACAGTGCTCGCGTTCGCAAACTTGTTGGCGCTCGCAGGCTTTGGCGGTTGGCTCTATGCCACGGGGCGCGTCGATGAGGCGCGCCTCGAGCGCATTCGCGAGATGTTCTCCACCACCGTGGTTGAAGAACAACTGACACTGGGCGAAATCGCTGCAAAAGACGCAGAAAAAGTGCGTCTCGACGGAGAAGCGCGCTCACTCCTTGAGGTCCCACTTTCGCGCACCGAACAAATCGTGACCAGCGAACGATTCGAGGAACGCGCCGCGCTGGCCATGCGTGGACTCGAGGACAGTCATCATCGATTGCAACAGGATCTCATCGAGCGAGAGCAAGGCGTGACGCAGCGCGAAGAGGCGTTGGTCGAGCGCACCAAAGAGTGGGAAGCATCGATCGCCACCGAAAAGGATCGCACCACCGACGAGCAGTTTCGCAAAGCCGTTCGTCTGTTAGAGAGTGTTCCACCCAAGCAGGGGCGCGAATGGATTCTTGAATTAGTGAAACGCGATCGCGAGTCGACGGCGGTGGCGTACCTCGACGCAATGAATCGCGCGAAGTCTTCGGCGCTGCTCAAAGCGTTCAAGGGCGAGGCGGAGGCGAAGGTGGCAACGGATTTGCTTGAGCGTGTCCGACTGCTTGGTCTCGAGAGCGAGGCCGGCTCGGAACGCCCTAATGCTGCCAAATCTGCCGACTCTTCCGTCAATCGTGGCATCAATCCTGCCCGCTCCCCGCTCCCCGCGGGCGGAGCCGCCAATCTCGGCACCCCCGCGCGAGGCGCGCCCAACAGCCCGCTCACCCTTCCACGACCTGATGCAACGGGATCTGCGCCAAGCGCAGGCAAGCCCAACGCTCAGTGACTCGCTGACGCAACGCACGCAGCGCAGCTCTCCCAAAAACTCGCACAACGCGACAAGTGCGACGGGTGATGAGCACGATCGCTCGCAGCGTGACAATGCAAAGACGACGCACGAGCGTCAAGCGAACGATCTCGCCCGGGGACAAGGAAATGAGTCACGGAATGCGCGAGTGCAGCGCGCGCGTGAGCGCGATCATGACGCGGCAACTCGTGATGAATCCGCCCAGCGCGTCGAGAGTGAATCAAGCATCGCCGCGAGCGAAGACGAATCGCGTGTTCATCGCGACGACTCACTCAACGAGACATCTGCGCAAACGGCAACGTCTTCTGCACCCGTCGAGGTTGTGACGCAAGACGAGGACAGGAGCACCAGCGCCGGCGGAGCAAGTCTCGATGACGATGGCGTGAGTAGTCTGGTGATGAACGCGGTGCAACCTTCGTCGATCAACGCAACGGCCGCCAGCATCAGTGCGCAGGCGCTCTCGCAAGGCGCGGCACTCGCGGCGAGCGTCGCGATCGACTCGCCGTCCGCAGCAGAGCATGTGTCTGGATTGCCATCAGTCGACGCGGCGAGTTCCTTCACCACCGGCAATATTGCTACTCAAACCGCGGATTCAGCGAGTGTTCTTGCCGAAGCAGCCAACGCAATTCCCTCGGCGGCCACCGCGATTGACGCGACCTCCAATGAACTCGCAGCGAGTGATGCGCGAAGCAGCGTCGAGGGCGCAAGCAACGGTCGACATCGCGATGCAGGAAATACCCGCGCAACGGGCGAGCAGTCGTCAAGCGCAGCGGCAACGAACAACGCGGTCCGCGCTGCGAGCGATCCGCTGGCTCGACTGATTGAATCCGCACAATTCTCGTTGCGTGAGAGCACTCTCTCCGCGCCATCAAGCGCGGCGGTGTCTGGCCGATTGGCGCAGGTCGAATCGGAAATCTCACGCATGCGCGCGGCGCAGCAGATCGCGTCGGGCGCAGTGTCAATCGATGCGAGTGATGAGTCGGCGAGCGGCAGCGGTGCAACATCGCCGGTGCTTTCGAGCGCGGCACTCAATGCTCAAACTGGTTCAACGAACGCACACACCAACGCGGCAGGGATCTCAATGCCGCTGATCGCAACAGTCGAAGGCGCAACTTCTGCGACATCGACGTTGCCTGCCGAGGTGCCGTCGTCAAACCCCTTTGAGAATCCCGCTGCGGCCAAACTCGCGGCGAAAGGTGCGGAAATCCTCGCGAATCAGCGCGGTGGCACCATCACCATGCGCTTGGAGCCGCCTGCGCTGGGTCAATTGCGCATCGAACTACGCATCTCGCAAGGGGCAGTTGTTGCCGACTTCACCGCCGCAACCCCCGAGGCACGCGCGTTGCTTGAAGCGAACCTTGGAATGCTTCGTGAACGTCTCGAATCTCAAGGTCTCTCCGTCGAGCGCATCAGTGTGCACGGCGGAACTCGTGGCACGGAAGCCACCTCAGCTCCACTTGGACAAAGTGGTCATGAGTCGCGCCAGGATGGTGCGGACAACAGAGATCGTGGGGAGCGCGCGTCGACGCGGCAGGATGCAGCGGGGGGTGAAAGTCGAGGGCGTCGGGACGACGCTCAAGACGGACGCAAGCGCACGGACGCGCTCGCAGTCGATGAGGCCAATGAGCGAAAGGGGGCCTTGCGCGGATTCGCGGGCGTCCTTCACGGTGTTGCAGATCCGCGAGGCGCGAACTCTTCGCGGCGCGCGAGTTGAATCAAGCAGTAAATGTCGCAGTGATTTCAGGAGTATCCCATGAGCACGATTGACGCACTCGCTGGAGCCGGCCCGATTCAACCTGCGGGAAATCGATTCAATGACCTCTCGAGCGAAGAGTTCATCAAGATCATCTTCACCGAGCTTTCCAATCAGGATCCCTTCAAGCCGAATGATTCATCGGCGCTTCTGGAACAGCTCAATTCCATCCGGTCAATCGAGAGCGATATGCAGCTGTCCAAGGACCTGCAGGGCATCGTGTTCCAGAATCAACTGGCGACCGCGGGCAACTTGATTGGCAAGCGCGTCGCGGGCATGACCGCGGACAATGATCGTGTTGGTGGCGTGGTCAAGAGTGTCGCTCGCAGCGGCGACGAGATCGCGCTCATCCTTGACAACGGTTGGATCCTCCCTATCGATAATGTCGAATTCATCGATCAAAACCCGACTCCTACCCCTCCGGTGATTCCCTCGCCTGGCGCGGGCGCTGGCGCGGGGACTCCTACACCGCCGCCGACCCAATCGAGCGTGGTGGCAAATTGGGGGCAGGGTGGGCCATCGGATCTCAACGGCGACGGCGCTGTTGATGCGCAGGATCTGGCCAAGTTGCTTAGTGGTGGTTGAGCACGCTCGTGCGGCAATCGCCCTGTGAATCTTGCGACAGAATGATTTGAGCATGTCTCTGGCAACACAAAATCAACGACGATTAAAATGACAATCGACCCGCGCCAACTTCTCCGACGACTCGAGCCTGCAGTGCGGCCCACGGGGACCGGTTCTGCGCGCGGCCGAGTGTCGGCGGCCGACGGCGGATTCACTGAACTGCTCTCACTCGCGCGTGACGGCGCGATCGAGAGTGCGCGTGAACCCGAGATGGCCGATGGCGCGACGCTTGAACCCGCGACGATGGCGCAAGTGGCGCGCGCGTTGGATCTCGCGCAAGGACGTGGTGCGCGTCGCGCAGTCATCGTCGCCGAAGGGCGCACTTTCATCGCTGATGTTTCATCGCGTCGCCTAGAGCGCTTGGAAACTCGTGATGACTTCGTCTTTGAAGAAGTCGATGCCGCCATCGCAATTCGCGGCGAAACAGCAACATTCGCGCAACGCCCATTGGGGCCACGCGCACTTCCCCCGCGCGAAATCGCGGAGCAATTCGAATCACTTTCTCTCGACCAGACGCCACGCGCGCAACGCGCTAGCGCCTGAGTCGACGCACCGAGGAGCTCTCACTATGGCAAGTACTACCGCACTCTTCACCGGCCTCTCTGGCCTCATGTCGAACTCGCGCCGCCTTGACGTCATCGGCAACAACATTGCCAACGTGAACACCACGGCGTTCAAGTCCAACCGCATGCAGTTCACGCCCACGTTCAGCCGCAACTTTTCGCTGGGTACCGCGCCAAGCGGAAGCAGCGGTGGCACGAACCCTGGCCAAATCGGCTTGGGCGTCACGGTTGCAGGAACGCAGCGCAACTTCAACAACGGTGCCATCGGCGCGACTGGTGTGGCGACCGATGTCGCAATCGAAGGCGACGGTTTCTTCATCGTCGATGTCGCGGGAACGCGACACTTCACGCGCTCGGGCAACTTCGTGCGCAATCCGCAGAATGAACTGGTCTCGCAATCGGGCGCACGCGTGCTCGGATTCGGCGTGGACGATCAGTTCAATGTGATTGAAGGCGACCTCGTCGCTCTCTCGGTTCCCGTGGGAACGCTGACCCTGGCCGAAGCAAGTCGCAACGTCATCTTCAACGGAAATCTCAACGCCTCGGGCACCGTGGGCACCACTGGTAGTATTCATACTGGTCGTGCTTGGTTTACTGATGCGGCGATGACCATTCCCGTGACCGCGGCCACCAACCTCACCACTACGGACGTGTTTATGTCCGACGGCGCGGGCGGAGTGGTGACGGCGTTTGACTCGACGACCAATCCCAAATCGATCAGCATCTCGGGTGTCGAGAAGGGTGGCAAGGATCTCGGCGTGAAGACCTTCGCCTTTAGCGCCGCAGCAGTTGCTGGCGCCGATGCTAATGGCGTCACGCTCGGCGACTTCACCACATTCCTCGACGATGTGCTCGGTTTGGATAGCTCCGCAGTGGGCACAGCCTCGAACCTCGGTGGTGGCGCGACGATCAACGCCGCGGGACAACTGGTGATCACCGGCAACGAAGGCACCGTGCAAGAGCTCGGGCTCGAGACCGCGGACTTCGTGGTCAGCGGCCCTGGGCTTGGCAGCGGGCAACCACTGGTATTGAGCAAAACTGGCGCCGCCAACGGCGAAAGCGTGCGCACGAGCTTTGTGGTGTATGACTCGCTTGGCACACCGCTGACGATTGACTTGACGTTCACGCTGCAGCAAACCGCAGCGAGCGGCGGTACCACTTGGCAACTCGTGGCCGAGTCCAACGACAACGATTCGGTGCAACGACTCATCGGTCTGGGCGAAGTGTCCTTTGATGCGAGTGGTCGATTTGTGGCGGCATCGAATCAAAGCTTCTCACTGGTGCGCACCAACGGCGCCGTGTCGCCGCTGACCGTGAACATGGATTTCAATTCGGGAACGGACGCAGTCTCGAGCCTCACCGACTCCGCTTCGAATCTCGCAGCGGTCTTCCAAGATGGATCGTCGATCGGCACGCTTTCAAACTTCTCGATCGGTGAAGACGGCCGTATTTCTGGTTCGTTCACCAACGGACTGACGCGCACCATCGGCCAAGTGGCGCTGGCGAAATTTTCGAATCCAGAAGGATTGGTTGACGCTGGCGACAACTTGTTCCGCACCGGACCCAACTCGGGAACACCGCTGGTGGCCAAGCCGCGCGACTTCGGTACGGGGCGACTCGTGGGCGGCGCGCTCGAGTTGTCCAACGTCGATCTCTCCCAAGAGTTCATCAACATGATTCTCGCTAGCACCGGCTATTCCGCGGCCAGCCGCGTGATTACCACGACCGACGAGCTGATCAATCAGTTGCTCATGCTCGGACGCTGACGCGCTCCACAGGCGCGAAGTGACTCGCAACCACAATCAAAATTGAAACGACGCGCGCTCATTGGGCGCGCGTCGTTGTTTCATTGTTGCCGTTGGTACCTCTGAGAGCGATGCGGCCCGTCAAACCTTCGCGTCTAGTGACACGGGATCATGAAAGGCTCATCCACGTCGCGGGTTTCGTCCGCTCGGACGATCACTGCCGCGATTGCCGCGCGCATCATCGTCGCGTTCTTCGCCATCGCGCCGCGGTGGTCCCTCACGATGCTTCGGTTGCGCAGTGGCGTGCGCGACCATGCGTGCGGTGGAACCAGAATCGAGTTCGTCCGCGCGTCCTGCCCGCGCGAAGACCATGCGTCCTGCGCTGGTCGAAAGTGAATTGGTGACCACCGCAGTCATGGTCTGCCCAACGCGATCTGCAGCGCCTTCGACGACCACCATCGTGCCGTCGGCGAGATAGCCCACGCCTTGCGTTTGGTTCTCGCCCACGCGCGCGATTTCAATCTCGATTCGGTCGCCGGGGACCGATTGCGAGCGCATGTTTCCTGCAATATCGTTGAGATTGATGACAGATATGCCCGCGATGAGGCCGACCTTGGCCAGTGCGGAATCGGTGGTCACCAAGCGATATCCGTTGCGACGCGCGTGTTCCACCAATCCTCGATCGACACTCGGTCCGCCGATGGGCGCCGCGTCAATGGCGATGTCCGTGCTGGTGCTCGCTTGCAGTCGCGCGACGATGTCGAGTCCGCGTCTTCCGCGCGCGCGCCGACCGCGATCGCTCGAATCTGCGAGCGCCTGCAACTCGTCGATTACCGCTTGATTCACCAGAAAAGGCGCGTCAAGCAAACCACTCGTCGAGAGGTCGACGATGCGTCCATCGATGATCGCACTGGTGTCGAGCAGCATCGGACGCACGCCGCGATTTTGCCGCGAGAACTCGACGTAGGGGATGACCAGTCGAAAGTCATCCTTGGTAGTCATCACCACGCTCACCGCGATGTAGCAGAGAATCAAACCGATGGAGATCTTGGCCAGATTGAGGTAGAGCGCAGCGGTGGTTTCTTGCAGGCCCCATGCCGTAATAATTGAATCGAGAAGCGATCCGATGGCGAAAGCGCCGACCAAGCCTAAGCACAAACCGAGGTAGATGCCGAAGATCGAGGCCAGCCGTTTGTTCGGTGTCAGCGCGTCAATGACCACGATGATGAGCCCGAGCGCGCCCGTGGCCAAGGTCAGTCCGATGATGAGCGTGAGGTTGAAGCGCTCATCGGCGCGACTGGCGACGACAAGTCCCGGGGTCGCAAGCACGAGCGCCATGAACAGGAGTCGCGCAAAAAGCAGAATGAGTCGCGTACCTTGGGAACTCGCCGTTCGTGTTTGGATGACCGCACTCGGTCCGTCCATCTCCGGCAGCGCACGATCATTCAGCTCATCGGACATGATGATGATTCTACGGTGCGCGCGTGCGTGATCATCGTTACTATCGCAACTCTTGGAGCCATCGAAGACGGCCGGGCCCGGCGGGCGGGTCGGCCGCGAATCTGGTCAGGGCTTGATCGCAGCAGCCATAAGCGAGTCGGTCCGAGCCGAAGGTCGCCTGGCCGTCTTCGGCGGCTCCATAGTTGAGGCAGTGGTGCAAGCGGCGGTGCGCATCGTTGCGCACGGAGTGACTGACAAGTTTGAACGACAACTTTTTCGCCCGCGCGGACGGTTCGCCCCATGACCACTGCGCAGCGTGCAGGCGTGATGAAGACTTATGGCGAAAAAGGCTGCGACAACCGCGAATCCTGCACCCCAAGCGGCTGAACTGCCTGCCGAAGACCTGTTGCTGTCGACCAACCGCAGCGGCACGGCTGCATCAGCGACCCCGATGCCGTTGACTCCGGCAACCACGAAAGCAAGCACGAGCGCGCCCACGACCAACGCGGCCAAGCCCTACACCGTTCTCGCACGGCGCTATCGCTCGCGCGACTTCGGCGAGGTCATTGGCCAGGAACCGATTGCGCGCACGCTGCAAAACGCGATCGAATACGGACGCACCGCCCATGCGTATCTCTTCTGCGGCACACGCGGCGTGGGCAAGACTTCGATGGCGCGGATTTACGCGCGCGCGCTCAACCGTGATCCCGCGCTCGTTGAATCCGAGGCCATCGGTGATGCGATTCTGCGTGGCGAGGATCTCGATGTCATTGAAATTGACGGTGCATCGAATCGTGGCATCGACGACGCACGCGACTTGATCGCCGGTGCTGGATTGGCGCCCACGCGCGGCAAATATCGCATTTACATCATCGACGAAGTGCACATGCTCACGACGCCCGCGTTCAACGCGCTGCTCAAGACCATGGAAGAACCGCCGTCGCATGTGAAGTTCATTCTGTGCACGACCGAGCCGCACAAAGTTCCGCAGACGATTCAGTCGCGTTGCCAACGATTCGACTTTCGCAACATTCCCACCAAGCAGATCGCCGCGCATCTTGGCGCCGTCGCGAGTGGTGAAGGCATCGAAGTCACTGAGGACGTGTTGTTGGCGGTGGCGCGATTGGCCAACGGATCGATGCGCGACGGACTTTCGCTGCTTGACCGTTTGCTCGCCTCGGCGATTGGTCGCATCGATGCGGTGGTGCTCGAGCAAGTGTTCGGTCTCCCCGATGACGAGATTTTGCTGGACATCGTCGAAGCCTGCGTCTGTGAGCGCACCGCCGACGCGTTGCTCCACGGATCACGATTGCTCGAGCGTGGCAGCGGCGTAGAACAAGCGCTCGAGCTTCTCGCCGAGCGTTTTCGTTGGGTGCTGGTCGCGGCCGCGGCGGGTATCGACAGCGATTTGCTCGAAGTCGCCGCCTCGATGCGTGATCGAGTCGCACGCTTGGCCGCGCAAACGGATATCGCGTTGGCCGCGCACGCGATCGCGCTGTGCGATGCCACTGCACGCAACGCGCGGGGTTCGAGTGCGCCGCGCGCTCTCTATGACGCGTGCCTTGCGCGCTTGTCGCTCTCGCAACGATTTGCGGGAGGCGCGAGTTTGCTCGCGGGCGGGGGCGGGGCTGACTCAAAAAAAGCCGCTGACCCCGTGACGCGTCGCGTCGCGGGGCAGCCTTCCTCGTCGGTGCACGAGTCGAATGCATCAACCACATCAAGCAACAGCAGTGCTGCGCGCACAACCATCGTCACACATGCGCCGGCGCAGGACTTTCGCAGTGCACCGTTGACGCCGCGTGCCGTCGTTGCCCCCGTCGCGCCAACTGCGCCGTCAAGCACGCCCATCGCGTACGCGCCCACCAGTGATTTCGCAGAATTGCGTCGGCGCCTCGTCGAGATCAGTGCACGCAGCGCGCGCGATGACTCGCTCACCCAACAGGGGGAAATCGTCGATTTTTCGGGCGATTCAGCCAAAGTACTCGTCGACGGCAGCACCGCGTCGGGTCAGTATCTCATGGCGAACCCGCAGCCAATTCAGGCATTGCTCGCGCGCGCGGCGGGTCGTCCCGTGCGCGTGATCATCGTCGCGGATCCGAACAAGCAGGCTATTGCCGCGGTGAAGCCGATGGCGGTTGACGATGCGTCTGTGCGCAATGACCCTCTGGTTCGATTGGCTGCGGAACTCTTTGATGCGACGATTGTCGCAGTGTCGGCGCGTGTGCAAGTTGACGATGCCGCCGTCGATGCGAATGATGAAGCCGTGGGAAGTGATGGCGATGCGTCACTTGCTTCACCGACATCAGTCGTTGATGCGGGTGACCTCGGGAGCGACGACTAATTAAAGTTGCGCACGTGGCAGCGTCGCCTCGTCGATGCGGAGCCAGTAGTGGTCAATTCGTCTCAGACGCGTTGAATGAAGTTTCAGTCCAGTTTGACATTGCGCGGTGCGCCGCGAGGAGATCGAGATGTTCGACAAGTTGAAAATGGCAGGGCAGGTCGCGGGCATGCTCAAGGACCTTCCCAAGTTGCAGGGAATGATGGAAGACGTTCGCGCGCGCCTCGCCAACACCAAGGTCGAAGGCAGTTCGGGCGGTGGTGCAGTGCGCGCGGTCGCCTTCTGCGACATTCGCATCGACATCGTGGTCCTCGACCCTTCGGTGATGCGCGGAATCGCTTCGGGCTCACCCTCTGATTTGGACTACGCCAATCGTCTCATCGCCGAAGCAGTGAACGATGCGCTCACGCGAGCGCGTGCACGAATGGCCGAAGAAATAGGCCGTTCCGCCAGCGAAGCGGGTATCAATCTTCCTCCAGAATTGCTGGCGCGGCTGAGTTGATCGTCGGTCAAGCAGCGAACTCGTGTCCCACATTGTGCGAGCGTTTCTCGCGCAGCACGCACGCCCAATTTCATGCAGCGCTGAGTCACTCAGCACGCGCATCAAACAGTTAGAGACCCTATGTCGAGCGCCGGATATCCCGAATCAGTACGACGACTCATCGACGCCTTCGCTGCGATGCCAGGCATCGGTCGGCGCGGCGCGGAACGCCTCGCGTTTCATGTGTTGCGCCAGAGCCCCGAGGAAGCGCTCGCGTTGGCCCGCGCTGTCGAAGAAGTCAAACGCAAGGTCAAGCACTGTTCAATTTGTTGGAGTTTGGCCGACGCTGATCCCTGTCCCATTTGTGCGGATGTGCGACGCGATGCGGCGACGGTGTTGGTGGTCGAGCAGCCCAAAGATTTACTTGCGCTCGAACGGACGGGGCTCTATCGCGGCGTCTATCACGTGCTCTTGGGGCGACTCGATCCACTCGCGGGAGTGGGCATCGATGCGATTACCCTCGACACGCTCTTGGCGCGACTCGATCATCCGCAACGCAATGCGCGCGGGACCGCGGTGACTGAGATCATCCTTGGGCTCAATCCAGATCTCGAGGGCGACACCACCGCACTGTGGATCGCGCGCGAGGCGGGCGAGCGAGGCGTGCGCTCCACGCGTTTGGCGCGGGGGCTCCCAAGCGGATCTCAACTTGAGTTTGCCAACCCCGCGGTGTTGGGTGATGCGCTCAAAGGTCGCACGAGTCTCTGAGGGTGAAGCGCGCCGATACCCGATTGGAGGATGTCGTCGCGAATACTGAAAATCAAGCGTGTTTCGAAGCCTTCTCCGAGGTGCGCGCTTGGGAACGCGCCGCGTGTTCGGTAGCATCGTGCTCAGAACTCGTCGCGCAATCGTCTGTTCGACCCCGTCGGTCCTTGCCTGAGCAAATGTGAGTGAACCAGCGTCTCTGCGCAGACGCATGTGCGCAAATCGTGTGGACAAACTTGCATGGCTGAAATGCGCTTCGACACTTCGCAGAAACTTCGCATGGGTCAGACCATGGGCTTGTCGCCCAAACTGATTCAATCCGCGGAGATCCTCCAACTCAATGCGATGCAATTGCAAGAGCGGCTCGAGCAGGAGTGCGAGAAGAACGTTGCGCTCGAGTTGGTGAATCCAGGTTCGAGCGACGATGACACGCGTCGGCAAGATCAGCATCGTGAGGACTCGCCCCAAGGCGGTGGATCCGATGAGTTCGAACGCTTGCGTCGCATGGAGCGCCAATACGGCGAGTTGTGGAATCAAGATGGCGATGGTCGACGCGCGGCGCGCGATACCGGCGAGCGAGATCCCAAGATGGCCGCGATGGCCAACGCGCCTTCACGCGGCCGCGGCTTGGTGGAAGTGCTGCACGAACAGTGGAGTTTCGCGGGAGTGCATGATCCAGCGATGCGTGTCGCGGGCGCGCGGCTCATCGAATACATCGATGAAAATGGGCTGATGACCACCGAGTTGGAAACGGTGCGCGAGCAGAGTGCGCACCTGCCTGGTTGTGATTGGACGATTGCAACTCTTGAGTCCGCGCTCGACCGCGTGCAACAAGAACTCGAGCCTCGAGGGGTCGGTTCGCGCAGTGTGCGTGACGCGTTGATTTTCGAAGCGCGTGCATACCTCGAAGAATGTGACGATCTTGATCGTGCTGACGCATGGTCGGACGCGATCGAAGTGTTGGTGACGTTCTATGACGACATCCTCGCCAACCGTATCCCCAAGATTCGCGAGAAAACCGGATGGAACGCCGAGCGTCTCGATCGCGCGCGCGCATGCCTCAAGCGGCTCGATCCCAATCCTGGGCGCGAGTTGGTTCCGCCCGAGCAGACCGCGATCATTCCTGATGTCCTCGTCGAGTACGACCCCGAGTCTGGCGATTACACCGCGCGCTTGGCCGATGAACTCATGCCGCGGGTGCGCGTCTCGCCCGATTACGAAGCGATGATGAAGGACATCGAGCTCGATGCGAAAGCGCGCAGCTTTGTGGCCGACAGTGTGCGCGCGGCGCGTTCGATTCTCGAAGCAGTCGAGCAACGCAACACGACGCTCATGCGGGTGGTGCGGGTGGTGCTCACGCGTCAACGCGAATGGTTTGAGCATGGACAACAACATCTCAAGCCGATGCCGATGGTGGAGGTCGCGGACATGCTCAACATTCATGTGGCCACGGTGTCGCGCGCGGTGAGCGAGAAGTGGATGCAATGTCCGCGCGGCCTCGTTGCGCTGCGCATGTTCTTCTCGCTGGGCACGGAGAACGCCGAGGGCGAAGAGATGTCGTGGACTGCAGTGAAGGCGCTCATGAAAGAAGTGGTTGAGGGCGAAGACCGCGCCAAGCCTTGGTCGGATCGTGAGATCGCCGAAGCTCTCGAAAAGCGCGGCGTGAAAATCGCGCGCCGCACCGTGGTCAAGTACCGCGAACAGTTGGGCATCTTGCCCGCGCCGCTGCGCAAGTCGCATGCGTGACGCGTGTGTCCCGCACCGGACAAAATCGCCGAATACCCGCAAGAATATGGGGTTTTGGCGCAACGCGTTCCTGTGCGCTCATGGCATCCAACCCAGACCCGGCGTTCTTGCATGAACGATGGTTGCACCCGCGCTGTCACCACTCACAGGCGTTTGCGGTGGTCGAGTCTTGCGCTGTGAGTTCTCCCGGTGACGCGCACGTTCCTTCGATCGCATGACGGGAGCGAGCAAACGCAGGCGACCATACTCCGCTCGCTACACTGCGCGCCCGTTTGATATTCGCGTGTCGCGAAGGTGCTACGGGCGGAGGTTTCATGAAGGTTTGGCTCGATGGTCATCTCGTTGACAAGCAGCACGCAATGGTGCCTGTTTACGATCACGGATTGTTGTATGGCGACGGCGTGTTCGAAGGAATTCGCGTCTACAACCATCGCATCATGAAACTGCGCAGTCACCTCGATCGCCTCGAGGAGAGCGCGCATGCGATTCGACTGACCATGCATTACACGATGCGTGAGATCGAACAAGCGGTGCGCGAAACCGTCGCCGCCAATGGCATGAAGGACGCGTACATCCGCCTCGTAGTCACGCGCGGCGCGGGTCCGCTTGGACTGAATCCCTTCACTTGTCCCAAGCCTTCGACGATTGTGATTGTCGATCGCATTCAGCTCTATCCCAACGAGATGTACGCCGTGGGCATGCCCGTCATCGTGGCAAAGCGGCCGCGTATTCCGATCGAGTGTCTTGATCCGAGCGTGAAGAGCCTCAATTACCTCAACAACATTCTGGCCAAGGTGGAAGCGATCGATGCGGGTGTGCATGAAGCGATCATGCTCAATCTCGACGGTCAAGTCGCGGAGTGCACTGGCGACAACATCTTCTTCGTGCGCGGCGGACGAATCGTCACGCCGCCAGTGAGCGCGGGCATTCTCAACGGAGTCACGCGTCTCTTTGTGATGAACGAAATTGCTCCCGCGTGCGGCATCGCTGTGGAAGAACGCTCGATGCGACTTGAGGATCTTTTCACTGCTGACGAAGTGTTTCTCACGGGAACCGCGGCGGAAATCATTGGCGTGAGCGCGATCGATGGTGAAGTGATTGGTGAAGGCGGCGTTGGTCCGGTGACGCGTCGATTGATTGCAGAGTTCAAGGCGCGTGTCGCCGTGGATGCGCCAGAGGATTGAGTTTGCTCGCGGGGGAAAGAGCAGTACCACCACCGCATCAAGGTTCCATCAACACGGAGGCCTCTCATGCGTTGCAAGACCTGCGATCACATCTTGTGGAATCACGAGCCAGCGCGCGATGGGTCGCCGCGCCTTTGCAGTGAATGCGGAACGCGCTATGCGCCCAGCGACTTTGATTTCGTCCGCGGAAAAGTAGAGTTCTGCTGTCCACACTGTCGCACTGCATATTTTGGAACGAGCCCGCGCGGGCATCTCGAACCGAACGCATTCATGTGCGCCGAGTGCGCGCAACCGATCACGATGGATGAGTGCGTTTTGCGCGGGTATGGCGTGGCCGATGAGCGGCTCGCGATGTTGCCCACGGGTGTGCCGTGGTTGAGTGGCCATTCGTGGCGGCGTCGTTGGTGGGCCACGGTGGGCATCGGAATGGGGCGACCCAATCGATTGAATGGCATGTTCAACAGCGAACCGCGGCTCGCGGACGCAGCTCGCTTTCTTGCGCTGCACGGTTGGCTCTCCGCGGCACCGACGGCGGTGTTTTTTCTGCTGACCATGGCGTGGCCGTTGCTCAACGGGTCAGGCGCAGGAATCGACATGGCGGTGGTCGCGGTCTTCTACGTTGCGATGCCGCTCTCCCTGTACTTGCTCGCGTGGAGCGGCGCATTTGCGGCGTCCTTGGTGGGTCGCGCGCATGGGCTTTCGGCGGGACGCGCGTTTGAACTTTGCGCCTATTCCTCGGGTCCACTCGTGTTTTTCTGCGTTCCCTGCGTCGGCGGCGTCGCCTACGTTTGGTGGGCGATCGCCGCAGTGGTCGCGATGTCGGAGGCCGTTCCACTAGGCAAAGGTGTCGCCGTGGTCATGATGGGCCTGCTGGGATTTTTCTTCCTCGGCATCGTGCTCATCGCGTTTATCGTCTTCTCGGGTTTCTGGTGGTGACGTGGGGATCTGCGTGTCGCGCGCGTCACGCGCGAATCACGCGCGAGTCACACACGAATTTTGTCCCACGCTCCAAATTTGAAGCGCGCCAAGAACATCGTGCCGCGCACCGCGAGTTCTAGCATCAGTCCCCACCAGATTCCCACCAGTCCGTAGCCGAGATGGATGCCCAGATACCACGCGAGTGGAAGTCGAATCGCATAACAAGAGACGACGGTGATGCCGAGAATCCAAGTGGTATCGCCGACTCCACGCAGACCGTTGCGTGTCACCATCGCCAGCGCGAAAAATAATTGCATGCAACCTGCCGCGAAGAGCAGTTGCGGCACCAACGCGAGATGAATCGGATCATCCGAAATCATGCGCGTCAGCGGTTCACCCGCGCACATAAACAGAACACCCATTGAGCCCATGATGGCCATGCCGATGAGTGTGCAACGCCAAATTGCCGCGCGCGCCAGGCTCGCGTTTCCCGCGCCGAGGTATTGCCCCGCAAGCGCGCCCGCGGCCGTGCCCATGGCAAAGCCAGGGAGAAATGAAAACGATTCCCATTGCACCGTGATGATGTGCGCACCGATGAGTCCGTCGTTGGTTGTGGTGCCGAGTTTCATGTCGGCCGCTTTGCCGATGAATCCCAACACCAGTAAATTCACGCCCCACATCGCGAGCCCTTCGAAAAAATTGGGCACGCCGACTTTGAGGACTCGCCACGTCATCGCGCGATCGAGTGGCAGATCTTCGCGCATCAAGCGCAGATCTTTGACTCCCGCGCGCAGACATCGCCACGTGAGCCACGCACCAACTGCATATGAAATCGCGCTGCCCGCGGCAATTCCTACCACCCCATAGTGCGTCGGATCCATCGGTGATGGATTGGGCAGCGTCCATCCGAACATGCGAATGCTCACGCCCGAGATCAACCACGACGCAACGCAATTGACCACGTTGACCCACACCGCGATCTGAAATGGTTTGTGCGCTTCACCGGCGCCGTGCAAGCACATCGCGCCCACCATCATCACGCCGCAAAACGGAATTCCATAGGCCAATGTGCGCACGAAGGTGATGCACGCATCTGTCGCTTCTGGTGTGAGATTGGCGAAATGTGCCAGTGGTTCTGCGAGGGCGATCATCAGCGCGGCGACGAACACGCCCCACACCAACGAGAGCACCATCGATTGTCCGAGAGCGCGGTGGCTTTCGCGCAGATCTCCCGCGCCCATTCCGCGCGCGATGATCGCTTGGCCGCCGACGCCGAGCCCGGTCATCGCGATGCCGATGAACCAACCGACGAAGCTGCCGATGCCAACGCCATCCATCGCCGCGCGCGCGATGTCGCTGGGAAGATTGCCTGCGAGAAGTTTGTCGACGAATCCGACGCCTGCGGCCATCGTTTGTTGCAGCAGCACGGGAAGCGAGAGAATCCAAATCGCTTGGGTCATCGATTTGCCCGCGAGTCGTCCTGCTTTGATCACGCCGGACTCATCGCGCATCGCGTCTTGTTCGAGAGCGACCGACATCGAGCCTTGTGGATCATCTGGCGAAATTGCGCTGTCAATGCGCAAGCGCGACGAGGTGGATGGACCCTCGGAATCCTCTGCGCTGCGGTTCACCGACTCACCTGAACTAGCACTGCAAAAACTCCAGGCTCAGCCAGCGCGGTGAGCGCGCGCGGAACATCGGTGAATCCCAAGCGTCGAGAAATGAGCGGCGATGGATCAATGGCGCGGCTGGCCAATCGTTCAATCGCGCCAGTGAGCGGACCAAATCCTGATCCATGGATTTCGATTTCATCGAGCGCGACATGTGACAGATCAACCGCGACGGGAGCGCGCGCGGAAATTCCTGCGACAACGACGTGTCCGCGTGCGCGCACCATGCGTGCCGCAGAGGCGATCGACTCGGCGCTGCCCGTAGTTTCGATGACCAACTCTTGATCGCCGCGTTGCCCCGTTTCGTGCAGTGCGCGATGACGAATGCCAAATTGCTCGGCCACGGACAACGTTGCATCGTGGGCGGCGACGAGGCGCGCCAGAGGGTTTTCTTCGACGGCGACAAGCGTGGTCAGAATCGCCACCAGGTCGTCGCCGAGAATGCTGGCGAAGGTTTTCTTTTCGACACCACCGCGACGCACCGCTTCGATCGCGCGCGAAAGCGGTGCGGCGAACACCGCGCGTTCTTC
Organism: Planctomycetota bacterium; assembly: GCA_003671025.1. Lineage (GTDB taxonomy): Bacteria > Planctomycetota > Phycisphaerae > Phycisphaerales > SM1A02 > QWPT01. The sequence goes on from QWPW01000001.1 coordinate 185,891, forward strand.
ATCGAGTCCGTGGGGAATCGGGGTGACCGAAGCCGCAGGAACGGTCACGTATTCCGCGAGCGCGCCGCGCGGCGCATCGACGCCGAGAATGTTTCGTGCGCGGCAGTGCAGCGCAAGTCCGCTACGGCAACGATCGCACGCGCCGCAAGAAAGCACGGGATGCACGATCACTCGCGTGCCGCGTGTGAGTGGGGTGGCGTTGCTCGCGCCCGTCACTGCGTGTTCGACGACGCCGCATGCCGCGTGACCGATGACGCGCGGCTCTCGCACTGGGGCATCATTGGTTTGCGAGCGCTGTGCGTTGGCGCCGAGTCCGCGCGCGGCTTCGCGTTCGAGCGGCGTTACCAACGCATGAGTCACGCGCACGGTGATGAATCCGTCCGCGTGTAGAGCGCGCGGCACCATCGTCATGGTGACCGCGCCATCGCTGCTGACCGCGGCGCACATCGCGGGGGACGCGCTCACGCTGTGCGCCATGCGAATCCTGTCGCGCATGCAAAGTCCAATGGGACGCGTTCAATGCTCGCTCGGCCATCACCCGGGATGTTGTCGCTCGCCGCACTCGCCGCGCCAGCGCTCGTTGCGGAATCGACTGGTTTTACTGGCGTTTCTGGCACGAGCAATGGCTCGGGAACCACTGGCGCATCTTCGCGCGCGGCGTCATTGGTGCGTCGTACTCCAAACGCCTGCAGACCAACAGGAACATCGGGCGACTCAAACACGACGGGATCCCAGAAGAGCAAACGGTCCCAGATGTCGAGTGCGCGAACGAACGTTGGATAGAGCGTGATGCGCGTTTGCGCGAATGGCTCAGGCGTTGCCGCGTAGTAAAGCAACCACGCGTTCTCGTCGAGCGCGATGTTCTGTCCGGTCATCGTGCGCAGCGAATCGACGGAAGCGACATTCACTGCGAGCTCGCGTTGCGCCAACGCTGCCACGAGCGCGCGGAAGACTGCAGGCGTCGGATACTGCGCAAGCGCGATCGCGATCTCGATGCGCACGTCGGAATCTTCCGAGCCATCGACGAGGCGCGGCCACAGTTGATCTGCCACTGCAGGGTCATGCAATCGCTGCGACGAACGCGCCGCTGCAAGACGCACTTGGCGAAATGGGCTGGTCAAATTTTTCGCGACCAACACCGCATCATCAGGGTCACCGTGACGACCGAGCGCTTGCAATGCCGCCGCGCGCACCAATGGATCAAGCGAGTCTTCGGCGTAGAGTCGATACATGCGCACATACGGAGGCGCTCCGCCCCACGGCGCGTTGGCGAGCAGAATCGTTCCGCGACGCGCGTTCTCATTGTCGTTGGGATCCGCGGCCCATTGCGCTGCTTGCGCGGGTGTTGGCGGCGAGAAACTATCGGTGAATTGGCCGAAATCCGAGGTAATCGTGTCGCATCCGCCCAACATCACCACATCAACGCACACGAGCAGCAGCAGCGCGGGCGAGCAAATCGAGAGCGTGCGAATTCGCATGAGCGGAGAGTAGCGCAACTGTGTGAGTTGCGCGTGTTGCGCGCAAGATTGCCAGGAGTGAGGCTCGCTACCCTGCGTTGATGTCACTTGAAATTACCGCGTTCGAGCTCGGCGATTTTCAAACCAACTGCTACGTCGTGCGCGACAGCAGCGATGCGTCGGGCTCGTGTTGGATCATTGATTGTTCCTACCAACCCGAGCCAATGCTCGACGCGATTGCACAGCGTGGACTCACGCCGACACTGTGCATCCTCACGCACTGTCACTGCGACCACATCGCGGGTTTGGCCAAGATGCGCCTTCGCTTTGGGCCAGTGAATGTGCTCTGTCACGCGGCAGAAAAGGGCTTCAACGAAGATCCCGTCCTCAACTTGTCGGTGTTCATTCCGCCGTCAGTGAGCGCGCCGACTCCCGATGCCTACATCGGCGACGGACAACTCTTGGAGCTCGGGCAATATTACTTTCGCGTCCTTCATACGCCGGGACATTCCCCTGGCGGCATCACGTTGTGGTGCGCGGAGGCGGGCGAAGCAATCGTTGGCGACACACTTTTTGCGGGTTCGATCGGTCGCATCGATTTTCCCACCAGCGACACGCAGGCGATGGTGCATTCGCTGCATGAAGTCCTCATGAAACTGCCCGACGAAACGCGCGTTCATCCCGGACACGGTCCCTCAACCACCATCGGTGCCGAGCGTCGAACGAATCCGTATCTTCGACCGGGCGCGATCTAATCGAGTCGACGAATTGCTCACGCGCACGCTCCGCTTCGGCTACTTTCCCCATCTATGCCGTACACCATCACGCCCGCGGAGGGCTTTGGTCTTGATGTCGAAAACCTGGACTACCTGAAGGATCACTTTCAGGCGCCTGATCGTTGGGTTTTGAACTTTGGACCGCAGCATCCTGCGACGCATACCACGCTGCGCCTTGTGCTCGAACTCGACGGCGAGCGCATTGCTCGTTGCACGCCCCACATTGGCTATTTGCACTCGGGTTTCGAGAAGCTCGGCGAGCACCACGATTACAACCAATACGTGTGCACCGTCAGTCGCATGGACTATGTCTCGCCGATCGTGAACAACATCGCATGGCACCATGCGGTTGAGAAACTCTTTGGCATCGAACTCACGCCGCGCGCCAAAGTGGTGCGCACGATTCTGTGCGAACTCGGTCGCATTCAGAATCACCTGCTGTGCGTGGGCGCGGCTGCTCTTGATCTGGGCGCGTTCACCGGGTTTCTCTACGGATTCAACGAGCGCGAATTCATCTACGACATTCTTGAATATGTCTCGGGGCAGCGCTTCCATCCCGATTGGACGCGCGTGGGTGGCGCATGGCGCGACATTCCCGATGATGAAGTTTTCAAGCGCATGGTTCGCAGCTTCATCGATGTTCGATTGCCCAAGGCGATCAACGATGTTGAGGCGCTGTGCAACCGAAATCGCATCTTTGTTGATCGACTGCAGGGCGTGGGCGCGCTCACCAAAGCCGAAGCGCTGCAGTGGAGCCTCACCGGTCCATGCGCGCGCGCCGCGGGTGTCCGCCGCGATGTGCGCAAAGACGAGCCGTATCTCTGTTACGCCGACAATTGGGATGGGCAGGGCGCAGAGAAGGTGAAGTTCTCCATCGCCGTGGCCAGCGAAGGCTGCAGTCTCTCGCGCTATCTCGTTCGCCTCGAAGAGATTCGCCAGTCGGCGCGCATCATTGATCAGCTGATCGACAATTTGCCCGGCGGCTCGATCAACGCGGTCGCCGATGGCAAGATAAGTGTGCCTGAGAAGGGCGAGGTGTATGGATCGATCGAAGGCGTCATCCAACTCTTCGAGCTGTTCATGCATAATCGCGGCTTCGACACGCCTGTTGCGGAAACCTACGGCTCGATCGAGAGTCCCAACGGTGAACTCGGTTTCTACATTGTCGCCGACGGAACGAAGTATCCCTTCCGCGCGCGCACTCGTCCGCCGTGCTTAACCAACTATCAGATCTTCCCTAAGTTGATCGAGGGTCACCAACTCGCGGACATCGTCGCGGTGTTAGGAAGTCTCAACATCATTGCCGCGGAACTTGATCGCTAAGTCAAGACGCGAAGCAGTGTGGTCGTCGCGCTATGAATCTGGTCAGAATTAATTCAGCCTGAGAATCTTATGAGTTGGACTACCAAGCCCTCTGCTACTACCAAGATTGCCCTGCGCGCCGAACCCTATTGCACGCAAGCAATGAAGGACCGCTGGACCAAGGATTTGTTGCCGCGCTACGCAACGAAAGAAGCAGCGCTGCTGCCGATTTTGCACGATTTGCAGCACGAATACCGCTACATCGCCTATCAGGCGATGGTCGAGGTTGGCTCGTTCCTTTCGCTCCATCCTGCGATGGTGATGGACACAGTGACCTTCTATGAAGAGTTTCACACCGAGCCCGTTGGCAAGTGTGTGATTGGCGTCTGCCAGTCGATCGCCTGTGAAGTGTGCGGACACAAGAAGCTGCTTGATCACGTGCGCACGCGCTTAGGAATTGAGCCACACGAAACGACCGATGACGGCAAGTTCACGCTGCTGGCGTTGGAGTGCCTCGGTTCCTGCGATACCGCGCCGGTGGCATTGCTCAATGAAACACTGCATGAGAATCTCACCATCGCCACCTTGGATGCGCTGATCGATGAAGCGGGTCGGACCAATGCAAGCGACGGCCATCACTAATGGGTTCGTCTGCTCGCAAGCAGCCTGACCCTTCGCTGATGCGTAATCTAGGAATGTTCTTCAAGCACATCGCCGATGCCATTCATGAAGATGTTGACGCGAAACCCACCGATGCATCCGACTCAAAAAGTACGGATGCTCGCGCCGATAGTACGGATGCTCGCGCGAATGAAGGCGCGAAGGACCAAAGTCGACTCGAAGTGCACCGCGATGTTCAAGAGGCTCGACGCGGTGATTACCGCTTGCGCCGAACCACTGTGGACGAAGTGTTCTTCGAGCCACGCGATCAGAGCGGGGACTCGCACGCGGGCGACACGCACTAATTCACACGACTCCAAACACGGCCGCCAATTCACGGGCCGATGAAGCACGAAGCGAAAGACCACCGATGCCTGTGACGCAACCGATTCTGACCAAGCGCATTCCCACCAGTCCTTGGGGCGATCCCAAGACACGCAAGATTGTCTCGATCGACGAGTACATGGCCACCGGCGGCTATCAAGCACTTGAGAAGTCGCTTGATATGAAGCCCGCGGACGTCGTGAGCTTGATCAAAGACGCGAACCTGCGCGGTCGCGGCGGCGCAGGGTTTTCCTGCGGTTTGAAGTGGTCATTCCTTCCGCCACCCGATGGAGGCCGTCGCTACTTGTGCGTCAATTGCGATGAGGCCGAGCCGGGCACCTTCAAGGATCGACTGCTGTGCGATTACGACCCGCACCTCATTCTCGAAGGCATCGCCATCGCGTGTCACGCGTGTCAACTCGACACCGCGTACTTCTTCATTCGCGGCGAGTATCACCATCAAGCGAAGGTCGTTGAGAAGGCGATTCAAGAGGCGTACGCCAAAGGAATCTTCGGCAAGCAGGGGCTACTCAATCGCAAGAGCACCTTCGCAGTCGAGTGCTACCTGCATCGCGGCGCGGGCGCATACATCTGCGGTGAAGAGACTGGTTTGCTTGAAGCGATCGAAGGTCGTCGCGGATGGCCGCGACTGAAGCCGCCATTTCCTGCGGTGAAAGGCCTGTTCGGCCGACCCACGATTGTCAACAACGTCGAGACTCTCGCCTCGGTTGGGCCGATCGTTGAGCACGGACTCGCGTGGTGGAAGTCGCTGGGCTGCGAGAGTTCCATCGGTGGCGCACCGAGCTACGGGCACAAACTCATGGGCGTTTCGGGGCACGTCAATCGTCCCGGCGTCTACGAATGCGACCTTGGAATTCCGCTGCGTGAACTCGTCGACAAGTATTGCGGCGGAATGCGCGGCGGCAAGAAATTCAAGGGCGCGATTGCTGGCGGCGTGTCGATGGGAATCCTCGGCACCGATCAGTTTGATGCGGGTATGGACTTTGACATCGGGCGCAAGTTCGACGTCATGGGCTTAGGCACTGCGTGTCCAACCGTCTTCGATGAAGACACCGACATGGTCGCGGTCGCGCGCAACATCGCTCGGTTCTTCAAGAACGAATCGTGCGGTCAATGCACACCGTGCCGCGAAGGTGCGGGCTGGATTTACAAACTCATCAGCCGCATTGAAACGGGCGATGGAACCACCAAAGATCTCGACTTGCTCCTGGAGATTGCGGGCTCGATGGGGCTCACCGCGGGCACCACCATTTGCGGACTCGCCGACGGAAACAACTGGGCCATTCGCACAATCGTCAACAAGTTTCGCGGCGAATTCGAAGCGCGCGTGCGTCCGTACTCCGTGGCGGTCACGCCTGTCGCGCTGAAACTTCCGCACATGGTCGCGCGTTGAGTGAATCGTTCGCACGCGTTGAGTTTCATGTGGGCGATGGTTGTCCATCACCGTGGCAATCGGTGACTGCGCGCGAACAACTCGCATCGGCGCTGCGCACAACGGTTGCGCACTTTCCTCGCGTTGTTGCGCGCATCGATGTGCAACTGGTTGGTGATGACGCGATGGCCGCGGCGCATCAGCAATTTTCTCAACTCGGTGACACCACCGATGTGCTGAGCTTTCCGGCGCACAATCAGACCGATCCCAACGCCGACGTGGAAGTCGATCTCATCGTGTGCGTTGATGTTGCTGCGCGCGAGGCCGCGGCGCGCGCGCATTCGATCGACCACGAAATCCTCCTGTACGCCGTGCACGGAACGCTGCACGCATGCGGCTTTCGTGATGATTCTGATGTTTGCGCGCAAGAGATCCACCGCGAGGAGGACCGAATCCTTTGCGCGAGCGGCATAGGCTGCGTGTACTCTGTGGCGGTACGCACCGATTTGATTTCTGCCGCGGTACCCACCGATTTTGTTTCTGCCGCGGTACCCACCGCTTTGAAAGACCCGCAGGCGTGAGTCTCTACCTCCTCCTCGCCATCGCAATCACAGTTGCTGTCACCAGCTATTTCTCGGCGATCAATCTGGCGTTGGTGCAAGCGAGTCGCTCGGGCCTTGAGACCGCACTCCACGGGCGCGGCATGTTGGTGCAAGGACGCTGGATCCTTGATCGGTTGCTCGAAGCATCACACGCAGTCGCGTTCTTCCGCACCATTGGTCGCGTCGGATTGTTCGCCTTGGTGCTCGTCGCCTTCGAAGGCTTCGGCGAAACCGCGCGCATCACTACTGGTGGCTTAGTGGGAACCGCCTCCGTTTCGGTAGCGCTGGTTTGGTTGTTCACCAGCGTGCTTTCCTCGGCGATTGCGCGGCATGCGACGTATCCAATCATCGCGAGCAGCCTCGGATTTATTCGCGCCACGCTGATCGTGGTTGGTCCATTGCTCGCAGTGGTGGGGTTCATCGACGAAGTGGTGCGCCGACTCTCGGGCGCCAATCTGCGCGAAGACGAAACCGAAGAACAGTTGCTGCACTCGATCGAAGATCGCAAGCACGAAGGTGAGATCGATCCCGTGGCCGCAGCGCTGTTGCAGCGTGCCGTGCTGTTTGGGCAGACCACCGTGGCCAGTGTGATGACGCCGCGCACCGATATCGAAGCGATCGAATTGGCCGACGATCTCGCGGCCGTTCGCGCGCAAATCGCCGCAGTGGGACACTCGCGCATCCCCGTGTACAGCGACAGTCTCGATGAAATCATCGGCATTCTCTATGTGCGCGACCTCGTGCGCTACTTCGGCGACGCTGCCGACGACTTTGATTTGCGTGCGGTGCTGCGCGAGCCACTGCGCGTGCCTGAGACCAAACTCGTTGGCGAACTGCTGCGCGATTTTCAGCAGAGCGAAGTGCACATGGCAGTGGTGGTCGACGAGTACGGCGGTACTTCGGGGTTGTGCACGATTGAAGATGTGCTCGAAGAAATCGTGGGCGAGATTCACGATGAGCACGAGTCCGCCGACGAATTGCCACCGGTGATGGTGAAGGTAAGTTCGGTTCGCTACGAAGCCGACGGACGCTTGCCCATCGTGGAACTCAACGAACGGTTGGGCCTCTCGCTGCCCGAAGATGGCGATTTCGACACCATCGCGGGATTTCTTCTTGATCGATTCGGACGCGTGCCCGCAGCGGGTGAGCGCGATGAAATTTCCGAGGCGTCGTTTGAGATTGTCTCTGCGAGCCCCACGCGTATCGATCGCGTCGCGATTGAACCGCGCGCGCCAGGATCGAAGCGACAATCGCCACCGCACCTCGATGGAACTCCCGAGCCTGTGCAGGGAAGCTGAATGCGGTGCACGTGCACGGATCAACCCGCGAGCATTCGGTTGCTCGACAGCGTTCTGAAGAGTCTGATTGCGCGATGAAAGCTCTCCGCGCCAATGCCTAACCGCGCGCCATGGCTACTGTCCGCCCCGATCATCCGCCCTCTGCCTTTGCGTCGCTTTCGGCGCCGAACGAGCGTTGGCGATTGGTCGCGGGTGGTCGAGTGCGCGACTGTCACGCGGGCGATGTCGATCGCGTCGTCACCTGCGCCATGCATCTGTGGCCGCTGGGATTTCCGCTGATCGGCCCATTGGCGCCGCTCATTCCCGTCTTGCTGTGGACCGTGTTTCGACGGAACTCGCCCTTCATCGATGATCACGGACGCGAGGTCATGAACGGGCAACTCATGTTGCTGCTCCTCGTGGTGTTGGTTTGTCCCGGATGGTTGCTGCTCATCCCGTGGTGCATGGTGTGGATGGTGTCACTGGTGCGCGGCGCCGTGGCTGCGGCAAGCAGTGAGCTCTTTCGCTATCCCATGCTCGTACGCATGCTCAAGTGATTGCGCGCGTGCTTGAGTCGATGATCAAACCGATCAGCGATTCGTGCTCGCCTCATCTGTGATTCGTTGATGAACGCGATGCCGAGCTTCACGTCCTGCAACGAACGAGCGATTCATCATGTCTCGCTACACTGACCGCGTGCCCTTGCTTGAAGCGCGAAACCTCGTCAAAAGTTACAACGGTCGACGTGTCGTCGATGGAGTTTCGTTTGAACTCAATGCGGGTGAAGTCGTTGGTCTTCTCGGCCGCAACGGCGCGGGAAAGACCACGTCTTTTCGCATGGCCATCGGGATGATCACCCCCGAAGGTGGCAGCGTTCACTTCGATGGCAAGGATGTCACCAGCGAGCCGATGTATCGCCACGCGTTAGCGGGAATGGGCTATCTCTCGCAGGAACCAAGCGTGTTTCAGCGACTCACCTGCGAAGAAAACTTGCTCGCGATTCTGGAGACGCAGGCACTCGGGCGCGAACAGCAACGCACGCGCGCCCGCGAGTTGCTGCTGCAATTTGGACTGACGCACAAGGCCAAGGACGAAGCGCGCACGTGCTCGGGTGGCGAACGTCGTCGACTGGAAATCGCGCGCGCGTTGGTGACGCGACCGAAGTTGATGCTGCTCGACGAGCCCTTCGCCGCCGTCGATCCGCACACCGTCGAAGAACTACAAGCCGAAGTGCGTCGTCTCGCGGACAATGGCATTGCCATGTTGGTGACTGATCACAACGTGCAGCAAACGCTGCGCATTTGCGATCGCGCGTACATCCTGCACGAAGGCCGCAATCTCCGTGAAGGTACGCCACGCGACATCATCAATGATCAAACTGTGCGCGACGCGTACTTGGCTTCCACATTTCGCGGTGACGAGTTTGACTAAGGCAACACGTCGCGGCACTTTGCGGAGAACGTCCCCATGATTGAACGCATGACTCTCTCGCTCGTCGCATGCACCGCGCTCACCGCCTGTGTGGAGCGTCGCGTGTGGATCGATTCAACTCCTTCCGGCGCGTTGGTGTGGATCAATGATGCGCAGGTGGGACGTACGCCCGTCGATGTCGCCATCACCCATGAGGGCGTGTACGACTTGCGCATCGAGAAAGACGGCTATGAACCGTTGGTCACGCCCGCGACCACCGATGGCCCGTTGTGGGACCAGTTTCCCCTCGACTTTTTTGCAGAGACGATGCCCGTCACCGCACGCAGCGAGACGCGATGGATGTTCACGCTTGTGGTGCGAGACGACTCGGAAGCGACGCTGGTGCAGCGCGCAGGCGCGATGCGCGATCGCGTCGCGGCGGGTGCCGAGACTGTGACTGTCGGCGAACCAACACAGGGGCCCGAGGCGACGACTGCGCCGCAAGTTCAGCCAGCGAATCCGATCCCTCCACAACCGACAGGCGGCTGAAATCAGCGGCTCTCAGCGTCGGTGAACCTTGCATCAGGATGTGTTCAGGGCAAAAAAAATCACCGTCCGGCGCGCTCCGACACGCTCCGGACGGTGCCATCGCCGCTCACGAAGAACGGCGAATTGATTGTGTGCCGTGCAAGTCTCAGACGGGACTTGCGTCTCGTCGAGGCCGTACGGCCGTGTGTCGTGTGGCGGGACATCGGGGAGGACTCGGATTCGGCAAGCGACGTTGAAGCCGTTGACGCAGAGACCTTCGCTGCCAAGGCGCAAGGTACCGAAATCGGTCGTGCGCGGTCAACGGCAAATTTGTAGTTTGTGAGTGCTCCTGCACAACGCGTTCGGCGCGGCGCACTCCTCGAAGGTCTTCTCACGCTGCATGGCTGATCACCGCACAATTTCGTCCTGTAACAACTTCTGCGTATCGCCGACCCCCGTTGAAGTGGTCGAAACGCGGGTTTCTCCCGTCGATGGGGCCTGGCTCGAGGTCGCGGTCGCGGTGGTCTTTCGCCATTCGCGTGGTGGGGTAATCGAGTTTTTGGCCTCGCGCCGTCACCTCGGGGCGGTTCAGGGCGGGCTGTGGGAGTTCCCCGGCGGGAAGATCGAGCGGGGCGAAAGCGCGGTCGATGCAGCGTTGCGCGAGCTCGCCGAGGAAGTCGGCCTGACGGCGAAGGCGGTGATCGCTCCTCCAACGCCGCTCATCGTGGTGACGCATGTGGAAGACTCGCATTGCCCCGAACGCGCGGTCCGTTTGCACGCCTTCTTAGTCGAGGTGAATGCGGATGCGGTCGCGAGACCGATCGGTGCTGCGGAGGTTGGTTGGATGTCGAGTGCGCAGCTGCGCGAACTGGCATGGCCGCGCGCGAATGCGGCGATCAACGCGGCGCTGTTTGATTGGTTGGCGCGCGTGAGTTGCGAAATCACAACCAACGGCGATCATGGCCGTTCATGCAACGCCGCACATTGATCCTCATCGGTTCCTCCTCGCTCGTCATGTGTTCTGCACTCACGCTTCCGCTGCACGCGGAAGCGTTTCGCTATGTGCCAAGTTCGGAAGTGCTTCCGCTGGCGATTGAGCCGCTCGCAATTCAGGCGGAGTCTGGCGGATCCACCACGGCGCAGCCAGCGCAAGAGGTCGCTGCAACTGCTCAGGAGATGCCAGCGAGTGCGACGAGCGCGAAACAGTTCGGCGATGCAGACAGCACGCAATTCGAAGTGAGCGCGCAAGTGGCGTTTGATTTCCACGGTACGACGCTCGGCGTTCTCGATGCCGGAGTCAACTGGTTCGTCGCATCGAGTGTTTCGGTGGGCTTGTTCGCCGAAGGCGTGTACGCATCGCAAACTCCTGACGACGCGCTCGGTGGTGGCGGTGGAGTGCTCTTGCGCTGGCACTTTGTGCGCGAAGAAAAACTCTCACTTTTCGTCGAAGCAGGATGCGGATTGCTCTTCCTCGACAACCCTGTTCCCACGGATGGCAGCGAAACAAACTTCACGCCGCGCGCTGCGTTTGGTGCGACGTTTGCGATGAGCGACACCACCCGATTGGTCGCGCGCGTCGGCTGGCTTCACCTCTCCAACGCACAAACTGATTCGACGAATCCAGGCTTGGACACGCTCGCCATTGGACTCGGACTTTCGTTCGATTTCTGAGCGCTACTGATAGCCGCTACTGATAGCCACATGGATTGGCTTGCATCCAATTCCATGCGCTCGACACGATTGAATCGAGTTCAGTGTGTTGCGCGTGCCAGTGCAGATCGCGCGTGATCGCGCGCGCATCGGCAAAGAGTTGCGCCGGATCTCCCGCGCGACGAGTGCCAATCCGTTCAGGGATGCGATGTCCCGTGATGCGACGACAACTCTCAATCACTTCGCGCACGGAGTGGCCGCGGCCAGTGCCGACATTCCACGCGTGAAACTCGCCGCCTTGCAGCGCGCTGATCGCCTTGATGTGCGCATCAACGAGATCCTCGACATGAACGTAATCACGAACGCACGTGCCATCGTGCGTGGGGTAGTCGGTTCCAAAGATCATTACTGACTCGCGTGTGTTGGCGGCGACTTCCAGCGCGAGCGGGATGAGATGCGACTCGGGTCGATGATCTTCGCCCACGCGCAGCGCTCGATCCGCACCAGCCACGTTGAAGTAGCGCAGCGCAATCGCCGCCAGCGGATTCGCGTCATTGGCACGGGCGCATTCGGCGCGCAGAATTTCCTCGAATTGCAGTTTCGATCGTCCGTAGGGATTGATCGGCAGCTGCAACAAACTCTCTTGGATGGGAATGTTCTCGCTCGCGGGTTCGCCGTACGTCGCGCAGGTCGATGAGAAAACAATCTTGCGCACATCGCTCGCGCACATGGCATTGAGCAGCGAGATGCCGCCGACCACGTTGTTGGTGAAGTACTCGAGCGGCCGCTCCATACTCTCGCCCACATAGGCCAACGCCGCGAAGTGCATGACGATTTCGGTTGCGCTCGCGCGCATGACTTCGCACAGTTTCGCGGTGTCATCCAAGGCGCATTCGACGAAGCAAAATCGCGCGCCACCAACACGCGCGAGTTGCGCGATCGCGCCGCGATTGCCTCGCGAAAGGTTGTCGATCACGGTGACCGCGTGACCATCGTCGAGCAGACGAATTGCCGCATGCGAACCGATGTAACCCGCGCCGCCGGTCACGAGGATGTTCGGTTGCGAGTGGGGTGTTTGCATCAGAGGTGGTTTCGCGATCCATTGCGGTCGGTGGTGACGGAGGCTCGAGGCTGGCGAGGTTTAGAGGGCTGAGCGGGTCGTTTCCGAGATTAACGCGAGGGCGGGAATATGGTCGAGGGCTTACAGCGCTGCGCGGACAAAGCCCGATTTGCGCGAATCGAAGCGGCGATGTGCGGGGTTCTCAAGGCGTATGTCAGAAGGCGCGCGCAAATCGTAACCGAGTGCCCGATGACTTTAGCGCCCTCGCTTTCGTGAGCGACTCGAGGCGAGTGTGTGTTGACAGTTGCGTCTCAACGAATGCGGTCATCGAAGGGCATGAGCTTGCGGGATCAACAAAACAATCCGCCCATCGGATGCGCTCTCCCGGCGACACCGTTCACTCACCCCAATCGCAACGGAATGCCTGCAGATCAACGCGTGGTCGGCCGATAGCCCTGTGAGTAAATGACCCGCGCACACCGCGCACACCGCACACGCCGCACACCCCTCTCAGGCCGAACTCAGGAACCGACATGCGCACCACCGCCATCATCATTGGTCCCCGCGCCGCGTGCGTCATGCTCGAGGGTCAATTGGCTCAACTTCCAACGCCGCCGGTCGTGCTCGGTTACGTCGTGACCGGCGCGGCAACAGTCGCGTTCGCCGCGACCGATGACATTGCGACTCCAACATTGGGAACCCTCGACGAACTTGAGGCGGTTTGCGCCACGCGTCGACCCGCGCTCGCGTTGGTGGTTCTCCCTGCGCCGATGTGTGAATTGCTACTTTCAGTGCGCACACGATTGCGTCGACTTGGTGTTGCCGATCGCTACATGCCCACGCTTGAAGATCAACTCGCAGGCGTCGGCCCGCGCACCGAAGTCGACGTTGATTTGCAACGACTCATCGGTCGCGCGCCACGCACGCTCGATGAAGCTGCGATTCGCGCAGTCGTTGGCGGGCGGACTGTGATGGTCACTGGCGCAGGTGGTTCCATCGGCAGTGAACTCTGCCGCATCATCGCGCGCTATGAACCAGGCAAGATTGTCTTTGTGGAACGCAGCGAAAACGCGCTCTTTGAGATCGATCGTCAAATCGCGCGTCGCTATCCCAACCTTCCTCGGCGCGCTGCGCTTCATGATGTGGTGGACGCGCAAGCGACGCTCGAACTCTTCCGCGAAGAAGAACCCGACATCGTGTTTCACGCGGCTGCGCACAAACACGTTCCCATGATGGAAGATCATCCTAGCCTTGCGGTCGACAACAATTTGTTCGGCACCAAGAGCGCGGTTGACGCGGCCATCGCAGTGGGCGCAGAGCGATTCGTGATGGTGTCGACTGACAAGGCCGTGCATCCCACATCGATCATGGGTTCGACCAAACGTCTCGCCGAGCTTTATGTGCAACACGTCAATCGCGCGAGTTCGACCGCGTGTTCACTGGTGCGCTTTGGAAATGTCTTAGGAAGCTCAGGCTCGGTGCTCGAAACATGGAAGCGCCAGATTGCTGACGGCGGACCGGTGACTGTGACCGATCCACGCATGACGCGATACTTCATGTCGATTCCGGAAGCGGCGAGTCTGGTGATTCAAGCCGCGGCGCTCACCGATCGATCGGTCTCGTCTGGCGAAGTCTTCGTGCTCGATATGGGTGAGCCGTTTCGCGTCGTCGATCTCGCCGCGCGATTCATTGAGATGCACGGACTCACCGCGATCTTTCCCGGGACTTCCGCGCGAGGAACCCATGCGGGCGAAATCGAAGTCGCCTACACCGGCATTCGCCCAGGCGAAAAGTTGTACGAAGAACTCGCGCTCGACGCCGAAGTGATTCACGAAACCCGTCACCCTGATATTCGCAGCTGGGGTCTTCCGATGCCCGACGCCGCGTGGGTTAACGCGATGGTCGCAACACTCGAGCCCAACCGTCGCTCGCGCGACGCTGCGAAAGTTGCCGCGCTTGTTCGTGAACTTGTTCCCGAGCGCGCGCATGCGGACACGGTGAACGCGCCGGCTGCTGCGGCGTGAGACCAGTCTTCGAATGATCAATCAAACGCGACTCGCGCTGCCTCAGCGCAGCGGTGTTGGCGAGAGCTTCACCATCTCGCGGCTTGGCATCTTGAGCGCGACGACGCATCCCATCGCGGCTACGCATGCGCCACCGAGCATCGCCGCACCAATCGCCACTGAGAGCGGTTGCCCTGTCGCGCGCACGACTTCAACGATGCACGCCGCGAAGGCCACGCCCACGGCGCCGCCAACTTGGCGAAATGTCTGCATCACGCCGGAAACTTGTCCGCGCATGTTGTCAGGCGCGCGTGAAAGTGCATCGGTGTTTGCGGGCGACATGATGAACGCGACACCCGCACCGAGGAACACCATGCCGACAGCGATGACCGGGTATTGCTCGAACACGCAGCCCGCGCTCCACACAACAAATCCCATGGTTGCCAGCGGAGTGCCGATGCGAGCGAGTGGGCGCACGCCGCGACGGTCGTATTGTCGTCCCGCGACTTGCGCAAGAAAGATCACCGGGACGAGCATGGGCATCAAACTCGCACCCGCTTGCGAAGGTGTGAAGTGCAGCACGTCCTGCGCGTAGATGGATCCTTCGACGATGATCCCCGCCATCGCAAATTGCATGATGCCAATCAGCAGCGCGTCGGCGAGCAGCGCACGATCATGAAAGAGCGAGAGCGCGATGAGTGGTCGTGCAAGACGAAACTGCCGGCGCACGAATACGCCGCAGAGCGCAACGCCACCGAGCAACGCGATGATGTAAGGCAGCGAAAAGATGCGCTGCGCGCCATCCGCATCAGGATGGCTTCCGTCTTGCAACGCGACGATGAACAGCGGCAATCCAACGACTAAGAGCAGCGCCGAGAGAATGTCGAAACTGCGATCGGCGTTTTTCTGATTCGCGGGTCGCGCATAGAGCGTCAACAGCAACGCCGCCAAGGCGATCGGCAAGTTGATTGAAAACACATAACGCCAACCGAGATGCTCAGTGACCAAGCCGCCGATCACGGGCCCGAGCGCGAAGAACGTCATGGGAATTCCGATGTAAATCCCCATCGCCTTGCCGCGCTCACCTGGGGCAAAGCTGTCGATGACGATTGACGCGGACGCGGGTTGCATGAGCGCGGCGCCAACTCCTTGCAAGACACGACCCACCAACAAGAATTGAAAGCTGTCAGCGATCGCGCACAACGCACTTGCTGCAGCGAAGAGAATCACGCCCGTCGTGAACGCACTGCGCTTGCCCATCATGTCGCCGACACGACCACCAATCGCCATGAGCGCTGCGAGCGCGATGAGGTAGGCATTGGCAATCCAATTGGCGCCGTTGGCATCGATGTGAAAATCGTTGCTGATCGCAGGTCCCGCAACCGCGGTCACCGTGATGTCGACGAAGATCATCGACAGACTTCCAGTCATCGCCAACAGAATTAACCAACGACGCGGAGTCGGTGTCGAGAGCGAAGGTGTGGACTGCTGCGTCAAGTGGGGGGAATCGAAGGGTTTATTGCGCAGGGCGCATTCATGCATTCGCGCATGGTGGTTGTCCCTCAAATGCGCGCGACTAGCGTACCCAACCGACGCGGTGCGCAGGATTCAACAGCGCTCGACGTGAGCAGACTGCCCAACTCTGAATCGCGTTGCGCATCAACACGCGATCAGTCGCGTGGTGGTGAACGCGGTCCCTTCGCGTGCACCATTGATCGAGATTCGGGCGACTCATCGGTAGCCGATTGAGCGCGACGCGGATACAACACATGCATGCAATTGAAACCATCATTCACCGTGTTGTCGCCATGGAGCGACACTCCGAGTTCCGCACGCATGACCACTCTTTCCCTGGCAATGGTGGCGTCGCTGATTGCTCTGACTTGCAACGACTTCGCGCGCTCCGCGCCGCAAGCACCGCCCGCCGCCGCAGCTCCTGCAGCAGCGGCGACCGCGCCGACATCCGCGTGGCCGCAAACGACTCAATCCGATGGGCGCGGATACAAGATGTACGAGCCGCAGTTTGAATCGCTCGATGGAAGCGATCTCAAGATGTCCGCCGCGGTGGAAGTTGCGATAAGCAACGGTTCGGTGCGACGAGGCATCGCGCTCATGACCGCGCAAGCAGTCGCCGCCGATGTGCCGGGCGAGATGGAAGTCAACACCATCAATGTCACTGACTTGATGTTTGGCACTGCCGATGATCAGCAAGCCGCGCAAGCGCTCGCGAAGGCGCTGAACGGACTCGCGTTCACCGTCGATCGCTCCACCCTCATCTCAGACATGAAGCTGAGCAACGCGACATCATCAACCACCGCGGGGATTTCCAACACGCCGCCGACGTTTGTGTATTCAGCGACCGCCGCAGTGTTGGTCACCATCGACGGCACGCCGATTCAAGTTCCTGCAGGCAGCGACGGTTGGATGTACGTCCACAACACGCCGTTCACAGTGCTCATCTCTCCGACGAGCGCGTGGTACGTGCAAGTCGGAGCATCAACGTGGATGAGTTCGGCCACGCAGAGCGGTCCCTTCACTGTCGCCACGGCGCCGCCAGCAAGTGCGATTGCCGCACTGGGAACTGCGCCTGATCCGCAGCAAACGTTGGGCTCGACCACGACTTCGCCGACGGCAACCAAGCCCGCTCCGAAGGCGACCAAGACGCCGAGCAATGTAATCATCGCGACGCAACCAACGGTGTTGATCGCCACGGCCGGCGCACCCGCGTTGCAAGCTGCGGGAACTGGCATGTCGGAAGTCACGAACTCGAACGTGCTGTTGTTGCAGACGACCACTCCTTCGCAGTGGTGGACGATTGCAGCGGGGCGATGGTTCCGCGCTCCCGCGCTCACTGGCCCATGGACGTTCGTCGCACCGACGGCGCTGCCGGCGAGTTTTCAATCGCTTCCCGCGCGCAGCACATTAGTTGCGGCACGAGCGAGTGTTCCTGGAACAGTCGAGTCGATGGATGCCGTGGTGGCCGCTCGTGAAGTGCGCACCGTGACGGTCCGCGCTGATGCGTCGTGCCCACTTACCTACAAAGGGAATCCGCAGTTTGTTCCGGTGGCGGGATTGACTGGTCACGCAATGCAGTACGCAACGAATGCGTCAGATCCTGTGCTTCAGGTTGCAGCAAAGAGCAAGGACGATGGCGACGCGAGCGGAGCATCCACCTATCTGTGTTGCTCAGGCGGAGCGTGGTTCGCCGCGACGACACCGACAGGGCCATGGGCGGTGACCGACAGCATTCCGCGCGAAATCTACGATATTCCAGCGGCATGCCCCGATTATTCGGCGACCTATGTCGAGGTCTACGGCAGCACGCGCGATCCGAGTACCAACGCGCTCACCAGCGTGACCTTCGGATTTAGCGGTGGCTACCTCGGCACGTATGTCAATCAAGGCGCACCTGTTTTCGGAACTGGTTACGACTACAACGCGGCAAGCACTGGCGCGGCGCCAACGGTCGACACCTATCAGGCGTATCCATCAACCTATGACGCCGCTGTTTCCTACGACGGTCAAACGGGTACGTACTCGCCGCCGTTGTGGAACGACAACTATGCCTACGCCTCTCCGTGGATCCAACCGCAATACCTCACCAATGGCTGGGACGGTTGGGGTTGGTGCGGCGGTTGGAACTCAGGTTGGGGTTGGGGTTGGAACTCGCAAGGCGATTGGAATCACTGGAGCTCGTGGTGGAATCATTTCAATCCCTACTGGAATCCCACTTGGCAGAACGGCTGGGGTCACGACAATCGCATGTACGGGGCTGCGCGCGGTGACAACGCGGTCGCAGGTTACGCCGCACATAACGCAGTGAACGCAAGCGATGATTGGAATCGTTGGAACTCAAACGGTCGCGTCGGAGCTGAGCCGCAACGCTGGGCATCGAACGCAACCAACGCTGGAGAAAATCCAGCGTGGCAACGATGGGATGATGACGATCGCGCCGCGGCTGCCGCGCGCGCGACTGACGGAAATGTTGCCAACGGTGCTGCAGGAACGTTCAATCGCAACACTTCCTATGGCTACAACAGCGTGGG
>QWPW01000001.1:204460-275177 GCA_003671025.1 Planctomycetota bacterium
GCCGATGGCTATCACAACACCATGGCGCAGGATGGCTACAAGCCAGTGAGTGGCTACGCACCCGTGAATGGATACACGCCTGCGAGCGGCTATCGCCAGCCCAACGGATACGTCGCGCCCAATGGTTACAACGGCGCGAACGCGAATGCGCGCTCAGGTGTGAGCGGCTACCACCCTTCGTATCATTCGGGCTACTCGTCTGAGGCGGGACGCAGCGGTGGTGCTTCGTATCGCGGTGGCGGACGGCGTTGATGAGGCGTGAGGGGTTACACAAGCGCGCGAGTCTTTACACTCGTTGGGCATGAACGTGTCGCCAGTTGCAACACACACTTTGAAGTTGATGCGACGAGCCGTGATTGCGAGTTTTTCTCGCAGTCGCGGCTTGTTGCCATCGGCGGTGAATGATGCGTTGTTTCATTTGCCGACGAGCGTCACCTGCGACACATTGGAGTTGGCGCGCGCGCGTGGATGGTTGGCCGCCGATCTCGGGGCGCGCACAATTCAGCTGCCCTCGCGATTGGCACTCGATGCGAGTGATGACCGTTTGCGCGATCTGCACTCGGCGGTATGCAGTCAAGAGCGCGGCCCATCGCTGTTTTCCGCGGAGATTCCTCGCGGACGAGTCTTGGGACTCGGGTGTAGCGCCATCGCTGCACCAGGCATTGTGCTGACTGATGTCTGTCCTCATCGTGGCGTTGTCGCGCAGCATCACCGCGCGCTGTCGTCGTATGTGATCGCTCGTCCGCCGCGACGATTGCCGGGAACGAGCGCGCTCATCGGCGCGATTGGTCATGACAATTTTTATCACTGGATGTTTGATGTGTTGCCGCGCATTGGTTTGATCCGCGATGGCGCGCTTCGTTCCATCGATCAATGGATCGTGGCACGGACCACGCTGGCCGTCGCGACCGAATTACTCGCACGAGCGGGCATCGACCGCTCATGCATCGTGGAGATTGGTCGCGGCGGACACATCGAATGCGAGCGACTCATCGTGACGAGTGCGCCCGGAGAAATCTGCGAGCCGACTCCGCGCAGCGTCGCGTTCTTGCGCGAGGCGTTGAGTCCAACCACGGCGATCAATGGGAACCCAGCGCCGATTGCGCGACGCATCTATGTCGCGCGCCGCGGGCGACGTCGTGTCGCTAATGAAGCGTCACTCCAAGGATTGTTCACGCGCTTTGGAATCGAAGTGGTGTCCATGGAGGGACGATCACTCGATGAACAAATCGCGGCATTCTCCGGCGCGGAACTCATCATCGCGCCGCATGGCGCAGCGTTGGCGCACATCATTCATGCGCGCGTTGGTGCGACGCTGCTGGAGTTGATGCCGCCTGATTACAACAATCCGAGTTTCTTCGTACTCGCAGGAGCGTGCGGCATGCGCTACGGCGCGATCAGCGGCTCGCGCGCGACGGGCGCGCGCGGACACGCGAGTGAAGCGAACTTCGACATCGACAGCGCAACGCTCGAGCGAGCGCTCGAAGTGGCACTGCAAGGTTGAGAAATCCATGATGTCGCGCCGCACCGCGATGCGTTGAAGCAAATGCGCGCGCGGCACAGTTCAGTGCGTCACATCAACGGGCGCGAATCCGCACTCTTTGATGAACCGACGGATCGATGCGATTTGGTGATCACTCTGCAGCGTGCTGCCGCTGCCGTGTGGGCCTTGAAAGGTCATCTCGCGTCCGCTGAGGCGTACCTTGATGTGATCGCGTTTGGTCTCCTCCGTGGTGCCGCCGAGCGAATGAAACAACTGGATGACTTCGCGCCAGTGGAGGTTGTGAGAAGTGGGATGTGCAAAGAGTTGCGCGAGTGTTCGAACATTCTGTGCCATGAGGAATCTGGTTCTTTCGGCGCGAAAGTGGCCCGAGTGAGCGACGATCAACGCTGGGTGCGAGAGGTACGGACGCGTGATGATTCTCGCTACGACAATGTCATTTGGCGCGCGGAATCAGCGAGTTCGCGGTGCATTGGGGATTGTTCCTCAAGGTGCGGCGGGCTTCATTTCCAGAGTTGATGTCAGTCGAGCGCGCGTAGTCAGGATCATTCGCGACAACGCGCTCTCAACAGGAAGTTCCGCACCGTTGGTACAAGTAGTCGCGACCACTGGATGAACTCGTGGCTGGTTTGGGCGGTCATCGCGAACGATGACAGTCGCATGTGATCACACCGCAGCTCAGACGATTGAAGGCGACGAACCCGACCATGCATTGCACTCTTCACGCGCATTCGCGTTTGCATCGATCCCCCGCGCGCATCACCGCGCCCTGCATCGCTCTGGTGATGATGTTGTTTGCTGGTTGCGTCACTGAGCAATCGGCCTCGCCGTACTGCCCAACCAAAGATGCATGGGAACGAAAGTTGCCTGAGGAAGTTGGCTTCGACAGCGAGCGCCTCGCGGACGCGATTGCGTGGGCGCAGACGCAAGCGACCGACACGCCTGCGGATTTTTCGACGCAGAGTGAAGTCTTCGGCAGGCAGCTCGGTCCGATTCCGAAGAGCCGTGCGGCCACCAATGGAATCATCCTGCGTCATGGTTACATCGTGGCTGAGTTTGGTGACATCGAAGCGGTGGATCCGACCTACAGCGTGGCGAAGAGTTACTTGTCGACGCTTGTTGGTTTGACCATCGATCGCGGAATGATTGGCAGCGTCAGCGATCCCGTTCAGCTGGTTGTGAACGACGGCGGCTACGACTCGCCGCAAAATTCCAAAGTCACATGGCGCCATCACGTGACGCAAACCAGCGAGTGGCAGGGCGAATTGTTCGGCAAGTCCACGTCGTTCATCGGTAAGGACGAATACGGGCAGAGTGAAATGAAGGCCCGCGAAATGAATGAGCCAGGAACTCACTATGAATACAACGACGTGCGCGTCAATCGCCTTGCGTTGTCGTTGCTGCGGCTGTGGAAGCGCCCTCTTCCTGATGTGCTGAAGACGGAAATCATGGATCCCATCGGTGCCTCCAAGACATGGCGCTATATCCCCTACGACAACGCGATCGTTGATGTCGATGGAACACAAATGGCGTCATCGAGCGGAGGCACGCGTTGGGGCGGAGGTCTTTGGATGAGTTCGCTCGACCACGCGCGCTTTGGTCTCTTCATTTCACGCAGTGGGAATTGGAATGGCCAGCAGCTCATTTCGCGCGAGTGGATTGCGCAAGCGACTTCGCTGCAAGGCGTGAATCCCGAGTACGGCTACTTGTGGTGGCTCAACACAACTGGTCGCTGGCCCGCCGCGCCGAGGAGTAGTTTTTCAGCGCAAGGCTGGGGCGGCAATTCTATTTGGATTGATCCGGAACACGATCTCGTGGTGGTCTGGCGTTGGCATGCCGGAGGAGGCGCGCAAGCCGAGTTTTACGAACGCATCGTGGGCGCGCTGGCTCACACCGACGCGAAGTGATCGCACGCGGAACTTTGCACAAACGAACGCGCATCGGACGAACGCGCATGGGACAGGCACATTTTTTCGCAGCCTCGAAGTCGCGCTCGCGCGCACCGATTGAGCCGCGGACGTGCCTGTCCCCGATAGAACCCAACTTGAACCCAACACAAACATGGAATTGATCGCGGAAATCCGCGCGACGCGTCAATCAAAAGTCATCGTCTGCGCAGCAGGAGCGGGGGATGTATCCACCGCAACGATTTTGAGATCAGCGCTCGCTTCACCGCCGCCTTGAACATTGGTGGTGATCTTGAACCATTTGAGATGGGTCACGCCAAGTTGGCTCAGATCGATCGAAGCCATCTTGAGTTCATAGGTTCCTGATTGTGGAGAACCATTCTGATTCCAGCGGCCAACCCACACCTTTGTGGGATTGATCGAAGCGATGTCCACGGCGCGCACTTCGACCGGCGTGCCGATCTCGTGAAGGTCGTCGTCGAGTGCTTGAATCGTCATCACGCTGTTGCCCTGGTCTTCAAAGATGAAGAGTTCAGGACGCGAGTCTTGGGCAAAGTTACTGTCCCAAATCTGCGTCTCGAGTCCGACGATGAAGCCATAGCCGGCTTGCGTCTGAAGCTGAACCCGGTTGTTCAAATTCGCGTTGCCCCACGCGAGTTTCATGCGATCCGCAAACAGCAATCGATCTTGATCAGAGATGCTGGCGGGGTTGCCGTCCTCGGCTTCGATGTAGCGAACTCCCGGAGTTCCCACTGTGGCGAGGTGCCCGTTTTGCGTGCGAAATCGCGCGAGCGGGCCGTTGTAAGTGAGTTGAAGCACCTGCCCTGGATAGACAAATTCACTCTCGTTCACCTGCACGCCGTCGCTGAACACAATGCGATTGAGAAGCACATCGGCGACAACGGCATCACGTGGATTCGCGTAGCCCGGAGTGGTGGTGTAGATGTTCGGTCGTGAGCTCGAAGAGCCGCCGACAGGAGGGGCCGATGCTGCGCCGAGAGAAGCTGTCGCGAGAACAACGGCGGCAAGTGCGAAGCGAGTTGGCATAGTGTGATCCTCAAGTGTTCCCTCAGGGACGACCCGAGAAGAACGGTGCTAGACGAAGAGCTGACCAATCAGATTCAAATCAAGTCTGGGGTGAACTCCGCGCAAGAATGGGCAAGATGCTGCATGTTGCGGGTTGAATGACGCCGAATGTGACGATTGTGCAGCGCTACAGGCATCGGGAGCCGCCCCATTGTCGCCCATTACGACCATTCCGCGAGCCCGCACTCATGCCGAAACGGTGACTCACGCGATGCCGTGCCATCAGTTTTCCCCGCGTAATGGTGCCCGCCCTAAATCGCTCCCGCGAATGTGCCTGTCCTAAATCGCGCGAACCGCAACCGCGCCTCGCGCCCAGTCGCTCATTCCACGCGTAAAAAAACACAGCGGCCCGTCGTTGATCTAAGTGGATCAACGCGGGCCGCCGTGAAGCAATCACATGTGCGCGAATCAGTTGTTCGCTGGTGGGCGATTACCGCCACGGGAACCGCGCGCGCGTGGCGCTTCGGGGGCGTCGGCGCCTTCCGCTTCCTTTGATTCTTCGTTCTGGAAGAGTGAGTGGCCCGACTCTTCTGCGTCATGCAACTTCTTGACGCTGGCCTTTGCTGCGGCGGTGTCGCCGTTGAGGATGGCCTTCTCGATATCAAACGAAATCATGATCACGTCGAGAATCTGGCGACGCAACTCCGACTGATACTTCGCGGTGTCCTCGCCGAACTTCGCCTTCGCCGCGTCAGACATCTTGACGCCCGCGATGCCGCCCTTGGAACCGACCAGCCCCATCTGAAGTGCTTGCACGCTTGCGAGATCCGCAGTGAGCGTCGATGCGTCGAGCGCCGATTTGTTGAGCGCCTGGAACCCGCGGTTGGCTTGCTTCATCGAGCCCTCGAAGCTCGGTGCGCCGCCACGACCTGCACCGCCTGCGCCCTGACCGCCGCCCTGACCAGCGCCTTGACCGCCGCGCAGGCCGCCTTCCTTCACGATGATCTCGATCTCGATCTTGTCGACGAAGCCATCCTTGTTGGTGTCGGCGCGATCGAAGATGCGCACCGCCATTTGCTCTGGCATCTCGTCGCGCGAGAGCTTGCCGTCGCCGTTGGCATCGGCAGCCATCATGCGCTCAATCGCTTGAGCGGGATCGCCACCACGCATGCCCTGACCTTGACCTTGGCCTTGACCCTGACCCTGACCTTGACCCTGGCCGCGTCCTTGTCCGCCAGCTGGAGGCGGAAACGTGCCGTCTTGCGCAAGAACGCTCGAGGCGAGTGCGAGGGTGAGAGCCGCGGCGAGAGTAGTCGTCAACTTCATGTTCGATATGCCTGTTCTGCGGCCGAAAAAGGCCGACTTCACACGGATGTGTTCTGCCGCGCGGCGCCCGACTTTGGGTGCCCGTGCGGTGTGCGTGATTCAACGCGCATCACCCGCGCGCGATTGCGCCATCAGCAAAAAGAAACGCGCGAGTGCCACTGTGGACACTCGCGCGGAATATATGAAAGACATCATCGCACGCGCGCTCGACACTCTCACGCGATGGGTGTGATCAACTCGCAGAGGCGCCGGTGCGAACCTGCGTTATGGACACGCGCCCCAACTGCTCAGCAGAATTGCCAGGTCAGCGGCATCGGTCGTGCCGCTCTGATTGAGGTCGCTCACGCCAGGCAGGTTCCAACCGCTCAACAACGCGGCGAGGTCGGCGCCGTTCACCACATGATCAAGCTGGCTCGGCGAGATATCGCCAAGACATGGTGATGGCACGCTCGCTGCATTGGCGGGATCGCTGCCCGCATCGCGTTCATCGCGATCAAAGTATCCGTCGAGATCGCGATCAATGCCCAGCCGAGTTTGCGAGCCCGCAGGAACAAGCGTGTACGTGAGTTCACTGCCGGTACTCGCGAGCGCCAACAGCGCCGATGTCGTGAGCGTCGCGTCATCGGCGCGATCGCTGCGAAACACGCCACTCTGCAACATGTAACCGCGCGCAATGCCCGCGACGTTGCCTTTGACAATCAAGCCAGCGCTGTTGCCGTTGGCAATGCTGATCAATTGCGTGATGCGCGCGGTGTCGTTGTTCACGCCGTTCGCGGTGGTCTGTGCACCGATGCCCGCGTGAGTGCCCGCACCAAATGAAAGACAGAACGCTTCGACGTCGCGGCGTTGCTGCGCGCCGGTCGTGCCTGCTGGAAACGCGAAGCCCTGCGAGAGAACATCTTGCAACGTTGCTTCTTCGCCGTTGTGATCGAAACCAAATCCGCGCAGCGCGGTGGTCGATGCGCGTGTCGCACCAGTCTTGCGCCACACATCACGCAGCGGCGCGTTCTTGCGATTCTGCGCTTCGCCTCCTGGCGCAGGAATGTCAACGATGTTGTTCGTTCCCGCGAGTCCAGAGTGACAGTTGAGACACGTGAGTCCCGGAGGCGCGCCGAAGATTTGCGCAGTATTGAAGATCGTTTGCCCAACGGTGGGGTTGCCCGTGCCACCAACTCCAGTGACCACGCCACCGACAATGGGAAGCGAAGTCTTCAGCGTGTTGTCAATGTTGCGATTGGGGTTGGGTGGGAACACCAACGACGCGAGGTAGTTTTGCAGCGAACTCATTTCCGCGACCGTGATCTCCGCGTCGCGACCTTGCAGATGAGTAAACGCCACATTGAATTCAGTGAGGTCGTCCTTCTCGCCGCGCCAGTGAAACGGCTCATTGCCGATGATTCCCACCATCGTCTGGGTGGTCATCGGTCCCTTCATCGGATGCCAACTGATGCAGCCCGGCACTTGGCATGTTTCGTCGAACGCTTCCACTGCGCCAGTAGGATCACCCAGATCCCAACCGAGGCGATCACTGCGTCCATCGATGTGACACGTCGCGCACGAAGTGTGTCCCAGTCCTGACGTTCGATTGGTGTCGAAGAGAAACTCGCGTCCCGCTTTCACCAGCGCGGGAGTCGTGTCGTGAAACGATGTGCGCGCACTCTCGACATACGAGCTCGTGCTGATCGCGCTGACCGAAGCGTCAAAACGATTAAGGGCGTAGACAAACGCGCCCGAAGGCGACGCGACAATTCCGCTCGGTCCTTCGCCGACATCAATGCGCGCGAGCCGCGAACCCGTCGGCGAAAGCGCGATGACGCAATTGGAACCAAGTGCCGCGACGAAGATCGCGCTGCTATCGGGCAGCCACGCGACGCCGCGCGGATCACCGATCGATTGCCAACGCTCGAGTGCGGGAATGCTCGATGTCGCGTAAGTGAGATGGGGATTGAGATCCACAATCGTCGGCGTGCCCACGCCACCTGCAGGAACAAACGCGCCCTGCATCTTGGCGAATTTTCCGTCGAGCTTCGGTTCGAAACGAATCTCGTTGCGCGCTTCGATGCCCACCGTGAAGATCGTTCCGTTGTTAGCAACGCCGATGCTAGCGACGCACGTCATCAAGCTGGGCACATACGTCGTCGCGAGTGTGCTCGCATTGACCACGGCGATGTCGTTGTCCACCACGCCCCACGTCACCAGCGAAGTCCAGTTGCGATTGTTGTCATCCAACCATTGATTGGCCGCGTTCTTGCGCACGATGTGCGCGACGCGCGGAGGATTCGGTTGACCAACAGTGCGCGGCGGATCAAACAACGTGCCCGAGTTGGGCGGAGGATTCACGCCCGCGTAGGGACCCGCGGCGCTGTTCACGATTGTCCGCGGAATCACCGTGGTTTTGTTGCCCGACTCGAACACCGCGAGATACACCTTGGTGCCATCAGGACTCACCGCCAACGCGCGCGGCGATGCACCAAGAATCGCGGTGCTGGTGAGCACGGGGACGGCCAACGACGGATCGAAGCTCACGAGTTTGCTCGAAGCTGCGAGCGAAACAAACGCGCGCGCAGGCTTCGCGGTGAAGACGATGTCTGCAGGTTCATCGCCGACATTGATCGTGCGCACCACGCGCATCGATGGAAGATCCACCACGCTCACCGAGTCGGAAATCTGATTCACCACCCAAACTTCGCTGCTACTGCGCGCGCGCACCGACACGGGATCAACTCCGACCGCGACGGCGCCGCGACGAACTGGCAGTCCGCTCACAAGATCAAAGACTTCGAGCTGTCCATCGGCGGTATTCACCGCAAGCAGCGTCGTGCCATCAGGGGTGACGTCGATGGGATGTGATTGCGGCGACTCGAAGTTCACAAATGCGCCGGTTTGTGCATGCGAAAACGCCGCAGCGCCAAGAGCACTCAGCACGGCGGCGAGTGTGTGGACGCGCTTCATCTTGCGCGTCATGAACGAAATCTGTGGTGTCGCAGGGGAGTGGATCATCGTGGTCGAGTTTGCCATCAAATTAGGGCGAGGGACATCGGGTCGCGAAAAATTCGAGCAATGCTTCAGTCCTTGTGCTGCCAACACTGCGGCGTCGCCGGCGAGGGTTGGTTACGGTGCGTTGGCTCGTCACCCATCGAAGGAAAATCATGATCATGCACCAGTTCGGCCGTATCGCATTCGCACCGCTCTTGACAGTCACCATGCTTGGGGCGGCGTTGCTCATGAGCTCCTGCGCCAGCGACGGCGAGTCCAACGATGATCCGTACAACCAGAATCGCTTCGAGGCCATGAGCGAGAAACCAGTGATTGTCCGCGCGCTAGACGCTGATTTTTCAATCTACTCGTTGGTGCTGGTGCTCGAGCCCATCATGGATGCAGACGCGTCGCAGAGCTCCGATGTTTCTATCGAGCAACAAACGAAGTTGCGCGAAACACTCGCCGCTGATTTGCGCACGAGCTTCGGCGACAAGTTTGGACTCGCGGCTGCAGTAGGTGCAAACGTGTTGATTGTGGAGAGCGAGATTGTGCGCGCGGTTCCCAATCAGCCTGCGCTCAATATTGCGCCGCAAACACAATTCGGACACCGCGGATACGGATACGCCGCGATTCGCATCACCCTCAAAGATGGTGCGACCAACAAGGTGCTCTCCACGTTCACCCAGACGCAAGCAACCAAGCGCTTCGGCTTAGACAAACTCAGTGACTGGGGAAGCGTCGAGTCGAGCTTCAAAGCGTGGGCCAAGTCCGCGGTGTCGCTCACGAAGTAACGCGTTGGGTGGCGATATGCATGAAGATTTGCGCGACGCGTCTGCGCCAGTGCACGGCCGCGCGAAAGTTTTCGATCCGAAGCGAGACTCCAGTTCATGCATGAAACCCCGCACAAGGACGTCGAATCGCTGGACGATGAAGCCGGCGACGGCTCGACCTCGGCCGCGCGCATCGGCTTGTTCGTCGGACCATTGCTCGCCGCAGCGGCGGTGTTGATCACGCATCCGACAGTTGGCGCGATGGGTGGATTCTCTGCCGACGCATCGTGGGTGCTCGGGATGCTTGCGCTGATGGCTTCGTGGTGGGTGACTCTTGCAGTCGAGCCCGCGATCACTGGGCTGATTCCGATTGTCGCGTTGGCCGCACTCAAGATCGGCACGCCCAGCGAAATCGCGTCGTCGTATGCCAGCGATGTCATCTTCTTGTTTGGCGGCGGCGCGCTGTTAGGACTCGCGCTTGAGCGAACGCAAGTCTCCAAGAAATTCGCCGCACTCTTGATCAACCTCGCGGGCACCTCACCGTTGCGCGTGCTCGCCGCGTTGATGATCGCGTCGGCATTGTTGAGCGCGTTCGTTTCCAATCTCGCCACCGCCGCAACCATGATGCCGCTCGCGCTCGCGCTAGGAATGCAAGCGCGCACCTCGGCACAGACGCCGACCCAACGCGCCGCGGCGACGCGCTTCCTCACTTCGCTGCTACTTGGCGTCGCATTCGCATCGAGCATCGGCGGCGCACTCACGATCATCGGCAGCCCGCCCAATCCCATCGCCGTGGAGTGGTTGAGGAAGAACGGCGTGGAGATGACCTTCCTTGGTTGGCTGCGCTTCAGCGTGCCGACGACGCTGGTCTTCTTGCCCATCGCCATCGTCGTGCTCGGAGTGTGGCAATTTCCCGCGCGCGAACTCACGATTGTGCGGCTCGCGCGCGACGCGCATCCGCTCAATCGTGACGGAGTCGCAGCGCTGATCGTGTTTGGTTGCGCAGTCCTCGCCTGGGTCACGCGGCCGATGTACAGCGGCGTGTTTCCCGGAATCGAAGATGGAACCATCGCGGTGGCCGCAGCAACGATTCTGTTTTTTATTCCCAGCGCATCGCGTCGCGGGGCAGCGATCCTCGAGCCGAGCGCGTTCGCACAGGTTCCATGGCGCGTGTTAGTTCTCTTCGGCGGCGGGCTCTCGCTCGCCGCAGCGATGCAACGCACAGGACTCTCCGCGGCGTTGGGCGAGATGATCGCAAGCGCAGGCACGCTTCCCTCGATCGCGCTGCTGTTGATCATGGTCACCACGATGGTGTTCGCCAGCGAAGTCGCTTCAAACACCACGCTCGCGGCGATGGCCGTCCCCATCGTCGGCGCGCTCGCGCCAGGACTTGGCGTTGCACCCGAAACGCTGGTCATCCCCGCAGTCTTCGCCGCGAGTTGGGCCTTCGCGCTTCCCGTGGGAACGCCACCCAACGCATTGATTTACGCGAGCGGTCACGTCAGAGCGAAGGACATGATGCGCACGGGGTTGATTCTCGACGTGTTCGCGATTGCAGTCATCGTGGTGATGGCGAAACTGCTGCTTTGACGGCCTGGGGCACAGGGACGTGCGCCTTCGGCTGAGTTGCCCTCAAGGCGAATCCAGGGCGCTCAGACGCGTTCGGCCTGCGCGGCGAGTTCGGCGGTTTCTTCGAGCATCTTGATGAGGTCGGCGGTCACCGCGATCGCGGCCTCGAGGCTGCTGGTTCCGCGCACTTGGCGGATCGGGTCGAGGCGCCGATCTTGAGCCAATTTATCCTCGATAACGCGACGATTGGCTTCGAGTTCGACCAATACCGCTCGGGCTTCCGTGAGCGCGGCGAGGGCGTTGAGCCCCATCGTGGCGGTCGGCGCATGCGCCCGTTTGCTCGGCGCCGTGGCGAGGCTGAGCGAGCCGGCATCGGCGAGGTTCGTGCGGTCAGATTGTCGAACGGGGAACTCCATCAGAACGCGCGATGATTACAAAGAACCGTGGTCAAGGCAAGTCGGATCTTTACAAGCGATGGGGCTGAGAACTCGGGACGCGGACTGGGCGGTCTAAAGAGCGAACCACGGCCGCGAATCGTCGACCGACGACCCGTCTCTTGTTGCAAGAGTTCCTCGATGCGATTCCTACGGGACGTTGCTTGGCGCGGGGTCGCGCGGGATAACTCGACGAGAAACGGCGCGAAGTCCGCAATGCGCGGAGACTTGGGGCACGGCTTCGATGAGCTGCGCCGAGCGCGCGATCAACGCACGCACATCACAGCACTTCGGATTCGATCGATGCAACTTCGCCGGCAATCTTCTTCGCGGCGTAGCGGCGAATCCAGTTCTCGAAGCTCTTGCCGCTGGCAGCATCTTTTCCGGTGAACGCGAGCGTGCGAATGTCGGCGAGGAGCACGGTCGTGCGCGTGTTCGAATCGGGCGGAAGAACGCGAATGCATTCGTTCGCGCCGTCGAGCTGCGCATCGAATGCGTAGCCGAGGATCGCCACACCCGCGCGCGTGTGAATGGTGACGTCGCCGCGAAAGTCAACGGCTCGTCGCACGGCCTCGCGTAGCAACGCGCGATCGGTTCCATCCACCACCGATGGTGTCACATCACTGTGGTTGTTGCTGTCGTTCGTCGCCGTGGATTCACTGCTCATCGTCGGTTGTCCTCATCGGTCGTCCTCATCGTCTTCGTCGCGAATCGGTGGATAGGGGATGTCCGACATCGGGTCGTACAACTGCCAACCGTGACTGCGCACCGCGCGGCCGAGTCGTCCGATTTCGCCTTCGCAGCCCTGAAAAAGCGGCGCAAAGAGCTCTTCCTCGGTGACATGAATCATGAGTTGCAAGATCGGGTCTTCATTGGGCCGCAGCTCGACGCGGATGCCAGGACCAAACAAGACATCGCTGCCGCTGCGGTCTGGTCCCGTGTTCATCGAGGCGAATACGTGGAGCACTTCGGCGCGCGTTCCGAGCGGTTCCAACGCGCCGACGTCGCGTTTGTGGCGGGGGCGTTGCAGGATGTAGAGGCTCGAAGGCAATGGAGTTTCGTCAGAGGTTCGGTGCGAAGTGGAGGGGGGAGAATATCAGTTGGTTTGGATGCGGTGAAGGTAGGCGGTGACCTTTGCGTGAACGACAGGCTTTGTCTTCATCGACGAATCTTGCAGTGATCAAAAACGTGGGCGCGCAACAAGGGTTACGCCTTAGTCGTGCCTAACAGTTCAGCTGCGGTGTCAAGCAATCGCGCGAGCGAAAGTGGTTTGACCAGATACGCACGCGCGCCAAGACCCAACGCGAACTCGCGATGACGCTTGCCCAGATTGGCAGTCATCATGATCACGGGAAACGAGAACTGTTCCTCATGCAGTTTCTCAAGCACGAGCAATCCCGAGCTGCGCGGAAGCATCATGTCGAGCACAAGCAGATCGATCTTCGATTCGCGTACGAGGTGCAGCGCGCTCAGCCCATCGCTGGCCACAAGCGTGTTCGCTCCCTCGTGACGAAACGCGAGTTCGACCGATTGCAGGATGTCGGGATCATCATCCACAATCGCGATCGATCGATTGGTGAACCGAGGGGCGCTGCTCATCGCGCATCCTTCGACGATGAATCCATTGCGACGGCGGGCAAGCGATAGCGCTCTTCGATGGCACACGGTGCGCCGTCAAGGACCAGCGCGTTTGCGTCAACGGATGCAGCGAGCGGTTTGCCCAACTCATTGAGTAACGCGGGGGTCATCCAGGGAATCGTCTCAAGCTTCTTGCTCAACCGTTCCGGCATCGGTTGACCTAAGCGCTCATGCTTGGGTCGCGAGTTCCAGCGACGATGCACCCACAGATACTGCTCGGGACTCTCGCGGATCATCCACTCGAGTGCGCGATTGAAGCGTGCGCCGATGTAGAGAATCGGATCCTCTTGATCGGCCCAATCGCTCGGTTCCACGATATCGGTGACTCGAAGTTCGTAGCGCAGCGCTCCACCAATGCGTCGTGCGTAGCCGCAGACAATGGGGATCTGGTAGCGCAGCGCGAGCAACGGGATGGACTTGTACGTCGAGGCCAAACGCGAGAAAAACGGCACAAACAGGCCGTCTGCACCAGCGTTTTGATCGGCGATGAACCCGACTTTCCCGCCCGACTCAATCACCGTTTGCAGTTCCTCCATCGCGCCCCATTTGGTGATGACCTTGAGCCCTGAGTTCTGTCGCACGCCGAGTAACCATTCGTTGATGAAACGATTGTCCAACGGACGCGCGAGCGCAGTCATCTCAAAACCAACCAAGGCCAACACGTACCCGAGCATCTCCCAATTGCCGACATGGCCAGTGACGAACAGACATGGCTTGTCGCTCGTGAGGTGCTTCATGGCACGCCCAACATTTCCTAAACGCACTCGATCTTGCCAATTTTCGTGACCGATCACGCGCGGCATGGCGAACGCGTCGACCATGAAGAGGCCGAGCATGTGACCGATGCACTCGTCGACGAGCTCGCCTTGAATCTTGGCATCGAGGGTGGGAAATGCACGCGCGACTCCCGCGCGTGCGCGTTCGCGACGCACGCGCGAATAGCGCGAATACATTCGCGCGATCAACCGCGCGGTCTCGAGATTCTGCTCGGGATCAAACGGTGAAAACAACGCGGCGACCGTTCGGGCCGCCGCGTATTGGGTGAGTTCAGTTGCAATACCCATTGATGTTCTGAGCGTTGTCCATCGCCTGCGATGTCAGCAGCGAATCGTTGCATCGATCATCAGACACTGCGCTCCACACATGAACGGGCCACCAATCACGGCAGTGATCAGCGGTTGACCGTGCCCGTCAGAGCTTCAAAGCGCGCCCAATTGAGCACAGGAATCTGTGCATCAGACGCGGTCTGGAAGAAGCGATCGTACGACTCGCGCGCGTTGCGCTGATCGGTATACGACAGCGTTTGCGCTTCGGTCGCGTCGGAAGGAAGTGGCGCAGGGAAGGGAGGCTGCACGCCGAGCACGAGGAAGTCGAGGTCGCCTGTGAGCGTTTCGCTCACGATGACTTCGCCGCCCCATTCGCGGATGCGGCTGGCGATGTAATCAGCCTCGCCCGTGGTTGGCTTGCCGTCGCTGTTGACATCAAACTTGCCGTGGACGAGGAACTTGAACTTGTAGTCAGGGTTGAATACCGCGTTAGCCGCGACATCGTCCTTGACGATCGGACGCGCGCCCGCTGCACGCAACACGCGGCACGTCGAAGTGGTGTCGCCAACCTTGGTGACTTGGATGCTCGCCTTGCCCCGTGTGCCATTGTTGGCGGCGGCGACGATGCCGGCGGCGTCATCGAAGAGTTCGAAAGTCATGCCCGGAACAACTCGTCGGTTGGAGCCGATGTCAATGAACACCGTGCCCGTCTTGATGTCGATGTCGACGACACGCGCATCAACGAGCGCCGCAGGATTCGCGGCCTTGGTGGAAGTCGAGTCGACCTTGCGCTGCAGCGCGCCGATGCGGCTGTCGAGCACGCCGCGCTCGGTGCGCAGGTCGTCGATTTCCGACTGCAATGTGCTGGTTTCGCTGGAGAAACGCGCTTCGATATCGGTGCGCGATTGATCGAGCGAAGCCTTCGCGGCATCGAACTCGGATCGGTAACCCTCAGCGGCTTGTTGATAGGAGGCGATGCTGCCAGTGATGGCGGCGATGGCCGATTCACGCGCCGCTTCGGCCTCGACCAACTTGGCCTTTAGCGCATCGACTTCCTTAGTGAGGTCGTTCGACTTGGCCTTGAGGCTCGTCGCCTCTTGCGCGCGAGCGTCGCGATCTTGCTGCAACTTGCGCATCGAGTCCTTGACGGTCGAGTCGGCGGCAACTCCAAGCGCAGTGCGCATGACACCGATGTCAGCGTTGGCGTCTCCGAGCACGAAGCTCGACACCGCGCCTTGGCGCTCGGTGAGATTCTGGAACAGCGTCTTTCCGTCCGCGCCCAAGAGAAGCTTGGTCTCGGGACGATCGCGCTGTTCGCTATCGATGTAGGAGTTGAGGTCGGATTGCGCGCGGTTTGCCGCAACTTCCGCGGACGATTTGCCCGCGTAAAGCACGATCGAAACTGCGAGGAGCGAAACGCTCAGCACAACGAACACCACGAGAGCAACGAGAATGCCAGTGGTACCACCAGATCGGGACGCCATCTTTGAGATCTCCTTATAGAGCCATAGAGGCTCGAGACGCAGAGTATCGGGTCTTTCGTGCGTCTCGTCAATCGCACACTCGGCAACGAAGTTTGGTCCGAGGTCGTGAAGGCGTGAAGTGCGGGCTTCGCACCTTTGACCCGAGTCGCTTCGTGCACGAACATTGCTTGAGATGAGCCCGTCGACGAACGACGCGCTAGCGCACGAATCTCAACTACGACTGCGCATCCGTGTGCGCGAAACCCGCGCGAAATCAAGGCGAACAGCATCGTCGCGTGCGTCGCGATCCATCTTGTGTCAGTAGATCTTGACCGACGAGAGTGCTTCGCCCGCCGTGGTCATGCGCGCTGCGACCAACGTCGCCGCGCTGTCGCGCAAACTTGTGAAATTTCCGGCCGCGCGCGCGGCTTCGCAGATGCGCGATGAGCTCGAACGGCGCATGACTTCGTTGCGCACGTCCTCGTCAAACAGGAGGAGCTCGTAGCAGCCGATTCGCCCGCGATAGCCAGAATTACGGCATTCGCGGCATCCCACCGCGTGCGCGACGAGTCCATCGCTGCCGCCAGTGAAGCCCGCTTGGACTTCCTCGGGAAGCGGTTCGCGCAGCGTGGCGCACGCGCGGCAGACGCGACGGAGCAGACGCTGCGCGAGCACACCTTCGACCGTACTCGCGACGAGAAACGGTTCGATGCCCATGTCCAGCAATCGCGTGGCGGCGCCCGCAGCGTCGTTGGTGTGCAACGTCGAGAGCACCAAATGTCCCGTGAGCGAAGCCTGCACCGCAGCGTTGGCGGTTTCACCGTCGCGAATTTCGCCAATCATGATGATGTCGGGATCGTGGCGCAAAATCGCGCGCAATCCCGCGGCAAAATCGAGACCGACCTGATGATTCACTTGAATCTGATTCACGCCGGGCACGTTGTATTCGACGGGATCTTCCACAGTGATCGCTTTGACATCGCCGTTGACGATTTGTTTGAGCGATGCATAGAGCGTGGTGGATTTACCGCTTCCGGTTGGACCAGTGACGAGCACGATGCCGTGGGGACGCGCGACCAGTGCACTCCAATCCTTGAGCAATCCCGGGGGAAATCCCAATTCGTCGAGACCCACCATCACCGCGTCTTTGGCCAAAATGCGCAGCACCACGCCTTCGCCGTAGAGCATGGGAATCACTGACAAGCGCAGGTCGTACTCCTGCAATTTTTGTCCGTTGGGTCGATGACGCAATGTAATACGACCATCTTGCGGGCGACGCTTTTCGGCGATGTTGAGGTTCGCCATGATCTTGAGGCGACTGGTGATCGCGTGGCGAAAACGATGAATCGCCGCAGGAACGCCCGCGTTGGACATCACACCATCGATGCGATAGCGCACGTGGAGTTCATGTTCGTAAGGCTCGATGTGAATGTCGGTCGCGCGTTCGCGAATCGCTTCGAACAACAAATCGTTGACCAAGCGCACCACACTGGCTTCGCTCGCGTCATCGACTTCGGCGCCCTCGGCGCGCGAGTCCTGCGCAGTGCCGTGTTCGTCGGCGGCTTCGAGTGCTTCGAGCACATCACCAGCAACGCCGTAGCGCGCGCGAATCTGTGCGCCGATGTCGTGATCTTCGGCAATCAGCAATTCGATGGGCATTCCCGCAGCAACACGCAGTTGGTCAAACGAATCAAGACGCAACGGATCACTGGTGGCAACCAAGAGTCGATCGTTCTCGATGCGCAGCGGAAGCATGCGGAGGCGAAACACCAATCGCGGTGGAACCAGTCGCACCGCAGCCTCATCGATTTCAGTTTCATCGAGTCGCACAAAGGGCAGCGCCAATTCATCGGCGAGCGCGCGCAACACTTGTTCGTTACTCGCGATTCCCAGTCGCGCGAGCGTTTGCTCGAGGCGTTCACCCGCGCGCAGTTGCTCGATGCGCGCAGTTTCCAATTGCGAATCGGAGAGAAGCCCTTGAGTAACGAGGATCGCGCCCAGTGCCATGACTCTCTAGCGTATCGATGCATGCTCGCGCATCCAAGTCGCTCGTGGAATATGTTTGTGAGGCGTGTCTCACGATGAGTTGACGCGGTCGCGTAATCAAGACCCATGCGCGCGCAGCGTGATCACCGAGACCATGCCGTCAAGCGCGTACGCGCGGTTTCCCGCAGGACCGATGGCACCGACTCCGTGGAGTCCAATGGAGGGGGTGCGGCCCAATCGCCGCGCGATCAACTCAACTTCGGTGTCGGGCGCGGCGAAGCTCTCCTGTTGTCGCGAAGCGCTCGAGCACACCAGGACCGCCGCGGGCTTTGCATGTGATTGCTCGGCTTCGAGCGCCATGTCAAGGTCGTCGTGCGCGTGTTCAGGATCCATCAACGCGAAACGCACGCGACTTCCTTCACGCACCAACTGCGCGGTGAGAAGTGAGCCGCGCGCCTCATCAATGCGCAGAATCTCGCGCGTGAGAAACCCGGTGTGTACGGAGGCGGTGGTCGAGCATGTTTGCTCGATGGAGACCCAGATTCCGTGCGCCATGAGTTGACGCCTCGCTGCGCTAAAATTGTGCAGCGCCTCGGTCATGACCGTAAGCGCGGGACGATTGTTGAGTTCGATGATCTCGTTACGCGCGGCCCTTGTGATCGTCAAACGCGCACCAACGGGCGTCATCGCGTGGCTCACGATTCCCCCGATTTCGACATCACCAAAGATGGAGAGTCCAACCAGTCCCGTGTGAGTAATCTTGCGATTCACCGCTAAAACATGCAGTCCCGCGTGACGACGATCACCGGTCACTGCGCCGCGAATCTGCGCGCCCATCGGTCCAGCACTCGCGTCAATTGCGGTGAGCGCTTCGTCGAGTTGAATGGAACGCGGATCCGCGATCATCAGAATACCTGCGTGTCGCAGCGCTCCAAGATCACCGGGCAACGTGATTCGCTCGCGAATGAATGCATCGCTCCACACCGAGGGCGGACCGTCGTCAAGTTCAAACCAAAACGGATGAATACTCGTGTGCGGCAGCGTGAGCGCAATCGCGGTGAGTCCCGGGCCTTCTTCGATATTGCGGGCGTCGTGGGTCACGCCCTCAGCGGTCGACGCGAGCAGGTGCACGGGGCGGAGCACGTCGCGAAACACTTCAAGCGCGTCACTGAAGAGAGCGCGGTGATGGAAGGAGCCGAACACAACCAAGACCGACGGCCTGGTCAAGCAGCGCGCCGCGAGGCTCGCCGCGATCTCGTGCGCGGCAGTGGTGCTCACGCTGTGAGTCGAGTAGGCGGACTCGGCGGTTGGAACGGCTCGGGTTTGCACTGGTGTCGACATCAGAATCGAGGAAACCTTCTTGGCGGCAAACTCGTTTCGAAGTTTCTGCAACAGAGGCTACTTTTGCGACTGAGCGACTCGAGGCCCGCCGATGGTCCCGCTTCGAGAAGTACAGAATCGCGTTGCGTTGAACGATGGATTCATACGCGGGGATTGAGCCGAGTCGGCGCTCAAACGCAGGGGTATCGGGCTTCGTCGACATGCAAAGCACGAGGTCGGTGGAGCGCTGCCCCTCTCGCCAACAGGACTTTCGGCGACCAAAGGCCTTGCATGAACGCGCGAAACAAGGCATGATCCGCGATCCACTAGTTCGAGAACCAAGGAACGACCGTGCCAAATACCGAATCAGCCAAGAAGCGAGTCCGTCAGTCCGCCGAGCGCAACGCGCGCAACCTGTGGCGCAAGCGCCGCCTGAAGTCCGACACCGGCGACTTTGCCAAGGCCATCATCGGCGGCGACCCTGTGGTTGCTGCTGCAGAAATGCGCAAAGCCGCGCGCACGCTCGACAAGATCGCAGCGACGGGCACCATTCATAAGAACACGGCTGCACGCAAGAAGAGTCGCATGGCGGCCAAGCTTGCGACGCTCACCAAAGCCAAGTGATTGCGAATCGCGAGTGATCGCGCTGTGCAGCATGAGTGCCTATGTCAGAATGATCATGATTGATCATGATTGATAACGGTTGATCATGTGCGCAGCGGCTGATTCGCCGCGCGACCGCATCAACACGGATCAAGGTGGCCTCCAAGTTGCATGCTGCATTGAAGAGCCAAACGAAACGACCCGCTCCCGCCCCTAAAGGCAAGAGCGGGTTGTTGCATTCACAAGCCATCGCCGGCGGCGAGAACGGATACTTCGAAGTGTCGCGCCGCCCGCTGGAGATCCTGTTTTTTCTCCTGCCCTTCATCGCGTTCTACGAATACGAATTGGTGCGCGCACTTAGTTCGCCCGACGGATTGGTCACCAACGGCGCGCATCTCGCGATCTTGCGCCTCATCGATGCGCTCGGCTTTGATGCGCTCGGTCGTCAAGCAGTCGCGCTCTCGTTGCCGGGATATCTGCTCATCGCGATCTTTATGGTCTGGCAATGCGTGACGCGCGCGCGCTGGGTGGTTGATCTCTCGGTGGTCGCGCGCATGTTTGTCGAGAGTGCCGCGCTGGCACTTCCGCTGCTCGTCTTTGGCGCGTTGGTGGCGCGCACCGTGCCCGTCGCCGCGGCGGTCGATGGATTCGAATCGTTGCCTTTAGTGGCGCGCATCGCAGTGTCGGTGGGCGCGGGGCTGTACGAAGAGCTGCTCTTTCGCATGGCGCTGATCGCGGCGTTGCTCGGCGTGCTTTGCGACGTGCTCAACTTGGAGCGCATGACTGCGACCATCATCGCGATCTGTTTGAGTGCGCTCGCGTTCGCGGCGTATCACCCGCTGCACTCGGCGGGCGGAGTGTTCATGCCGCAGCGATTCATTTTCTTTCTCGGTGCTGGCTTGTACTTCGGCATTCTGTTTGTGAGTCGTGGCTTTGGCATCGCCGCTGCAACCCACGCGCTCTACGACATTGCTACGGCGCTGTTGCTCGGTTCGAGCACGAATGATGGAGTACTCTGAATCAATGTGGCCTGCAGCTTCGCCGCGATTATCGAAAGACTCTCCCTTAGGTGAGTCAGTGCTCATGGGAATTCGCGCCGCGCAAACAGCGGTCAATCTCAATCAAACAATTCATGAGGCGCTCGAAGATCTGCGTATGCGCACCATCGACGGACCACTGGTGTCGGTCTATGCGCTCGACGATGACGATCGCTTGGTGGGACAAGTCTCCGCACGCGAATTGCTGTTTTCGCCGCCTAAAACGCTGATTCGCGAGGTGATGACCAGCGACTTCACTGTCGTGACTATCAACACCTCGATGGCGGAGGCACTTGAAGTCTTTCACCAAAAGCGTCTGGTCGCGCTCCCCGTGATTGATGACGAAGGACGATTGGTGGGCAGCATCGAACTCGAGCAGTACGCACGGGAAAGTCTCGCTCGTGCCGAGCGCGAACATGTGCGTCAAGTGTTTCAAACACTCGGACTCGCGGTTGGTGCGAGTGAACACATGACTGCGATGGAAAGTTTTCGCATGCGCATGCCGTGGTTGTGCTGCAACTTGGGGGGCGGAATTTTGTGTGCGTTGATTGGTTGGATGTTTGAGGACTTGCTGCAACAAGTTGTGCTGCTCGCGTTTTTCCTACCCCTAGTATTGACGCTGGGCGAGAGCATCGCCATGCAATCCGTGTCACTCGCCGTCGGAAGTGATTCGTCTTCGCGCAGCCTCGCGCATGCGATGCGTGGTATTCGCGTCGAAGCCGCAGCGGCGTTGATGATGGGCGTGCTGTGCGGCGTGCTTGTCGCAGTGACGAGTTTGCTGTGGGGCGGTGGCGCGTCGGCGGCTATGACCATGTTTGCGGCAGTCTCGGTGAGCATGTTCTTCGCCGCGGTGTGCGGCGGGGCGGTGCCCATGATTCTCCAGTGGCTGCGTTTGAATCCCAGCGTCGCTGCAGGTCCAATTGCACTGGTGATCGCGGATACCGGCTCGCTCGCGATCTACTTCACGCTGGGACTCTTGATCTTGATGCCGTGATGCGCGTTGAAGCTGCAACGCGTCGCGCGCGATCCATCAAGCAGGCTGCGAGTACACTCGCGCCACTGTGCCACTCGCAAGAATCCGACTTCTCTGCCTCGATGTTGATGGCGTTCTCACCGACGGCGGAATCTCGATTGACGATGCTGGCCACGAGACAAAACGGTTTCACGTGCGCGACGGCGCAGCGCTGCGCATGTGGTCGCGCTTAGGCTTTGAGACCGCAGTCATCACTGGTCGCAGCGGCATGGCCTTGCGTCATCGATTGCGCGAACTCGGTGTCAAACATGTCATCTCGGGCTCGAAGGAAAAAGGCGCGGCGTTTGAGGCGTTGCTCCTCGAAATGAAACTCGAGGCGAGCGACGCCGCGATGATTGGTGATGACATTCCCGACTTACCGATTCTGCGTCGTTGTGGATTTCCCATCGCGGTGCGCGACGCTTCGCCCGAAGTGCTTGCGGTTGCCGCGTTGATCACTTCGCGTGCGGGCGGCAATGGCGCGGTGCGCGATGCGATTGAACACATTCTCAAAGCGAAGGGACGCTGGTCCGACGCAGTGCGCACCTTTGATGCGGAGTTTCGTGACAGTGCCGAGTCGACCGCGGGTGAAACAACGTGCGAAGGAATGGGCGCATGAGTTTGCAAACGCTTCTGCGCGATCGACGAGGACTTGTGTTCGCCGTGCCTGCGGGCGCGCTCGCCGTGTTGGTGGTGGTGGCCGCGCTCAATCTCGATTCAGGCTCGACAAAACAAAGCCGCGTGAGTCGCATTGGTGACGCGGAAGCGCTGCTCGCCCCGCGCACCGCGACGACGGACGAATTGTCGCGCGCGAGCAATTCAGTCGAGGATCAAGCATCGATTTCGCTCGCGTCAGGCGCGTGGATTCAAGTGGCCGACGAGACTGGTCGCCTCGCGCAGCAGTACAGCGCGACCAAGTTGGATCCGATGCCCGGTAGTCAACTGGCGATGACCGAGCCGCGCGCGATGATGTACATGAAGGACGGTCGCGTGTTGGTGCTTTCGTCGCGCAAAGGCGTCGCGTTTGCGCCGCGCCGCGCGTTGGAATCAGGCACGCTCGAAGAAGATGTCGTCGTGCGGTTGTTCAAACCTGCGCGCAACAGCGACGGCAAGATCGAAGCGGAAGTCGATGTCGATCACGACATCCCTGCGGTGGTGATCACCGCGGAGCAAGCGCAGTTCGACGGAATTCTCGGCGAGGTTCGTTGCGACAAAGCGGTGCGCGTCGCCACCGAAGCGGGCAGCTTTGCGGGTGAGGGTCTGTCGCTGGTGCTCGATGCCGATGGCGATGGACTCGAACGACTCGTCGTCGAACGCGCGACCGAACCGATCCGCATCGACCGCGCCGCGCGCGCGATGGCCGCGAAACGAAGCAACGACAACAGCACGAATCCTGCGGAAAAACCAGACACAACGCAGCCTCCGGCGATTCATGATCCGAGCGATGTCGCGCTCGACACGAAACCAAAGAAGAACAAAAAAACCAAGCCGAACGCATCGTTCTATCGCTTGGTGCTTTCGGGTGGAGTTGAGATCGTGCGCGTTCGTCGCGGCGAGATCAGCACGGTGAAGGGCGATGAATTGGTCGCGATCTTCAATCTTGAATCGCATGGGATCGATGATGTCGCGTTCGCCCCCACACGCAGTGACGACGGCAACGACGGGACGAAACTCGCGACGAACGAATTAATCATGCATCCACGATCTTGGCTTTCTCCTCGCCATCACTCGGCGACGTTGATGGCGCCGACCGCGCTTGCGGTGAGTGCGCTCGCGTTCGCGCAACCGCAAGTTTCCAGCGGCGCGTCGACTGCGACTCCTTCACGTGATCTCGCATCGAGCAACTCCGCGCCCGACGATGGCGACAGCGTCACCGTCACATTCGGCGGGCGACTGGTCATGCTTCCTGCGATCGATCCCGACGATCAACTCGCGCACAAGGATGACATTCGTTTTGATGTGATCGGTCCGCGTGTCGAACTTCTCGACGGACGCAGCTCTTCGCGCATCACCTGTTCACGCTTGCGTTACAGCGTGCGCGATGAACGCGTCGAAGCAGAAGGACGCGAAGGATTTCCGCTGCGCGTGACCAGTCCGCGCATGCAACTCGAAGGTTCGCGCTTCTGGGCCAATCTCAGTAACGAGGGAATTGACGCAGGAAAAGGCCGACTCGAAGGCGCGGGCAGCATGGCCTTCTCGCGTGCGGATGCTCAGCGCGTCTCGTTGTTGCAGTGGGCGCCGACGATGGTGGTCGATGCTTCGCGCATGTTGGTGAGCGCGGATCCGGGCGCAGTGTTGATGGTGCAGTCGACGCCGCCAGCGACAGAGTTTCGATTTGATCCATCGACGCAAGACCTCGAAATTAAATGGACGGGCGGCGTTGATCTGCGATTCACTGAAGGCGGCGATCAAGCGAAACTTTCGCTCGCGCGCTTTGAAGGCGGAGTCAATGTGTTTGGTCGTCAGTTCGAGATGGATGCGGCGAGCCTCGAAGTCGCGTTTGCTCCTGATGATTCGCAGCGCATCGACGCGATCATTGCCGATGGCGGAACCAAAGTGCGTCGTCTCGGTGGCGAAGGATCGATGAACGCGGAGCGCCTCGAATTGTTCCTCGGCACTAACAGCGCCGGCGATCCCATCCCACGACGATTGGTCGCGCGCACCGCGGTCGAAGCGCGTGATGCGCGTCAAGTGATTTGGACCGAAGACCTTGTCGTGGGATTTCGCGAAAAGGTTGCGCCCGCAGTTGACGCAGCGATTGCGGCGAATTCCCTCACCGCCACCGGCGCGGCATTTGAGGTTGCGCAAGGTGGGGGCGCGCTCGGCGACAACCTTGGCGACATCGATATCGAGAGCGTTCATGCCAAAGGCGGCGTGCAGATTTTGTTGAAAGAAGGCGCGCGCGTCTTCGCGCAAGAGCTCATCGGTGATGCGAGCAAGCGCAAGCTGCGACTCACGGGAGACAACGTCGCCATCGTGCGCACCAATGTTGTCGCCGACAATTTGCGCGACCTCCGTTTTGATGATGCAACGCGCAGCGCGCGTAGTGAAGGCCCGGGCCGCTTCCGCGTGTTCCGCGAGCCGCTGACTCTCGGCGAAGGCAAAGTCGAGCGACCCAATCCCCAAGGCCGTCCTTCGATGGAGGCATCGTGGAGCGAATCGCTCGACTACTCCGAAGTCGCGGAAACCCGCGGAAATGTAGATATTCGCGGCGATGTCAAAGTGCGCAGTCGGCCCAGCGACACCACCAGCGACGCGATCGATGCGCAATCAATCTTGCTTGAACTTGGCATCGATCCAAAATCGAAAGGCGCCGCCTCGTCGAAAGACACGGTACCGCATGGCGCCGCGGGCTCATCACAAGAACTCGCCAACGCAGAACGCTCACTCGATCACTTCATCGCCAAGGGCGGAGCGCGTCTTGAGAGTCGCACCTTCGCTACTGCGGAGCGCGTGGGCGAACCGCGCGTGTTTCGCGTGAGTGGTGAACACATCGAATACGACTTGCGCACGCGCGAAGGTCTGGTCGTCGGCGACGGCGGCATCTTGGTGAACATGCCCAAGAGCGCGCAAGCCGCGGTGAGCGAAACCGCACCAACAAAGCCATCGACCACCGCCAAGGCGCAAGGATCAATCGCGCTCGGCGCTGATGGAACCACGCGCTTTCGCTGGAAAGAGCGCATGGCTATCGAGCATCAGTACGACGATGTGTTCAAGATCGTGATGCAGCGCGATGTCGAATTGTTGCATGCAGGATTGCGCGTCGATGACACGATGTCGATGCGCTGCGACACGCTCGAAGCAATGGTCAAGCGTCCGCTCGAGAAGAAAGACAGCGTCATCGATGAGACAGGCGCAAGCGGAGAACGCGGCGTCGATCTTGGTGGTCCCGCAGAAATGCTGAGCATCAAAGGCTCGGGCGCGGTCATCATTCGCACGGCCGAACAGGACATCGAGTGCGGCGAGTTTGATTACTCGCTCGCCACGGGAATTGCCACGCTCACTGCAGCGCCAGGACGCACTGTGACTGTCGCGATGAAAGGGCAACCTTCACCGATTCGCGCGCAGCAAATGATTTGGGATCTGCGCAACGGGCGACTGCAGGTCTCGAAGGTGTCCGGTGTCGGCGCGGCGGGTTCCGGCGGACGATAGCGCGGAGCATCCGCTAGTCTGTCGCCGTGAATACGACCTACGGAAGCTATCTCAAAGTTCAACCGCTGCTTGATTTGCAGTGCTCGCTCTCGGTACATCCCACGACGGGCGAGCCCGAGCATGACGAGATGTTGTTCATCATCATCCATCAGGTGTATGAACTTTGGTTCAAGCAGCAACTGCATGAGGGCGACCATTTGGCGCGCTCGCTCATCGCGGGCGATCAGGTGCAAGCGAGTTCCACGCTCAAGCGCATGCTCACGATTCTGAAGA
This sequence comes from Planctomycetota bacterium, assembly GCA_003671025.1. Taxonomy (GTDB): domain Bacteria; phylum Planctomycetota; class Phycisphaerae; order Phycisphaerales; family SM1A02; genus QWPT01. Next base: position 230,503 of record QWPW01000001.1, read on the forward strand.
CCATGGTGCAACAGATCGACGTCTTGGAAACGATGACGCCGATTTCGTTTCTGTCGTTTCGCGATTTTCTCTCGAGCGCGAGCGGGTTTCAGAGTTGGCAGTTCCGCGAGTTCGAGTGTCTGCTGGGCAACAAGAATCCGCGGATCCTCGGCCACAATCCCGAAGGATCTCACGAGCGCGCCACCATCGAGCGACGCTATCACGCGCCCACGCTCTACGACGCGTTTGCACGCTTCATTGCCAAGAGCGGACACGCGGTTCCCGCAGAGTTGCTCGCGCGCGATTGCACGCAGCCGCCGCAAGAATGGGTTGCGTTTCAAGACACGCTCATCGCGCTCTATCGCACGCATCCGGTCGAGCGGCAAATCTGCGAGCTGCTCGTTGATCTCGATGAAGGCGTGCAAGAGTGGCGCTACCGACACGTCAAGATGGTCGAGCGCACCATCGGATTCAAGCAGGGAACTGGCGGAAGTCCCGGCGCGGCGTATCTGCGCACCACGCTGTTTACTCCGCTGTTTCCTGACTTGTGGGCGATTCGCACGCGGCTGTAGTGCGAGTGGAATGGGTGCGGGATGCGTCAGCACTTTTTTGATCGCACCTCGCAGTCGAGTCGCAAAGCACACGAACCTAGCGCGCATGAAACCGTAACGATTGCGCGCAGGCGGTCGCTATGCTGCGCCCCTTGCTTGCGTTTCTGTATCGAGCTCCGATGGGGAATCGAGCACGACGCGGCACACTTTAGGAACACACTCGATTGCTCACACTTCACAGGGAACACGCCATGCGCACGGTCATGCAATTCACGACTTTCCTCTTGTCAATCTTCGTGCTCGTATGCATGGGCGCTTGCGTGCCCAAGGCAGGTTCGAGCGGCATGGTCGCGGCACCCGCGAGTCAGAACGGAAACACCGTCGTCGCGCAAGCAGCACCCGCGTTGCCCGCTGACGCGGTGGAAGATTCGTGGCCGCGCACCTTCACCATGGGCACCGATGCCATCACGATCTATCCGCCCAACATTCAATCGTGGAGTGGCACGGTCGTCACCGGAACATGCGCCTTCTCGCGCGCAGTCGTCGGCGCCAAGGGCCAGACCTACGGAACGATGTCGTTTACCGCCGCGACTGAAGTGAACAAACTCAATCGCATGGTGACGCTCTCCACCATTCAGATCACTGGACTTTCGCTGCCAGAAAACCCAGCAGATCAATCGACGATCCTCGGCGAAATCTCGGGTCGCTCCAGCGGCAAGTCAATCAACATCGCGCTCGATCGATTTGAAGCGGCTGTTCCCGGCATGTCCACCGCGCCGAGCGTTTCGACTGCGCCGCTGCAGAACAATCCTCCACAACTTTCGATCGTGACGCTTCCCACAGTGCTCGTTCCGATTCAGGGCGCGCCTGTGATGCAGCCGCTGCCAGGCACGAGTCTGCAACGCGTGATCAACACGCCGATGTTGTTGGTTCAAGACACGAGCGGAAACTTCTGGCTCAAGATTGCCGACGGTTGGATGACTGCATCGGCGCTCAACGCCGCATGGACCGTTGCTTCACCCGCAGTGGGGCAATCGTCGACCGCCGACCTTCTCGTTGCCGCGCAGTGGGCCGTGTCGCAACCTTCGATCAACTTGCTCGCGCCGTCGAGCAGTGATGCCGCGTTGGGTTCGGATAAATCGCAGACCGCATCGCTCGCCGTCAGCGCGCCCGTCATTGTGGTTTCCACGACGCCCGCGGAAGTCTTGGTCATCGAAGGCATCCCTAAGTGGGTTCCCGCGGGACAAAGCGGTTTGTTGTATGTGTCAAACACGAGCGCAAACATCTTTCAACTCCAAGCGACCGCGACAACGTATGTGACGATCTCGGGTCGTTGGTTTAGCGCCTCCTCGATCGCGGGTCCGTGGACTTATGTTTCGCCCGACACACTGCCGGGCGCGTTCATGATGATTCCTCAAGACAGTCCCAAAGAGAACGTGCTCGCTTCGATCCCCGGAACTGTTCAAGCGCAAGAAGCCACGATTGCGAATTCGGTGCCGCAGATGGCACGCGTTCCAATCACGCAGGTCCTGCCTCCGCCGGTAGTGATTGGTGGCAGCGAGAAGTGGCAGCCTGTCACGGGCACGTCGGTGATGGTGCTCTCCAACTGCGCGACTCCAGTGTTTCGCACCTCTCCTAATACATATTTCGCGGTGGAGAACGGCATTTGGTTCACCACCACCAATCTGAAGACTGGGTGGGTGGTCGCTTCGTGGGTTCCACCAGCGATCTACGCGATTCCCCCGTCAAATCCCTATTACTACGTCACCTATGTGCGCGTGTACAACGCGACTCCAACCTATGTACTCGTGGGTTACACCCCGGGATATTTCGGCGCTTATATGCAAGGCGGAGTGGTGGTGTATGGAACGGGTTACGCCTATGTTCCATATTGCTCGACCGTGTGGGTTCCCGTTCCTATGACATACGGTTCTTGTGCCTCGATGACTTACAACCCGTGGGCGGGTTGGGCGGTTGGATTTGGCATGGGTATGGCGGTTGGCTGGGCCATGGGCTCGAGCAGCTGGCACTGCGGTCCGTATCCCTACTGGGGTCCATACTGCGGTGGCGGATACGGTCCTCACGGTGCTGCAGCTTGGGGCCCTCACGGATGGGCCGCGACCACGGGCAATGTTTATCACCAGTGGGGCAGCGTGACTTCGATGAGTCGCTCGAGCGCGGGTTACAACTCGTGGACGGGCAATGAATGGTCAGCACATACAAACGCTGCTTACAATTCCACGACTGGCGCACGCGCGGCAGGTCAGACCGGTCATGTGCAGAACGCCTACACCGGCAACTGGGCTGATGGCGCGCGTGGTGCTGGCTACAACCCAACCACGGGCAACTACGCCGCAGGCAAGGGCGTCGTTGCGGGAACTCCTGGTGGGACGACTGTCGCTGCCGGTGCAGCCACGATTGGAAACACGAAGACTGGACAGAGCGCATCTGTCGCAGGTGTCTCGACCGCCAACGGAACTTGGGGGGTCGCGCACGGTGAGAACGGAACTGCGGTTGCCACGGGCAACAACGTCTACGGCATGCAAGATGGCAACGCCTACAAGTACGACGACACCACCAACTCGTGGCAGCAAGCGGGCAAGGACTCGAGCGGCAACAGTGGATGGAATAGTGTGAACAACTCCAGCACCACCGACTCGCTCAATCAGCAGAAGGCCACGCGTGATGACGGAGATGCGCGCGCGTCCAACTCGGATCGCTGGCAGTCCGGCGGAAGCGGCTACAGCGGCAACTCGCAGCGCAGCTCTAGCAGCAGCTGGGGCGGCGGCGGCGGATCTCGCGGCGGTGGTGGCGGATCCCGCGGTGGTGGCGGGCGACGTTGAGTTCGTCTCGGTGCATGATCAGTACGTGATCAGTACATGATCAGTACACGACACGATCGATGGAGAACGTGTCGTAGTTCACCGCGAAAGCTCGTGCCGGGATCATCTCCCACACTGCTTCGCGCAAAGACAAAGACAAAGACAAAGACAAAGACCCACGAGTCAGGCCTCACATCGAGGCGCTGACTCGTGGGTCAGTCTTTTGATGGTGGTAGGTGCTTCTGTCGGCCGTGCACGCGCGAAGATCTGTGTGCTCGTCGAGCCATCAACTCGTCACGCAAGCAACGCGAAGTTGCGCGTAAAGATTTTTGGTGCGACGATTTGTCCATGACGAATCCCACGCAGCCCGAGGGTCAGTTCGAATCGACACCACCACCAGGCGGCACTGCACCAGCGAATGCGCGGGAACAATTGTCTTCACTCGAGGCGGAAAACGCCGCGCTACGCTTGCGCATCGCGCAACTCGAAGCGTTGATCAGCGCGCATTCCGCGCCGACGATCGCGCCACTAGCCGCGCCTGATCATCGTGCGGGGAACGCCGTAGTTCCGGGCGCAACGCCGCTTCGCTACGCAACCACGACGCCGCCGCGCGTTCCGCCTGCCGAGGGCAACCCATCGCATCCTGCGGTACCGACACTTCCTTCCTCGACAGCGGTGCCCGCCACTGCAGATTCCTCGCGCACCGAACCCGGGTTCGAACTCTTCGTCGGTCGCAACATCGTGCCCTTCATGGGCGCGATCGCGGTGCTTGCGGCGATTGGATTTCTCGTCGACTACGGAATCGAAATCGGTTTGTTTGGCCGCATGCCAGCAGAGTTCCGCTTTGGCATCGGCATCGTCGCGAGCTTCGCACTCCTTGGCGCCGGTGAAATTTCGCGCCGACGCTGGAGCGCCGCTGCGGCGGTTGGTCTTGACGCGGCAGGAGTCGGCGGGCTGATGGTGAGCGTCGCGCTGGGCGTTTTTAGTCTCGGGCTGTTTGGCCCCGCGACAGGCGCGCTGTGCGTGATGGGAGCGGGCATCTTCGGCGTGGCGTGGAGCATCCGCGCCGACTCACTCGTGGTCGCGTTGGTCGCGGTGATCGGCTTGTTCGGATCGGTCGCAGGGTTTGATCTCTTCCGAGAGCACCCACTGCTCGCGGCGATCCACTTGACGGTGGCGCTGGCAGCGGCGCTGTCGTTGTCTGCGTTTGGAGGCCACCGATTTTGGCCGATTCGCTATCTCGCGCTGGTCGCAATTCTGCTCCTCGGCACCGTGACGGTCTTCGGACGTTTACCCGACGTGACCAACACGGGATTTGCCGCCGCGTGGTGGGGACTGTTTGCCGTGGAAGCAACATTCGCGGCGCTCCGCGGGCGCAACCGCATCGCGAACGCGTGGTTACTCGCGATCGCATCGACGGCCATGATTGCCATGCACGCCGCCAACTGGACGGGGTTCCTCGGATTCGCCCCGCTGTGCGTCGCCGCCGCCCTCTTGGGACAGGCACTTTTCTTGCGCGGGTTCGCCGTCGAGGGAGACGACGAAGAGGCGCCTCCGATGGGACAGGCACATTCGATGGGTCAGGCACCGTTCTCGCGCCGGGCCGCTGTCGATGGCGCGGAAAGTGATGCGGGGCAGACGCGGGCGGTCGCTTCCGCGTGCGGACTGCTCGCGCTCACCGCGTCCGGCCTCGCGATAGCCGCGGGTCTTGACGGCATCGCCTCAATGATCGACTACCGCGCCATAGCGCCGCTGCTTTGTGCCGGCGCGCTCACTGCCGCGTGGATCGCGACACGAGTGCGGTTCCCACTGTTTGATGTCGTGGCCGTGCTCGCGGCGCTGGGCGCGTTCATTGCAGCGATTGTGGCGACATCAAGCCAACCTGGCGTATTCACTTCAGCCCCAACCGTCAGCACGCCCGCGCTGTTTGGAATCTTTCCGGTGACGTGGGATCTCAGCATTGAGATCCTCGTTCTCGCCGCGGTCGCGCTTGCGTTGATGAGCGCAAGCAAGATCGGCGCGCGCCTCGTGGCCGCAATCATGCTCGCGCTCATCGGTGCCATCGCGTGGATTTCGGCGTCGGCGATGGCGACCGACGGCGACTTCGCGCTCCCGTGCATGGTGCTCCCCGCGTTCATCGTGATGTGGATGCCGCGCGCCACGCTGACCATGGTCATCACCGCGCTGGCGCTTGCGTTCACCGCCTCAGCGACATGGGTGGTGATGATTTTGAGTGGTTTTTATCGATTTGGAGACGACTCTTTGCTGCCAGGGATTGGAGCGCAACTCGCGTTCGCCTCTGTCGCAACCGTATTGATGGCGAATCATCCGCGGCTAGGGAAGGCGCGCTTGACACTCACCATCATCATGGTGATTTTCGGCGGACTCGAATGGACAGTCTTCGGTTCGATGGTCGGTCGCAGCTATGGATTGAGCGCGCAGAACTTGGTGCTGCTGTTCATCGTGATACAAGCGCTCATGGGCGCGTTGATCATGGCCAGTGCGCGGCTCATCAACAAACCGCATGTGGCGATTTCCGGCGCATGGATGTCTGCCTTGAGTGTGCTCATCGGTGCGTTCATGGGATTCGTCCGACTGTTCTCGTACGGTGAGAGCGCTGCAGACAATCCATGGCTTGCGTACTGCGCGGTGTTGAGTGCCGCGCTGGCGTATTTGGTGGCGCGCGTCTTCGTCGTTGAGCAAACCATGGGTTCATCGCAACGCCGCGTCGCCGACGCGATCGGCGCGGCCGCAATTGCTCCGCTGGGAGCGCTTGCCATCGCGGCGGCGCTCGGTGGTTCGATCGCTGGTCCCTTCGCGGCGATTTGGATGGTCATCGTCGCCAGCACCGAGGTTTTGCTGGGTTTCCGCCGAGATTGGGCGCCGCTGCGTTGGGCTGGCCTCGCGACATTATTCATGTTGGTGGCGCGACTGTACGCAGTTGATCTCGTGGGAACGCCTGCGCCGATGCGTATCGCGTTGCTGTTCATCTCGGGACTGGTGTTGGTGACGGTTGGAATCATCTACGCGCGCAAACAGCGCGCGGCGACCTAATCAGTGGAGCGCATCCTGCGAGCCATCATGCAAGAGTTCCAGAAGCGACAGAATGACACGCGCGTTGTTGGATGTTGCATCGCCGTGCAGCGTTGCTCATCGAGCAGCAGCGTCGTTGGTCGCGCGCGCATGACGATGGTCAAAGTCGTCACCGTCATGATCGTCATGTCTGGCATGACACTCGTGAGCTGCACCAAGATGCGACGGCCCACTGAGTTCGTGCTGGGCACAGGAACGATTGCACAACCTGTGACTTTACAAGCGGTGACGGCGAGCGAAGAAACGATGACCGAGTCAGAGGCCAAGGCACTGCTCATCGAGTCGAGGGAGTGGACGCAGTTGATGCTGCACGATGCGGAGGTGCCGACGCGCGGCGTTTGTGTTCTGTTGCCAGGAATCGTCGGCAAATCCTCCGCGCTCTTGACGAGGTATGCGTTGCGCAAAGATGGTTGGCACGTCATTGAAGTCGCACCGCCACTCATTGCGAGAGTGAAAGAGGTGCTCGCGCAGAACGAACATCTCGACGCGCGCGCGCAGGGGAGAGCGGTCGGAACAGCCGTAGATGTGCTGATTTCTGCCGCGACTCAGGTCACGATTGCGCAGCTCGTGTGTCTGAGCGTGATCGCTCCCGAGGTGCGCACGGCGCCGCTGTTTATCGTCGGTGAAAGTTTGGGCGCGATCATGGGCGTCGGACTCGCCGCAACTGGAGCGGTTGCGCACGACGCCCTCGTCCTCGTCGCTGGTGGCGGTTCGTTGCTTGATGTCGCATCAACCAGCGCGATCCGCGGACTCGTCTTGAGCGAACAAATGTTTGAAGACCCCGAGTTTCGCGCAGGATTCGTCGAGTATTGCCGGCTCGATCCGCTCAGGGCAGCGCCAGCGCTTGCAGGTTGCCCCGTGGTGGTGATCTCTGCGGAGAGAGACCTCATCGTTCCCAGCGCAACCCAAGAGGCGTTGTGGATTGCGTTAGGCAAGCCGCCGCGATTCGTCTACGAAGGCGGTCACCTCGCGCTGTTCGTCGACGCGTTTGGAAGCATTGTTCCTGTGTTGCGTGAGACTGCTGAACTGATCGCCAAGAATCATCAGGCATCGCAGAAGTGGTACGCGCAAATCGAAAGGTCTCGGCGGGAGATTCTTGACGCGCCGATGGTGGAGTCTGAGTGAACACTCTCGCGCTTCGCGGCTGAGCCCAAGCGCACCCGTTGCTCGCGGTAGCATTCGCCTTGTGCCCAACACCGCGGTCACCATCGGCGGCATCGATGTCGAGCTCATGCCTGAGCGCGCGTTGTTCGTACCGAGCGCGCGCGCACTCGTCGTCGCCGACATCATGATGAGTACGCGCGAGTCGCAGCGGCGCGTTGGTGTCGCGACCACGCACGAACTCGACGAAGAGACATTGGTGCGACTCGGGCGCGCGGCGATGCGTGCGGGTGCCAAAGTGATCGTGGTCATCGGCGAACTGACCTCCGCCCTTACCGAGCCCGATGACGCGCAAATGGCGCTTTTTGAAGCGTTTCGCGAGCGGTGCGCGCTTCCCATTCGCTTGTGTGAAGGTCCGCGTGATCGCGGCGTGCGCACATTGCCTAGCGCGTGGTGCATCGACCGCGTCGGCGAAAAGTTTGCACTGGGCGGATTTTGTTTTCGTCATCAACCGATCGTGTCGACTTTGCCGCAGTGGTCTCTGTGCGGATGTTTGAATCCCAGTTGCGCGGATCCGTCGTTTGCGAACGGACGACCGTTGCCTGCGTTCGTCATCGATCACGAGTTGAAGAGTGTGGCGCTGCCCGCGTTTTCAAAGTCTGCGCGCGACTCTGCGGTGACGCCGCGCGCGGGCGTTGAGATCTATGCGATTCACGACGCCGTGGTTTCTGGTCCTGTGAGTTCGACTCCCACGCATAACCCAACTGTCGGTCCTGCATGTGAATGAACCGCATGCCGCGCTCGCTCGCGTTGCTGTTGCTCTTCGCGATGAGCGTGCCGGTGTGCAGCGCGTGTGCTCACGCATTCGCAAGGGGATGAGCATCCGTGCTCGTGTCGCGCCGCGGTGTACTCTCATCTCTGCGAGGCTCAGTCTGCAACACCACCATGGTGGCGTAGCGACCACTGCTGCGAATGAGTTCGTCGTGGGTTCCGCGCTCGACGACTTTTCCGTCTTCCATCACCAAGATGAGATCCGCTTCGCGAATGGTGGAGAGTCGATGCGCGATCACAAAACTCGTGCGTCCACGCAGGATTTCGCCTAGCGCCGCTTGAATATGCCGTTCACTTTCGGTGTCGAGATTGCTCGTCGCTTCATCGAGAATCAGAATGCGCGGATCGGCCAACACCGCGCGCGCGAGTGCCAGTCGCTGTCGCTCGCCACCACTGAGTTTGACGCCGCGCTCGCCGATGCGCGTGTCGAACTTCTCTTCCAACTTTGCGATGAACACGTCCGCGCGCGCGACTTTGGCCGCGTGCGCAATCGCCGCGTCGCTGGCATCGGGCCGCGCATAGGCGATGTTCTCGCGAATGGATCCGTCAAAGAGAAACACATCCTGTTCGACGATGCCCAACAACCTGCGGTAGGACGCAAGTTCAATATCGCGAATGTCGTGTCCATCGATCGTGACCGCGCCGCGGGTGGGATCGTGGAAGCGTGCGACGAGATTGGAGAGCGTGGTTTTTCCGGCGCCAGAATGGCCCACCAGCGCCACGGTGGTGCCCGCGTTCGCCGCGAAACTCACGCCATCGAGCACGAGCCGCTCCGAACCTGCGTAGTGAAATGACACATCGTCAAAGCGCACATCACCGCGCACTTGCGCGGGTGCAAGCTTGAGGGTCGCGCGCGCCGCCGACTGTGCAAACTCATCTTCTTCGCCCAGTAAATCAAGGGTGCGATCAAGACTGGCCAGACCAGTCTGCAAGTTGGTCGCGGTGTTGGCCAACACTTCGAGCGGACCAAGCAGAAGCGTGACGTAGGTCAAGAACATCACCAAGTCACCAGCGGTCAATCGTCCGTTGACGACCTGCATTCCGCCGTACCAGAGCAATCCTGCGGTGGCCATGGGGATGAAGAGTTCCCATGCAATCTCGACTCCGCGACTCCACCACCACACGAGAAGTTCGGTGCGCGCTTGAAGATTGGTGCCGCGAGCAAATCGCGCGGCTTCCGCTTCTTCGCGGGCGAATCCGCGCACAACGCGAATGCCGCTGAAGCTTTCAGAGGCGTGTCCATCGATCTCGTCGCGCAACTTTTTGAGATCGCGATAGATCGGGCGAATGCGACCAACCCACGTGCGATGACTGAACCAGACCATGGGCAAGAGCACGATCGCGCCCACCAGCAAACGCCAATCGGTCCACGCGAGAATGATCAGACTGCCCGTGAGTTGAATGACTGCGCGAAACGGGTTGTACAGCAGACCAAAGAGCAGCTCGCCCGCAGCGCCCGCATCTTCGCGAATGAGACTGGCCACTCCGCCCGCTTTGAGTTCGTGCACGCGCGCGAGGGGCAGGTGAATCGCCTTGGCAAACGCGCGGCGACGCAGCGCAACTTGCAACAACTTGGCAACCACCGTGGCTCGCGTGCGTCCAACCAAACTCACGCACACCTTGATCATGATGGTGATGAGCGTGACGCCTGCCACCAACGCGAGCACCGCGCTGCGGTCGGAGAGATTGATCCAACTCGGCGCCCATCGCTGCACGATCGGCGGCAATGGTTGATCACCAAACACACTGTCAATGGCAATCTTGATTCCCGCAGGAGGAATGAGCGCGAGCGATGTCGCGATGGCCAGCGCAATAAAGGCAACCGTCACCTGCGGGCGATAGGGAGCGAGCAAACCCAAGTACGCGCGAATCAGCGCGCCGAAAGAACGTTGGAGCGCGCCCTTTGGTTTTCCGCGTGCGTCTTCACGTTTCTCACGCGCGCGTCGAGTGAGTTCATCGCGGTAACGCCGAAAGCGTGCACTGCTCGATCCCGTGCGTGGCGCGACATCATGCTTGATCTTGCTCACGAGTCGTTCGTCCTCAGTGGGTTGTGTTCCGAGGTTTCGTTGCTGTTGCGCATCGGCACGCGCACCTTCACCAGCGGCGCGTAGTTGCCGTCGTCACCAAGCACTTTGCGATGGCGGATTTTTTCGTTGCCCAACTGTCCGCACGCGGCCATCACTTGTCGTCCTTTGGTGCCGCGTCGTTTGGTGAACTGACCGTTGGCCAACGCGCGGGCGATGAATCGTTCAATCGACGCTTCATCGGGTGCAGGCCACGGTGAGTTTCGTCGCGGGTTGTAGGGAATGACATTGAAGGAGCAGCGGATGTCGCGCAAGAACGCGCACACTTCATCGCAGTGTTCGTCCGAGTCGTTGACGCCGGGAATCAGCACATACTCCACGCAAAACGCTGATTGCGAGAAGCGCGGAAACGCCGCCAGCGCGCTCTTGAGTCGCGCCATCGGCCACGCTTTGTTCACGGGCATGATGCTGCTACGAATCGCGTCGTTGGGTGCGTTGAGCGAGAGCGCGAGGTTGAGGCGATGGAAGCCGACTTCACTCACCAACGCGCCAATCTTCTCGATGCCCTCGGGGTTTCCCACGGTGGAGATGGAAATGTTTGACGCGGGAATCATCGCGCCGTCGTGATCAACCAACACGCGCACTGATTGAATCACCGCATCGATGTTGTCGGTGGGCTCGCCCATGCCCATGAAGACGATGTTCTTGATCACGCGGGCAGATGCCGAGGGTTCGCCAGCGCTCGAAGCGCGTTGCACTCGATGAGTCGCGGCCCACCATTGATGCACGATCTGATCGGCGCGCAAGTTTTTCAGCAGACCCATCTGCGCCGTCTCGCAAAAACCGCAGCCCATCGCGCATCCCACTTGACTCGAAACACACAATGTGGTGGTGGTTCCCGATGCGCGCGGCATGGGAATGAGCACGCTTTCGGTTTCCAAGCCATCCTCGTGACGAAGCACAAACTTTGAAGTTTCGCCTTCAACGAGCGTTGCGGTCACGGGATAGTCGGCGACTTCGCACCACGCGGGCACGATTCCCTGACGGAACAGCGCCTTGTACTCATCGCGCGCAGTTGCCGCCTTTGTGCCACGCGCTTGCGCTGCTTCGACGAACTGCACACGAGTCAAACCCAGTGGGTGAAGTGGCCCCGCCAAAGGATGAAGTGGCTCCGCGTGCGTGTGCGACATCAAAGCGAGCGTATCATGCGCCGCCTCGCACACGCGAGAACGAGCCAATCTATGCATCTCAAACGCGACGACGATCATCAACACGGACCTCCGGTCATCTCCATCACTTTCGAATTGGAAGATCCCGAAGGCCTCACGGGCACCGGTCAGAAGACATGGAATGTTCTCGGCGGTGAACACGAATCACTGCTCGAAGTTGCCATCGACAACGGCATCAACATCGAGCATGCATGCGGCGGAGTTTGTGCCTGCTCGACCTGTCACATCTATCTCGAGCGCGGTGGCGAGCAAGTAAACGATGCGAGCGAAGCAGAAGAAGATCGCGTTGAAGAAGCGCCGGGCATTCGTCGCAGTTCGCGTCTCGCGTGCCAATGCGAACTGAAAGATCTCGGCGCACAGCGCGGCCCGATCGTCATTCGCGTGCCTTCGTGGAATCGCAACGCAGTAAAAGAGATTCCGCACTAACACTTCTTGCGAAACGTCCTCACGTAGAAAGTGATGCGCGATGCACTGGCTCGACATACAAGAGATTGCGGAAGCACTCGCTGCTGCGCACGACGACATCGATCCCACCATTGTCAGTTTTCCTACGCTGAATGCGCTCGTGCTGTCCTTGCCGAATTTTGCGGAAAAACAAGGGCATCCCTGCAATGAACGCATTCTCGAAGCGATCCAACAAGCGTGGATAGATGAGCGTGACTGAGCCGCGCGGCATCACGACGACCACGCACGACCCTCTCTCTGAAGTAGCCGCATGAACGACACACACTCGACTCCGCCGACGCGCCGCGATTTTCTAGGAACCGTCGCGGTGGGCGCGGCGAGTGCAGCACTGCCGAGCGTGAATGCGAGCGTGACGCACGCCGAACCGATTAAGACAGGCGTGCGCAATTCAGTCGAGCGCTATCACGCGGCGGCGATTCAAACAGCATTTGAAAACCCCAAGACGCGCGCAGAAATTCCCGCGCGCGTGGCACGCATGATTGCCATGGCTGAGCAAACGGTCGCGGGATACGCGCCGTTTTTTGATGTGCGATTAGTTGCGTTTCCCGAGTTCGCGCATGCGGCGCCGGTGTACTTCACGCAAGCGGAACTGCTGGAGCATCTCGCGGTGGAACTGCCCAATGAACACACAGAGGCGTACACGCGCTTCGCGAAGAACACTGGGTGCTACGTGCAAACGGGAACCTTCATCGAGCGCGATGCGAAGTATCCCGGCGCGGTGTTCAACACCACGTGCTTGATCGGTCCAACGGGAATTCTCGCGAAGTATCGCAAGGTGAATCCGTGGATTCCCTGGGAAGTGCACACCAGCCCGCACGATCTCGCCAACTATCAAGAGAACCCGTTCCCCGTGGTCGACACCGAAATCGGCAAGCTCGGTTGCGCGATTTGTTACGACTGGTTGTTTCCCGAATCGATTCGTCAACTCGCGTTCAACGGCGCCGAGGTGCTTATTCGCGTGAGTGCGTACATGGATCCGTGGGGCGCAACGGCGCCGATGGATTGGTGGACAACGATCAATCGCGCGCGCGCCATCGAGAACACTGCCTATGTTCTCGCGTGTAATCAAGGCGCGACGTTTGAGGGCTATCCGCCGTTTTCATGGCCGGGTGGATCGATGGGAATCGATTTCGATGGCCGCATCTTGGCGCAAGCCGATGCGGGCGCGGGCGAGAAAGTAGTGGTGATGCCCATCGATTTAGCCGCGCTGCGTGAGGCGCGGCAACGCCGTCGCGGCCATGACATGCGCGCTCACTATCGCGCGGAAGTTCATCCTTACGCCGCGACTCCGCGCTTTGCCAGAGCAGGTGACGGCGCGATTGATATTGCCAGCAACGACGCGCGTATTGCGGCAGCGAAGCTGTTGTTGCCTTGAGTCGACGACGCGTTGACGACGCGTCGACGACGCGTTGACGACAGGTACTGAAGTCTGTTGATGCCGCGAGCGAAGTCATGGTTGCGACGTCGCGAATATGCTGCGCTCATGATTCAAACTCAAGCGCGAACAAGAATGGTTGCACTGCTGCTGATGAGCATCGCTCTCGCGTCGTGCGACCAAGATGTTTCAACTCCGTCGACTGCTGGCGCAACTCCATCCACAGCAACATCAACGCAAGACGCAACGAGTGCCCCGCAAAGCGACTCCAATGCGCCGCCGCTGGAGACGATGAATCATGCGGTGGGATTGATGGGACGGTTTGAATTCGAGCGCGCGCAAGCGGAGTTCGCGCGCATTGCCGCCGCACCGAACGCGCCCGCCGAGGCGCAACTCAATCACGCGATCGCGACGCTCAATCAATCGCATGAAGGCGCGCAAGATGAAGCGCTCGCGCTCCTTGACGCGCTTCTGAAGTCCAAGCCCACGAGCGAGATTGCCCAGCGCGCGCAGTACTGCCAAGGGGTGTGCTTGCTCTATCTCGGTCGTGCGAAAGAAGCGCAGGCAATGCTGCTGCCACTGGCGCAAGCACAGTCATCAGACGCCTACACCTGCTACCTCGCCGCGCAGAGCTTGGAGCAGAACAACGAGTACGCGATGGCATTGCAGTGGTATGACCGCGCCACGATCGAGGACTCGTCACTCAAGAGTGCACAACTTGGTGTGCAGCGGTGTGCGCAACGACTGGGAAACGAAGCAAAAGCGAGCGCCGCGTTGGCCGCATTCGAAGCGCTCACGCTCAACCCGCGCGCGCGCACCGCCGAGTTCAAATACTCGCGCATGGGTCCACTGGCGATGGCCATCGTCGAGCAAGCGAATGCGATCGCGCCGCAACCGCAGCTTCCAGGGGAATTCTTTTCGGAAGAGCATGAACTGGTCGTGCACTGGCCTGAAGGAGAAACGCCCGCGTGGGGAAACGATGTCGAGCAGCACGCGGCGTCGGTCGATCTCGACGGTGACGGAAAACTCGACATCGTCATTGCTCGCGGACTTGCGGCAAAGCCAGGATCAAGCGCGCGGGCGTTGGTATTGCACGCGCGCGGCGATGGAAGTTACGACGCGCTTACGCAGCATCCGCTGGCAACACTCGCGGGCGGCAGCGTGAACTCGATGCTCTTTGGCGACATCGATGAAGACGGTCGCACCGATCTCTACTGCTGCGCGCGCGATGGCAACCGTCTCTTGCTCGCGACGACCGACGGAGGCTTTCGTGACGCGACTGAATCAAGCAAAACCCGCGGCGCGGGGGTGAATTGCCTCGACGGCGCGCTGGCGGACCTTGATCACGATGGTGATCTCGATCTCTTTGTGATCTATCGCGACGGCGCCAACGAGTTGTTCATCAACAACTCTGATGGAACCTTTCGTGAGATCGCGCGCGCTGCAGGAATCGCCGACGCTCCGCGCAATCCGCAAAGCGTGATCATCGCCGACTTCGATTTCGATCGCGACGCAGACATCTTCATCCTCAACAAGACGATGCCTCATCAGTTGCTGCTCAACGATCGGCTCTGCCATTGGAGCGAAGGCTTGGCCGAGGGCGTTTCGCAAGAACAACTCGACAATTCTGCAGTGGCAGCGGCGGTGGTGGAACTCACAGGAATTCCGCTGCGTCGGTTGATGCTCGCAACCGGGACCTATCTGCGTTTGCCCACTCGCATGGAACAACTCACGCGCAATCGTTCCGTGGAAATCGCAGTGGCCGATGTCACTGGTGATGGACGTGCCGATGTGTTTTTGCTGGGCGCCGACGCGATCACTATGCACAGCGATGGTGGTCGTGAAGTGATGCAATGGCCTGTCGCGCAAGGCACGGTGCGCACGCAGTTGCTCATGCTCGATGCGTTGCACGGTGCATCACTTCTTGCCCTGCGCGTTGGCGGAGCGCCGCTGGTGCGAGACGCAGGTGCGGGTCGAGGTGCATTCGTTGCGTTGAAGTTGAGTGGTCGCACTGAAGCGTCGCAATCGATGCGCTCCAACAGCAGCGGCATCGGAACCAGTTACGCCGCGCGCGTTGGTGCGACGTGGTCCGGTGGCGAAACGTTTCGCAATCACACGGGGCGTGGTCAATCGCTTGCGCCCGTCGCCATCGGTGTGGGCGGGTATGGCAAAGCGGATTTCGTCGAGTTCGAGTGGTCCGATGGCGTGTTGCAAAGCGAACTTGATCTCGCGGCGGGATCGTTGCACACCATCAGTGAGACGCAGCGACAGATCTCGTCGTGCCCAGTGATCTTTGCGTTTGACGGCCAAAAGATGCGGTTTGTCACCGACATTCTTGGCGTCGGCGGTTTGGGATATCTGCTCGCGCCCGGCGTCTACAGCGAGCCGCGACCGTGGGAAGTGTTGGTGTTACCCGTCAACGCACTGCAACCGCGCGCTGGGGGAACGCTCTCGCTCACGCTCGCCGAGCCGATGGAAGAGTCATGCATGCTCGACCGCGTTCGACTGCGTGCGATTGATCTTCCGCAAGGTTGGGACATCGCGCCCGATGAGCGACTCGCGATCGGTGGTGCGGCGCCCACGGGCGAAATTGTCGCGTGGCGCACGTGTTGGTTGCCGCAGAAGAATGATGCGCTCGCTCGCGTCGATCTCATCGCCCCTGATGTGGGTCCGCTTGACAGGCGATTCATCGGACGACTCGCAGGTGAGCAGGTGATTGAACTCGAGTTTGATACTGCGATCGATGCCATCGATGACCCATGGCTCGTGATCGATGGTTGGGTTGAGTATCCCTATTGCCAAACGATGTTCGCGGCATGGCAAGCCAACGCGCGCTACACGGCGCCAAGTTTGCAGGCGCGCACGCGCGATGGTGTGTGGGTCGATCTCGTCGCCGAGTGGGGCTATCCCGCAGGAATGCCGCGACGAATGGCGTTGCCCATCCCGAAGTCTGCGTTGCCCGCAGGTGCGACTGCGCTGCGCATGAGCACCACCATGCAGGTCTACTTCGACAGTGTGCGTTTGGTCGCACGCGAAACACTGCCCAGCGAAGCGAGCGAACTGCAGCTCACACGCGCGTCGCTGGCCTCCGTGGGTTTCGCGCAGCGATCAACTGGTCCGCAGCATCAACCGTTTTACGATCACGATCGTTTGCTTCCATTGTGGGACTGCCGATTTCAGCGGGGTCTGTACACCGAGTTTGGTGATGTGCGCGCCTTGTGCGAGCAGGTCGATGGCGCGCTGGTTGTGTTTGGCCCTGGCGAAGAGGTCGCACTTGATTTCGTATCGCCTCCGCACAACGCCCTTGCGGGTGCAACGCGTCGCTACATCCTCGAGGTCAACGGTTGGTGCAAAGACATGGACTTGTTTACCCGCGACGGCGAAACTATCGCGCCGCTGCCGGAGATTGCCGCGATGACGGAGGCTGCGCGAGCATTGATGCGCAGCACACGAACCCGTCCAATGGGTGGGCGATGAGATCCCGTTAGACTTTCGAGTGTGACGAAATTTCGACCCGCCGTTGGTCCGCGATTGGCATGGCTGCTTGCGGCGGTGTTTTGTTTGTTCGCGTTGTTGATGGTGAACAGCGCGTACCTCGCGTCGATCACTCTGCTCGAGTGGTTCACCAACGAGACGTTGCAAAACCAGTTTTATCTGTGGAACTTCTTGGCACACCTCGTGCTCGGCTTCGCCATCGTGGTGCCGACGATTGTGTTCGGTGCGTTGCATTGGCGCAACGTTCACAACCGACCGAACCCACGCGCGATCTCTGCAGGCATCGCCACTTTCGTCGCGGCGATCGTGCTGTTGGCGACAGGTGTTGCGCTCACGCGTGTTGAACTTGCGGGCACCACCATCGGACTGCGCGAGCCCATGTGGCGCGACAGCGCGTATTGGATTCACGTCATCGCGCCGCTATTGGTCGCGTGGTTGTTCGTGCTCCATCGACTTTCGGGTCGTCGCATGAAGTGGAAAGTCGGCGCTCGCTGGACCATGGCCACCGCCGCCGCAGCGATAGCCGCAGTGCTTGGGCACTACGCGATTCCCTCGGCAAAACCAGTGGTTCCCAGCGACGGCGAGCGTTACTTCGAACCGTCGTTGGCCAAGACCAACACCGGTGGATTCATTCCCGCGCAGGGTTTGATGGCCAACGAATACTGCCTTGAGTGCCACCAAGACGTCGTGCATTCATGGGCGCACTCAGCGCACGCGGCGAGCTCGTTCAACAATCCGCTCTACACCGCGAGCGTGCGCGAGACGCGGCAACAAGCGTTCGCGCGCGAAGGCAAAGTCAACGACGCGCGCTTTTGCGCCGGTTGTCACGACCCGGTTCCGTTTCTCTCGGGATCGTTTGAAGACCCCAAGTGGGACGATCCTGCCTACGACGTTGCCAACGATCCGCTCGGGCGCGCGAGCATCACCTGCACGGTGTGTCACGGAATCATCTCCGTCGACTCACCGCGGGGAAATGCTGACTACACGTTGCGTGAGAGCCCGCACTATCCCTTCGCGTTCAGCGATTCGCCGCTGTTGCAATGGGCGTCGAGTCAACTCATCAAAGCGAAACCGTCGTTTCACAAGCGCACGTTTCTCAAGGACGAAGTCCATCGCTCGAGCGAATTCTGCGGCGCATGCCACAAAGTATTTTTGCCCGAAGCGCTCAACGATTACAAGTGGTTGCGCGGACAAGATCATTACGATTCGTTCCTCTATTCCGGCCGCAGTGGCCACGGCGTCCTCGGTTGGTACTACCCCGAGAAAGCGGCGACCGATTGCAACACGTGTCACATGCCCGCGATGATCAGCGACGATTTCGCTGCGCGCACACGCGACGGCAGCGGTCAACGCAGCGTGCTCTCCCATGCATTTCCCAGCGCGAATACCGCGCTTTCTTGCGTGATCGACATGAGCGTTGGTGCGATGTTGCCTGACTCGGCCGCCTATGTCGGCGAGGGCGAAGTGTCGAATGAAACGGCGGAGCAAGCGCGCGCCGCGATCGCCGCTGCGGCTGCGGGCTTCAACGCGAAGACGCTGCGGCTTGATCTCTTTGCGCTGCGTGAAGGTGGAACGATTGATGGCGCGTTGCATGTCATCCGTCCCTCACTTCCGACTCTGCGCGCGGGTCAAACCTATCTGCTCGAAGTCGTGGTGCGCACACTCGACATTGGCCACGAGTTCACCCAAGGCACTGCTGATTCCAACGAAGCATGGTTGTACGCGCGCGCTTCGATGGAAGGCCGTGAGATCGGCAGCATCGGTGCGCTGGGAACACGTGGCGCGCTCGATCCTTGGAGCCGAACCTACAACGCGTTCGTGATCGATCGCGAAGGCAATCGTATTGATCGCCGCAACCCACAGGATATTTTTCTGGCGCTGTTCAACAACCAGATTCCTCCTGGCGCGGGCGATGTGACGCATCTTCTGTTCACCGTTCCACTCGAGGCCAACGCGCCGATTGAGATTGAGAGCGAAGTGCGCTATCGCAAGTTCGATACGACCTACATGGAGTTCGTCTATGGAGCCGATCGTGTGAACGATTTGCCGGTGATGATTCTCACGCGTGACAGCATCACGCTTCCCGTGCAAGATCGCGATGGCGTCGTGCACGGCAAGACCACGATGGACGCGCGCGCGTTCCCTCCGTGGCAACGTTGGTACGACTACGGCATTGGTCTCTTGCGTGAGGCTGATCGCGGTGCAGGTCGTGGTGCCGTGCGTCAAGCCGAAGAAGCGTTCGTCGAAGTCGAAACGTTGGTGCCTTCGGTTGGCGCACTCGCGCAGGCGCGATTGCAGATTCGCGAAGGACGTCTCGACGAAGCCGCCGCGTCACTCGCGCGCGCTTCGACTGCGGCAGCAGGGGGCGCGATTCCTTCGACTCCATGGACCATCACCTATTTCACGGCGTTGGCGGACAAGCAAAACGGCAACTTTTCCGCAGCAATCGAGGGGTTTCAGCGGGTGTTGGCCACCGACTTCGCTGGCGCGCGCGAACGCGGATTTGATTTCTCTATCGACACACGCGTGCTCAACGAACTCGCGGAGACCACACTCGAAGCGGCGCGTCTTGAGCGAGGCGAGAGTCAGCGCGCGCACGTCGTGCAATTGCTCGAACAAAGCCAGCAGTCGCTTCGCGCTTCGTTGAAGGTCGATCCCGAGCAAGCGCAAGCGTGGTGGTTGCTTGCGCGCGCGTGCGATGAACTCGGCCAAGTCGACGAGGCCAAGGTCGCGCGCGAGCAGCACGCGAAATACAAGCTCGACGAAAACGCGCGTGATCGTGCAGCTCGCTTGGCGCGCGAAAAATATCCGTGGGCCGATCATGCCGCGGAGGCCACCGTGTTTTACGACCTCATGCGACCGGAGCGATTCGTCGGAGGTCTTCTGCCAGGGACTCGTTTGGAAGTTCCCAAAGTTTTACCACCGCCGCTCACGCCGTCAGCTTCGCCGCCACCATCTTTGGCACCACCATCTTTGGCACCACCATCTTTAGCACCACCAGTACTCGGCACGTCTTCCAACCGTTGACCGCAAACTCTGCACAGCACCAGCGATGACTCAGCCAACGCAAGACTTTCGTAACGAGCGCGATCGCCATCCAGCCAAATCGCCATCGAGTGACGTGCGCGACAACAAACTTGGCGCGGACGAAACTCCAGGTGACGACCGCTTGGTCGCGCGTGGTTTTTGGCGCTCCGTCATCGTGATGTTTCTGTTGGCTCTGATCACCTTTGCCATCGTGCAATGGCGCACGAAACCCGCAGCAATTCCTGGTTCTGCGAACAACGCAGGTTCGCCCATTGCTCCGCCCTCGGCGGGAGTCACGCCCTCAGCGGGCGTCGTATTTGACGATGTCTCGCAACAAGCCCTCGGCGCGTTTGCCCATACTTCAGGCGCACGCGGCGCGAAGTTGCTTCCCGAATGTCTGAGCGGTGGCGTGGCCATCGTCGATCTTGATGGCGATGGAAAGCTCGACCTCGTCTTTGCGCAAGGCCAACCGCTCGAACCCGCTGCCGCAGCGGACGGCGCGAATCGCGGCGGAATCCAAGTGTTTCGCAACATCACGATTCAGCAGGGCGCCATCAGGTTCGAAGCGATCGAACTCCCCGACCCACTTGCGCGTGCGATGTATGCCAACGCCATCGCAGTGGGCGACATCAACGGTGATGGGCGAACAGATTTGTTCGTGACCACTGTGGGACGAAATCGATTGCTGCTCAATCAATCGTCAGGTGAAGGGTCGATCGCGTTCGTCGACGCGAGTGATGCGTGGAACGTTCCGCGCGACGATCAGTGGAGCACCAGCGCGGGAATGTTTGACGCGGACAGCGACGGCGATCTTGATGTAGTGGTCACGCACTATGTGCAGTGGTCTCCGACAATCGATCGTGCCGTCGACTATCGACTCGATGGAATCGGTCGCGCCTATGGACCGCCCAGTGGATTCGAAGGGACATCGCTTTCGTTGCTGCTCAATGACGGCGTCACATTGCGCGATGCCACACTCGCGTCAGGCGTCGCCATCACCAATCCTGTGACGGGCGCGCCGTACGGCAAGACGCTGGGTCTTGCGTTTGTCGATGCTGACCGCGATGGTCGCACCGACATTCTCGTGGCCAACGATCGCACGCCGAAGTTTCTCTTGCGCAACATGGGCGTGAGCGACAGTGGCGTGCCGCACTTCGCGGATATCGCGACGGAAGTTGGCTTTGCCTACGACCGTGATGGAAGTGCAACTGGCGCGATGGGCATCGACTTCGCATGGCCGCGCAACAACGCAGAACTTGCGGTGGCGGTGGGCAATTTCGCGAACGAACCGAGCTCGCTCTATATCGCCCATCCCAGCGCAGGCCGCGGTGAGCTGACGTTTTCAGACGAGGCGCTCGGTCAAGGATTCGGCGCTCCAACGCGGCGCTTCCTGACCTTTGGCATGTTGTTTCTCGATGTTGATCTCGATGGCGACGAAGATCTGCTGCAAGCGAACGGGCATCTCGAGCCCGAGATCGCGCGCATTCAACCGAGTCAAACCTATGCGCAGCGCGGACAACTGTTCGAGAACCGCGGCGCCGAATCGGTGCCGTTGTTTGTCGAAGCGGCACCCGAACTCACAGGAGCGTTGGCCACGCCCGCAGTTGGTCGCGCGTTGGCGTGGGGAGATCTTGATCGCGATGGCGATCCTGATTTGGTGTTGACCGATCTCGGTAGCGCGCCGCGTGTGTTGGTCAATCAACAGACACGCGGCAATCACTGGATCGCGATCGCGCTCAATAGTGGTAACAAACCCGGGCGCGCGTTGAGTGCGGAGGTGGAGATCGACGCGGTCATCGGCGGGGTCTTTGGAGAGCGCAAAGTCACCCAACGACGCACGATTTCACCCACGCGCAGCTATCTCTCGCAGTGCGAGGCAGTCGCGCACTTTGGACTTGGTCAAGCGACGCGCGTTGACGAGGTGCGAGTTCGCAGCAGCGATGGCGTGGTCACGACGTTGAATAGCGTGCGCATCGACGCGCTCACCACCATCAATCTCGAATAAAAAATCCACGCCGCATTCGGCGTGGACTTGAATGTTGACGTCAAATGGCGTCGTTGCGGCGCGCGCGCTTACTTTTTCGTCTTCTCGACCGGCCGATTGGCCTCGAGCAGATGAAGAATGCGCGTGCATGCCTTGCACTGAATCAACACCTCCGACGTCGAGGCCAACTTGGCGTACGCCTCGAAGGGGACTTCGATGTGACACACGCCGCACGCGAATTCGCGATGACGCATGTCGACGATCGTGACCTCAGCCATCGCTTCGCCGTCCATTTCTTCGGCGACCTTGTCAAACAACTTTCGCTCGCGCGTAGGAATGAGCGTGCCCGCGCGGTCGCGTTCACTTTCGAGTTCAGAGAGTCGCGAGCCAACATCGTTCATGCACTCGTCGAGCTTCGATTGTGCGACTTCGCGAATCTTGCGCCGCTCGATGATGGTGGCAACGTGCGTGTCGAGGCGCTTCTTGGTGTCCTCGGCGCGTTGCATGTCATCAAGTGTGCGCTTGACGCTCTCGTCCTTCTGCGACTCCAACATCTTGAGTTCGTTGAGGATCGCTTTGTATTGCTTGTCGTTGGTCGAGGTGTTGAGTTCGGAGCGCAACTTGTCAACGCGCTCTTGCGCGGACGCTTGCTCCATCTCAAGGTTGTGCACTGCGGCCTTCAGCTGACGCTCCTGCGTTTCCAGTTCGAGCTTCTGTCGATCGAGCGTGGTGAGCAGTTTCTCCTGTGCTGCAAGATAGGTCGTTGCGGAATCAACCCGGCTGCGCAGGGCGCGAACTTGGCTGTCGACTCGGTGCAGTGTCAGAAGATTGTCAAGGAGCGCCATAGAGCGTCGGATGCTAGCACAATCCGTACCGCGTTTCGCTCGACGATTCGCGTGCATCGAAGTGATGCACATCGTGGTGAATCGCCTTCGCAACCGCGAATTTTTCGATGTTGTTCGCAAGTCGCAGACATTGCTCACAGGTCGTGGACTAGACGGCACTCGTGAGCAAGAGCAGCCAGTACACGATTGGCCCTGCAAAGAGCGGGCTGTCCAAGACATCGAGCACGCCGCCCATTCCCGGAAGCAACGCGCCCGAGTCTTTCAATCCTGCGTCGCGTTTGAACGCGCTCTCCGCAAGATCGCCCGCTTGTCCGATCACTGCGACCAGCGCGCCGCCGAACGCGCCGACCCAAATCGGAATGTGATCAGCAGCGTCGATGCATTGCCAAGAAAAATGCGCGAGCGTGCCGCCGATGATGCTCGCGGTGATCACGCCGCCGGCAAGACCTTCCCATGTCTTCTTCGGTGAGAGCCACGGAATCATCTTGTGTCGGCCCAAAGCGCGACCGGTGAAGTACGCGCCGATGTCGCACGATTTAGTGGTGAGCACAGCGCCAACCAGAATCCACGGTGAGTGTTCCAAGCGCAGCAACATCCAGAATCCCAGCAGCACGCCGCCATACACGCCCACCAACAATGTTGAGCCCGCGAGCATCATCGAGCCATGCGGATCACGATTGCGCGCCATGCGCAGCAATGCGAGAAGCAGCATCGCGGCGAGCGCAGTGGCGATGATTCCAGCAGCGCGCGCGCTTGACGGCGCGAGCGCGCTCAACGTGGTGGCGATGAGTCCAAGCAATGCGGCAGTGGTTGCGACGACGGGACAGACGACGATCTTCGCGGCGCGCAGAAACACCGACATTTCGCGGGCGATGAGCACGCTGAGCACACACGCGAATGCGAAGAGAACCAGTCCGTGCGGCAGCGCGTTGGCGGATGCGCGCTCATCGAGTGATGCGTCAAACCACACGACACCGATGACGAGCGCGATGAGCAGAGGGCCGGTGATGAGTCGTTGCCAGAGCATTCGTCGTTGTGGGTTGCGTCATCGCGACAAGCGCGTATCAGTAGGTCGGCATCGAGACGTCAATGTCACGCGCCCACAGATGAACTCCACCCGCGAGACTGGTCACGTTGGTGAATCCCGCGGCGCGCATGATGTATGTCGCCGTCAAACTGCGTCGCCCGTGATGACAGTGCACCACGATTTGCCGGGTGAGATCGTCATCGAGTTCGGCCTTGAGTTCATCGAGTCGACGCTCGAGATCTTGCAGTGGAATGAGTTTGGCGCCGTGGAGTCGGCAGATGTCCCACTCCAAATGGGTGCGCACATCAAGCACGATGGGGCACGTCGCGTCGCCTTGTCGCTGCAACGCATCGAGCTCACGCGGCGTGGTTTCGTCTTCGCGACGAAAGGCGTAACCGAGCGGAATTCCTCGATTGTCAAGAGCGCTCATTCGACGGCGCTCGCGGCAGTGCAGCGGGCGCACGCATTTGGACAGCGCAACGTGGTGGTGGGAGGAACTTGAATCATGCGCACGGGCATGACCGCGAGATCAAAGCCCGCATGAATCGGCGAGGTGAAGATCTCGCTCCAATCGCCATTCGTGTTGAGCAATGGCGAGCGATAGAAGGGAAACGTTTCCGTCTCTGCGCTAGGCATGTTGACCGTGACAACGTTCCAACTTGCGCGCGAGCTCCACGGCGAACTTTCGTGCGGAGTGATCGAGGTCGTGTTTGTAACCAGGCCTGTTGCAGTTGTTTCACCTTGGAGCGCCGGCAGCGATGTGCCCATCGGGCCGTCCGATTGATTGAGCGCACCGGTGCAACCTGCGAGCGTGGTGCAACTCATCACCGCAGTGGCGAGCATGAGATTCGCGCGCGTTGGTGATGATGACGCCCGCGTCGTGAGCGGCCGCGAGAGGATGTGTTGCAACAGGAAATGAAACATGCGCGGGATGCTAACACGCAGCATTAGTCATGCAGAGGCGAGACCATGCGTACCCGTTCGACGGAAGACATCAAACCGGCTTACCGCGCGACGCAATCACGTCGCTCAATCACATGCATGACTGAGGCACGAGTGCTCAGCGCAACCAACCGTTAGAAACCAGCTCTTTCACCGTGTTTGCTGCATGTTTTCCGCCGCCGAGAACTTTGTTGACCTCGGCGCGCGTGGCGCTGCCCTTGGACGCGAGGAACTCCAAAGCAGAGGTGAACAAGCGTTGCGAAGAGGCGGCGGCGGTGACACGCGCGGCTTGCGCTGCGTTCCATGCCGCGCCGACTTTGACGCCGACGGCCTGTGCTGCGGCGAGAGGAATCGTCACGGTTGCTTGTGAGTCAAACGAAAGCAGCCACGACTGGCCATCCTTCGATGGACGAATCGACTTGATGGTTCCGCTCACCGATGCGGACTTCGCAGAAGCGCTCTTTGCCGCGGGCTTGGAGGCCTGTGGTTTCATTGCCGCAACTTTCGTCGCAACTGGTTTCTTGACTTGCGGCTTCGACTTCGATGCGGTCTTCGCGGGCGCAGCCGATTTTTTCGTCGACGTCACAACCGGCTTCACGGTGGCTTTCACCGCGCTCTTGGCGGGCTTCTTAGCCGTCGCCGTTGCAGTGGCTTTGCTCTTGACTGATTTGGTCGACGCGGTTTTCGCAAGAGCACTCTTTGATTTTTTAGCCATGATGAAGCTCGCTTGATCTGTTGTGATCGAGAAACAATTTGGATGCGCTGCGACTTCGTGGACAAACGAAGGCGTGACCGAGAAGCGGGTGTTCTACGCGATGTCGTCGAGGTATGCCTCGAGTTCACTCGCGGCGTGGCGGTCTCCCACCAAATTCGCGCGCTTCAAACCGTCGCGCAAAACCGCAGCGACTTCCGCTGCGCGCCCTGCTTGTTCGAGCGCTTTGCCTTTGTGAAAGAACGCGTAACACTGCTTAGGGTCCGCCGCAATCGCGCGATCGTAAAACTCGATTGCCTGCGCGAAACGGCTCAATTTCTGGCATTCCTGGGCCAGCCCATAGAGGATGAATCCGTCATCAGGCTCGAGGTTGAGCAAGGCGAGCAGGCTGGTCAATCGTGGGGAGTCGTCGGTCATTGCGTCGGTCACTGCGTGAGTCATCGAGTCGGTCATCGTCGCGAGATTGCCGTGCAACCGTAGCGCGAGCGACGTGGTTACTCTATCGCTCCATGCTGCGCAACTTTACGCGTGACCAAGAGATGTCCCCTCGTTCGAGTCGCACGAGGCGTTGCAGCCGTTGGACAAATGGGCTCGCGACGGGCGCATGCGGACTGTGCATGCTGGCAAGTTCGCTGCTTCCTTTGGGTTGCTCGGATGCGATTCCTGGCACGCGCGTCGTCGATGAATCGGAAGCGAAACTCGTCCCCACGCCCAAGTCCATGCGGATCACCAGTTCATTCGGTGGCGTGCATCACAACATGGAAATCGTTGGCGGCGTCTGGTTTCAGAGTTACGCGAATCGGCTGCTGATGCTCGATTCGCAAAGCGGAACCATGCTCACGGATCTCGAGTTGGCGCCGCGCGGAACTACCGGCGTGCTCGTCGATTTTCTGGTGATGGGCAACACGATCCTCGCCGTGCTCAACGACGATCAAGTCGTCGCTATTGACATCACCATCGTGCGCACACCGATCATCACCGCTCGATGGACGCGCGCCGAATTGGGCATTTCGCCCCGCGAAATCTCCCTCGTGCAAGGCGAAGCGTTTGTCTCAGGCGTCGGCGGCGCGGTGCGTCTTGATGACGCGAAACCAGTGGGAACAATCGTCGACGAAGTGGACGACAAAGGCGAACCCATCGTGCCTGTCGCTCCGACGCCGATGTTGGCGGGAAAGACCGTTGGTTGCATCGTCGATGCCGTCGCTGGTCCAGTCGCATGCGTTGGTCGCCGCATCGTGCGTCTTTCCGATGGAACCTATGTCGGTGCCGCGAGTGTGTTGCTTCCCTTGCCAAGTTCCCTCGGTGGCGGATACGCCTTCGCGTTGCAAGCTCCCGAGGGCGCGCAAGTCGGCTTGATGGGCAGCGATTTTCGTGAGCGCTCCACCAGTGCGTTGCCCGGCGAGGTGCATCGCATTCGCGTGTTTGATGGACGTTTGTTCGCGGTGAACGATTTCGAGATTGCCACATGGAAGATCGAAGCGGCGAGCGCCGACGGCTCCGTTGCGAGTGCGACTCTTGCGTCCACACCAGCAAGCACCGCGGCGCTGAATGCACCGAACACGATCACGTCAAGCGATGCCGCCAACGCAGCGCCGCCCCAGAAATTTGCTTTAGGTGCGTTGCTCTCCGTTCCAGTGAAGGGCGCGCAGGATGTCGCGATGGTGAAGCGAAATCGCTACGCCGTCGCGGGTTCCTTCGGCCGTTCGCTCTATCGCTATCTGCCTGAAGGTGATCAACCGGGCGACACCTTCTATTGGGCACAGCGACAACCAGGACGACTCGATGTGTGTGTGAGTGATCGGCGGCGCGTGCTCGCCGCGAGTCGCGAGGGTTCGTGGATGTATCTCATCGGCGACAAGGGCGAGCTCACCGAGCGTGCCATCGCTTCGCCTGATCGTCCAGACTTCAAGGTCGGAGCGTCATGGGGTGAGGCAACGTGCAACGAAGCACTCGATGAAGTGAGCTTTCAATACGACGATCGCGCCATCACGCTCAAGCCTTCACGCGGCGGATTGATTTCGACGTTGGCTCTCGCCGACGGTCGCATTTGGATGGGCCATGATGGCGGCATTGATGTCGTCGGATTTGATCCACTGAAGCGCGAAGTGATCGTGGAAGACTCCATCGTGCTTGATGGACCGATCTTGGCGATCTATTCCAATCGTGTCGGCGGCGGTGTGACTTACGTGGCGCACTTCGATGGATTCGGCGTGATTCGCCCCGTGAATATCGATGCGCCTCCCACCATCACCGCGGGTTGCGTGAACGGTGAGCCGAAGGCCGCGGTGGTGGTTCCTGTCACCGCAACTCCTGCGAAATCAGGGAAAAACGCCAAGTGAAGCAATCGCGGCACTTGAGTAGTGAGGAATGAGAATGCCCAGCAACGGTCAAGTGCGTGCGCAAGTTTTAGTTGTCGACGATGAACACGATCACGCGGAGGCGATGGCCGAGGCGCTGCGCAAACCTGGGCATGTGTGCACGATTGTTCACTCGCTCGCGGCAGCAAAGGATGAACTTGTTCACGGTCACTTCGATGTGATCGTCACCGACTTGGTGATGGAATCGGAAGTCGCGGGTCTTGAAGTGCTCGCCTTCGCACGCGCGCAACAGCCGCACGCCGAGACCATCATGATCACCGCACACGGTGATATTCCCACCGCCAAGAAAGCGCTGCAAGGCGGCGCGTACGACTTCATCGAGAAGCCCATCGATCTCGTGGTCTTACGCAACGTGGTCTATCACGCCGCCGAAGCGGTGATGTTGCGCGGACAGAATGAAGCGCTCAAGGGACAAGTTGATTCGGCGTATGGCTTCGAGGGAATTCTCGGCGAGAGCTTGGCGATGCGTCAGGTCATCACCATGGTGCGTCAGTTGGCACCGAGCACGTTGCCGGTGTTGGTCACGGGTGAATCAGGCACGGGCAAAGAACTCGTTGCGCGTGCGATTCATACGTTGTCCAAACGCGCATCGCGTCGCTACGTGACCTTCAACGCTGCGGGACAAGCGGAGAGTTTGCTGGAGGATCAGCTGTTTGGTCATGTGCGCGGCGCATTCACCGGAGCCGACAAAGATCGTGAAGGAGTCTTCGAGTACTCCGATCGCGGCACGGTGTTCTTGGATGAGATTGGCGACATGCCACTCACGATGCAGCCCAAGTTGTTGCGCGTGTTGGAGACGGGGGACATCGTGCGTCTAGGCGCCAACGAGCCCAAGCGCATCGACGTGCGCCTTGTGAGCGCCACCAATCGCGATCTTAAGAAAATGGCTTCTGACGGCCAATTCCGTGAGGATTTGTACTTCCGCCTCAAGGGCGCGGAGATCCACATTCCGCCGCTGCGTGATCGTCGTGAGGATATTCCGTTGCTGGTGAATCACGCGATCGGAAAGTATTCCGCCGAACTCAATCGCACGCGTCCCACCATCACTCAACCCGCGCTCATGCGATTGGTCGCGTATGACTGGCCGGGAAATGTGCGTGAAGTGTTTCAACTCATCCATCGCATGGTGGTGATGACGGCGGCCGATGCGATTGATGTGCGCGACATTCCCGATGAGATCCGTGCACTCGATGATGCCAGCGAGGGACCAGCGCAAACGCGTGCAGGTCTCGCTGGCGTTGGACTGGACAAGTTGGAGAAAGAGGCGATTCGTCAGACGCTGGCCATGACCGCGGGCAACCGTGAACTCACGGCGCAGATGCTGGGCATCGGCGAGCGCACGCTCTATCGCAAGTTGAAGGAATATGGTTTGCGCTGAGCGCGAAGCTCGGTGCGCGGCTTATCGCGCGACAAGACGGGTGCGACCAGCACAGAGAGTCCACTGCGCGATGTTGGCTTTTTCAGCAGAGAGCGTGAGCTCCTTGATGCGATCGTCGCGTGTGCCCAGTGCATCAAACTGCGCGACGACGTGCGCATCGATCTGCTCCTCATCGATGACGTTGTCGCCTTCGTCGATGAAGTTGCGAACGTGCAGCGATGTCGTGGTGAACTCGCTCAACGCGCCGTGGCCAAATGAGCGCTTCGTTCCTGTGAGTTCTGATTCGGGCGAGCTCGCCAGCGCCAGCCACCATCCCGATCCATTCTCCGCGGCAACCATGACTACGGCCTCTGCACGCGCGAGCGATTCGGTGCGCGCGCGTCGCAAATCTGCTTCGAGCATTTCTTGAATCGGTTGCGCCAAGGGAACGCGCGCTCCGGCGACGCCAGGAATCACCACCATCGCGAAGAGCGCGAGCACACCGAGCACGACCATGAGTTCGATGAACGTCATGGCGCGACGAATGTGTGCGCGTGATGTCGTGAATTCGCGCGAGTGATGTTGGCGAACAACTCGCGTCATCGATCGCCTCCATGATTCGATCGATCAAAACCGAGCGAGACCAAATGGGTGCGGCCATGAGGGCCGTCGTCGCCGAAGATCTCGCGCAGTCGAGCCATTGCGCGCTCGGATCGTTCGCGTGCGCGACGACGCATCGATGACCTGGACGATTCGGAAGCTTCACCATCGAGCGGCGAAGCGACAACCGCACTGGCGCTCGCCACCGCGATGGCGCCGTGCGCAACACTGGGCGAATCAGGCTCAATTCCGCTGACTTGCGCGAACTCAGTGAGTTCCGCGCTGTCGAGCGCCGCGACTTCGCGCACACTCGGCTCGACCACTCCATCTGCGGACCAGACTCCAGAGAGTCGATTGCTCCAACCGCGACGCATATCGAGCGCAGGATCGTAGAAGAGCGCAACGCCTTCATGAAGCGTGATGCGATTTCCCAGCAGCCGTCCATACACCGCGCTGCGCAATTCGAGATCGATGCGTGCTTGCGGCGCGTACACCTGTCCCTTGAGCACGCTGCCTTGCGTGAGCAGCACGCGTTGATCGCCAGAGACAAAGATGGAGATACGTGAGGCGCCATGATCGTAAAGGGCGCCACCTGAGGCATCGCGTCCCTCGGCCATATCACTGCGCAATCCGCCGATATACGCACTGTCTGCGGTGATGTCGCCCATCGCGAGAATCGTGAGCGAGCCCGTGGGACTCACTTCAACATCACACGCGTCGAACACAATGTTGCCGCGCACGATCACCAACAGCGCGCCTTCGACCGTCAAGCGACAGCCGCGGTCCAACCAAAGATTGCCGCCAACATCGAGCGTGACTGCATCGCGCACTGTGGCCGCAGCTCGTGCAGGGACACGCACGTCGCCGATGGCGGTCGCGTCGTGTGTCAGTAGTCCATCGAGTGCGAGAGTCGCGACGGCATCCTGATTGATCTGCGACGCGGGCGTGGGCGCATCGGGCACATGAATGTCCGCAGGAATTGGGCAAATCTTGTCGGCGAGATCTTCGTCGGCATCTTCGGCGCGCGGCGCAAATGCAGAGTGGCGCAGTTCGACGCATCCGTGCACGGTGGCGCGCGAGTCGACATGAACTTGTTGCGCGGATCCGTTGACCGCGCCAAAGCGCACGGCCTCACTGAGCACACTCAGTGGAGAGGCGCGCCACAAACCAACGTGCGCGTCACCTTGGATCGAGAGTTGATCGGTCGCGAGCAATGCGAACTCCGAGCAATCGAGATCCGCGCGCAACGAATCGTTCGCGCGCGTGATGCGTCCGACTGCACGCGCAGTTTGCACGATGCCTGATGCATCACCGCGCACGATGATTTCGACCGCTGAAGTCATTTCATCTGCGGGCAAGCCAGTGGTGAGATCGTTGATTTCCGCGCGCACGCGCGTCGCGCCAATGGCGAGACCATCGAAGAGCGTTCCCTGCGCGTTGGCGATGACGGCGGGATCGTTGAGCATTTCTCCCGCGACATCGAGTGCGCCCGCCGCGGCCGCGCGCGCCGACGCCGCTTTGGCGAGGTTGTCGCTGGTGGCGAGGGTGGAGTCGCGCGTGCCCGCCAACGCGAGCCCGATCAGAGTGGCGATGCCGACGGCGATCAGAGCCAAAATCACGGCAAATCCGCGATGAGGGCGCTGGCGATTGGTGTGCTTCATCGCGTCTTTCATCGCAGTGGCTCCTGTGTTTGCGCAGGCGAAAGTCGCATGCGTGCGGATGCGCCGTGTGCTTCAAGAATCATTTCCACCACGCCGGTTTTCTCGTTGCGCATGAAGCTGGTGTTGTTGATGCCTTCACAAAGCAGCGCGCTCGATAGCGCACCCTCATCACGCAAGTGAGCCATGCTCGCGAGCAAGTCGTCGTCAAACGCGAATTCGGTTTCGAGCGAACGATCGGCGAGAAACGCGTCGCGATTGACGCGCTCGAGCACGAGCTCGTTTGTTTCGCGGCAGTAGCGCACGCAACCAAGTTCGCTCAAATGCACAGTGTTGCTCGGCACTTCGTCACCGAGCCAGATCGCGCAGGCATCATCGTTCACTTGCACCACTGCGCGCATCGATGGCACCAAGGCGGCCAAGCGGCGAATGGCCAGTGTCGCTTCGATCGCAGGATCACTGACGCGCGCGCGGCTCGCCGCTCCAGTGGTGAATGCGCTGAGAAACGCCAACATCGCTGTGCCGACGACGCCAAGCAGCGCAGACGCAACCATCACTTCGATGAGCGTGAATCCGCGACGCGCTTTGCGTGAGATGAACTTCGCACGAGCATCGCACGCGAGTGCCATCATGGTTCGACCTCCGCGGCACCATGGGGCGCGAGTCGCTCCACCGAAGCCAGCAGCGCGCCATCTTCGGTGGTCACTTCTGCAACAAGACGCACGACGGGAACGCGCACCATCGAACCGCTGCCCGATGCGAGCCGAGTGAATTCGTGGATTTCGCTCACGGTGATGGTGCAGCCCGCGAGCGCTTCGCTGCCATCGTTGGCGGGAATGAGTTCACTGCTGTTTGCCGATCGGTTGTTGCGCACAGCATCCGCGGCATGGCTCAGTGCACGCTCCGCTTCCACCGAAGCCATCGCATGTCGACGCGCATGCAAACTCGCGGCGTCACCGCTAGCGAGAAGTTCCAGCGCGGCCAGTCCGGCAATCGAGAGAATCACCGAGGCCACGAGCACTTCGATGAGCGTGAGCCCCGAACGCGCGCGTGTATGCGACGAACGCTCGCGGCCGCTTCGGGCAACGAAGCTCGTCCAACCATGCGTCCGCTTCGAAGCGGTACGGGTCGCAAGGCGTGTTGCAAGATGAGATCGGACCGATTGCATAGATCGTGATCAATTGCTCTCAACCACGCACATGACGCGCGCATCGATCGATGCGCAGCAACGTCAGTCGTACAAACCGTCGGAAACAAACCGAACTCGGGCGAGTGGCGCAGCGCGGAGCGAACGATTGGGGGTGTTCGCTCCTCGGTCTGTGTGGTCTGGTCCAAAGATGCAGTCGTGACCACCAAGTTGCGAGAACGCGCAGAAGACGCGAATATGGGTGGCCCACATGTCGCGCACCCTCACTTCGCACATCGTGGCGGACCTCCTCCGCATCATGACCCTCACCGCCAGCGTGCTGGTCGCGGTGATTGCCTTCGGTGCGGCGATTCGTCCCATCATGCAAAACTTGATTGGCGGCGCCGAATTACCCCACTTTGTTGGTCTCGCCAGTGTGCCCATGCTGCAGTTCGCGCTTCCCTTTGCAGGCGCCTTTGCGGGAACGATCGTGTACGGCCGTCTCGCCGCCGACAACGAAATTCTTTCCATGTCTGCGGCGGGCATGTCCTATCGCAAGATTCTCTTTCCCGCGGCGGTGTTGGGGTTCGTGATGTTTTTCGCCATGGCGATCTTGGTCGATGTGGCGGTGCCGCGATTTTGGACTTCGATCGAACGCTTGATCACGAAAGATCCGACGCGGCTCTTCATCACTGCAGTCGAGAAGGGCGAAGCCTTCGCGGTGCCAGGTACGGGCACCCAGCTCTACGCCGATGAAGCGAAGATCATGGACACGCCCAAGGGTCCGGGCGCGCCCGTCACGCGACTCGCGTTGGCGGGAGTTGCAGCGATTGAGGTCGGTCCTGATGGTCGAACCGAGACCGAGTTCACCGCCGAGTTTGCCACTGTTGACATCTATCGCGAGAACGACAGCGCGTACCTCAAGTTGCTCTTTCGCAACGCCACTGCGTTTCGCGACGGTGAAGAGGCGCTGGTCTATGTGCCGCTGGCCGAGCCCGAGGCGATCGACCTGGGCAAAGGCATTCGGCTCAAGCCAAAGCACATGGATTTGCGCGGATTGCTTGCGGTGTGGAATGACATCGATGCGTATCACGCCGTGCGCGAGGCGCGCAGCGATGCCGAAGCTGCGTTGTCCGCGAGCGATCGTTGGCGTTGTGTGCAAACATCGATTGAGCAAACAGGAATACTGCGTCTAGGCGATGTTGGTGCGCGCCGCATTTACGAGATTCGCAACGCGCGTCTCGTGGGAACGAGTGTGCTTCCACGCACGGGAACCCAAGTTGAATTGGTGGAACTCGAACGAGGCATCGCAACGCGACGCGCGTTCGTGAACGAGGCGACCTTCCTCGCAGAGACTCGTACTCGCGTGGGCGGCGTGCATTTCGAATTGCTTGCGCGCGCGGATACCGTCGCGGATTTGCGCGGGCTCGGTGGCGGAGGACGTTGGCCGCCGCGCATCGTGGGACTGATGCCCGAAGGATGCACGACCAATGTGCGTGACGGCATGCCTGCGCAACAACTGATCGATGAGTGTCGCGGCGAAACCATTGCGGCGGTCGCGGCCAACGCGCAATCTCCCATCGTTCAGGCAGAGGCGGCAGCACGAAGCGCGGGCGTCGAGTTGGCGCGGCAGATTCAGCGCACGCGCGCTGACATCGTGGCGCGCATTGTGCAACG
The DNA here is from genome assembly GCA_003671025.1 of Planctomycetota bacterium. Classification (GTDB taxonomy): domain Bacteria; phylum Planctomycetota; class Phycisphaerae; order Phycisphaerales; family SM1A02; genus QWPT01. The sequence continues at coordinate 264,801 of QWPW01000001.1, forward strand.
CATCAATCAATCGCTGGCCGCGCCGCTCATGCTTCTTCTCGGTGCCGCGTTGGCGGTGCGCCTGCGCGGAGCGAATCCGCTGCAGGTCTACTTGCTCGCGTTTATCCCTTCCATTCTCGACATTTTGCTCATCTCGGGCGGCGAGCAAATGCTCAAGCAAGCCACCACCGTGAGCGGTGTCTTGGTGGCCACCAGCGGAAATGTCGCGCTGTGTCTCATGATCCTCGTGGCCTATCGCCAGATCGCGAGAAACTGATGGGCCTGCTCGATCGCTGGATCGCCATGCGATTTCTCGGAAACTTCGCACTGATCTTCTCGGTGATGTTTTTGTTCGGCGTGTCGATCGACACGATTCTGCAATTGGATTCGTACATCGACGCCTCGCGTATGGCGGTGGATGCTGGTCGCTTCTCGAGTCTGTGGACCGCAGTGCCCGTCGCAGTCGTTGACTTCAACGCACCGCGCGTGTTTCAGTTCTTCGCATATCTTTTAGGACTCTGTTCCGTGGCGGCCGCGGGCTTCACGGTGACGCAGATGGTGCGCACGCGCGAGTTGGTGGCGATGCTCTCCGCGGGTGTGAGTCTGTGGCGCGTTGGCTTGGCCATGGTCGCGGTCGCGGTTGGACTCAACCTCTTGCAACTGATCAACGGTGAACTCATTCTGCCGCGATTGGCACCGATGCTCGTGCGCGAAACAGAATCCATTTTGCAAGCAGGGGTGCGCGGCTTTCCCGTGCGATTGGTGCAAGACATCAACGGCACATTGATACTCGCGCAGAGCTTCGAACCCGCGACAGAAACGGCGCAGCACTTTCTGGTGATCGAGCGCGACGAGCGCGGCGGAGCCACGCGGCGCATCGAAGCGCGCAGCGCGACATGGAATCAAGAGCGCGGCGGTTGGACGTTGGTCGAAGGACTTGCCTCGGGCCGAGCGGCGCCGGCAAACTCGGGTGACGCGAGTCGCGCCAACCCCAACGCGGCGCGCATCGATCGCAGCGAAGCGATTGATTTTGTCGCGACTGACATTTCGCCAAAATCCATTTTGGCTCGACGTTTTCGCGGGTTTGCGCAGTTGTTGTCTGCTCCGCAGATTGCGGAACTCGCGCGCGATGGCGGACTCGATCAAGGCGTGGCTACGCGCATCGTCGGCCAACGCTTCGCAGGCGCGTGCGTGAACTTACTCATGCTGGTGATTTGCTTGCCCTTCTTCTTGTTGCGCGAGCCGCAGAAGATGTTGCGTCCGAGCGTGGTCTGCGCGGTGGTGTCAGTCACGGGCCTGCTGGGCAGTTTGTTTGTGATGACGGTGCCGCTACCGTTCTTGCCCGCGACGGTCGGCGTGTTCTTGCCCGTTGCATTGCTCATGCCAATCGCAGCAGGGCGTGTGGGATCACTGCGCACATAAACGTGACCCACGCGAGCGAAGACGTTAGCGCGGCCGCGTGGGCTCACTCGCGGCATCAAACGCAGCATCAAAGATCGTGACTCCTTCAAGCGACGAGAGTTCGCGCGCGAGCGCGTCCATCAGCAGGCGCTCACGGCTGAGCCGCAACATGGCGCGGCACTCTTCGCGCGAGGCACTCATGCTGACGCCATCCGCAGGAAACTCTTCGATCGGTTGCACGAGATAGAAGCGACCAGAGTCAAACACGGGCGCACCGATGCGATTGATGTTGGCTGTGAATATCGCCGCGCGCAGCGACTCGGGATAGCTCGGGTCACGACGCGTGATTGGCGCAAGCAAGCCACCGCGCGTGGCACTCTCGTGCAGCGAACGAGCGACCGCGAGGTCAGAAAAAGTTTGACCGTTGTTCACCGCGGTGATGAACTGTTCAGCGTCGGCGAGCGACGTGAGCACTGCGAGTCGCGCAACACGCTTGGGTCCATGAAGCATGTCAAACGCGTTTTGCATTCCTTCTTCATCGAGCGTGATCGTGGGCGCGATCAGCGCGCGCAATCCAGCGTTTCGTCGTAGCAGCGCCGAAAAACGCTGCTTGCCGAGTCCTTGTCGATTGCGGATTTCGCCGAGCAATTCCAGCGCGCGTGCTCCGTCAGGCGACAGGGTGCTCAAGAGCAGCGCTCGTTCCGCTTCGATCTTCTCACTGGTGATTTCAATGCGCGCCGCACGCAAGCGCTCTGCTAAGCGAACATCGAGCACTGCATCGCGCAAGATCGCTTGGCCAGTTGACTCGATGAGAGCCGTGCGCAATTGATCGAATCCAATCGCGCTGCCGTCGACGAGTGCGACCAATGTGCCGCCATCCTCTTGCGCGATTGAGCTCGCGGCGGTGGATGACGTGGTTGCGCTGGCATGCACTGGATCGGTGAGAAGTGCAGAAGGTTTTGAGGCGCAGCCGTACTGAACAAGACTTACCGCACTCAGCGGCGCGAGTGCCGCGAGCGCAACGCTGTTGCGCAAAACATTTATTGTGATTCGCATTGTTGCAGGGTATCGGGGCGCGCTTTGCTGCGTACCGAAGGCCTCGCGTGCATAGTGACGAGCGCGAGAAGTCCCCGCGAAGGCGCCTTGGTGAGTCCATCGCTGATTTGCACGCGAATCTTCCGCTTGATGAAATCTGCAGCAACCGCGCGATGAGGTTCGCTACTCTCTGATCCACACACTGATCCACACACTGATGCACACACTGATCCACACACTGTGAGTGACGCACTCGCCATCCTCTGTCCTTACTGCGGGCATATGCAGAAACCCGCGCACAACTGCGAGTCGTGCGGCGGTCACTTTGATGTGTGGAGCCTCGCCGCGACCCACAACGAAATGGGCACGTGGTTCGTGCGTGATTCGCGTAATCCGCATTTCGTAGGACTCAGCTACAACGCGATGCTCGAGATGATTCGTCGCCACGAGATCGGCCGCGACACGGTTGTGCGCGGACCGACCACGGGGCAGTTCTGGACCTTCGCTCGTCGCGCGCCGGGGTTGGCGCAGTACTTCGGCCGATGCGTTGCGTGCCAGTTTCCCATGGATGAATCGGCGCACGCGTGCACCGCCTGTCACGCGCTCGCGGGCAGGGCGACGGAACGCAACGACTACGGACTGCCACCCACCACGCGCATCATCAAGCCCGTCGATGCGCGACCAGATTTCGCTGGATTCCTCGAGGATTCCAACGTGTTGTTGGTGCGCGTCGAACCCGCCCCCGCAGTGGCTGGCTCGATTTCTTCCACGACAACCGCCACGACATCTGCCACGACATCTTCAGCAACCTCTTCATCAGCCTCGGCCATCGCGCTCATCGCGGAGCCGCCGCGCACGGCGCCTCCCGTTCGCGCGACTGCACGCACGGTCACGCCTGCGGGCATGTCGCTCGACAGCACGCAAGAGAGTGCGGTGGCGCAACATCGAGTGGCGATGATCGAGAACTCCCACATCGATCGTGGTCGCCTGCTCGAGCGATGGAATCGGTTTCTCTTGGCCGCGGCCGTGATGGGATTTGTCTCGGCGGTGATTCTCGCGCTGCTGTATGTGCGCGAAGTGGATCGCCGCGAGACCGAGACCATACAGGCGAAAAACGCCGCAAAACAAGCCAGTAAACGCGACGCCAGTGCCGACACGCAACGTTCCGCGCCGCTTGCTCCGACGACGGCGCCCGCATTGCCCGCGCTGCGCGAACCAGGTGTTGGCGCGGCCTCACGCTGACTCACGCGCGCAATCCTTGACCGCCGTGACGGCGTTGTGCGTGTTCTTACTGCGTCACGCGCGGTGGAGTGAGTGCCACCACGACGCGATTATCCACGGTGCGAATGAGTGGAGTGTTGCTGCGCAAGAACACCTCGAGCCAAGCGCCCGACGCGAGTTGTGGGTTGAGCCATCCACTGGCAGCCCAACGCTCGAGCATGGTGAGATCGATCACCACATGAGTGAATCCTTGCGCGCGCAATTGCCCACCCCACGACGCGGGATCGTCGGGTGCTTGTGCGGCGACAACATCAAACGCGCCGCGTTCCCACACCACGGTGGTTTCGATCGGGCGCTGCACATAGAACGGCGTCGCGAAGCCGATTCCAAGAATGCGCGCGTTGGGTGGAACAAGATGATTGAGCGCAAACGGAGTTGTCGCTTGGGTCATGATTTCCGTTCGCTGCTCAGGAGTCGCGCCGCTCAGTGCCTGAGCCAACATGCGACCCGTCATCATCTCAGTCGCATCGAGAAGCGCCGAGGGCGAACGCATCTCGCGCCCTCGGACCGGCTCGCGCAGAAAGACCACGAAGGGAAACGCGAGCAGCATCGTGGCCATCACCGCGGGAAGCACGGTGTGCTTGCGCGCGTTTGCGCGCATCAGCAACCAAGTGGTTCCCAACGTCAACGGCACTGCGGTGGGCAAGAGAAAGCGACTCTTGAGATGCGTCGCGCACAACCAACCGACGCACGCGATCACAATCATCAGCAGCGCACCGCGTGCATCACGTGATTTGCGCGCGGCCATCATCAATCCGGCGATGCCCACGACGGGAATCACGCTCCACTGTGGAAACCATGGTTCACCTTGCGCACTCGGTTGTCCCAATCCATGGAACAGCCACTCCCACAACAGCAGTGGGAATCGCTCCATCATGGGCGGCGCTGGTCCGTGTGCGCGTGTGAACACATCCACTTGCGCGGCACTCCAATCACCAAGACCAAAGATGCCAGTAAGAAATGGAAACACTGGGTTTCCTGTGCTCAGCGCGTTGCGCACCAACCACGGTGCGAGCATCACCAGTGCCACGAGAATCACCATCGGCGCGTGACCAAGCGCGCGGACTCCTGCGCGTTGCAGCGTGAGTGCGAGCAGAGGCAGCGCGACAAACAAGAGCGCGGTGGGCTTGGCACCAACTGCAGCGGCGACGATGAGCGCAAGTCCAATCGCTGCGCGCGTGTCGAGTGTGCGCGGCGATTCATTGGTGGCTCGCGCTTGTGTCGCGCGCACGAGCAACAACCACGCTCCCGCGAGTGAGACGCACGGCAAGATGTCGTTGTACGCAAGCGTGCCCACCACCGTGATCCATGGAATCGCGAGAAATACCATCAGCGCGACGATCGCCCCACGCGGACAAATGGTCGCGCGCGCCAATCGCGAAACGATGAACGCCGCGGCGAGTGCGCCAATCGCCGACCACCACTGGCAGGCGAAGGCGCCGTCGATCGCATCGCCGCGCAACGTCATCAAGTGCAAGAACGCGCTCTCGACAAACGAAGGGAGATACGCGTAGGTGTTGCCCGCAACTGGTCCGACAAAGGCGTGAGTTTCGAGCCAAAACTTAGGCAAAACCAGGTGGTAACTGAGCGCGTCGTATCCACCGAACTCGCTCGACCACAGCCATCCGGGTGAACTCGATGCGGCTACGGCGAGCAGCGCGGCGATGGCAGCAAGCGCCGCGAAGACGAACCACGGTGGCGCGATTGAATTGCTGCTTGACTCATCAAACGCTGCATCGCGGAACAACAACGGAGCATCACGCAACTCACGCACGCAAAGTGCCGCGCCCACGAGAATCATCGTCCATGCCACGCCTCCACCAAGCGCGGTGAGCAGACCGACGCTGCCCACGAAATTGTCTGCGGCAAGCATCAACCCACTGCCGAGCGCGATCGCGATCGCGAGTTGGTCGAGTGTGGTGTGTTCGGTCGCGGACCGACTTGCAGAGATCTCTGCGCGAGCGGTCGAAGGCATTGATGGCGATGCCCTCATCATCCATCGCGTCAAAGGAAGGCCAATACCCACGGCCGCAATCCACCACAACATCGCCAACGCGCCGTCGCGCGCCATCACGCTCACGAATGGGATGAACAGGTTCACGCCCAAGTCGCCGGTCTCGCCGCACAGCAGAAACGAGCAGAGAACGAATGCGCCGACGAGCACGAGTGCTCCAAGAATCTGGCGACGAAGCAGTGGGGGCATCAGCGCAGTATCGGCTGAACCGCTGCGCGTCCGCGCGACGAAGCGGCGGTGGCGGCGTGACCATTGGCTCGCGTGCGCCGTCGGACGCACGCCACACCGCGACCCCTTTGGCTCGGGGATGGAACGGCGTTCGCCTTCACTCACTCGGACAGGAGGTCCACCCCCCGATGACAGGCGTACTCGGCACCCTTCAGGCAATGATTGCCACTTTCAGAGCTTGCCCACCTCGCACTCACCTGCGAGGAACGGCAACATCTGCCCATTACTTCAACCGCAACCGCGCGACTTGGCCTCACGAGAAGGGCGTGTTCATGCGTCTGCTGATGGCCGCGTGCTCGCTCGCCACATCGTCACTGGCGATGGCGGGCGACCTGCAGGAATACACGCGCTTGCGTGGGCTCGAGGGCGACCAACTCATCGGAATCGGCCTGGTCGTTGGTCTTGCCAAGACTGGCGACAGCATGAAGGACTCGACGATCACCGCGCAGCCGTACGCGCAGTTGCTGGCCAACATGGGCAACATTCGCTCGGACTTTTCGAGCTTGATGAAGACGAAGTCGGTCGCGTTGGTTTACGTCACCGTGGAGATTCCGCGCACCGGCGCGCGCACCGATGATCGACTCGATATTCGCGTGGTGAGCATGGGCACTGCGAGCAGCCTCGCGGGTGGGCAGTTGGTCACCAGTTTCCTCAAGAGTCCAGTGGTTCCTTCTGATCGTTCGCGTTGGGTTCCCTACGCAGTGGCCGAAGGGCGACTGGAAATTGACTCCGATGCCGCGACCAACGCGGTGGTTCGCGGCGGCGCGCGCATGGTGCGCGACATGATCATGAGCCCCTTCGAAGGCGACAGTGTTTCGCTGGTGCTCTTTCCGCAGTACGCGGGATATCCCACCGCGGCGAGCATCGCGGACTTGGTCAACGATGAGCTCTCGCTCTCGGGCTACTCCGATGCGGCAAAGGTTGAAGACGCGCAGACGATTCGCGTGCGCATTCCTGAGGCCGCGCGCAAAGATCCCAATTCGTTTGTGGCGCGCTTAATGACCTTCTCGGTGCCCAACGATCTCATTCGCACACCCGCGCGCATCGTGATTGATGTCGCGCACGAAGTCATCACCGTTGATGAACGCGTCGAGTTTCGCCCGGCTGCAGTGACCGCATCTAACCTGCGAATCACCACGATTACCCCTGAAATTGTGGCCACTCCTGATGCGCCCATCGCCGACACCATCCAGTGGGCGGGCATCGCCACCGGTGACTCCGCGCGTGGAAGTATGAAGTTGAAGGTGCTGCTGGACGCACTGATCGAACTCGATGTTCCGTTTGATACGCAGGTCGCGATCATCGAGAGCCTCGCGCGTCAAGGCGCGCTCAAAGCGGAGATTGTGAAGTCATGAGTTTGATTTCTTCGATCTCACCAACGAGTTCCCTCGCGCCTTCGCTCACGGCAGCGCGTGCCGAGCGCAACACACTGCTGCAAGGACGCGCAAGCGCCGCGCGTGAATTCGCGGGGCAGGCAGCTGCGGCGGGAGTTGCCAACGCTTCGCGTGGGCCGAACTTTCTTTCGCTCGACCCAGACGTCGCGGCCAACGCGCGCAACGGTGACAGTCGCGGCTTGGCGCTTGAAGCAGCCAAAACGCTGGTGACCGAAGCGTTCATCAAGCCGGTGTTTGCCGCGATGCGCGAAGGCGGATTTGCCGCCGAAGGCTTCAAGCCGGGCACGGGCGAACGGCGCTTTCGTCCGCTGTTTGACGCAGCGCTCGCGGAGAAGGTCGTCGAAGGTTCCAACTTTGATCTAGTGAATCGCGTGGCTGATCGCTTCGAAGCGTCCATGAAGGCACGCAGTGGAAAGGCCGCATCATGAGTGTGCTCAAGCAACAGACGCCGCGTGTGATCGCGCCCACCCCAGCGCGTTCGACGATGTCGGCGCAAGCGCTGCTCTTGATTCTTGATCGCACGCAAACGCTCTATGCGCAACTCATCGTCGCGGTGCGCGCGCGGCGCGACGCGATCAAGTGTGCGGACTTCAATCGCTTCTCCCAGTTGGGCATGAGTGAAGCGCGCATCGTCGCGGAGATCTCCGAACTCGACATCGCCCGATTGGCGCAGGCACGCGCGTTGGCCACTCGCCTCGCGCTCCCGCCCGAAGCAACGCTGGCGCAGATCTCTCCTCGTTTGAACCCAGAGGAACAAGCGCGATTGGATTTAGTTCGCAACGAATTACGCATTCTTATTGACCAAACCAAGAGCGAATCAAGCGTGGTTCGTCAAGCAGCAGAGCGCCTCTCCGCGCATATGGCAGGTATTTTGCAGACGGTTCACTCGGCGCTGGCCCACGCGAATGTCTATTCGCGCGGAGGTCGCATCGCCGTGGGAGCCAACGTTATTTCCAGTCTCGATATCAGAAGTTGAGTCAAACGCGGCGTCGCGCCGAATCTGATTCATCGCAGGACGCGACGCAAGTTCGCCCTTTGCACCTTTCGAGGGTCTTTCCATGAGCATCAACGGCGCACTTCAAATCGGTCAATCGGCGATCCTCGCCAGCCAAGCCGCGATTCAGGTCGCAGGCAACAACATGGCCAACGCGGCGACGCCGGGCTACAACCGCCAAGTGGCGCGTCTGTCGCCGAGCCGTCCCGAGTACATCGGTCGCGCGGGCTTCATCGGTACCGGTGTGCAGCTCTCGCGCATCGTGCGCACCGTGGATACCGCGCTGCAAAATCGCACCCGCTCCGCGGTGAGCGAAGAGAACGCCGCCGGCATCGACCAGCGCTTTCTCAACGCCATCGAATCGATTCGCAACGAGCTCACCGATCAAGATCTCTCGAGCCGCCTCAGCGCGTTCTTCAACAGTTTCAGCGAGTTGTCCAACAATCCCAACGACGAAGCCGTGCGCACTGTGGTCATTCAACAGGGCAGTGGACTGACCACCGCGATGCGCGAACTGCGCAACGAGCACGTCAATGTGCGCACCGAAATCGACCGCGCGTTAGGCGCGACCATTCGCACTGCGGATGGGCTGCTCGATCAGATCGCGTCGGTGAATCGGCAAGTGGTGGAGTCGGAGCAGGGCGGTAGCGGTCAAGCCAACGCGCTGCGCGATCGACGCGATGAGTTGGTCAACGAAGTCGCGAAATACATTCCAATCAGCACGGTGGAACAACCCAACGGCGCACTCGATGTGTTCGTCGGTTCGATCCCGGTGGTGTTGGCCGGTGAGTCGCGCGGCATCACTCTGCGCACCGACTCCAGCGGTGACAGTACGACACTCTCGTTGCGCGTGAAGGCCGATGGCAGCACGCTCAATCCCGATGGCGGCCAAGTGGGCGCACTGTTTCGTCAGCGCGGCGACAACGTCGATCCCGCCATCGAAGACCTCGACACTCTCGCGCGCGAACTCGCCTTCCAAGTGAACCGAATTCACTCGCAAGCGCAGGGAACCAAGGGTTGGCAGAGTGTCACCGGTCTCAACGGCGTGCTCGATACCACCACCAATCTCGCGGCCGACGCGACGGGAATTCCCTTTGACATTCGCAACGGATCGTTTGAGTTGCATGTGACCAATCAGGCCACGGGACTGCGCACGACGGTGGTGATCGCGGTGGATCCCAACACCACATCGATGGATCAACTGGCCGCGCAAATTTCGGCGGCGATGCCTGGGGGAACGGGAAACGCATCGGTGACTGCCGATCGCACGCTCAAATTGACGGCTAATAGCGGATACGAATTGACATTCTCCAACGACTCGTCAGGAGTGCTGGCCGCGCTGGGCGTGAACAGTTTCTTCGGTGGTTCCGACGCGAGCGACCTCGTGATCAACGACGCGATCGCCGGCGATCCGCGCCTGCTCGCCTCGGGTCAAGGGCATGTGCTCGGATCTAATGCGGCGGCGTTGGACATCGCGCGTCTTGAAGACACGACGGTCGACTCTCTGGGTGGGCGAAGTTTGCGCGGCTTCTGGCAATCGGCCACCACCAGTCTCGCGGTGCGAACCGAGTCGGCCAACACCAAGGCCGACAGCTCACGTTTGGTGCGCGAGAGTCTCGATGCGCAGGTGCAAGCCACCAGCGGCGTGTCTCTCGACGAGGAATCGATCAACATGCTCTCGTATCAGCGACAGTTTCAAGCGGCGGCGCGATTCATCGCCACCGTCGACGAGACTTTGCAGACGCTGCTCTCCATCGTGTGAGTGCTTGGCGCTCGATTCGAGGGATACGAGCACGAGGGCGAAAAAACTTCGAGTGCTCAACGGAAGCAAAGTTCCGCTGACGCAGATTCTGGACTTCTCCAGATTCACCGGACACGACTCACCAGCGAGATTGATCTCGTCAGTTTGCGCGTCGCCTCAAGCCCCATTCACGCGAACGCGCGCCCCCGCGCATCACTGCGCACGGTGAGGGCTTCGACCAGCGTCCACACAAACATTCCCAACCACAGCGGCAAGCCGAGGCAAAGGCAAGGCGGCGCGCCGAGTCCGA
>QWPW01000010.1:0-83051 GCA_003671025.1 Planctomycetota bacterium
GCGGCGGGTGACTTTGCGCAAAAAAAAACAACCCCCGACCGAAGTCGGGGGCGGAGGGAGGGAAAAGGGCTTTTTTGGGAGTCGAGTCTTGCGACTCTTCTCAAACCAAATATGGCACGAAAATGGGCGTAGGCAAATGCTCTAACCAATATTCTTGGAATCGTCCTCACAATTGTTGCGACTGGTGCAGGCGAACAAGCCGAGGGAGTGGCTGGATCGGCGGCGGAACATGCATATCTGTAGGTCGTTGGGTGAAACACCGGTCGCAGACGCCGGACGATTGTCGACGGCCAAACCCCCAAATCGTCGTGTTGATTGCGCCCGGATCGGTCGGCTGTTGGAGCGGGCCGCGTCGCCTGTTCGCGAAGCGAGAGATTCCCGCGCGCGCGCTGCGACGCGTTCGAGCGAGATCGGTACGAACACGCCATGGGCGCTCCCCGCTGTACTCGCACGATGCGTGCGATGCACAGGCGGGGTGGTAGACTCAACGATTCGAGTGTGCTGCCCCGAAGTGCTCGCGCCTAAGGTGCGAGCCGATTTCTGCGGGAAAAGAAACGCATTCGCTGCGAAAAACCACTTCCGTCTCAGGAACCTTATGACCATGCTGCACTCAACCTCACACCTCGCCAGTCTCCTTCGCCGCGCGGCAATCAGCGCGGCGATTGCATCTTCCGCGCTCCTCGTCGCTTGCGACGGCGGATCGACGGGAACGGTCACCGTCTCCGCACCGACGCCCGCGCCCGCCGTTGCGCCAACAGCGCCGACGGCCCCAACTCCAGCTGCGGGGAGTGCCGGCAGCGCGATTCAACCACCAGTCGTGAGCGCCGCGGCCCTCGCCGCCGCGCAGACGACAACGCCCGCAGCAGCTGCGAGTACACCGGCTAGTCCCGCTGCGGACGAAGCGATCGACGCGCCGCCGCCGATCCGTCTCGATCCTGAAGTCATGGACTTCGGCATCATTCCGCCGTCGGTCACCCGTGAGGGGATCGTGAAACTGATCAACACCAGCCAGAAGGAACTCGAGATCCTCACTGTGCAGCCGAGCTGTAAGTGCACGACGCTGGGCGACGATATTTCGGGACAGAAAATTCCGCCGGGCGGGTTCATCGAACTCAAGGCGGCAATGAAAGCGCAGTCTTCTCCGGGCACGAAGAAAGCCGAGATCAAGATTCTTGTCGACGGCTACTCGCAGGTGCTCAACGTGAATTTGCGGAACGAAGTGTCGTTGCCCGTGCGCATCACTCCCGCGTACCTCAATGTCGTGAAGGGTCAACCGCTCACGGGTCGCACCGTGATCGAGTCCATCGACAAGCAGCCCTTCACCGTGTGCGCCGTGGGCGGAAAGCCTCCGCACTTGGTTGGCTTTGATCCTGCGACCGACGCGCCGCGCAACCAGTATTTGCTCGAGTGGGATTTCGAGCGCGACTTTGAACCAGGCAAGGCGCCGCGCTACTGGATCATCGAGACCGATCGCGCCGACTGCCCGCTCATCGACATCTTCGTGCGCCACGAATCGACGATGCCGTTGCCGAAGCTCAAGCTCACCGACTATCGCCATTCGTTTGGCCGCATTGAGCAGGGTGTGAATCCAGAGTTCGTCGTTGACATCACCGAGATCGGTGCGGAAGAGCGCATCGTCACTGCCGCGAGCGATTCGAGTGCGGCGAAGATCGAGCTCGTGGGAACAACGCTCGAGGGCGACACTACTCATGTGACGCTGCGCATGATTCCGAACGCGGACACCGTGGGCATCACCTATATCCCGTTCAAGTTGTACTCCTCAACGCGTCAGCAAGAGATTTACTTTTGGGGGCAGATCGTCCCCAAGGGTCATACTGGTTGCTTGAGCAAGTGAGTGCGACGCGCGGTTGAACGCGCGAGTCGCGCGCGAACACATCGCAGATCAGACACAGATCAGACACACAAGAATCGAGCCGCAGTGAGTGCGGCTCGATTCGTTTTTGAGTCTTGACTGATGCGAGTGATGGGCAATGAAGTGAAGTGCGAACGCGCGGCGCGCTCGCAGTGCACGCTCACCAACCGAGTCCGGTCAGAATCATGCGCACGCCTGCGAACGCGAGCAGGATCGAGAGCACGAGGCGAGTCGCGTCGATGGGAAGGCGATAGACCAGCGCCGCGCCAATCGTTCCGCCCACCATTGCCAAGGGCGCGAGCAACCCTGCGAGCATGAGCGACTCGCGCGTGGTCAGTGGAGTTCCATCGGGGGTCGTGAGCGTCGCGATGCTCAGATTCTTCGCCAGCGCGCCGACTGCACAGGCCACGATCATCGCCGCGGCAGAACTCGCGACCGCTTGGCGCAGGGGAAGTCGGCCGAACTTTCGCAGCAATGGAACCATGATCGCACCGCCGCCGATTCCTAAGAGGCCCGACGCGAAGCCGCCGGTGAGGCCGATGCCAACGGCGAGCGGCAGCGGACAACGCGCGTCAGGAGTGGTTGCGCAATCGGGCACGCGGCGGATGAGCGCAATCAGCTCGGAAATGGCTGCAAAACACAGAAAAACGCCGAACACCGCCGCGAGTGGCTTGGGCGAAAACAGGTTGCTGATGAGCACTCCGGCGACGGCGGCGCCGGTAGTCGCCAGAGCCATGGCGGGGACGATGTCGCGGCGAATGGTCCCGCGCCCGCGATGTCGATTCGTCGCAGCGACGGCCACGAAGACGTTGGCGATCAGCGCCGCCGCTTGATAGAGGTGTTGGTTTGTCCCCAGTAAAAAAGTGAGCGCGGGGATGATGAATACTGATCCGCCGAGGCCCAGCAATCCGCCCAGAACGCCGCCAGTCAGGCCAATGGCCATGATCGCGATCACTTGGAACGAAGACCAATCCATCGATGCACACTAGCAGGACGTGCGTGAGAGGTTGATGGCGCGCGTGGCAGCGGCGGTCGGGCGAGACACGTCGCTTCGCCCCCGCGTCAGTTGCGAGATTCGCGGGCGCTCGCGGCGGGTTGAGCGCGCAAACGCGTCGCCAACGAGGCGACGAATGACTTGCGCAGGATGTGCGCTTGGCGCGGGGCATCGACCCGCTGCTTCGTGAGAATTCACTGCAAATCCTTGGCTTTGCGCGAGGACGGTGTACGATCGTCGAACAGTGTGGCGCGGCAACGCGTCTCGCTGCCGAGGCCGAACTCGCGCGGGCGTCGCATCCGCAACTTCGGCGTACATGCACTCGAACCAATGAGAAATGAACCCCAAAGCGAGAAGCTCTGACGGGATGTCCTTCACGACACTCCGCGTCTGCCAGATGAAGCAACACCGATGCCCTCACCCATGAGACAACTTCACGCGATGAACTCGACTGCGCCTGCGCGTCGATGGTTGCGTGAAATGCTGGGCGATTTGGGGCCGCGCATGTGGGCGATGTTTGTGGTGATGACGTTCGCCGGCGCGCTCGCCGCGCTTGGCATCGCGACGGGTCAGCAGGCATCGAGTTCGCCGACGGAGTCGGCAACGGAATCAGCGACCGAATCTACGACTGACTCTTCAACCGCCTCGACCACAGAATCTCAGCGCGCACCAGACAAGGCCGCGCGCGCGCAGAGTGCGCTCGACACGATTTTGAATCCGCGTTCGACGAGCACTTCCAACACCAGCGCCCGCGACTCGCGCGAAACATCTGCTCAGAATTCGGCCAAGCCCGCGCGAAGTACCCACAACGACGCGGCCACGTCCACGCGCAAAGACGCAAACGCCGAACCGACGAGCGCCTCGATACGCGAGTCCGCGTCAACCTCCACATTCAACGGTCGCCCCATCCGCATTGCGCGCACGATTCGCATGAAAGTCACCGCGTACAGCCCCGATGCGCAGAGTTGTGGCGCGAGCGCCGATGGCATCACCGCGAGCGGGTACTCAGTCTTCACCAACGGCGGCAATCTCGTCGCCGCCGATCCGAAGTTGCTTCCTCTTGGCTCGATCGTGAGCATTCCTGGTTACGCAGGCGATGCAGTCGTCCCCGTGCTCGATGTTGGTGGAGCGATCAAGGGCAACAAACTTGATGTGCTTTATGCGACCCACGCGCGAGCGCGGCAGTGGGGCGTGCAAGAACTCGAAGTCATCGTGTGGGAATACGCCGACGGCCAACCTTCGGGATTTAAGCGCTTGCGCCGCAATTCCAAATGACGTTCGATCGTGACGTTCGATACCAACTGAACAAGGGCGCAAGCGTGTCTGCTCGGCGAGCATTGCTCGCATTGGCATGGGTTCACGCAGCATCTCCCACGCGGATGCGATCAAGCACGCGATAGTGAATCGCTTCGGCGATGTGCGCATCGGTCACGCTTTCTATGCCGTCGATGTCCGCGATGGTGCGCGCCACACGGCGGATGCGGTCGTAGGCACGCGCCGACAGACCGAGCTCACGCATCGCACTTTCGAGCAGTCGTTGCGCAGGTCCTTCGAGTGCGCACACGCGATCGAGTTCGCGTCCCGACAGTCGCGCGTTGGGTCGACTGCGACCTTGACGCACTTCCATTCTGCCTCGCGCTTCGAGGACCAACGTGCGCAGCGTCGCGCTCGTTGCTCCAGGACGCGCGAGATGCAGCGACGCGAAGGGCACCGCGCGGACTTCGATGTGCAGATCAATGCGATCAAGCAGCGGTCCCGACAAGCGCCCGATGTATTTGTCTTGCGCACGTCGCTCGGTGGCGCTGCCGGCAAAGCCGCCCGCGTGGGTTGGATTCATCGCAGCGATGAGCATGGTGCGCGCGGGAAATCGCAGGGTTCCGCTCGCGCGCGCGATGGTGACGAAGCCGTCTTCAAGCGGTTCGCGTAAGCACTCGAGTGCGACGCGCGGAAACTCGGGCAGCTCATCGAGAAAGAGCACGCCGTGATGGGCGAGACTCACTTCGCCAGGACGCGGTGTGCTTCCGCCACCGACAATGGCCGCGGGACTGGCCGAGTGATGCGGTGATCGAAACGGTCGCTCGCGAATGAGGCCCGCGCCGCGCGGCACCGCGCCAATCGACGAGTAGATACGCGTGACATCGAGCGCTTCGTCGGGCGTGAGTGGCGGCAAGATCCCCGGCAACGCGCGCGCCATCATGGTCTTGCCGCTTCCCGCGGGACCAATCATGATCGCGTTGTGTCCACCGGCAGCAGCGATGGCCATCGCGCGCTTGGCCGCTTCCTGTCCGCGCACTTCCGAAAAATCCAGAGCCGCGCCAAACGGTGGGGGACATTCATCGGGCGCGCGTTCTGGCGTCATCTCGTAGAGCTGATTGAGAAACCCGACCGCTTCTTCGAGACGGGCGACGCCATAGACCTCGATGCCCGCGACTGCCGCCGCTTCGGGCGCGTTCTCGCGTGGGACGATGACGCCGCGCAATTTTTCGCTGCGCGCGAGAAACGCGAGACTGGTCGCGCCGCGAATCGGTCGCACTTGTCCATCGAGCGCGAGTTCGCCCGCAATGGCGAAGCCGGCCAGTCGCTCGTCGGCGCGTTCGCCGAGCACACCTTGCATGCGCAGCAGCGCGATGGCAATGGGCAAGTCGTAGAGCGGGCCTTCTTTGCGCAAATCCGCGGGCGCGAGATTGATGGTGCACATCCCGCGCGGCGTGGGGAATCCGCAATTGGACAACGCCGCGCGGACGCGCTGGCTCGACTCGCGCACCGAGACATCGGGCAAGCCGACGAGCGACATCCGAGGAGTCTTCTCCTCACTGCCTTCGCCGCTGAAGCGTTCGTCGCATTCGATCTCGACGGGAAGCGCATCGATGCCGCGCAAAGCGAAACTCTGAACTCGACTTTGAATCCGTTGCATACACACGGTTGTAACCGTGGTTTTCGCCGAGTCTGGTTTTCACCACACTTTTACTGACGAGAATTTTTGGTGCGCGTCGCGACACATCAACGCGCGCATCACCCTTGACGAACGCATCATTCAAGCCCAGGCGCGAATCCGCGGCGCATCGTGTTTTCACACACCGCGCGCGGCTCGACGAACTGCATCAAGTAATCGCGTCCGCCCGCTTTCGATCCGATGCCCGACATGCCGAAGCCGCCGAACGGTTGTCGTCCCACCAACGCACCGGTGCTGCCGCGATTGAGATAGAGGTTGCCCACGCGGAACTCGCGACGCGCGCGCGCGAGATGCGCAGGCTTGCGGCTGTACACCGCGCCGGTGAGTTTGTACTCAGGCGCGTTGGCGATGCGCAGCGCTTCGTCGAAATCTTTCGCGTACATCACGGCGAGCACTGGGCCGAAAATCTCT
This sequence comes from Planctomycetota bacterium, assembly GCA_003671025.1. Taxonomy (GTDB): domain Bacteria; phylum Planctomycetota; class Phycisphaerae; order Phycisphaerales; family SM1A02; genus QWPT01. The sequence continues at coordinate 6,232 of QWPW01000010.1, forward strand.
TCGCGCGCGAGTCGATGTTCTGGCTTGATCGCGCTGAAGATCGAAGGACCAACATACGGTTTGCCCACGCGCGCTTCGAGTCCATCAGGAATATCAAGCGTGAGTTCGTGCTTACCTTCGCGCTTACCAATCTCAATGTAGGAACGAATCTTTTGCGCGGCCTCGAGATCGATGACCGGACCGATGTCGGTCGAAGGCTGCGACGGATCGCCGACTACCAACGCGCGCGTGGCGCCGATCAATCGATGGAGGAACGGTTCGTACGCGCTGCCCACCACAATCGCGCGGCTCGCAGCAGAACATTTCTGTCCGCAGAAACCAAACGCACTCTGACGCACACCGAGCACCGCTTCGTCGAGATCCGCAGAGGTGTCGATGATGATGGCGTTCTTGCCGCCCATCTCGCAGACAACTTTCTTGACGAACTCTTGTCCCGGCGCGACCACGCCCGCGGCTTGCACGATGTCGAGTCCCACGCCTTTGCTTCCGGTGAAGGCGATGATGGCCACGAGCGGATCGCGCACAAGGGTGGCGCCAACGGTTTCACCAGGACCCGCGAGAAAATGCAGCACGTCGCGCGGAGCGCCTGAATTCCACAGGATTTCGCACATCAGCCGCGCAATCGCCGGCGTTTGTTCGGCGGGCTTGACCACCACCGTGTTGCCCGTCACCAACGCCGCCACCGTCATGCCACAACAAATCGCGAGTGGAAAGTTCCACGGCGCAATCACCGCGGCAACTCCGCGCGGTTGATACCACTGTTCATTGAGTTCGCCAACGAATTGGCCAAGTCGCTCGGCGGCAAACAGTCGTGCGCCTTCGCGCGCGTAGTACTCGCAGAAGTCAATCGCTTCACACACATCGGCGTCGGCTTCGCGCCAAACTTTGCCGCTCTCTTTGACGATCACTGCGGACAGTTCATCGCGACGCGCGCGCATTCCTGCCGCGGCTTTGATGAGGACATCGGCGCGCGTGCGGTACTCGCTGTCGCGCCAGGCAGGAAACGCAGCGTGTGCCTTGGCGACGACGCGCGTGGCATCACTCGCAGTTGAGCTGTTGGCGATCACTGCAACGTTGCTGCGCGTCATCGCATTCTGAAATGGTTCACGCACAGAGGCGAGCGCGAAGTTGCGCATCGGCTCGGTGTGAAATGGTCGGCTGTCACCGATGCCCGCACTTGCGGCGCTCAGCGCGTGACGCTCGGGCGAAGTCGCGATGCGCTCGACGCCGAGGTCATTGGAAAACGTGCGATGCGGGCTCGCGAGCAATTTCTCCGTAGACGCGTTGTCTTTGAATCCCGCTTTGAGCCACGATTCGTTGGAACTGTTCTCCAGCAAACGCCGCACGAGATAGGCCATGCCGGGAATGAGTTCGCCGATGGGCACATATTCACGCAAGCGAAGATCAAGATCAATCGCCGCAAGTTTGAGTTGATCGCCCATGCCGTAGAGCATTTGCAATTCAAGTGCCGACTTGGGAAGCCCGCGTTTCTCCAGCGCGGCCAACGTCGCCGCAATGGAGCGCGCGTTGTGACTTCCAAGTGCGAGCTTCACGCCGCCTTGTCCAGTCGCGCTGGGAGTCGAAGCAACAAACGCCGCGGCCATGCGCTCGAAGCACGCATCGGTATCAACCTTGCGACTCCACACTGGCACGGGCCAACCTTGTTGCTCCGCTTGAATCGTCTCGTAATCCCAATACGCGCCCTTGACCAGACGCACCGTGACTTGTCGTCCCGTGCGCTTAGACCAATCGATGATGCGCTGCGCATCGCTGTCGCCCGTGCGCAAATACGCTTGCATGGCGAGACCCGCGTGGAAGTCATGCTTCTCGCAGGCACGCATGAACAACTCGAGCGTGAGATCCTTGAGCGCAAACTGCTCCATGTCGAAGTTGACGAAAACCCCGCGTTTTTTGGCACTTTCGAGGATCGGTCCGATGTTCGCGAGCAATCCGCGGATTGATCCTTCGGTGTCAATCGGATCGACGCGCGCGGAGAGCGAACTGATCTTGATCGACACATTGGTGCGCGGAATCGGACCGAGATGATCGCTCTCCAAACGCGCGTTCGATGCAAACGACGAGACCGCGTGCGGAAGATTTTCGATGAGGTCGAGATACTTGCGGCGGTACGCATCGGCTTCTTCATCGCTCACGCATGCTTCGCCCAGCAGATCCACCGAGAAGCACAAACCCGAGTCCCAAACTTTGCGCAGCGTCGGCAGCGCCGTCGCGGCGTCAGTGCCCGCGATGAACTTCGAGGCCATCGAAGTGATTTGCGTGGACATGGTCTTGGTGACCACACCCTTCATCAGCACGCCCGCTTTGAGTGCGGTGGCCACGAATGGCGGTGGAGTCACGCCGGGTTGCGCGAGGTAATCGGTGAGATGCTCGTAGACCGCATCGGAATCTTTGAGCGTGGGGAAGCAATCGACGAAGCGAAAGATTTGCACCTTGAACGCTTCATCTTGCATGGCCCAGTCCATGAGCCCTTCACTCCACACCGCAAGCATGTTGGTCTTTGCTCCGCGTGCGCGCGTGAGAAAGTCGCTTCCGATGGCCAGTGCGCGCGCTTCCAACGCCGCATCGAGAGGCGCGATGACGCGCCCGTCATCGCGAATGCGTGTCGCGGCGACAACAGGTGCGGGGGCGGAAACTGACTTCTTACTTTTGAAAAACAGCGCCATAAGGAGGCGCAGTATAGATGCCTCGGCTTGGCGCGCGAGTATGCGCGTTCGCGCAATAGCCGCAGAAAAATAGGAGTTTTCAGCGAGTGAGGGAAACCGAGGAACGCAATGCAATCAAACGCGCGGTGGCCGCGACGGCGCGCTTCTTGGGTGAAGATCAGCCAGTCACGCGCGTGGCGGCGTTGATCGCTCGGTCATAGACACGGATCGTGCGCGTCGCGGCGCCATCCCAGTTGATGCCGCGAATCTCGAACGCGCCGTGCTCAACCAATTGTCGAGACAGCGGCGGATGTCGCAGCACCGCGATGATCTTGTCGGCCATGTCTTCGATATCCCAGAAGTCCACTTTGAGTGCATGCATCAGCACTTCGCTCACACCTGAGGACTTCGAGATCAACACGGGAACGTTGTGGCTCATCGCTTCGAGCGGAGCGATGCCAAACGGTTCGCTCACGCTGGGCATGACGTAGAGATCAGCCATGGCAAACACGCGCGCGATGTCGCGGCCTCGCAGAAAGCCCGTAAACAGCACTTTGTTTCCGATGCCCATGCTTGCGGCCATTTCGATCATGCGTTGCGCTTGATCGCCAGAGCCCGCGACGACGAACTTGACATCGTCCATGTACTCAAGAACTTTTTTCGCCGCTTGAATGAAGTACTCGGGGCCCTTTTGCAAGGTGATGCGACCAAAGTAGAGAACGATCTTGTCCTTCGAATGAATCGGCTGCACGCCCGCGTCGGCGGGATCGAGATCGACACCGTTGTAGACCACATCAATCTTCGATGCGGCCACTCCGTAGCGATTGATGCAGACATTTTTGGTGAGCATGCTCACGGCGATGGCGCGCGTCGCGCCGTGCATTCCGCGGCGCTCGATGTTGTACACCTGTTGATTGGGATGCTCACCCGAGCGATCAAACTCGGTTGAGTGCACATGCACCACCAGCGGTTTCCCCGAGAGTTTCGCGATGGCGAGTCCGGCGGGATAGGTGAGCCAATCGTGCGCGTGAATGACATCAAAGGTCTTGCCGCGCGTGGCCTCGACGGCGAAGCGCGCGTAGCGATCGGCCATTCCTAAGAGATCGCCCGAGTAGTCCGCGCTCTCTGTGGTGCAGATCTGTTGCATTTCGCGCGGTCGGTGCGCGGTCTCGGGAAGCGCCGCAGCCATCGCGCGATCGACGGGATCACGAATGAGTTCGGGAAACGCGCCCGCGTTTGCGAGCATGCGAATCAGTTCGATGTTCCAGCCCGCCTCACGCATCAGTCGCACGCTCTCGGCCACGCGAAAGGGAGAGGGCGTCGATTCGGTGGTTTCGCCACCGTGACCCAGGTCGTGATCAGACGCATGATCGATTGTGTCGTACACGCCGCTGAATGATGTCTCGAGTTCGACGAATTTCGTCGAGGTGAAGTCGGCGATCATGCGACTCCATTGGTCATCATCATTGTTCGCGGGCGACTCGTCCATGATCGGAGTCCTCACGACGTGCTCGTGGTACGTCATGGCGGGCGTCGCCGGCGTGAAAGTCGCGGTTTGCGCCGCGATTGCCGGCGTTTTTGCGATGGTTGCGCTGGTCACGGTCGGCACGGGATTGCGCGGGAGACGATGAATCGTCGACCCTGGACTGACCAACTCAACATGCGACGCGAGATCGCCGGGCACTGGCTTGGGCAACACGAATGTGACGTCGACCCCTTGGCGATCGAGCGCTTTGGTAAGACCATGGCACGCAGTACCAAGCCCTCCAGTAATAAACGGAGGAAACTCCCAGCCGAGCATGAGTACGCGTGGTGCCATCTGATTCCTAAAGCCTCGCCGCGCGGGGTGCGCTTCGTCCTACATTTTGAGCGCGATGCCCGCAGATCTGTGCTGCTCTAGTCATCCCCGACCGCGTATTTCGCACGGTGCCCATTTAGTCTTTGTCGCCGCCGCCAACATCGCCAAGGGCGCGAAACGCCGCTTCATAGGCGAACAGAAACTGGATCACGGTCGCGAGTTGATACGTCGCCTCGGCGCGCGGAATCGGATTCTCAAAGGTGTACAACTTCGCCTCATCGCGAAAGTGTTTGACGGTGGGCGCTTTGCCGTGCCAACCGAGTTCGGCGAGTTCCTCTTCGACGAGCTCTTCGAGCGGATCGCCAAAGTGCATCAGGTCGGTCTCGATTGATTCGCTCAGCCAACGATCTGCGGTAGCAAATCGCACCCACAATTCATCGCCCACTTGTGCCACTTCGTACCACGCGGGCTCGGGGCAATCCTTCGCGTGGCAGCGCACGCGATCGGCGAGAAGTTCGACCTTGCTGAAGACTCCGCGCGCAGAGGCTTGGTCACAAAGCAAAGAAAGGAGAGCGGTCGCGGTGGTCATTGGAGCTTCAAGGGACAGTCGGTCAACAGGTGAGAAGGGCGGTCATCGTAACGAGGCTTCTCGGTTGCCGTTCCCTTCGAGAAAGGATGCCGAGTTCCTTCGAGTGGGGGTTCGCGCACACCGATCACCATTCAAGTGCCAACGCGCGAGCGTTCAATTCATATCACGCAAATGGGACTGAACTGCGCAGCGGTGCTGTTGTGACCCGATGCGCAGAATCTGCGCGAAGGCACCGTACGATGTGACCGACTGCTCGCAGAAGCGGCGGTGAACTGGGTCACTTTCGAGAAACGAGTTCGGCGCATGGGTGCAACGCATGATTCAACGACGTCTTCGGCAAGCGATGGCGCTCACGGCGCGCCCGCAGTCGAAGGCAACGCCAAGGCGAGTGGACCGTGGACAGTGCGCGCGCTGTTGGCATGGATAAACGGATTCCTCAAGGATCGCGATGTCGACAGCCCGCGTTCGATCGCGGAGATCTTGCTCGCGAGCACGCTGCAGATTGAACGACTCAAGTTGTACATGGAGCCTGATCGAGTGCTCGATGCGAGTGAACTCACTCACCTGCGCGCGTTGGTTGCGCGCGCGGGTCGACACGAGCCGGTGCAATTCTTGGTGGGACGCTGTCATTTCCTCGGGCGTGAGTTTGAAGTGGCGCCTTGCACTTTGATTCCGCGTCCCTGCACCGAGTTGTTGGTCGACCGCGCACTCGAGTGGTATCGCGCACGCAGTGGCGGCCCAAGCGCACGTGACGGCACTGGCGCACGTGACGGCACTGGCGCACGTGTGTTGGAATTGGGGACGGGCACCGGATGCATCGCAGTCTCGCTCGCGCTTGGACTGCGCGCCATTGATCGTCCGCAAGGAAGTGGATGTCGTCCACTGGCGAGCAGCGCCTCGACGCGCGCGGATGTTGCTGCGTCAATTCCGACGATCGCGATCAATGGCGAATCGAGCAGCGAGACAACATCGTCGAGCGAAGTTGCCCTCGTTGGTGCGACGCTCACGATCATCGCGACCGACATTGTTGCGGAGGCCGTTGCGTTAGCGACGCGCAATGCCGCGCGTTTAGGCGCGTCGATGATTGACTTCCGTGTGGGCGATCTGTGGGCACCAGTGGAGGGAGAGGCAGCGTTTGATCTGCTCGTTTCCAATCCGCCCTATGTCACCGATGACGAGTATCTCGCGCTTGACCGCAACGTGCGCGAGTACGAACCCGCGTCGGCGCTGCGTGGAGGTCGCGACGGACTCGATGTGGTGCGGCGCATCGCACAGTCTGCGCCAACGCGCGTGGCCAGTGGCGGCATGGTGTTGCTCGAGATCGGTTGGAAGCATCGCGACGGCGCGATCGCGCTCTTTCGCAACAGTGCGTGGCGCGACGTCGAAGTGCTGCAAGATGGCGACGCGCTCGATCGTGTGTTGGTTGCGCATCGCGTATAGCGCAGTGCGACCAACGGTGCGATCTCTCAGCGTTTAGCCGCGCGCCGCACGCTCCACCAAAGCCTTGTGCGCTTCTTCAAGCAACTGCGACACCTGAAACGGCTTGAAGAGAAAGCAGTGCAATCCCTCTTGGCTTGAACGCACGATGGAGTGATTGGGGTCGTAGCCAAACGCAGTCATCAGGATGACGGGAGTGTTGACGTCGGCATCTTTACTGGCGCGAAACACTTCGTATCCGTTGGCGTCGGGCATGCGCACGTCGGAGATGACGAGATCAAAGGGCGTCTTCGCGGTGGCGTGCGCACGAATCGCGGCAATCGCGGTGGCGCCATCGGGAAACTCTTCGACGCGGCAGCCTTGTTGTTCCAACACGGCGCGCACGGTGGCGCGAATGATCGGCTCGTCGTCGGCCACCGCGATGAAACGCCCAGCAAAGATGGGATCGCGATGACCCTCGCGCAGAAAGTCATCCGCACCGAGCACGCTGCGTGGCTTGCTGTTGGAGTCGCGCAACAACTCATCCACTTTGGCCACGTTTTTCACCAGACGCGTCGCGACTTCGGTGATCTCATCTGCGCCAAGAGCGGTGAGCAACGCACGCGCGTCGTCGGCGATCTGCCCCAGCGGAGTCGCAGTTTCGCGGGAAATGTTGGCGAGAATCGCGCGATGAGTCTCGCAACGTTCGGCGACAAGCATGTCGAGAAAGTTCAGCGAGAGCGCGACGTAGCGCCCGAGCAACTCTGCGCCCAACCGATCTTCGTCATCGAAGTGATCGAGTTCACTGCTCTCCACATTGAGTACACCGATGACGCGGTCATGCAAACGTAATGGCACAGTGAGCGTGCTCGCGGCGTCGGGCAAACCTCGCACATATCGCGGCTCTTTGCTTACATCGCAACAGAGGATGCTTTCGCCTGTGGTCGCAACGATTCCGCTGAGTCCGTTGTTTTCGCCGCGCGCAAAGATGCGCTCGCCAATTCCCAAGGGCACGAGACCAGAGCAGAACACGAGCTCCAATTGGTCCGTCCGTTTATCAACCAGGCGATACTCGAAGTGATCGAAGCCGAGCACACTTCGTGTCGCCGAGACGACGCGCATCTCAAGTGCGCGCAAACGTTCGGATGCATTGAGCGCGCGAATGGACTCAGGATCAAACTGCAGCAACTCAACACCCGACTGATCAATCGCATCGAGTCGATCTTGCAAACGTCGCGTCGCGGTCGCGTCGACCAGCAGCGCCACGGCGCTATCAACAGGCTCACTGCTGCCATCGGTGAGCGTGCGTCGCAGCGGAGTCATCACCACTTCGTACCAATTGCCCATCGCGCGAAAACTCGCGCGCAATGTGGCGGCGGTGGCCTTGGAGCGTTGCCACGCGTTGATCGCGTCCACGCAACAATCAGCGAATCGGCGCATGGTTTCGGGTGCTTGGCCCGCGAGCCCATGGCTCATCCACACAATCTCGCCCTTAGGTTCGACGATGCCCACACCTTGCCCAAGGAGTTCGAGCGCGCGCGCGGCGCGATCGGCGAGGACACCATTTTTTTGAGTGATGACGAAGTCGTGCAGCGCGAGCAGCAGCGTCGAATCGAGCTCATGCGTACCGCGCAGTTCGTAGGTGAACTCGGGAGCGAGCGGTGGCGCGGCGTGCGGGGTCGCGCCGAGATCATCCCGAGGTGAATGTGAGTCGTCTATCGCCATAGAAGCTGTCGTGTTCGGCTCTCACTGTACTTTCGCGCCGCAAGAATAGGTGTTCCATCGTCGCGCAACAATGAAGCGCGTTCTGGCGGCTTCAATCGCCGGTGAATTGTCGCCGGGGCATTAGGGCACATGATGGGTGATGTGATGCATCGCGCGCACTGCGCACCAACGTTTTTTTCGCGCGTGATTGACCACCCAAACCGACGATTGAGTGCGCCATTGTTCCAACCGAGAGTTCGCTTCGATACACTCCGCCGCGTGTCGATGAATGCATGGACCGCACTCTCGCGTTGTGGAGCGCTCAAGCGTGGCCGTTGAGCCGCGTGCATGCGCGGTCGTCGTTGCACCAACGACGGACGCGTGCAGCATCTCTGCGGTTGGACTCACCAAACGCTTTGGCTCGGCGTGGGCATTGCGCGGCGCAACGCTGCGACTTCCTCAACATGGAGTGGTGGGAATCCTCGGGCCCAACGGCGCGGGAAAGACCACCCTCATTCGCATGTTTGCAGGAGTACTCGCGCCCGATGACGGCGAGCTCACCGTCGACGGAATCGATGCACGCGTCAATGCACAGCAAGCGCGAGCCGCGGTGGGATATCTCCCCGAGTCCGCGCCGCTTTATCCCGAATTGACCGTGCGCGAGTACCTCAAGTTTCGCGCCGATCTCGCGGGAGTACCTCGCGCGCAACGCGAGCATCACATCGCGACTTCCATGGAACACGCGGATGTCACATCATTCGCGCATCGTTGTTGCGGGACACTTTCCAAGGGCATGCAACAGCGCGTGGGTTTAGCCGCGGCGATTCTCGCGCAGAGCCGCATCATCATTCTCGACGAACCTTCGGTGGGACTCGATCCCGCGCAAGCGCTGCGTTTTCGCGCGCTGGTGCGGCAACTCGGCGACACGCGACTGGTGTTGCTGTCATCGCATTTGTTGAGTGAGGTCGAGAGTGTCTGTTCGCAGATCGTGGTCATCGCACATGGACGCGTGCTCGCTCATGAAAGCATGAGTGCGTTTCGCGCGCGCGCCCTCGAAGGAAGCAGCTATTGCGCCGAGAGCGACCGTGCGATTGCCGGTGACCCGATCATCGCCAAGCTGTGCACTTCCATCACGCAGAGCACGACCGCAGATGGTTGGACGCGCACGATTTTTTCGGCGCCGGCAACCAGCAATGCGCGCGAAGTGTTTGCGCGGGTGGCGCTGCGTGAGGGAATCACGGTGCGCGTGCTCGAACGCGCTGATGCGAGTCTCGAGTCGGTGTTCGTCGCGTTGGTGCATTCGTCAGCGGCGCAAGAGGCTGCTTCGTTGCCTTGCAACGTGGCCAACGAGGCCAACACATGAGTGACGCATCGACGCCGCGCGCGCTGCGCCAATTGCTTGCTCGAACACCGCGTGCATCGCGCGTCGATTCGCTGCGCACATCACTGCGGGGGATGCTCGCCATCGCCAAACGCGATTTTTACAGCGCGTTCGTCGCCGCAACAGGATGGATCGTTCTCGCCATCGTGGGCATCGTGGCGTCGGTGACATTCTTCGCAGGCTCGTTTGACGAAGGCACACCCGCGAGTTTGCGCACCGCGCTGCTCGCAACAGGTTGGGCGTTGTTGGCGACCGCGCCTGCGATTTCGATGCGCGCGTTCAGCGAAGAGTTTCGCCTCAAGACTTGGGAAACACTTTTCGCGGCGCCGCTAGGAGTGACCGCGTTGGTGCTAGGCAAAGCGCTCGCGTGCGCGGGACTGGTGGCGGTGAGTTTGCTTCCGGTCGCGTTACTCGCGTTGCCGCTGGAAATCTATTCCACACCTGATTACGGCGAAATCGCCTGCGGACTGCTGGGTTTGTTTCTCGCAGGCATGTCGGCGGCCGCGATCGGCATCGCAGTCTCGACCACCACCGCGAGCCAGACCGTCGCGTTTCTCGGTGCGTTCTTTAGTTGGCTTGGCTTGGTCGCGGGCTCGCGCATTCTGGTCAACGCGTTGCCGCTTGAGTACGCGCCCATCGCCGCGGCATGCGATCCGTTGCAACGGCTCGAAGGATTCGCGCTGGGCTTGTTCGACAGCGGAGCAGTTGCGTTTTTTGTCGCGATCATCGTGGTGTCGCTGGTCGCAGGAATTGTTTCGCTCGAACGCATTCGTGATCGCGCCGCGCGCACACGCGTTGGTCGCGGCACGCGCATCGTCGAAGGTGCGTTGTTTCTCACCGTCACGTTGTGCGCGGTTGTCGCGGCGACGGCGATGTTCTCGCAACCGGCACTGCGTTACGAACTCGATGCCACCAAGACGCGCCGCTACAGCTTGGCGCCATCGACCACCGCGCTGCTCGAGCAACTGAACGGTCCGTGGCAAGTGCTGCTGTTCGTCGATGCGACCGCCGCAGACAAAGCGGTGCTGCGTCAAATCGATGAAGTGCTCGAGCGCTTTCATGAAGCCAATCCCAACATCGATGCGCGCCGCATTGATCCGAGCGATCCCGCAGCTTCGGGCGCGTTTGAAGAAGCGCTGGCATCGATCGTCGCCACCCGCGCGGGAGATCTCGCACGCGCAGAGGACGCGATTCGTCGCGGGCTGACGACCTATGAGTTGTTTCGCGCGAGCGCCGCGTCACAACCCGCGGGACTGCGCGCGGCCGCGCAAACACTTCCGACGGACAGCACGGTGCGACGCGCGCTTGAACAAGTGGCCGCGCTCTTTGCGCAAGTCAACAGCGACGGCGAGCAGTTTGCCACGCGCGTCAACGAACTTTCACGGACCACCGCGTCGCGTCCGCTCCCTGATATCGAAGGCGCGCGCAGCGCACTCGCGCAAGGCTTCCGCGTGTGGGGCGATCAACTCGCGTCGGCGGCGGCACTGTTTGCGCAGTGGCGCGCCGATCCCGTGTTGCCGAGTGCGTTGCGCGCAGTGGTGAGTTCGCGCATCGATCCCTACGAACAACTGGCCGCGTCGATGCAGACCGCGCGCCAAGAACTCGAAGCGTTGCCAACGATGGAGTTCAACGCGCTCGGACGCGAACTCATGCAAGGCGATGCCGCGGTGGTGGCAGGAGCGGGGCATCTCGCAGTCGTTCCTGCGTGGCGCATTTTCCCGCGCGCGATTGCGGCGGGCGAAGATCGCGTGACCTACAGCTGGAGCTTCCGCGGCGAAGAAGTTCTCACCGGCGCGCTGCGCAGTATCTCGTCGCAGAGCATGCCCGAGGTCGTCTTCGTCCACAGCGAACGCGATTCGCTCTTGCGTGCAAAGCAAGATGGCAGTGAGCTCGCCGCCGTCACCGATGCTCTGCGCAGTGCTGGTTTTTCTGTGCGCGAGTGGACTCCGGGTCGAGGCGAACGACCAACGCCAGTTGTAGGAACGACACAAGTGTTTGTGATCATTCCCGCACTGCGTCGTGGTCAGTTTGATCTTTCGCGCGAAGAGCGTTTGCTCGCAGAAGAGGCCGCGCGATTGATCAATGATGGCGCGCCTGTCTTGCTTACTGCAGGTCGCAGCATGCTCGCAGTGATGGGTCAAGCAGATCCGTGGCAACGATTGCTCGCGCCGTTTGGTCTCGAGCCTGACGCCGCGCGCGTCGTCCTCGAAATGACCGCGACTGCCGATGGAACGCCTGAAGTGCGACCATGGCAATTGATTGAGCGTGTGCCCGCAAACTCGGCGTTGTCGAGTCGCTTGCGTGGCCGCGCGATCTTGCTCAATCAAGCGATGCGTATTCGCATTGCAGATCCATTGCCCGAAGGCGTGCGCGTGGAAGTTGCGGTCGAAGTCGAGCCGAGCACCGTGCGTTGGCTCGCCGATGATTGGCGCGAGAATGAAGTGCGCGAAGTGCCTGTGCAGAAGCGTTTTTCGCAACCATTGCCTGTCGCCGTGATGGCGGAGCGGAAGTTGCCCGTAGGCTCGCAACGAGTGATGTTGGTCGGCAGCGGTGGCTGGTTGCTCACCAGCGTGGCCGACTTGTCCGACAGTCTCGGCGGCGGACGCACGGCGTTGGTGAATCCGGGAAACCGCGAGATGTTGTTGGCCTCGGTGTCGTGGCTTGCAGGGCGCGAGGATTTGCTCGATGCAGGTTTGAGCGGACGCGAAGTCGCGCGCATCGAAGGACTCACGCCCAACATGCGTCGCGTGTGGAGCGTCTCCGTTAGCGCGATCCTAGCTCTGGCACCGATGGCACTCGGCGCGTTGGTGATTCAACGAAGAAGGCGGCGCGCATGAAGTGGATTCGCGTGTTCCTCGTCGCCGCCGTGGCGGTGAGTTTCGCGTTCGTCGCGCGCGCACTGCGCAGTGATGCGACGAGTACGACCCAAGTCATGCGACCACTGGTGGCCGCTGATGCCATCGATCCCGAGCGACTCGGTGAAGTGCTGCTCACGCGCGACGGCGTTCTTTATCGCTTCGTGCGCAAAGGCGATTCATGGTCGCAGACCGAGCCAGTCGTTCATCCTGTTGACGGTTGGAGCATGAAGCAACTCGCGTCGCGCGTGCTCAAGCTCGAAGTGGTGCGCATCGTTTCATCGGGCGCGACCAGTGACGCAACGGCGGCGCTGCATGATGCGGGACTCGCTCCACCACTGGGACGTCTTGAGTTGCGCGAATTGGCGCAGAGCGATGGTTCGCGCCGCACGATTGTGATTGACCTCGGCCGACGCAGTCTTGCGGGACGCGCGTTTGCGCGCGTCGAATCAAGTGACGCCGCGTCGCGCAGCGCAAACGATTTCGCCGTGGTCAACGCAGGACTGCACGAGTTTGCCATTGATCGCGAAGTGCATGAGTTTCGCCGTCGCGAGTTGTTTGTCGATCTGGGCGAAGTCGATCGCGTCGAGTTTTCCAGCGGAGACAAACGCACCGAATTGGTGCGTAAGGGACGGACGTTTCGCGTCGAGTCTCCCGTGCAAGCGCGCGCCGATCGAGCGCAGGCCGAAGAGTTGGTCGATGCGTTGCGTCGCGCGCGTTCGTCGGGATTCGTCACCGATGCGCCCACGGATCTTGCGGTGTATGGCTTGGCACCTCCGGCCGCGATGATCACCGTGTGGTCGGGCAACACGCAGACCAACGTGTTGATTGGCGATCCCGTTTCGATTGGCGCACAGGATCGATTCGGTCTCGTCGAAGGGACGAGCACGGTGTTGCGATTGAGCGCAACCATATTGGCCACTGCCTTGCCGCGCGTCGAGCGCTTGGTCGATGCGATCGCCAGCGGTGTGCGCGCCGCTGATGTCGGCGCGTTGGAGATCGCGTTGACATCGGGCCAACGAATCACGCTGCGTCGCGAAGTGAACAAATGGACCGCGACCGTTTCCGAGCAAGGAGCAACCACCGAGCCGCGCGTGTTGGCGGTGGACTCAAACGCAGTCGAACGACTGCTCGCGGCGCTCACTCAAACTCGCGCGGCAAGCCTTGAAATCGCGGCATTTCCCGCACAAGACGCGGTGGGACTGGTGACGTTTTTCGGCTTCGGCAACGAGCCCATCGACACCGTGCGTGTTGCGCGCCGACAAGAGCAGGGCGCAACCAAAACGATTCTCGAGAATGGCGACGGAGTCTTGCGCGTGCATGGCGCGATCGATCTCCCGTTGAGCGCGGATGAACTTGCGCTCGGCGTCACCCAGCCGTGAGCGCATCGCATCGCGTCGCATCGCATGGCATCGCGTCGTTGAGAGGCGCCTCGATGGCGTCACTCTCGCAAGGCGTGATACTCATCCTGTTGCCGCCAGCGATAGTGGAGCAACACATCGGCGCCGCGCATGCGCGCAGCGAGCGATCGTGCGCGGGGAATGTCGGCGAGAACTTGCGGATTCAGTTTGCGCACGCCTCGCGCTGCGTCATCGTCGCCCACGAGAAACGGAGCGATGAACACAAACGCTTCGTCGAGCAAATCTTCACGCAGTAGTCGAGCGATCACGCCGCCGCCTGATTCCACCATCACGTTGGCGATGCCGGATGCGGCCAACGCGCGCATGCAATCGGTGAGCGTGTCCTGCGCGCCGAGTTCCATCGCGCGCACGCCCACGCGCGCGAGTGCCGCGACGCGTTCATCGAACTCTTGATCATGAGTTGCTTCGCGTCGCGCGCGAACCAATATCACAGTGGGCGCGCTGTTGTCGCAGAGGTGCGCCGTGAGCGGCAACTGGGCATCGGGATCAAACACAATGCGCCATGGTGTCCGCATCGCGCGCGCGTTGCGCACCGTGAGTCGCGGATTGTCTGCCAGAACAGTGCCGATTCCGGTGAGGATCGCGTCGACGCGCCCGCGTTCACGATGAACCATCGCGCGACTGCGTGCACCTGAAATCCATTGGCTTTCCCCTGAAGCAAGCGCAATCGCGCCATCGATCGATTGCGCCCATTTCGCGGTGATCCACGGCAGTTTCGTGGCGACACGTTTGCGAAAGGGCAGCGTGAGCTCGCTCGCCAATGCGTGCGGAAAGTGGCGCACGATCATGCCTGCCGCGCGCAGCCGCGCGGCGCCGCCTTGAGCAATCGCGTTGGGATCCGCGACCGCGTAGATGAGTTGGGTGATGCCCGCCGCAAGCAGTGCGTCACAACACGGTCCAGTGCGACCACGATGCGCGCATGGTTCAAGCGTGACGATCGCGGTCGCTCCGCGTGCGCGGGTGCCCGCTGCGTTGAGCGCTTCAATCTCCGCGTGTGCTTCGCCGCAACGACGGTGATATCCCTGCGCGATTGTGTCGCCGCGCGCGCTCACGATCACGCATCCGACCATCGGATTTGGTTCGACGCCGCCGTGTCCGCGCGCGGCGAGACGCACGGCGCGATCAAGATGGGCGCGAATCGCGGCGTCGTTCATAGCGCGCTCTGGGCGTAGATGAGCGAATTACTCGGCGGCGCATCACCGGTGATTCCCGAGAACACCGAGCGTCGCGAGAGAAACACGATTTCCGCGATGAGCAAGTCGTCTTCGGTCATGCCCGCTTCAAACGTTTCGATGAGGCGCATGAGATAGGTCGGCCAACTGGTTGGGCCCGTCGGTCGACGCATCAGTTCACGCAATCGATCGAGTCCGAAGCGTTCGCCGCGAGGACTCTTCGCGTCATAGGCGCCGTCAGTGAGTAACACCATGGTGTCGCCCTCGTTGAGCAGGAGCGAAGCCTCTTCTTGTCCGAAGGTCTCGCTGTCGACGGCCCCGAGCAAGAATGTCGTCGACTCCAATTCACGCAATTTTCCGCGGGAACGCAGGAAAATCGGCGGATGTCCCGCACTGGCGTAGCGCAATTCGCCCGAGCGTGAATCAAGCGTGAGGATCAAGCCCGTGGCGTAGAGTTGATGGCGCGCAAGCAGTCGGTGGAAGTATCGATTGAGTCGCGCCAGCAATCGCGCGGGACCTTCCTCAGGATGCTCGTCACGCAGTCGTTCGATTTCGCCGTGGATACGCGCCACCGTCATCGCGCTGGCGAGTCCATGTCCCGTGACATCGAGCAGCATGAGATGGAATCGCTCTTGATCATCCATCCACGCGTGAATGAAGTCGCCACCGATGTCTGCAGCAGGGCGATAGCCGAAGTCAAAGCGCATCCAACCGGCATCGAGCGGTTTAGGAAAGAGCGACTCATGCACGGCGCGTGCTTGCATAAATTCGCGGCGCATCGCCAGAAAGCGTCGTCCCACGAAACCAGACTTGAATCGATTGCGATGCCAACGCAAGCGCGCGTAACAGAGAAACAGCGCGGGCGCGAAGAGAAATGGAACCGCGATCACCGTGAAGAGGAGCGAAATCCATTCGTGATTTGAGACGGCCAATCCCAATCGCAGCAACAACCAACAGGCCAACAATGGAAGGATTGGCTTGAGCGATTCGCGCCACGTCCACGGCAAGAACAACGAGGCCGTGAGATGCCAGAAGAAAATCGTGAGCAGCGGAGTCACGGCGGTGTCCGTGATCAAGAGCATCATCGTGGTCTCGAGCGCGAAGCTCACGAAGCCGATGAGCAAGATCATCCGCGTAGCGGCGCGGACGAATTCGCTGCGCGTGTACAGCCGCGCGCGCACATAGATTCCGAAGTACGCGACCACCGCGAAGAAGGGAAGCGACGCGAGTACCCAAATCCACCATGCGACGTACGTTGCGGTTTCGGCGAGTGTTTCGATGGATTGCAGCGGCGCGCGGCTGATTTCGCGAGTGAGTTGCGTGCCGATGTTGGGCGGTGTTTCGGCGCCCGACTCGTTGGTGTCCTGCGCGAGTTGCGTGTCGCCGCCATCAGTGACCGTGTCGCTGACCTCGGCGCGCGGTGCAGAAGTCTTTGGCTCAACGACTTTCTCCACCACGCGCTGCGCGATGGTTCCCAGCGCATCAAGCGTCGAGACGACGGGCTCGTCGCGGCTGTCGCGTGCGTCTCGTTGTGCTTGGCGTTGTTCGATTCTGTCTGCTGCTGCAATCGCCGCGGCATCACCTGGTCGAGGCGGAAGTCCCGCATCGGCGCGCTGCTCGGCGCGTTCAGCGCGCATCTCGATGGGCGTCGGTGGAGCGATCGAAATCGCGGATTCATTCGCAGAGGCGCTCCACACCGAACCGAGAATCAGCACCGTGGTGGAGACCACTTGAAACAGTGCGTAGGCGATGCACAGCATTCCGAGTCTGCGACGCAGCCACTGGCCGAGCTCGCGCTCATACTCGGCGCGAAACACACCTTGCTCGCCGGAAATCTCAACTGGTTCACCTGTCGGATCTGTCATGGGGTTGCCCATCGTAGAAGCGGAAATCAAGAATGTCGCGCCGCTGCGTCGCGAGTTCATCAAAGTAGGAAAGCGCAACCGCCACCGAAAGTCGGTGGCGGTTGCGGGGTTTGTTGGAGAGTCACCGCGCGTTGACGCGGTGAGTCGCGACTCACTTGTTGCTTGCGAGCACGAGTTCCTTGAGCTTCTCAGGCATGATGCGGTACATGCTTGGTTCCATCGAGCTGGTGGCGCGACCTTGGGTCATCGAGCGCAGCGTGGTGGTGTAACCAAAGAGCTCGCTCAGCGGAACTTCACAGGTCAGCAGACGCGCATTGCCGCGCATTTCGCTGTCGATGATGGAACCGCGTCGCGAGGCGATGTCGCCGGAAACGTTGCCGAAGAATTCATCAGGAGTGGTGACCACGAGCTTCATGATGGGCTCGAGCAACGCAGGACGCGCCTTCATGACCGCTTCGCGCAGCGCCAACATGCCCGCTTGTTCGAAGGCGATCTGGCTCGAGTCAACATCGTGATACGAACCGAAGACCAACTGCACACGGACGTTGATCAGCGGGTAACCGCCGAGCACGCCCGAGGCCGCAGCTTGACGCACGCCGTATTCGATCGACGGAATGAACTCGCGCGGAACCACGCCGCCCGCGATCTTGTCTTCGAACACGATGCCGTTCTTCATGGGCAACTTGAGCTCATCCGCCTCGGCCTGCGTGCAGGGGAGAACGGTGAGCACCGCGTCGCCGAACTGACCGCGTCCACCGGACTGCTTCTTGAACAGACCGCGAACGTCCTTGGCCACGGCAGTGATGGTTTCGCGATAAGAAACGCGCGGCTTGCCCACGTTCACGCCGACCTTCATGTCGCGCACCAACTTGTTCTTGATGATCTCAAGGTGAAGTTCACCCATGCCCGCGATGATGGTCTCGCCGGTTTCATCGTTGTAGTTGGAGCGGAACGAAGGATCCTCACGACGGATGGTGGTGAGCGCGTCGCCGAGCTTCTTCTTGTCGTCCGAGGTGATCGGCTCGATCGACATCGAGATGACCGGTTCAGGGAAGGTCATGCGCTCAAGGATGATCGGATGATCAGGGTCGCAGATGGTGTCGCCGGTGTACGAACTCTTGAGTCCGATGACCGCGACGATGTTGCCCGAACGCACTTCGTCGAGAGCATTGCGATCGCGCGCATGCATCTCGAAGATGCGGCTGACGTTTTCCTTCTTGCCGTTGCCAGGGTTGAGCACGCGGCTGCCCTTCTCGAGCGTGCCGGAATACACGCGGATGTAGGTGAGGTCGCCGTGCGTGTCCGAAACCACTTTGAACACGAGCGCGGAGAACGGCGCCGACGCATCATGGGGACGACTCAACTTCTGATTGATGTCGTCAGGGTTGACGCCCATGGTGTCGGGACGCTCGGTTGGATTGGGGAGATAGTCGACTGCAGCGTCGAGCACCTTCTGCACGCCGGTGTTCTTGAGCGCGCTTCCGCAGAGAACTGGGAAACCCTTCTGCTCAATGCAACCCTTGCGGATCGCAGCCTTGATCTGCTCGTTGGTGATCTTGCTCGGATCGGTGATGAACACCTCGGCGAGCGTGTCATCCATTTCCGCGGCCTTCTCGATGAGTTCGCTGCGCCAGTACTCGGCGCTGTCGCGCAATTCCGCAGGAATCTCGGTCTCGGTGAAGGTCACGCCTTGATCTTCGGGCGACCAGTAGGTGGCGGTCATGGTCACGAGATCGATGACGCCCTTGAAGGTCTCGCCCTTACCGATGGGGAGCTGAATCGCAATCGCGTTCGCGCCCAAGCGCGTCTTCATCGAGTTGAAGCTGAACTCCCAATCCGCGCCCATCTTGTCCATCTTGTTGATGAAGCAGCAACGTGGAACGCCGTAACGATCCGCTTGACGCCACACGGTTTCCGACTGCGCTTCCACGCCTTCTTTGCCGTCGAACACTGCGATGGCGCCGTCGAGCACGCGCAGCGAACGCTCGACTTCAATGGTGAAGTCCACGTGGCCGGGGGTGTCGATGAGATTGACTTTGTATTCGATGCCGTCCTTGGTCCAAGGGCAGGTCGTCGCGGCCGACTGAATGGTGATGCCGCGCTCTTGCTCTTCCTGGAGGAAGTCCATGGTCGCCGTGCCTTGATGCACTTCACCGATCTTGTAGTTGCGACCGGTGTAATACAAAATGCGCTCGGTGACGGTGGTCTTGCCCGCGTCGATGTGAGCGCAGATGCCGATGTTGCGGACGTGCTGGAGTTCGTTAGCCATGGAAGTAATCCTGCGAAAGTGCTGCGCGTAACAGCGCGGCGTGGGGAGCGGTCAAGTCACCCAAGTAGAGCCAGAATGGCACCGAGTTTGGGCGGGTGAATGGACAAGTTTTCGTTTGTTTGCGCGGCGAGTGTCGCGCGTCTTAGCGAACGCGCGACGATGCGCTCCTCAACCAGTCGCGCGGGCGTGAACCCGTGCATGATCGCGTGCATGCTCGAGGGCATGCACAGTCGGTAGAGGTTGAGTCGTCAGCGTGAGTCAAGTAAGTTCTCGCGATCGCCGAATTTTCGGCGAGCCGCGCAGTCTAGAACTTCCCTCGAGTGAATGCAACAGCGTTGATCGTGAGAAGGATGGACTCGAGCACAGGGGTGTTGTCCTTGTATCGAGGCTCGCTCGCCCTATGCGTTCTTAGAGGCGGACTCATCGGGCGCAGTGGAGGGGGAATCGCTCAACACCGGCGGTTCACTGCGGTTCACTGCGGGAATCGCCATCAAACCGCGTCTCCCATAACAGGTGGCGATCCGTTGCCTAACTGCGGCAGCGCGGCGCCTAGAGCCAGAAATGCGCCTCAGACCGAACGCACAAAGTCGCGTTGCGGAATGTCGGTGGCCGCAAGAATGGTGGTGACTTCGGCGAGGAAGCGGCGGCCGTCTTCGACATAGCCCGCGGTCGGAGCGAGCGCGGGCATGTGTCCGATGAAGAACGCGTTGAGGCGACGCATGAAGAGTTCGCGCACGTACTTCGCGCCCATCGACGCGAGTGCTACTGGAAGATGACGTTCTTCAGCACCGACCTCGAACGAGATGATGAGTCCTTCGCCGATCTCGTAGGTCGATTGATCTTCACTCTCGCTGATGGTGCGCACCGGCGCGCCGCGCGCAATGTGCGTCTCGAGTTCTTCCGCGTATTGCGCGCGTCCACCTTGGCGATCGACGGCGATGAACGCGGGTTCGTCGCCGCGCAGCAAATCAACCGTGCGCACCGCGTCAAAGATGAGTGACATGTTCACCAGGGCTTTGTTGCGCAGCGTTGCGTAGAGCGCGTTGAATGCGGGAGCATCAAGCGCAGCAACACCAAGGTGCGCGAGCGAGGCACCGCTGTGCGCATAAGCGCGCGCGACCATGTTGCGCGCAATGGTGACATCGAATGGACTGAGTGAAACAGGGAGCGCAAGCGCAGTCGCGTGCCACGGAGTCGCGGCACTGATGCGCGTGTGCACGCCGAGTTCGTCGAACAACGCGCGATCATCGGCGAGAGAATTTTCGCTGCAAAACGCGAGGACTCCGCGCTCGAGATGAATGAGCGGATCTTCTCCCGCGCGCTTGAGTTTCTTGCTGTCGCTGATAGGAATGCGTCGCCGCGAGTCTTTCACTTTGCGACACACCGCGCGATCAAAGAGCTTCCACAAGTCGGGCGGAGTTGCGATGTCGCGGTGATCGTTCACGCGAAACGCGCTCGCGCCAATGCACAGCGGACCAAGAAGGGGGCCGTATCCAGCTTCGTCGACGCCTGCGTAAATCACGCGGGGATAGTAGTGGCTCCGCGCGTCTCGCTGATCCATCCGCCGCCGAGGATGCGCTCCTCTTGGTCGTAACAGACCACTGCTTGCCCAGGAGCAACGCCAGGCTCTGCGTTGTCAAACGCAACGGACAGGATGCGCACACCGTCGCGCGAGGTGATGGTCGCGCGTGCGGGGATGGCTCGTCCGTGCGAGCGCACTTGCGCGGTGCACACGATCGTTGCGTCGCTGGTCGCGTCATTGGTGTCGTCGATGGCGCCATCAACCGCGCCATACCACACGACTTCTGCAGCCTCGACGCCGTGCACATCAAGCGACTCACGCGGACCAACCACCACCGTGTTGCGCGCCGTGTCTTTACGAATCACGTAGAGCGGAATCGATGCCGAGACGCGAAGTCCCTTGCGTTGACCGACGGTGAAATGCTGATGTCCCTCGTGACGACCGAGCTCGTGCCCTGACTCGTCTTCAATCGCGCCCTCGCTGAATCGCGTGGGCGCGCGACGCTCGAGGAACGCGGCGTAGTCATCGGGAACGAAGCAAATCTCCTGCGAATCAGGCTTGTCGAACACAGGCAACCCGAGCTCGCGCGCGACTTCGCGCACCGCGGGTTTTTCCATCTCGCCAATGGGCAACATCATTTTGGAAAGCGCTTCGCGGCCGATTCCAAACAGAACATACGACTGATCTTTGGCAACATCGAGTCCGCGACGAATGCGCGCGCCGTACGCAGAATGCTCAACCCGCGCGTAGTGGCCGGTCGCGACGGCGGCGCAACCGAGTTGTTCGGCGTACTGGCGCAGCTTGCCAAACTTCAGCCAATCGTTGCAACGCACGCAGGGATTGGGCGTGCGGCCCGCGTGGTACTCCTCTTCGAAGTAGGAAATGATGCGACCGAAGTCGTTGCGAAAATTCACGACGTAGAAGGGGACATCAAGTTTGGCCGCGACCAAGCGCGCGTCCGCGGCGTCGTTGATTGAGCAACAACCTTGATGGCCAATCTTGGCCGCGCTACCGAATCGGCACTGCGAACCTTCAATCGGCGTCTCGAGTTCTTCGCCCGGACTTCCCAGTCGCATGAAGCAACCGATGACCTCATGGCCATCGCGTTTGAGCAGCGCCGCCGCGACAGAACTGTCGACGCCGCCGGACATGGCCAAGAGGATCTTCACGATGGCACTCTATCGCGCGCGTTCATGCGCGCACCTTGCGCATCACCTTGCGCATCACCTTGCGCATCACGCGACGGTGACTTGTGGACAGAGGTAAACGTCTTGAATCGCGTTGAGCAACTTTACGCCATCGGCAAATGGCTTTTGGAAGGCTTTTCGGCCTGATATCAGACCGGTTCCGCCTGCGCGCTTGTTGATGACCGCGGTGCGCACCGCGTCCGCGAGATCGTTCGCGCCGCTCGCTCCACCAGAGTTGATCAGTCCCGCTCGACCGCAGTAGCAGTTGAGCAACTGATAGCGGCAGAGGTCAATCGGATGATCGCTGGCAAGATCGCTGTACATGCGCTTGTCGAGTTTGCCGTAGCTTGAATCACCCGAGTTGAGCGCGAGGAAACCGCCGTTGAGTTCAGGCAACTTCTGTTTGATGATGTCGGCCTTGATGGTGACACCAAGATGATTCGCTTGTCCGGTGAGGTCAGCGGACGTGTGATAGTCCTTGCCATCAATCTTGAATGAGTTGTTGCGCAGGTAGCACCACAACACAGTGGCCATGCCCAGCTCATGCGCTTCATCGAATGCGCGCGCGACTTCCACGATCTGTCGCGCTGATTGATCGCTGCCGAAATAAATCGTGGCACCCACTGCAGTGGCGCCGAGATTCCACGCTTCGCGCACCGAGCCAAACATAATCTGATCGAACTTGTTGGGGTAGGTCATCAACTCGTTGTGATTGAGCTTGACCAGAAACGGGATCTGATGCGCGTACTTGCGCGACACCGAAGAGAGCACGCCAAAGGTTGAGGCGACTGCGTTGCAACCGCCCGCGATGGCGAGCTTGACGATGTTCTCGCCGTCGAAGTACGCGGGGTTCTTCGCGAAGCTCGCGCCCGCGGAGTGTTCGATTCCCTGATCGACGGGGAGGATGGACATGTATCCCGAGTTGGCCAATCGTCCCGTGCCGTAGAGCGCGGCCAGACTGCGCAACACTTGTGGGTTGCGATCGGTTGGGCCAAAGATGTCGTTCACAAACGTCGGCCGCGGCAGATGCAGCAAGTCCTTGGTGACCTTCGCTTGATGCGTCAGGAGCGTGTCGGCGTCAGTACCAAGGAGCGATTGAATCGAGCTGAATGTCGACATGTAATTTCCTGCAACAAGTTCGAGTGGGATCAAGTGATGTGGACGCGCAAGACAAATTCATCCTGATCGTCGCGCGCGAAATGTAACAGGCTCGCGCGAAGCAACGCGCGAGCAATCGTGGCGCAAACAGTGTGTGCGAAACGATGCAACGCGTCACCCGTCGCACCCACACATCCTCGCGCAAGTCACTGAGGAAGCGTGAGCATCTTGCGCCCAGGCTTGGCCGCAGCGACCGATTCGTGCTGACGACGAATCTCTTCGCTCGCGGCGAATTCTTCGCCAAACCGCACCAAACGCAGCGAATTGGCGATGACAAAGATGTACGCGGCCGCTTGATAGAAAGGCGTGACCCAGATGTACAAGCGACCTGTTGCCGCGAGCGCGAGGCCAACCACGGCCAAGAGAATCGCCACACCAATGTTGAGTGCGATGACCGACTTGGTCTTGCGCGCGATCTCGAGCAAGAAGGGAACCGTGCGCAAATCGTCGTTCATCAACGCCACGCCCGCGCTGTTGGTGGCGATGTCGGAACCGGAAAGTCCCATGGCCACACCGACATCGGCGGTGGCGAGCATCGGTCCGTCGTTGATTCCGTCGCCGACCACCAAGGTGCGATGTCCCTTGCTCATGAGGTACTTGAGTTCTTCGTGTTTCTCTTCGGGCAAGCACTCGGCTTCGATCGAATCGACGCCGACCGCTTGTCCCACGCGCGTGGCCACGGCGAGTCGATCGCCAGTGAAGATCGCCACGCGGCGCACACCGAGTTCGCGCAGTTTGCTCACGACTTCGGCGGCGTTGCGGCGCAACTTGTCTTCGAGTCCGACCGCGCCGAGATAGCGTCCATACGCCATGACGTGCACGCTCGACATGCCGTCGATTTTTTCTTCGACGGCTTTGATTTGCGCTGCGGCGTCTGGATTGAGTTCAAGAATCCACGCGCCACGCCCTGCGAAAATCTCGCCTTCCGCCGTGGTGGCCACTACGCCGCGTCCATGCAATTCGCGGTAGGCGAGCACAGGATTGGCCACGATGCGCGCGCGTTGTGCAGTCTCGAGAATCGAACGTGCCAGCGGATGATTCGATGAACGTTCCGCATCCGTCGCCGCTTGCAACAACGTCGCGCCATCAACGCCATCGGCGGGCGCGAGGCGACTCACTGCAAACTTGCCCGTGGTGAGCGTTCCAGTTTTGTCCATCACCACGGTGTCGATGTCGGCGGCGCTCTCGAGAGTGCGCGTCGCTTTGATCATGACTCCTAAGCGCGCAGCAGCCGCAAACGCCGCGACCATCGCGGTGGGATAGGCGATGAGCAACGCGCCCGGACAAGTCACCACCAAGACGGTGATGGCGCGCTCAGCGGCAACGGCCTTCGCATCTGGAGAGCCTGATTTTGCCGTGAAAAACCACACAATGAGCGCGACCATCAACACGATGGGAACGTAGTACGCAGAGATGCGTTCGATGAGTTCTTGCTTGCGCCCCTTGGCGCTCTCCGCTTCGCGAATGAGTTTTTCCACCTTGCCGATGGTGGTGTCGCCTTTGACCGCGGTGACCTCAACATCAATCTGTCCCGTGAGATTCGTGGTACCCGCGTACACGCTCACACCGGGTTGCACTTCGATGGGAACCGCTTCACCAGTGAGCGACGCTTGATTGATGTTGGAAGTACCCGCGCGCACGATGCCGTCGGCGGGGAGGTTTTCACCAGGACGAATACGCACGGTGGCGCCGCGCGTGAGCTGCGCCAGCGAGACTTCGCGCTCGGCTCCGGCGCTGTCAACGACGCGGGCGATGTCAGGAGTGAGTTCGATGAGTTCGCGAATCGCACGTTGCGCGCCCCACGCCGTGCGTGAGAGCACGAGCTCGCTGAACCACAGAAAAAAGGCCAAGAAACCGGCGGCGAGATAGAGCTCGTTGGCGATGGCGGCAAACACCGCGAGGCTCGCGAGACTGTCGCTCGAGGCGCGGCCTTCGCGCAATTCTTCAAACGCGCCCTTGGCCAGCGGCACGACGAGGATCAATGCGCCCAGCAACGCAGGGATGTCGCTGACCGTGCTCTCGATGCCAAACAACTTGGCAACCCACGCGGCCAGCAGCAGCATGCCGCCCAACAGCGCGATGAACAGCTGTCGCTCGAGGCGGATTGCGCCGTCGGCATCATCGGCGTGTCGACTGATTGAGGATTCGGGCGGGGTCGAAGTGAGTGTCGACATAGTGGTTTCCAAGGTGAGTGGTGAAAGGTAGCAGAGGGCTTGCCGCTGCGAGTTGGTCGCAGAGGGCCGAGTGCATCGATGCGTCAATCACTTGTTGGTGCGCGGCGCGCGACTCGGTACTGCGCGTCGCATCGGCGCGATCATGACTGCGATCGCCAAGAACCCGATCTTGCTGACCCATCCGCTCGGCGGGAGCAGCGACATTCTCAGCGCATGGAGTATTCGCAAGGTCACGCTGGCTGAAGCGGATGCGCTGCTTAACCAGGCGTTTCATGAGGGTGACCGTGTTGGGGACGGTCGCACGGGTGAGCAGTTCGTGTTTCAGTGGGAACGCTCAAGCCGGTGGAATCACCGAAGTTGCCAATCGAGAATGGGGGGGAAACCTGCAGCCGCGCAGTGACCGAACATGTCGTCATCGGCGGGCTGGCTAAACGGTGAGGCTCGCTTGGTGCGGCGCTTGTTTCATGGTGCAGCGTTGTGCGCATCAGTGTCGTTGCTGATGACACGATTGCGATCGGCGAACGCGCATCGAACGCGCATCGAACCTGCGTGACGGGATATGCTCCGTTGGTGCAAGCATCCGCCACGCAACAACACTCCGAACACATCGTGATCGTTGGTGATGGGCAGATGGCGCTGGTGCTTGCCGATGTACTTGCGTATCGATTGGGTGACGCGTCGAGCAAGCAGCGCGCGGACATGCTCGGCTCTGTCGCAATTCTCTCGCCCTTTGCACAAGCCGCGACGGAACTCGCGGCGACTCGCAAGAGTCCGCGACTTGCGCATTTCACGCTCAGTGAAAACGTGCGCGTGACTGCGGATCCGTCGGTGCTCGCGACGGCCACGATGGTGGTGTGCGCGATTCCCACGCAGTTCATTCGTGCGACCTTCACGCGCTTCGCTGATGCGCTGCCTCGTGGAGTGCCCGTGGTCAGCGTGGCCAAAGGAATCGAAGTCGAAACATTTCGCGTGCCGTGTGACATCATTGGTGAAACGCTGGGCGAAACGCACGCGCTTGCCGCACTGAGCGGCCCGTCGATTGCGGCGGAACTCGCGCGGCGATTGCCCGCAGCACTAGTGGCTGCGAGCAGCGACGAGGCATTGGCGATGCGGGTGCAAGCGGCGTTCACTTCGCCATGGACCAAGATCTACACCTCGGATGATGTGGTGGGAGTCGAGCTCGCTGGTGCGTGCAAGAATGTGATCGCCATCGCAGCGGGTGTCGCCGATGGACTCGGACTGGGCGCGAATGCGAAGAGCGCGTTGCTCGCGCGCGGACTCGCGGAGATGGCTCGCGTCGGTGTCGCGCTCGGTGGACGCGTGGAAACATTTTTCGGCGTCGCAGGCGCGGGCGATTTGGCGACGACATGCTTCGCGCCGGAAGGGCGCAATCGCAGTTTCGGCGAGCGTCTTGCGCGTGCCACCGAGGGTGATGCCTCGGCGCGTGTGCAGATGGCATTGGCCGCGTCAAACTCAGTGGTCGAAGGAGTTCCCACCGCACAAGCGTTGGTGCGATTGGCGCGTGAGCGCAATCTCGATCTGCCGATCTGCTCCGCGGTCGCGGCGATGGTGTTCGATGGACTCGACCCGCGTCAAGCGCTGGCGCAACTGATGGCGCGTGCGTCCACGACCGAGCGCATCAGTTAGCGCAACAGTTAGCGCAACAGTTCCGGTGCGAGAATTCGCGCGCGTCACTCCTCTTCGCCGAATTTCGCTTCAACCAATTTGAGCAGCGTGGCCAACGCATCTCGCTCATCGCTGCCATCGACTTCGATCTCGATCACGCTTCCGCAGGTTCCCGCGAGCATGAGCATTTGCAAGATCGACTTGCCATCGACGACTTCGCCATCGCCGAGTTTGCGCACCAAGATGGCCGCAGAAAAACGCGATGCCTCTTCAACGAAGGTCATCGCGGGACGCGCGTGCAATCCCAGTCGGTTCACGATGGTCGCTTGTGCGCGGATCATTCGATCACGCGCCAACTTGTCCGGCGTCTGCTTCATCTAGCAGCGTGAGCACTTCCTTCACGCTGCTCGCTTGACGCAGGAAACGACGAAACTGATCTTTCGAGAGATGCGAAAAAATCGCTTGAATCGCATCGAGGTGCAGTTCCGGTTTCTCTTCGGGCGAAAGCAGCAGGAAGATCGAATAGACCGGCTGCTTGTCGAGCGAATTGAAATCGACTCCGCCGCGACTCACACCAATCGCGGCCATCGGCGTGTGCACCGCCGCGGACTTGGTGTGGGGAATCGCGACGCCGTGATTGAGTCCCGTGGAACCCTTGTTTTCACGCGCGATGATCGCCTTGGCAAACTGGTCGCGCATGTCCGCCGAAACTTTGCCACTAGCAACCAATGCGTCGAGCAGTTCCTTCACCACATCCTCGCGCTTGACCGCGACAAGGTTGGGAATGATGGCTTTCTCGACGACGATTTCTCGGAGTTTCATAGAGTGGCGTGCCTGCGTTTTTCCGTAAGTGGTGAAGTGGTGGTCAGTGCGATCGATGGCGAATCCACGTTGGGAAACGCGCCCGTGCGCCATTGCGTGCGCCATTGCGCGCGCCATTACGCGCGCCATTACGCGCGCCATTACGCGCGCCATTTACTGAATTGATCGGTCGGCTCTTATTGTCCGTGCTTGTGGTCGCGCACGCGTGACTTGTGATCAGTGAGTTGTCGTGCTTCGCGATCGATGGCAAGGTCAATCGCCGCGTACAGATCTTGGTCTCGGTAGTTCACAATGAAGTCGTCGTGATGCTCGACATCCACGATGAATTCGACATGGAAACCGTTGGCCTCCTTCTCGATGACGCAGTCGATCGACAGCACCTTGTCGAAGTAGCGCACCAGCTTCGCAGCCTTGGTGCGAACATAGGTGTCGATGGCCTCGGTGATCTCGATGTGCTTGCCCTTGACATTGATCTGCATAATGAACTCGCTTTCAAATACGGCCGCTCAACAAGCGCCGTCGATTGGTGTTGCAATTTGGGAAGAGTCGGAACGCTCGCTCTTCTGCTTCTTGGTGTGGCTCACAATTTCACACTTAACTCTGACGCCGTCTTCTCGCTTTGATTGATGGTGGTTGCAGGTGTTTCGCGCGCGCTTGGGCGCGCTTGCGGGACAACAACACCCGCAGACACAAGGTAGCGAAGTGCCTCGTCGATCGTGAGGTCAACTTCGCGGACTTGCGACTTGGGTACTGAGACGATCCAACCGGTGAAGGGAGTGGGGGAACTCGGCACGAAAACAGTGAGGCTATCGCCCACCGTTGCCACTAGTTGCGGCGCGGTCTCGCCTGTGACCAAGCCCACGCTCCACACGCCGGCGCGCGGATATTCGATCATGACTACGCGATTGAAATCGAGGCGTTTCTTGGTGCCGCCAAAGAGAAACTCGACCACTTGCTTCAACGCGGGATAGACCTGGCGAATCCCCGGGACCGTGAGTAATCCCGCTTCGAACGCCGCGAGCAATGTTCGTCCTAAGAAGCCGCCCACCAATCGGCCGAGCGCATACACGGCAACGACGGCGATGACGAGACCAACAAGATCGAGATACCAGCGCGCGTTCCACCACGCGCTGATGTGTTCGCGCACGAGCGTCCAGCGTGCCGAGGATGTAGACGCGTCGAGTCGCAGTTGCAGCGCGCGCGTTTGTTCCGCGGCCACCTCGGCTTCAGTGGGAAGAAATTGTTCGAGTGGGATTGATTCTGCGCTCAACGCCACAACTAAGCGCAGGCCAGAGTTGATCGGCTCGGCGATGTTGCTGTCAACGAAGCGATAGGCCGCAACGAAGATCCACAACATCAACACGCTCGGAAGCACCACGCCCATGCCGCGCAGAAAAAACTGTCCGCGCGGAGATTTCGAAACAACAGGATGCGCGAGTGGCTCGTGGGAGTGCATAGAGCGGATCGAGTGTAGGGAGTCGGTCGCGCATTGTCGCGTGATGAATTGCGACATCGAAACGAGTGCGCGCCACCGTCGCTATTGCCCCAGCGGACGAGGCACGATTTGCACTGCCAACTCAACCGCATCACGGCGATAGCGCACTTCGATCGCGCGCCCGAGAGCCAATCGCGCGACCGCGAGCATCAACTCATCGCGGTTGCGCACGGGCACGCCATCGATGGAGAGAATGACATCATTCACGCGGATTCCTGCGGCTTTTGCCGCCGAACGCGCCACGAACGAGCGGACTTTGACGCCATCCACCGCTTCATCGGCGGTGAATCCCAGCGACGCATCGCCACGCGTGACCGAGTCATCCACGGCGCCGCGCTCGATCATCCATTTGCGCCAACGTGCCTCGACCTTGGACAGCGGTTCGCCGAACGCGCGTTCAATCGCGCTCGACCCGTCGGGATCCGCGGCGAAGGTGTCACACAGCGCGCGGTAAAAATCCTCGAGCTTGCGTTCGCGTGCGAAGAACTCAAACATCGCGCGCGTCTGCGGATAGAGGCGTTCGGCATCCTCCATGAAACTCTCGCTGCTCAGCGAGACGAGATCTTTCCACGCGCGCGCCGTGTTCGAAGTCACTTGCTTGCGCGCGAGATTGAACCGAATGTTGGGATGAAACTCGATCCGTCCGTCGGCTTTGAGTTCGTAGTCTTCGTAGAGACTGGCCAGTCCTTCTTGCACCCACATCGGATGACGTTGACCGAGGCGATCCATGTGCGCGTAGTGCGCGAGGTGGACAAACTCGTGTTGCAAACTTTGTCCGGTGTCGCGCGCGACCAGTCGTCGCTCGCGATGTAAATACATGCCCTTGATCTCAGGGCGATCGAGATACGCCTTCGCATCTTCCGGTCGCACAATGGCGACGAGCACGGGCGTGGTTGACGGTTTGAGGAAGTACGCCTTGAGCAAATGCCGTTGCAGTTCGCTCAGCATCGCCTTCATGCGCGCGTGCGCTTGCGGCTCCAAGATTGTCGCGTACACCAAGTTGCCGTCTTCATCGCGGTCGTAGCGATAGTTGTCGCCGTGCGCGGCTTTCCACTGCACGAGCGGATCGGGAGCGCTGCGTCGTGAGCGATTGGCGCCAGGCGCCCGCGGAGTTTTGCTTTCGACGCGTTCGCGCGCTTCAAAGATCGCTTCGTAGGTGGTGGAGGCACGAATCGGTTCGAGGTCTGGGTCCGCTTCCATCAAATCAAAGTCGCGAAATCCTGCGGAAACACAGGCCAAAAGTCGACGCTCGGCTTCGGGCA
Source organism: Planctomycetota bacterium (assembly GCA_003671025.1). GTDB lineage: Bacteria > Planctomycetota > Phycisphaerae > Phycisphaerales > SM1A02 > QWPT01. Next base: position 36,611 of record QWPW01000010.1, read on the forward strand.
ACTCGCCCAACTGCGCGAGGCAACACGCGGCGTTGTAGTGGAGCAGCGGGTCGGTCACGCCTGACGCAAGCCGTCCGTCGATGAGCGCCAACGCTTCGTGAAATTTGCGTGCGTGGAGCGCGCTGTCGATCTCACCTTGCGTGGCGACCGGTGTTGGCTTGATGATTGGCGGAGCGTCGCGCAGCGTTTGCGCCTGCGCGAGCGGGGGACATGTCGTGAGCAGGAGAACGCAACTCCACCGCGCAACTCTGCGAAATTGTTGCGTCACATGCGTCATGTTGCGCGCGCCAGTTGCGTTGATGCGAGTCGCGCGGCCATGATCGCGATCGCTTGCGGGTACGCAATGCATTCTTCGTCGAAGACGCGTGCGGCGAGGGTGTGCGCGGTGTCGTCGCGATGCACTGCGCAACGGCGCTCTAGTACGAACGCGCCGTGGTCGTACTCTTCGTCGACTTCATGAACAGTGCAGCCTGATTCCTGCACGCCCGCGGCAATCACCGCGCGATGGACATGAAGTCCATACATGCCTTGTCCGCCAAACTGCGGCAGGAGTCCCGGATGAATGTTGAGGCAACGATCAGCCCAACGCGTGCCCACACGAAACTTGCGCAGATAGCCGGCGAGACAGACGAGATCAACGCGCGCCGCGTCCAACACCGCATCGATGCGCGTGTCGACATCGTGACCAAGCGGGACACTCGCGACACGCACGCCCGAGTCGCGGCATCGCTGCACACCTTCGCCATCCATGCGATGCGTGATCACGATTGCGACATGCGCGTCCAGCGCAGAATTCGCTGGCGCACGGCAAAAAGCGTCGAGATTGATCGCGGTGCGTCCACCGCCAGAGATCAGGATTCCCAGGCGCAGCGTCACGCGCTTGTCCCGTCCCGCGGAGTTTCATCGCGCGCAATGGTGTTTAACGGCGCGGTGCGAAAATCAATCGAGTGTCCCTGCGCATCCACCGCCACCATCGTCAACTGCGCCTCGGTGACGCGCGCCCACGAACCGTCGAGCCGCTGTGCATCGACCACCACTTGCACGCACGCCGAGCTGCGACCGAGGCGAATGGTGCGCGAACGAAACTCAACTACTTCGCCCACGTCCACCGGCGCTTTGAAATCGACGCGATCCACCGATGCGGTGACCCAACGATGCAAGCCGTGACGGCGCGCCTCGACGTATCCCGCTTGATCGATGTAGGCCAAGATGATTCCGCCGAAGATCGTGCCCTGATGATTGGTGTCGCGCGGCATCATCAGCACGCGCAGTGCAAGTTGAGGGGCGTCCACAGCGGGTAATTCGGCGGGCATGCACACCAATGGTAGCGATGCACATGCGCCGTCAATGCAGCAGTTCGCGCAAGAACGCCGATCTTCAGCACATGCCCTTAGCGACGGTGATCATTCCCAACTTCAACAACGGACGTGCAAGTTCGCGCGACGGTGCACACGATTTTCTCGGCGATTTGCTGGCAAATCTCGAGCTCACGTTGCGTGATGATCCCACCGAACTTGAGATTGTCGTCGCCGATGATGGTTCGTCCGACGACAGTTTGGCCACGGCGCGCGCATGGTCGCAGCGCGTGTGGAGCACCGACTCACGTCGCGCGGGGCAACCATTTTTGCGCCTCATCGAACTCCCGCACAGCGGCGTTTTGTCCCATGTGCTCAACGCGCTACATCAACAAACAGAGGGCGAGTTCATCTGTCGTCTCGACGGCGACGTGATCATCGACACGCCGCGATGGGTCGAGCGGTGCATCGCGCTGATGGGGCGTCATCCAAACGCCGCGGTGATGACTGGTCTGCAAAAACTTCCCGATGGCCGCAACCATGCGTTCGGCGATGCGATCCTGAGTCCGCTGGGCTACCACCATCTCGGTCAAGGACTGCGTGACGATGAGTTGCCACCCGAACTTGAAGTCGAACATGTGATGGGGTGTTTTCATGTTTCGCGCCGCGCCGCAATCGCAGCGGTCGGTGGCTACGACGAAGAAGTGTTGCGCGGTCAAACGGAAGAACTAGCCATGCGTCTTAATCTCGCGGGCTTTACCGCCTTCGCGACCACTAGTGTGGTGTTTCGACATTTTCATATGCAACGTAATTGGCGCGCGAATGCCGCCGACACTAGTGAGGGCTTGGGGCGAAGTCTTGACACATTCGCACGCAAGTGGGGTTGTGACCGGCTCGCGCCCGATTTGCGTGAGGTGTGGCAGCGTTGGCAGGGCACGCCGTTGGTCCAGCGGGCAAGTTTGACCGCGCCCACCGCGTGGAATCCCTTGGAAACAGGGGATTTCACGCAGGATCAGGAGTGGTCGCGCTTTGGTCACGACCCCTCCGTGACCGCGTCAGTTGCTGCCGAACTGGCCATGTTGCGCTCGGCTCCCGGTCCATTGGCGATCCTTGGTGCGCGCAGCGGACTTACCGCAATGTTGCGCGCGCGTGATGGCGTCGAAGTGCACGCACTCGAAGAAAATGCAGCGCTTGTTGCCGCGGGGATGACTAAATTTCTGACAATGGCAACGCCGGTTCCATCACTCAACTTCACACAGGTAAAGACGCTTGAGCAGAGCGGGTTGGCAGAGGATTCGTTTGCCTGCGTTGCGTTGCTTGACAGCATCGAGCGTTTGTGGAATCCTGTCGGAGTCCTAAGGGAAGCGAGACGCTTGCTCAAACTCAATGGGTTTCTCCTCGTGAGAACTCGAGCGCGGGTAGCGGGAATGGAAAGTCGCGGGGCCGCGCTGCATCCGTTTGCGGCGCACGAATTGATTCAGATTGTCCGGCATGTTGGTGGCTTCGAGCTTTTGCTCTCGCCATCGGACGCTTCCTCGCTTGATACGAGTGGGCGTTGGAACCTTGTCGCACGAAAGTCTGAGTTGGGTACCCGCAGTGTTCACTTTGGCGTCTCGCCGATCGAGCCGACCGCCGCAAATCGAGAGTAAGACTGGCCATGAGCGATCCCGTTACCGAAGCCCCTGTTCTACAAATCACCAAGGCCTCCACGTGGCAAGCAGTTCGACTGCCACTACGCCTGCGCATCTTCGAGACTGCTCGTCGCCTCGGCGAAGCATCAGTCACCGAACTCGCGTTGGCGGTTGGACTCAATCGAACCGCGCTCTATTTCCATTTGCGCCAACTCGAGAAGGCCGGTCTGCTGGTCTCGCGCAGCGGCGCGCCAACTCCAGGACGCCGCGGCAAGCGTCCGCGTTACTACCGCGCGACTGCGCAGGAGATCGCGTTCCCCCTCGATAAAGATGGCAAGCGCGATACCCAGAAGGCCTGCGATTTCTGGCGCCCTTGGCTCACCGAGAGCCGCGGCGTGGTGCTCGATCCCAAGAGTCCTGGTGGAACCTCGGCCAAGCGCGTGCTCATGTCATGGGAAAATCTCACCGAGGACGAAGCGGGACGCGTGCGTTCGCTGGCCAACGAACTCGAAGACATCGTTCGTCGCGCGCGCAATCGTGCGAACATGATGCGCAAGGCACCGTGCGCCAATTACCACGTGGGCATGATCATGGTTCCTCTCGAAGGCCAAACCATGCCTGGACCAGAGATCAAGTTCAAGTCCAAGTGATCAATACGCACCGATGAGGCGCGTCTAAACACAAGCCGCCGACCCTTCGCATTGCGAGGGGTCGGCGGCGTTTTTCATAGATCGTGTTGCGTGATGCGATGCGCTTACTTCGGGGCGAGCATGGTCTTGAGCCACTTGCCCGTCCAACTGCTGCGATGTTTGGCGAGCTGTTCAGGTGTTCCCGTGGCAACGAGTTTGCCGCCGCGATCGCCGCCTTCAGGCCCGAGGTCGATGATCCAATCCGCGCACTTGACCACGTCGAGGTTGTGTTCGATGACGACCAGCGTGTGACCTTTGTCGGCAAGTCGCTGCAAGACCTCGAGCAAGCGCGCGACATCGGCGAAGTGCAGTCCAGTCGTCGGTTCGTCGAGCACGTACAGCGTGGGCGCATCGGTGGCGTTACCGAGCTCGGTAGCCAGTTTGACACGCTGCGCCTCGCCGCCGGAAAGAGTTGTCGATGCTTGTCCAAGTTGCACATAGCCAAGTCCAACATCGCACAGGCACGTGAGCATGCGGTGGATCTTGGGGTGCGCGTCGAAGAACTGCGATGCCTCCTCGATGGTGGCTTCAAGCACATCGGCGATGCTTCGTCCGCGATACTTGATTTCCAGCGTTTCGCGGGAATAACGGCGACCACGACAGACTTCGCACGACACAAACACATCGGGCAAGAAATGCATTTCGATGCGCTTGGTTCCTTGGCCTTGGCACTCTTCGCAGCGGCCGCCTTTGACATTAAATGAGAAACGCCCTGGCTCATATCCGCGAATTTTTGATTCAGGAACAAGCGCCCAAATGCGGCGAATTTCATCGAAGATTCCCGTGTACGTCGCGGGGTTTGATCGTGGCGTCCGCCCGATGGGAGATTGATCGACCTCGATGACGCGTTCGATCTTGTTCAGTCCGGTGACGCGTCCGTGCGCACCAGTCGGGGCGGATTCGCCGAGCACATGCTTGCGCGCGGCGGGCAGGAGAATGTCGTTGACCAACGTGGACTTGCCCGAACCGGAAACGCCAGTCACGCACACGATGCCGTTGAGTGGAAATGCGACATCGATCGATTGCAAGTTGTGCTCGCACGCGCCCTTGATCGAAATCGCGCGCGACTCGCTGACCGCGCGACGCGTTGTGGGAATCTCAATGCGCTTGCGTCCCGAGAGATACTCACCCGTGAGACTGGTTGGATGTGTCGCGATGGTCTGGAAGTTTCCCTGCGCAACCAACGTGCCGCCGTACTTTCCGGGTCCTGGCCCAATGTCAACGATCCAATCGGCCGCGCGCATCATGTCTTCGTCGTGTTCAACGACGAGCACACTGTTGCCGATGTCACACAACCGACGCAGGGTGGCGATGAGTCGATCATTGTCGCGTTGATGCAAACCAATCGTTGGTTCATCGAGCACGTAGCACACGCCAACCAGTCCGCTGCCCACTTGGGTCGCGAGTCGAATGCGTTGCGCTTCCCCGCCCGAGAGCGTGGAACTGGTGCGATCGAGTGACAAGTAATCGAGTCCCACCGAAGAGAGAAATCCCAAGCGCGCCTGAATCTCTTTGAGGATCGGTGCTGCGATTTGCCTTGATTCCTCGCTCAATTCGAGCGATTGCATCACCGCCAACGCGCGCGCCACGGTCATGGCCGCGATGTCCGCGATGGAAAGTTTCAGGGTGCCGCTGTGCAACTTCACCGCGAGCGCTTCGACGCGCAGTCGTGTGCCGTGACAGGTCTCACATGGCGCCTGACTCATGTAGGCGATGAGTCGTTGCTTGACGCTGTCGCTCTCCGTGTTCTCCATCAACCGAGTGAGATGTGGCATCACACCTTCCCACTTGAAGAGTGGCTTGCCGCTCTCGCTCGCGCTTCCGTGCATGAGCAGGTTGCGAAGCTTCGCGGGCACATCGGCATACGGAGTGTCGAGACTGATCGCAGCAGCTTTGGCAAAGCCGCGCAATTGCTTGGAGTAGAAGTGAATCTTGCGCCACGGAGCGATCGCTTCGCGCAGCGGCTTGGTTTGATCGGGCACGCACAACGCTTCGTCAAACTCATTCACATTCCCCAGTCCAGCGCAGGCGGGACAGGCGCCGTGGGGAGAGTTGAAACTGAACAGTCGCGGCTCGAGTTCTTCGAGAGCGCATTCGGGATGGGTGGGGCAGGCGAACTTCTCGCTGAAGGGATGCGCTTCCCATGTCTCGCTTCCCGTGTCACCGCTGGCGATGAGCACCACCAGCGAACCGCCCGCGAGTTTCAGCGCCGTCTCGACGCTTTCGTGAATGCGTTGTCGCGCGGAGTCTTCGATCACGATGCGATCGACGACCGCTTCGATGTCGTGCAGTTCGTAGCGCCCCAAGTTCAGCGGGTTTTCGCCCGCGTGCTTGAGCACGTCGCGCAGATCAATCACCACGCCGTTGACGCGCGCGCGCACGAGTCCCTGTTTTTGCAGGGATTCCAGCACTTCGCGATGAAATCCTTTTTTGCCTCGCACCACCGGCGCGCACAACATCGCGCGCTTTGATGCGAACTTCTTCAGCAACGTCTCCACGACCTGGCTCGGGTTCGAAGCAGTGATGCGCTTGCCGCAGACGTGTGGTGCTTTCGTCTTGCTCGCGCTCTTCGTGGATGCTTTGCTTGATGATTCACTCGCGGCAGTCTTGTGCCAACACGTCGGCGTGCCGCATCGCGCACACAGCAGTCGCAGGTAATCCCAAATCTCGGTGGTGGTGGCCACGATTGAACGCGGACTGTGACTGCCCGATCGTTGCTCGATCGCGATCGTCGGAGGGAGTCCGTCGATCGCTTCGACATTCGGTTTCTGCATCTGATCGAGAAACTGGCGCGCGTACGCGGAGAGCGACTCCATGTACTTGCGCTGGCCCTCCGCGAAAATCGTGTCGAATGCGAGCGAACTCTTGCCGCTGCCAGAAACGCCAGTGATCACCACGAGCTTGTCTCGTGGAAGCTCGAGTGTGAGGTTCTTCAGGTTGTGTTCGCGTGCACCGCGAACACTGATGGACTTCTCGGGCGTAATCATGGGGCACAGATGATAGGGTCCTCCTCGCTCGGTTCTCACACTCATCAGCGCGCGTCTCTCGAAGAATGCGACCTCCGCGCCACGCGATTGTGGGGATTCAGGGAGTTTTTACGATCTCGAGTCGCTCCGAGCCGAAAGAAACAGTAGAAATTAAGTTCTCCGTGGCATCAATTCAACCAATCCTCGCTTCTCCCGCTCTTGGTGCGCCCACCCCCGCGTGTGGCGTGCAGGGAATTGCGGTCTCGCCGTTGGCGATTCATAACTTGGTTGTGATGGAAACGGTGTTGCGAGCGGATGGGTGCGTCGCAGCAGGCGCATCGATGCCCAGCGGGACAATTGCGGCGGCGCAGGTGCCGTGTACGCCGGTCAAACCGACGACACCGACAACCACTGCGACAACCACTGCGACAACAACTGCGACAACAACTGCGACAACCACGATTCCGGCGTACACGCACGCCTCGCCCTCAAATGTCGTGCTTCCACGACTTCACGAGGGCAAGACCATCCCAGGACCTGCCGAATGGCGCGCGCTCGAACAGCGCGCGTCTTCTTTTAGGTTGCGTGGAAGTGGTGGCTGCATTGGCCGACCAGGCGAGCGCTGAGCGCGCCGTTGACTCTAGTTAATTGATGATCGCGTCCTCCGTGCGCCGAACATCAGTTCATGAACCAACCCATCAACCAAATCGGGTGCACCAGCGAAGAACTGCGCACGCTTTCAGCTGAATTCGCAGCGAGCCGAGCGTCTGCGTCACGTTGGCGACTCATCGCCGTGGGCACCATCGCCTGCGCTGGCGGCATCGTGCTCGGCGGAATGCAGCAAGTGTCCACCCGCAAGATGCAAGCCATCGTGCTTGACCCTTCGCGCAGCTCGGGCCGATGGAACTCCACTCTGCTCGCGGTCGATGAGTCGGGCAAAGTGTATTCGCTGAACACTTCCAAACCGCAGACGGTGTGGGAAGCGTTCATGTACTCGCCGTGAGTGCTTCTCGCATCGAGTGAATCATTCGTCCTTCGCGAGCCGTGCACTCTCGGCGATGACCGTCGTTCCTTGACGCGCGAGATCGATGCATTCGGCGAGCACGCGCGCCGCTTCTTGCGGCGCGTGGAATCCCATCGAGTTCTCAGCGCTCACCCAGTCGAGGCGAAACTGTGCGCCGCGCTGCAGCGCGCGTGCCTTGTCGAGGTCTACCTCAGCGACGCCATCGCCTTTCGCTTGCGCGATACGCGTGATGAGTTCGCTCACCGCCGCCTCACCACGATGCAGCAGTCCTGCAGTCGTGTCTTGAATCGTCTGCACGCGCGCGAGCAGCACGTTTTCATCGGTGGGATGGCAGTTCAAACACGCGCCCGCAATGTTGAGCAGCGGACTGCGCACGTGGTGACTGGAGATTTTCACTGCGCCGACGCGTTCGTAGGGCATGTGGCAATCCGCGCATGAAACACCCATTTGCGCGTGAACTCCCTGCGACCACATTTCAAACTCTGGATGTTGCGCTTTCAACGCGGGTGCGCCCGAAACCGCATGCGTCCAATCGCTGAAACCGATCGAGTTGTAGTACGCCTCTTGCGACTCAACTTTGAGTCCGTTCATCCACGGATAGGTGAGTCGCTTGGTTTCGGGAGCGAAGTAATACTCGACATGACATTGACCGCACACGAGTGAACGCATCTCTTGACGCGACGCGAGTGCGTTGGGGTTGTAGGGAACTTTCTTGTCACCTTGACGCCATCGCTCGATGCTCGGCAGATGCGCTTGCGGCGCAGAGCTCGCCGCAAGCGCGGCCATTCCTTCCAGCATGGCAGGACGCGACACGCGTAGCGAGAGCGTCTTGGGATCGTGGCAATCCAAGCACGCGACCGGATGACTCACCAGCGCAGTCGCTTCTGCGTAGGGAAGTTTGCACACCTCGGAAAATCCTGCGAGCAACTGCGCTTGACCGTTGGGCGAGAGCAGGGGATCGGTGGGAACACCGACGGCTCCGGCTTCGAGACCCTTGGCGCGGTACGCAGGAATCACGCTCGCGTGACAGTGAAGACACGCGCCCGGTTGCTTCTTCTGCTTGACGCGTTCGGTCTCGCGTTGGTCTTGCAACATGTAGCTGTGACCGCGGTCTTCGCGAAAGTCGATGGCGAAGGCGTATCCCGCCCAAATGTTGCGCCACACGGGGTTTTCATCGAGTTTTTGAAACCCGTCGCTTCCGCCATAGCGGGTTCGCTCGGTGTCGACAGTGCGCTTGTAGCTGTCGTACTGATGCGGGAAGTCGCGCCCCCACGTCGCGGGATCCACGGTGGTTTCGTTGAGATCGACGGTGCGATACGCGACTTGCAACGCTTCTGCTTTGCGATCGCTGATGTTGGTGAGCAACGCCGCAACACCGAAGGTTCCGCCCGCAGCGGCGACCGCGGTGACGACCCACAGTCGTCGCGAAGAGCGAGGAGGAGCTGCGAGTGCGGACGTGTTCTTGTTCGTGTTGTCATGCATGTTGTCGTTCATGGCGCGATTCCTCGTTGCTCGAAACGATCTGGAATGTGTGTGTGCTCAGCCGCGTGTGCAACGCCGGGATGGCAACGCACACATCCGTCGTCGATCACGTTTTGTGCGTGGCTCGCCGACGGCTGATGAAAGAGTTGTCCATGGCAACGAACGCAATTGGCTTCGACCACCGCGAGTCCAGGTTCATGGATGCGAATGTGTTCGGGGAATCCACCGAGCGTGAAGGCTTTGGAGTGGTGCCATCCGTTGAGACTTTTGGTGAGCCACTTGCCCACAAGGTCGTGCGGGACATGGCAATCGTTGCAAGTGGTGACCGCATGATGACGGCCGCGCTCCCATGCAGTGAATTGAGGTCGCATGACGTGGCAATTCAAACACGCCGAAGGATCATCGGACATGTACGCCGTTCCCTCGGCGTAGTGAAACGTGAAGGCGCCGACTCCGAGGGTCACACCCACCAAGATCACTGTGACGATGCGTAGCTTGCTGTGCCTCATAGAGAACTCTCCATACGGGAGGGCACTCTATCATGTAATCTGGATCTTGATATCCGTATTGCGCGGTCGCGCCGAGAAATCGTGGTTTTTCCTTTTCGACTTTGGATCGCTGTCCCCGGCGGTCATGCACGTGTCATCGATCGGAACGCGCCGAAGATACGTGCGTCAGCGCTTGCGTCCGCGACCGGCGCGCGTGCCCGGCATGCCTGCCTTCGATGGGCGCGGGGCTTCTTCGTCGGGCTTGGGCCGTCGCGCATTGGCAGGAAGTGATTTCAGTTTCGAGATCTCGTCGCGCAGTCGCGCGGCCTTCTGTGTCTTCTTCGTTGCCGTTGACATCGTCAACGACATGTGGGTCGCGCGCGTCGGCTCCGCGTTTGGCAGTGCGATGCGCGGCAAGCTCGAGTTCGATGCCGCGACGAATCGCTTTCTGAATCGTGGTGGGCACCACGCCATGTTCTGCGTTGTACGCGAGTTGCTTCACGCGACGACGCTCGACCTCGAGCATGGCCTTGTGCATTTCCGGCGTGACTTCGTCGGCGTAGAGCAGCGCCAACGAGTTCGCGTTGCGCGCGGCGCGTCCCATGGTTTGGATGAGCGCCGATTGACTGCGCAAGAAACCTTGCTTGTCCGCGTCGAGAATGCACACCAGCGAAACCTCAGGTAAATCGAGGCCTTCACGCAAGAGGTTCACGCCGACGAGCACATCGAAGCCGCCTTCGCGCAACTCGCGCAGCAGTTCGAGTCGGTCCAGCGTTTCGATATCGCTGTGCAAGTAGCGCGCGCGCATTCCTTCACGGTGGAGATACGCGGTGAGGTCTTCACACAACCGTTTGGTGAGCGCGGTGACCAAGGTGCGCTCGCCTTTCTCGGCGCGCAGCCGAGCTTCGCGCAAGAGGTCAGGAACTTGCGTGCGCGCGGGGCGCACTTCAATTGGAGGGTCGACCAATCCAGTGGGACGAATCACTTGCTCGACGATGAGGCCGAGTGCTTGCTCGAGTTCCCACGGTCCTGGCGTGGCCGACACGTGAATCACTTGCGGGATGAGTTCGATGAACTCGTCAAACTTGAGTGGCCGATTGTCCAGCGCGCTGGGAAGTCGAAACCCGTGGTCGATCAGCGTCTGCTTGCGCGCGCGATCGCCGAAGTACATCCCACGAATCTGCGGCAGCGTGACGTGCGACTCATCGATGATGCACAGCCAGTCGTTCTCGTCGCCGCCGGGCGACGCGCGAAAGTAATCGAGCAGCGTCCACGCGCGTTCGCCCTCGGCGCGGCCATCAAAGTGACGTGAGTAGTTTTCGATGCCGTTGCAGAAACCGGTTTCTTGTAACAACTCAAGATCGTGTCTCGTGCGCGAAAGCAATCGCTGCGCTTCGAGCAGTTTGCTTTCGCTGCGCAGTTGAATCACGCGCTCGTCGAGTTCGAGACGAATCGAAGCGATGGCCTTCAACTTCTGTTCCTCGGGCATCACGTAATGCACGGCAGGGAAGATGAGCGCCTTCGATTCGTCGGCAAGAATCTCGCCCGTGAGCGGATCGAATAGTTGGATCGAATCCACGGTGTCGCCAAAGAGATCGATTCGAATCGCGTACTTCTCGTATGCGGGATAGATCTCGATGCAATCGCCGCGCACACGAAAATCACCGCGTTCAGGCGCGATTTCGTTGCGTTTGTATTGCATCGCGGAGAGGCCGAGCAAGAAGTCGCGTCGCGCGATGGGTTCTCCGCGCGTGACCAGCAACGTCTTGTTGCGATACTCGTTGGGCGAACCCAGTCCGTACAAGCATGACACGCTGGCCACGACGATGGCATCGCGCCGTGAGAGCAATTGACTCGTCGCCGCGAGACGCAAACGATCGAGATCGGCGTTGCGCGACGCATCTTTCTCGATGTAGATGTCGCGCTGCGGGATGTAGGCTTCGGGCTGGTAGTAGTCGTAGAAACTGACGAAGTAACTCACCGCGTTTTTGGGAAAGAGTTCCTTCATCTCTTCGTACAACTGCGCCGCGAGCGTCTTGTTGTGCGAGACGATCAGCGTGGGCCGATTCACTTGCGTGATCACGTTGGCCATGGTGAACGTCTTGCCCGTTCCCGTCGCACCCAACAACACGAGATGCTTGCGCTGGTCGTGAATGCCCGCGACCAACTCTTCGATCGCCACGGGCTGATCGCCCATCGGCGCATACGGACTCTGAAGAAGGAAGGGGATTTCCGACATGTCGCGCACAGGTTACGCGCAGGCAAGCAGCGCGCGCGCGTGCATGCGCGCAAGTCGGATCACCGAAGGAAGTGCGGCCAAGAGTGCGACCAACACAATCGTCGCCGCGCCGAACAACATTGGCGCGAAGGGGATCACCCATTGCAACGCTAAGCCTGCGAAATCGCGATAGAGCGAGACGCCCATCCACGCGAGTTGCAATCCCAACATCGTGCCTGAGCAGATTCCTGCAAGAGCCATGATGATCGTCTCGCCCAAGACCAGTGCGACCAACGTGTGCGTCGAGCCACCGACCGCGCGCAGCACACCGAACTCACGACTGCGCGCGGCGATTCCTGCGGCAACCACGCTGCCCACGCCGATCGCGGCCAAGCACAACGCCGCGAGTGCGACGGCGGAAGTGATGCGCAAGATGCTCGCGCCGATCTCGTCAACCAATGCGCGAATCGCGCGACCGCTCGAAAACACCGCGCCAGGAACGGCATCTTCGACAGCGATGCGCAACGCGTCGTCGATTGCGGCCGCCTCGGTCTGCGTTGTGGTTTGCGGTGCAGTGCGCAAACGCAGCTGCATCATGTACGCGTCGCTGGTGTTGAAATGGCGCTTCACCGCGGCGAAGTCCATGAAGATGCAACTCACGGCTTGTTCCATGTAGATCTGTCGCATGCCAAATGTCTGCGTGGCGATGTCGAGTCCCGCCGCGGTCACCACGCCGACAATCTCAAATTCCGCTTCGTTGCTGCCCGAACCCAAACGCAATTTGGATCCGACGCCTTTGTTGCGCGCGATGAGAAACTCGGGCGCGACCAGAATCGCATCGCCTTGCTCGAGTCGTGGGATCGCCGTCTCGGGCGAGCCTTGCAACCAATCGAGTCGGTTCATCTCGAGGAACGGTCGCGGCTCGAAGCCCACACAAACCACGCTCGTCGGTCCCATTCCATCGACGCCGAAGACTTGTTCGCCCGCGATGCGTAGCGGGAGATAGCCGATGGGCAGCGCTTGTTCGACTTGGGGCAACGAACGAATGCGTGTTTGTTCCTCGGCGCTGAGTCCCGAAGTTGCGAAGATAAATCCATCGGCAAAACGCACGCGTTCGCGCAAGTCGCGAATGATCGCGTCGCCGTTGGAACGCGTGCTCACCAGCACCGACATGGCGACCATCAACGCGCCCGCGGTGCATCCCAATCGCCAAGGCATGCGCGCAATACTGTCGCGCAAGAGTCCGCGCGGAAGTCGCAGCACCACTTCGAGTGCGCGGCTCGACGCGAACGAAACCACCAGCAAAATCGGCACCGAGAGCAAGAACCACCCGACGTGCAGCAGTGGCAGTCCACCGAAGATGTACAACCAGAAGCGCGTATCGCGCGAGCTCGGCGTGAGGAACATCGCCCACAACGCGAAGCAGAGCAACGCGATCAAGACCGCGATCGCGACATGCCCGCGTTGCGGAACACGCGCGCGCACGGCCAGTGCTTCGAGTGGAGAAATGCGTGCCGCACGCAGCGCAGGAAAGAGCGCGCCGCACAGGCCCGCGGCAAATGCGCCGGCGAACGCGATGAGTATGCCTTGCACATCAATCGCCATTCCGCCCGTGAGATACTCGCTGTAGTACGCGACGAGCAGCGACACGATGCCGATGCCCAGCGGCGCGCCCAACACGCCGCCGAGAAGACCGATCACTCCACCGACGATCAACTGCGCGCCAAAGAGTTGTGCGCGCGAGGCACCGATCGCGCGCGCGACGCCCATCTCGCGCAGCTCTTCGAGCACCGCAGTGGTCATGCCCGTGGCGATGATCGCCGCGCACGAGAGAAACGCGATCATGGTCGCGATCAGCGTCGACAAACGGCTCGCGGCAATTTGTTTGTCCATGCCCGTGCGCACGCGTTCGGCGGGTTCGCACAACATCGGCTCTTGCACGCGCGATGCATTTGTCTCGCTCCACTGCGTCACGTCGATTCCTTCGTCGAGCGCGATGGCGATGCCGGTGATCTTGAGCTCGCGCTTGGTCGCGGTGGCCAACGTCTGCATGTCGATTTCGATGAGCGGTCGTTGCAGCGCGCCTAAACGCGGTCGTTGATAGATGCCCACCACGCGCACCGTCATCGGCGCACCAAAGCGCGCAATACGCAGTGAATCCCCAGGTTTTGCTGCGAGTGCTTGCGCTGTTTGCGGATCAAGCACGACTTCGCCCGCGTTGCTCACGCGCGTGCCTGATTCGATTTCGACTTCGCGAAAGAATGCGTCTTCGCGCGGATCAATGCCGCGTGCTTGCACAGTGCATCGACGCGCTCGTCCCTCTGAATCCAACGCACCCTCATGCACCAACGTGAGCGATCCCGCCAAGCGCGCCGTCGCACGCGCAACTCCCGGCCACGTGCGCACGTCGTCCAACAACGCGCCGTCGAACGCTTCGGCGTAGCGATGCACAATGCGCGCATCGGTCGCGCCCAGCGCGCGCACGATGGATGATTCGAGGGTCATCTGCGCCGTGCGCATGCCGCTGGTGACAGCGACCACGAGACTCGTGGCCAACGCGGCAGCGGCGATGAGCAGCGCAGTTCTACTGCTCTTGCCGAGCAAGCTCTTGCGCGCGAAGGGCCAGAGTGCCCGCATCAAGATTCTCCGTAGTGAAAGATCCCGCAACCAATCCATCGCGCAGCACAGTGACGCGTTCACAATGCGCCGCGGCGGCGGGTTCATGGGTGATCATGATCAACAGCGTTTCATGAGTCCGCGCAATGCTGGCCAACAGCGCAAACAATCGTTGCGACGCAGCGCTGTCGAGATTTCCCGTCGGTTCATCCGCGAGAATCACCGCAGGTTTGAAGTAGAGCGCGCGCGCAATCGCGACGCGCTGTTGCTCGCCGCCGGAAAGTGCGTCGGGTCGATGATGCGCGCGTTCGAGCACACCGAGTTGTTCGAGCAGTTCACTGGCGCGTGTCTCGCACTCGCGTCGCGGACGACCGTCGAGTTGCGCGGGCAACATGACGTTGTCGAGCGCGGTCATCGCGGGCAACAAATTGAAGTTCTGAAAGATGATGCCCACTGCGCGCCGTCGATAGAGCGTGAGCGCGCGTTCATTCATGCTGTCGACGCGCGCGCCGGCGACGGTGATCGTGCCCGCAGTGGGGCGATCGAGTCCCGCGATGAGATGAAGCAGGCTGCTCTTGCCGCTGCCCGACGCGCCCATGATGCAGTGCATCCCTGCGCCGTTGATTTCGAGATCAACGCCGCGCAACGCTTCGACGTAACGCGTGTTGCCCGCGGAGCGAAGTTCGTAGTGCTTCACCACCCCGCGACAGGAAATGCTTGGCGTGGCGCGTTGCAAAGGTGATCCTTCCATCAGCGCGCGGAGTGCATCCGTCACGCATCAGACTCCCGCTCATCGCTCAGTGGCCGTGCGTTTGGTCGTACGCGCTGCCATTGGGAAGTGCCAGAATCGCCGAGGTATCCGCGACATCAAGCTTCACCAGCCAGCCCTTGCCAAAGGGATCGCTGTTGAGCAGCGACGGGTCCTTGGCCGCATCGGCGTTCACCGCAACGATGGTGCCCGCGACCACCGAGTAAATCTCGCTGGTGGTCTTCACGCTCTCCACTTCACCGACGGGTTTGCCCGCGGCGACTGCGGTTCCCACCGATTTCATCCCGACATAGGTGATGTCGGTGAGCGCATCGGCAGCGTGTTGGGTGATGCCCATGGTCACGGTCTTGCCGTCCACGCGGAACCATTCGTGAGTTTCAGAAACGCGGCAATCGGTAGGAGTCGACATGGTTGCTCTTTGAAGTAGGAACCCAACACGACGGCGGTCGTCAGGGCGGGGGGGCACAATGGTAACGACGGCTTGCGTGGTCGCGCACCATTTGCGACCGCCTCCATGACTCGGTCGATTCGTCGGTTGTTGGTAGTGGATTTCGTGAGCAGCCGCGACCGCGATTGCCTTCGGCGAACTCGCGCGTACGGCGCCTGCGTTATCAGGAGGAAGACCACGCGCGCGCACTGTCCATTGGAACTCCGATTAGTCAATCGGCGAGTTCTTTGAGTGGCGTGCTTCGCGCGCAGAGTCGTTTGTTAGACTCCTTGAGTGATGGGCGGTTCGATCTGGGAGTCAGGCTTTTGCTCAATGGTGATCTAAGGTCATCGGGGCAAGGGTGGGCGCCGCAGGGCTTGCGATGAGTCGGTCAAGAGTGCGTGGCTAGCGCGATGTATGCAATCCCAATGCGCCGAGAGGCAGCAGTGATACGGCAGGTTTTTTAGTCAGGACGACTTAAGGTCGTCCAACCTTCAAGGCTCATTTGTGCAACCAGAAATTCTGCTCGCGCTTTCCGCATCGTCCGTTCGACCGCTCTTGGCGGCGAAGGATCCGCGCTGCCCTGATATTTATTCGCTGCCGCAGTTCGTCGCCACCGATTTGCAGTTGCGCGGACTGAATCTCCCCACGGATTTGCTCGTCGGTTTCGGATTGCCTGCGATCGATCGCCTGCGCGATGAAGCGGATCGCGCGCACTGCCCCGTGCTCTTGCTCACCGAAGAAACCCCCATCGATTTCACCGATCGCGGTCCGGGTTGGCTGCGTTCGCTTGATCGACTCAAGCGCTTGGGCACAGCCGCGAATCGACTCGGTTGCCCTTCGATTGCGCTCCGTGCATCCGGCCCCGCGACCGACGCGGCGTTCGAGGCGACTGCCGCGGGAATCAAGATTGCGCTGCGCGAACTCGATCGCTTCGAACTCATGCTTTTACTGGCGCCCACCGAAGGACTTACCTTCGAGGCCGCCAAGATGACCGAGCTGATCAAGAAGATCGGCGGCTTTCGCATCGGAAGTTTCCCAAGCTTCGCGCACGCGCATGCGACGGGGAATCTCGACAAAACGCTGCGCACATTGGCGCCCTACGCGTCGGCGATTTCCGCGAGCATCCGCGGCTTCGAGAAAGATGGAGTGCACGACGGATTCAGTCTCGAGGAGTGCATGGATAGCATTCGTCGCGTTGGCTTTGTGAACACGCTCACGCTTGAATTTGTGGGTCGCGGCGAATGGGGTGCGACGAACCAGGTTGCGCTCGCGAGCAACGTGCCGTCGAGCGAACCTGTTGCGGTTGAAGTTGGCGCAACGAAATCGTCGAGCAAGAAGTCGACCGCCAAGACCGCAACGAAAACGGCAGGCAAGTCCGCAGGCAAGTCCGCAGGCAAGCCCGCCGTCGATGTCATCGCCGAGTTGGAAACTGCGCGTCGCATCCTGAGTGCGTCAATCGTCGAGCCCGAGTTGGCGTTTGATGAAGAGGAGGAGTGATTGCCTGTCGTGTCGGCCACCGCTGAATTCATCGTCACCATCGACGGGCCCGCAGGTACGGGCAAGTCGACCGTGGCTCATCGTCTCGCACGACGACTCGGTCTCGAGTTTCTCGACACGGGCGCGATGTATCGCGCCGCCGCGCTCGAAGCGATCGATCGCGGCATTTCGTTGTCCGATGGCGAGAGCGTGGCCACGCTGGTGCGCACCATGGAATTGCGTTTCGATTGGCGACGCGATCCTCCGGAAATGCTTGTGGACGGCCGCGCCGTGGGCGAGCGCATTCGCACGCAGGAAGTCACTCGCGCGGTGTCCATCGTCGCGTCGAACTCAGCGGTGCGCGCGGCGATGGTTGAATCGCAACGACTCATCGCGTCGCTGCATCCGCGCTTGGTTACCGAAGGACGCGATCAAGGATCGCTGGTTTTTCCCGACGCAGACGTGCGCATCTATCTCGACGCGCGCCCCGAAATCCGCGCGCGTCGTCGCGTCGATCAATTGCGCGTGAAAGGCATCGAGACCACCGAAGCCGAAGTGTTGGCGCAAATCATCGAGCGCGATGCGATGGATTCATCGCGACGCGATGGTCCGCTCATTTGTCCGCGCGGCGCTGATGTTGTGGAAACCAGCGACATGCATATCGATGCGGTCGTCGATGCGTTGGTGGCGATCGTCAAGAAGCGCGCGGGCAAGGCGCTGGTGCAAAGTGCGCGTGAGCGCGACGAGTTGAACGCCGATCGCAGCATGCATGGCGACAGCGACGGGACCCACGCGGACGGTCGCGCGTGAGGGCGTTGCCTAATTCGTTTGACTTCGATCGCCGAGTTCCTGGACGCGGATTTATTCGCGTCGCATGGTGGGACTTCTGCGCGTTTCTCTGTTGGTCGTGGCTAAAGATTTGCTTTCGTCTGCGACGACTCAAGCGCGAGCGTGTGCCCAAGACCGGCGCGATTCTGGTCATCTCCAATCATCAATCGTTTCTCGATCCGATGGTGAATGGCGTGACCGTCTGGGATCGCCAGTTCACTGCAATGGCGCGCGATTCGCTGTTCGTGTGGCCCTTCGGTTGGATTCTGCGCTCAGTGAGTGCGCGTCCGATTCGTCGTGAGGGCGGCGATCTCGAAGCGATGAAGACCGCGATCTCCGAACTGCAAGCAGGACGGGTGGTCATCATGTATCCCGAAGGCACGCGATCGCCGGACGGTTCATTGCAAGAATTCAAGCGCGGTGTGTTGCTGCTCATTCGTCGCTGCAAGCCCACGGTGCTGCCGATGGGTGTCGAAGGAAGTTTCGCCGCATGGCCCAAGGGTCGTCGCTTTCCTAAGTTGCGCGGACGTGTCGTGTGTCTTTGTGGCGAGCCGATGTCGGGCGAAGAACTGGCCAAGCTCGATGGCGATCAAGCGCTCGCCGCGATGCGTGCAGCGGTCAACGTCGTGCATCAAGAGGCGATCGTCGAACACCGACGTTGGTGCGGAGAATCCGCGTGACAGGTGCGCCGTGCCCGAGTGCCGGGGCGCCGTGTCCGTTGAACAACGAGATGCGCGCCGCAGCACGCGCGGTTGCATCGCGCCTCACCGACAAGGGGTTCACCGCACTTTTCGCTGGCGGATGTGTGCGTGATTGGTTGCTCGGACATGTTCCCGACGACTACGACATCGCGACCGATGCGGTGCCTGATCGCATCAGAGAAATTTTTCCTTCGGCGCGCAGCGTGGGCGAATCGTTTGGCGTGATGTTGGTGCGTCACGCGCGTCACACGTTTGAGGTGGCGACGTTTCGCAAAGATGGCCCGTATCACGATGGCCGTCGTCCGAGCTCAGTGGAGTTTTCCGATCGCGATGCCGACGCCGCGCGACGCGACTTCACCGTCAACGGAATATTTCAGGATCCACGCGACGACTCGATCATCGACTTGTGGAATGGCCGCGGCGATCTCGCGGCTCGACTCATTCGCGCCATTGGTGATCCACACGCGCGCATCGCCGAGGATCGATTGCGCATGTTGCGCGCGGTGCGCTTTGCCGCGCGACTGGGCTTCACCATCGAGCCAGCCACGGCCGCGGCGATCACGGCCCACGCACGCGAACTCGCGTCGGTGAGCGCGGAACGCGTGGGCGAAGAACTGCGCAAGATGCTCGCGCATCCGTCGCGCGCGGATGCCGCGCACTCCTGCGAGACTCTCGGACTTGACCGCGCGGTGTTTGCGAGCGCGGCAATCGTCGGAGAACTCACGCGTCTGCGCGCGCTTGCGGCACAATCCGAATCGATGACCGCGTTGGCCGCGTGGTGGCTCGATCGCGCTGCGCGAGGCGGCGAAGAGAGCATCTTGCAGGCGACCGCGCACGCGCGGACAGCGCTCAAACTATCCAACGCCGAGACGACGCTGTTCGAGGCCACACTCACCGCGCGCGAGCGAATTTGCCGCGATTTTGCGGGATATTCGCTGGCCGCGCGCAAGCGGCTCGCCGCATCGCTGGGCTTTGATGCGGCCTTGGACATCGTGGCCGCAGAAGACCTGGACAGCGCCGATCGCTGGCGTCGCATGGCCGATATAGAGCTTCCCTCGCGCATGCTTCCCACGGCGCTGGTCAACGGAGAATCGCTGCTGCGCGAGGGGTATCGCGCCGGTCCGTCGTTCAAGGTGCTGCTCGATTTGGCGATGGATGCGCAGCTCGAGCGGCGCATCATGAGCGAAGCCGAGGGCCTCGCGTTGGTGCGTCAGTCGTCGAAGTGATTCGCGCAATTCGTTGCATCCCGCGAGCGTTTGCGTCGTTCCATCGATGCCGACCGAACGGTCAGACATGAGTCAGACGCGGGTCAGACGCGGGTCAGACACAGGTCAGAACACTGCTTCGATGCCTCTCTGAATTTGCCACCCACGGCGGTTTCAATGCGCAACCATCTGCGCGCCGACCGTAAGATGGCAAGTCTTCTCCGCGCAGGGACTCACCTGCGCATTCCTTCTCGCGAGACCACCATGCGCCACGCAGCTACCGTCACATCCGTCGTCACACGCGCCGCAGCATCGATCTTGTTCGCAGGCGCCGCAGCGACGACCGCGACCGCCGACACCACGGGTGCGGCACTTCCGTCGACGCTCACCGCGCCAAAGGTCTACGTGTTCCCGCTCACGGGACAGATGGGCACCGATATCTCGCCGCAACTCTTCGACATCATCGTCGAAGACATCAAGAAGCAGAAGCCAGACATCGTGGTGATGCAACTCAAGAGCGCGGACAAAGATCGCAACGACTATTTGCAGAACGACGACAGGATGGAATTCGGTATGCCCCAAGTGGAGCAGTACCGCGACATGGTGAAGAAGGTCCACGAAGAACTCCCCAAGATTCCGCAGATCATGTGGGTCGAAGATTCAGTGGGTTTCGCCACGCTCATCGCGCTCGGTTGGCCTGATCTCTACATGAAGAGCGATGCGCGCATGTCGGGTTTGCAAGGCGTTGCCGCGATGGCGCAGGGTTGGCAGGATCCCGATGTTGCCGCCAAGATGCTCGCGGCGTGGACCGGCATCGGCAAGGGAATTCTGCAGCAGGGCGGCTACCGACTCGAACTTGGCGACGCGATGATTTTCCCAGAGCAAACGCTTTCGGTGAATTTCGATGGACGCAAAGTGACATGGTTGCTCGACACCGCGGGCGTGTGGATCGTCGACAGCAGCAAGGAAGTCACCGCGCACTTTGATGCGACTCTCGCAGAAGACACTGGTCTCGCCGACGGCATCGCGGACTCGCTTGATGATCTGATGTTCTTGCTCGGCTACCGCGAATTCACGCAGGTTGAGAGCGGTCCCAAACTCGCCAAGCAATACGTTGAGGACTGGCGCCGCAGCATGGATCGCTGCGTCGAGTGGATGGCTGATGCGAAGGATGTTGATTCGACCGTCGCGGGATTGGGCAAGGCTAAGACGCTGTACGAGAAGGTTCTCGCGGCGATGAAGCAATTCCCCGCACTCGAATTGCGTCTTGGTCGTATGGGTATTCCAAGCAAGGGACAACTCGAAATCGAGATCGACAACATCAAGAAAGAAATCCAGCGCGCGCGCGAAGCTGAGAAGGGCAATCGTGGCGGCGGCAGCGGATCGGGGAGCACTGGTCGCGGCCTCGGCGGCGGCGGCGGTCTCGGTGGCGGCAAGCGCGGCAGCTGAGTATTTGTCGCAAGTTTCAAGTCGGGCGTGCAGTGATTCCCGCGCGCCTAAGGGAAGTCTGATCGCAAGACTGATCGCAAGCCTGATCGCAAACTACGAACTGATCATGAAACATAACACTGTTCTTCGCTCGCTCACGGTTTCAACTCTGGCACTCGGGCTTTCGTTGGGCGCCCTGTCGAGTGCGACGGCTGCGTTTCCCAACGCGCCACGCATGGGAGATGTCAAGCTCGCCAACGGCGGAGTGTGGAAGGGCGATGTGGGCGCGCAAGTTCGTGCGACCTTCATGGTCAATGGAAAAGAAGTCATCGTTGAAGGCAAAGTCACCAAGCTCGACAAGAGCCTCGTCGTGATTGAGGTCACAGAGGGCGGCAAGTTGGTCAAGAAGACCATCCTCTCGCTCGATCTGAAAAAGATGGAGACGCTCGCGGCAGCTGCTGCTGGCGCATCCACTCCTGGCGTCGCGACGACAACCATTGCGAGCGGAGCGGGCGCCAAAACCGCAAGCACCGCGACCACCGCTGCAACGACCACGACTGATGCCACTGCCGCGAAGATCCCCAGCGTGTTCGTGCTTCCATGGGAAGGCACCGTCGGCATCGGCGCGCGTCACGACGAAATCGAAATGATCGCCAAGGAAGCGGACAAGCTCGGTCCTGGCCAGATCATCGTGCTCGAAGTCAACAGTCCCGGTGGACTGGTGACCGAAGGCGACAAGATCAACGTCACGCTTACCGAACTGAAGAAGCGTCATCGCGTCGTCGCGTGGATCAAGAAGGCGATCTCCGCGGCGGCGTTCACCAGCCTGCACTGCGACGAGATTTACTTCATGCGCGTTGGCGCGCTCGGTTCGATCACGATGTTCGCGGGACAGACCGCGATCTCCGGCGCTGAGCTGCAAGCTTGGCTCAAGATGCTCGGCGAAGTGTGCGAACTCGGCGGCCGTCCCGCGATCGTTGGTCAAGCGATGGTCACCAATCCGGTTCTGTGCAGTTACGACCGCGACGACGATGGCAACATCACGTGGTATTCGACACTCGAGGGCAAGTACGACCTCTCCGACGAGAAGCAGAATCTCACCCTCAACTGCGACAACGCGCTGCATTGCAAGTTTTCGGATGGGACTGCGGACACCGTCGAAGAACTCGCCGCGTGCATGCAGTTGAAGGAATGGAAAGAAGCGAGCGATGTCGGCCGCAAGATCCACGAGGATTGGCAGCGCACGCTCAAGCAGTGTGCGGAAATCAAACCGCTGCTGCTCAACGACTATCAGAATCCCGGTGGCGCCGATGCAGTTGCGCAGATCGGTAATCAGATCAAGGCCATCACTGAGATCTTGAAGTGGTACGACCGTTGCTATCCCGGCATGGTCTACGAAGCGCCCAATCTCCCACCAGATAAGAAGCCGCTGCAAGATGAGCTCGAAGCGTTGAAGAAGCGCTTGGGAAATATCAAGCGCAACCAGCGCTGACGCAACACAAGCACGCGCTGACGCAACACAAGCACGCGCTGACGACGCGAGCCGTTCACGCGAAACATTTCAATCAACAACGCCCTGCGTATTTCGCAGGGCGTTTTCCTAGGTGAGTTGTCGCGTACTTGCGCGGTGACATCATCCACATGAGGATGCATTCATGTCGACGCAACCTTCCGATCCTGAACTGCCTAGTGAACCGTACGCGCCCTATCCCGACGATCTCGCGGCACGTCGCGCGACATGGCCGACGGCGTTTGGCGTCGTCTCGCTCGTCGTCGGTGTGCTGGGAATGTGCATGCAAGGCGCGGCTGTGGGCATGTCGCTCGGAGGCGACAAGATCATGGGACTCGCGGGCATGTCGATTTCGCCAGCACCGCGCATCGTGCAAATCGTTGGCGGCACACAGGCGATAATTTGCACGATGCTCGGAGTGATGCTGATCATCGGCTCGCGGCTGCTCATCATGCGCAAGCCGCTGGGCGCGCAACTGGTGAAGTGGTGGGCGATCACGCGTTTGATCATGGTGGTCTTTGGTCTCGGCGCTGTGGTGTTCACGCTGCGCGCGCAAGTCGAATGGCAGATCACCATGTCGAGCGAGATGCGCGAATTTGCTCGCGGCAAGGGGATCAAAGAAGCGGACTTGCCGCCGATTGCTGATCGCGAAGTCCTCGAGAAGCAAGCGATGTGGGGCGTCGGAATCGCGAGTGTGGGGTTTTCGGTGTGGCCATTCGTGATGGCCATCGTGCTCACGGGACGCAAGGGACGCGAAGACATCGCCACGTGGTCAGCTCCGCCGACTGCATGAGTGAGCGTGTGATGTGTGATGCGATGGGATCGTGATTGCGCCCGCGGGTCGCGATACGACGCGACCAACTCATCCCACTTCGCGACGCTGAAACAACATCGCAGCAACCGAGAGCATCGCCGTCACCAACGCGAGCGAATAGGGGATCGCGTACATGATGTAGTCCAGCGGAATCTCTTTTTTCTGCGTGAGCGTGTCGGAGAGCCAGAACAATTGGAAGTTCGGCAGTGCCGCGCGGCAGAACCAGAAGAAGCCATAACTCGCACTCTGCGCCGTGGTCATCACCGCTTCGCCTGCCGAGGCTTTGCGCGCCAATTCGGCGGCGTCAAGCAACGCGCGTCCCAACATCCAATCGGAAAGCAGTCCGAGGACAAACACGCCAAACACGATGGTGAGCGTGAGCACTTGTCCTAAGCGCGTGCTCGCAGCGATGGCGATGGCGTTGAGCACGAATGTCGCGAGCGCCATCAAGAACAGCGCCTTCCACATTTGCGGCTCGAACTGTTGCGCCAGTGGGACAGAGTTCCATTCCGCGTCAAAGAACAACGAGAGCAAGTAGGCGAAGCCCAAGAAGGGAACGCCGAGCACAATCGTCCACGCGGCGAAACTCTTGCCGTAGAAAAAGTTCATCCACGCGCCGACCGCGATGGAGACGAGCATTGCGCCCGTGCCAAAGACGATCACGGGAATATGCAGCGGATCGCGTGCGGTTTGCAGAGTTCCATGCACTTCGACCAGCATGAACACCAGCCCTAAGTAGAGCAACGCCACCAGCATTGCCACCGAGACTCCGAGAAACTTGCCCACCACAAACACCGGGCGCGGCACAGGCTTGGAGATGACGGTGAGCACGGTGCGATTTTCGATTTCGCGCGCGAGCACGTTGGTGGCGATGAACGCGGCCAGCACGGTGGTCGCGAGAAACACAGTCGACAATCCGATGTCGACAAACATGCGCTGATCGTCGGTCATGGTCCACGCGCTGAAGGGGTTGCTCATCACGATCAGAATCGTGGCCGCCACGCACACAATCAGCACGATGGGCTGGCGGATCGACTCAAGGAAGGTGTTGCGCGCGATGGCGAGAAGCTGCTCAAAAAGGGACATGCGTGGGCTTTGGTTTCAGGTGAAACGTGTCATGAGCATCGCGGGCATCGGTCGAGCGCGCCGCGTCTTGCGCCGTTGTCGTCGCGCTTGGAAGGCGACCCGAATTGTTTCGCAGCGAGGAGAAATGTCCGAGTGCGAAAGCGATGAGAACTCACCCCTGCACACTCGACGCGCGTACCTTACAGTACCAATCCATCCGTTGAGGATGGATCCATTTCTTGCCCGCGAGGGCGTGTCAAGGCCTTGCGTGCGCCTCGCGTGCGCGGGACCACAACCTGTTCGAACCAATTCCACGCACCGATGCGCATTGACCACCACGCCTACCAGCGGGCCACGGGCGTCGCCGCCTCAGGCTTCTTCACACAGCTCGTCATCGCGCTGTTGCTCCTCGTTTTTGGAAAGTCGACCGGCGATTCGGCGAGCGTCATCGCGTCCTCATGGGCGTTCTGCGGCCTGGTCGTATGGCTTGGCTTGGTGTTGGTCTTTCATCAACATCGACTCGAGCGTCTTGAGAATTTGGAGATGGACGCGGGCACGCGCCTCGATGACTCGGGACGTTTGTTCACTCCCGATGAAGCGCGCGTAGCCAAGCGACGTCTCGGCTTGATGCACTCGGTGCTCATGCCGATCGCGAGTTGCCTCTACGCGATGCTCTTGGTGGGAATGGCGTGGGGCGTGCTGTTGTGGTTCAGCCGCGTCGATGAAGCGAATGCCGATCTTGGACAATTCACCACCACATCAGCCGCCGGTTGGCAATTGGCAGTCGCCTTCGGTTGCGCTCTCGCGTCGTTCATCTTCTCGCGATTTCTCGCGGGAATGAGCGTGCAACCAGCGTGGAGCAATCTGCGCGGCGGCGCCGCGGTGATGGTGGGAAATGCGTTGGTCTCGATGGCCGTCGGTGTGGGCACGATCTTCACGATGCTCGCCGACGATAAGAAGGAAGGCGTTGCCGTTCTCGAGGGCATCTCCTACGGCATCGCGATCTTCATGATGGTGGTCGCTGCCGAAACCACGCTGAACTTTCTGCTCAACCTCTATCGACCACGACGCGCCGGCGAAACGGCGCGTCCTGCTTTTGATTCGCGTCTGCTCAGTTTGTTTGCTGCGCCCGATTCCATCGTGCGTTCCATCAACGAAGCGGTGAACTACCAGTTCGGTTTCGACATCACCAGTTCGTGGGGCTATCAACTGCTGCTGCGCAACTTCGTGCGCTTGCTTGCAGTGGGCGTGGTGGTGGTGTTTGCGCTCACTACGTTGGTGGTGGTTCAACCGCAAGAGCAAGCGTTGCGCTTGCGCTTTGGTCGGCCTATCGGCGAGGTCTATCAAGGCTCGCCCATGTCCAAGTTGCCTTGGCCCATCGACACCGCGATTGTGCGCGACGTGAATCGCGTGCGTGAGTTGCCGCTGGGACTCGTGCGTCCCGTGCGCGCGGGCGACGTGATCGTCTGGGGCGAAGAAACGATCGAGATCGATCAGATCACGAATCTGTTCTTAGTCGCCGCGGGTTCGCGCGCGGCCGATGCGCAAGCCGCGCAACGCGCCGCAGGATCATTGCTCGCTCCCAACGCGACGTTTGCGGGAAACGCAGCATTGGGGTCTGGCAGCGATCGCAGTTCTGAGCAAGGCGTTGCGCTCGCCACTGATCA
This sequence comes from Planctomycetota bacterium, assembly GCA_003671025.1. Taxonomy (GTDB): domain Bacteria; phylum Planctomycetota; class Phycisphaerae; order Phycisphaerales; family SM1A02; genus QWPT01. Next base: position 62,913 of record QWPW01000010.1, read on the forward strand.
ATTCGCAGTGGTCGAAGCGGACATCGTGTTGCAGTATCGCGTGCGTGATCGCGAGCTCACCAAGTTCCTTGAGTTCTCCAACGACACTAAGAGTCGACGCACTGCGCTCGATATGCGCGAGCGTGCGATGAAGGCGATCGCGTTGCGTGAAGTCACGCGCGCGTTGAGTGTGCGCACGCTTGACGAAGTGCTTTCGCCGCCGATTGACGCGCCGCTGGTCGATGCGTTGGCGCAGGGAATTCAGCAGGCATTTGATGCATATGACTGTGGCGTTGAAGTGGTGGGACTGAGCATTCCGCGACTGCGCCCGCCGGGAAAAGACGGCGGCAAGTTCGAAGAACTTTCGGTCGCGCGTCAGAACGGCCGTCGTCAATTGGAAATGGAAACCAGCACCGTCAACACGACCATGAGTCTCATCATTGGCAGCGCCGCCGCCGCCGACGAGATGGTCAAGGGTATTGAAGAACTCGCACGCTTGGAGTCGGCCGCGAAGTTGCCTGACGGAGCCAACGCGCGTGTGGCCGCCGATGCGTTGCGCAACAAACTCGAGCAGCAATTGCTCGACTCACGCGCGCAAGCGGCGAGCGTGATTTCGGGCGCGCGCGCCATGCGTTGGACCGCGCTGATGGATGCGCAAGCGATTGCCCAAGATGTCCTCGGTCAAGCGCCTGCGTGGGAAGTTGACCCTGAGCTCTATCGCACGCGTCGCACGATGGAGGCGCTCGCCGATGCGCTGTCGAGTGTGCGCATCAAGTACATGTTGTTGCCCGATGCCGCGCGTGTGCGTGTCGACATCGACATGCAAGAGCCTTCGGCGGGACTCAACCTCGGCGACTATCTCGAGAAGAAACAAGAGTGACGGCGCGGATCCTAGAGATCAATCAACACAACGATCAACACAACGATCAACGCAACGATCAACGCAACGATCAACGACCTGCAGCATCAACGACGCTCACACGCGTCATGAAGAACAAACGACGGAATCAGCTATGAACAAGCGATCATCAGCCATTGCCCTTGGACTTGCCATCGTGGCCGTGCTCGTGCTTTACAGCACGACTTACAGCGTGAACTTCCATGAGATCGCGATTCGTACCCGCTTTGGAGTTCCCGCGGGAGTCGAGCGCGACGCAGGTTTGCACTTCAAACTTCCCTTCTTCATCGACGCGGTCACCAAGATCGATCGGCGCAAGCAACTCGTCGAGAGTCCGCTGGTGCAGGCCTCGACGCGCGATGGTTTGCAAGTGGTGGTGCAGGCGTATCTCTTCTGGCAAGTGAAGTCCACCGACGCGGATGCGCAGGCGTTCTTCGTGAGTTACGGAGGTTCGCTCGAAGACGCTTCGAAGGATCTCGAGCAAGCGCTCTCGGGCGCGGTGAAGGCTGTGGCGAGTTTTGATTTCGATGAACTCGTCGGTCCGCGCGCGCGCTTGGCCGATGCCGAGAAAGCGATTCTCGCGGGCATCGAAGGCGCGAAGAAGACTGGTGTCGAACCGATCGCAGTGGGCTTGTCGCAAGTGGTTCTGCCGCAGAAGACCACGGTGAGCGTGCTCTCGCGCATGGCCGAAGTGCAGAACACGTTGGCCAAGGTTGAATCCGCCAAAGCGAACTCGCAGGCCGAGGCGCTCAAGAGTCAAGCGAACAGTCAAGCCGACACCATTCGCGCGTTCGCCGCGCAGTGGGCCGCGCGCATCGAAGCGAAGGGCAATGAAGAAGCCGCGAGCTACTACAAGCGCATGAACGAACACGCGGAACTCGCGACGTTTCTCGCATGGATTGATGCGATGAAGGCGGGACTGCGCGGTTCCACGACATTCGTCGGTGACACCACGCGCGCGCCGTTCCATCTGCTCAACACTGATTCCAAACTTGACGCGAGCGGAATTCCCCAGCCGAGCGCGGGCGCGAGCGCCGAAACTTCGCCGAGCGCGGGCGCCGAAACTTCGCCGAACGCGAACACGAACGCGAGCGCGCAACCATGAGCAGCGATTCTTCTGATCCGAGTGATCCAACAGATCCACTGAACGGACTCGCAGGCCGCGAAAGCGAGCATCGTCGTGCCGCGAGCGCGCGATTCGATGTCGCGAAAAAAGGCGGCACGGGTGACGCGATGGACATGCGCGACGCGCTCGATCCCGCGACGCACTCGTTGGGCGAGGCGCTCAAACTTTCCTATCGCATTCTCCAGTTGGGCATCGTCGCCCTCGTCGTGATGTTCCTCTTCTCTGGTGTGCAGTCGGTGCAAGAAGGTGACACGGGCGTGAAGACACTCTTCGGCGCCATCGCTGGTGCTGAAGGCGACGAACAACTCACGCCGGGGCTGCAGCCGTTCTGGCCCTATCCCGTGGGCGATTTGGTGGTGTTCCCATCGCGGCACACGCTCTCGATGCATCGCGAGTTCTGGCCCGCGTCGCGCAGTCGCGGCGACATGCGTCCGCCGACCTTGCAAGAACAAATTGACGCGGCCGATCCCAATGCGGGACTCGCGCCGGGCGCCGACTTCTCGTTGCTCACGCGCGACGGCGACATTGCCCACGCGCAGTTTGAAGTGGAATACGTCGTCAGCGACGCGGTGAAGTTTCTCGAGATGACCGAGCCCACGAAGGCCGATCGCATCGTTGCGGCAGTGATGCGCCAAGGCGCCGTCGAAGCGGCGAGTTCGCTCACGCTCGCGGAGATCACCGACACGCGTGATCAACTCGGCCCCGCGGTGCGCGAGAGTGCGCAGCGTGTGCTTGACCGTTTGGACTCGGGCATCGAGATCATGGCCGTGCGCGCGATTGAGCGCGTCGCGCCGCTGGCGGTGATGAATCGCTTTCGTGAAGTGCAGACCAGTCGCGAGAACTCGAAAACGTTTGTCGAAGTGGCGCGTCAAGCCGCGATCACTGAACTCACATCGATCGCGGGCGGCGAGGTCTATCTGGAGTTGTTGACGCTCATTCGCCAATACGAAACCGCGTTGGATTCGAGCAATCCACTCGACTCGGAGAAGGTGTTGCTCGCGATCGGTGAACGCATGTCCGCGCCCGATGTCGGCGGCGAGATTGCGCGCACGGTGTTGCGCGCGAAAGCATCGGAGTCATCGATGTTGGCTCGCCTTGAGCGCGAGACGCAGCGCATCGATGGACTCGCGGCGAGCTTCCGCGACTCCAACGCGCAGATCGTGCAGCAACTCTGGCTCGATGCAGTGCGCGAGGTTTATCTCAATCCGCAAGCGGAAGTCTTCGCCGCGCCAAACGCGCTGGGCATGCTCAATCTGCGGATGGCGAGCTCGTCCGACATCATGCAGGACCGCCGCAATTCGGAGATCCAACGCAAGAAGGCGATCGAAGCCGCGCGCGCCGCCGGTGGGTACTACGCGCCGGGCACTGAGCAGATTTCCATCGGCAAGGGTGGCGGTCGCCGACTCAATCGCGACGCTCAAACAGGCTTCGGTCGAGACTGACGAACTTGCATGTCGTCGCGCACGCACGATGCGTACAAAGACGCGCGTCGTTGCGCGCGACGCGCGATCTGGCTGAGATGTGAGATGTGAGACGTGATGTGAGACGTGATGTGAGACGTTGAATCGGAAACTTTGAGGCCCGCAGATATGAGCACGAATTCTTCGCGATCAGAAACCGACTCGCACCGCATCGTCGAGGCGACGGGACTCACCAAGACCTTCAGCGATTTCTGGATGCGCGCCACTGCGCGTGCTGTCGATGGCATCGACTTTCACATTGATCGTCACGAGATCTTTGGATTGCTCGGTCCCAACGGCTCGGGCAAGTCGACCACGATCAAGATGATTCTCGGATTGCTGCGCCGCACGCGCGGTCGATTGATTGTGTTTGGTCGCGATCCCTCCGATGTCTCGGTGAAGCGCCGCATCGGCTATCTGCCCGAAGAAACGTATCTCTATCGCTTTCTCAATCCCACAGAAACGCTCGACTACTACGGCAAACTCTTTGGACTCGATCGCCGCATTCGTCGTCGTCGCACCGAAGAGTTGTTGGAAATGGTGGGACTCACGCAAGTCGCGCATCGACCTGCGGGCGAGTTTTCCAAAGGCATGGCGCGCCGCTTAGGACTCGCGCAAGCGTTGGTCAACGATCCCGAGTTACTCATTCTTGACGAGCCCACTTCGGGACTCGATCCCATCGGCACCAAGCAAGTCAAGGATCTCATTCTCGAACTCGGTCGTCGCGGCAAGACGATTTTGTTGACCTCGCACTTGCTCGCAGACGTCGAGCATGTGTGTGATCGCATGGTGATTCTCTACGGCGGAAAGGTTCGCGCGCAGGGCACAGGCGACGAGTTGCTTTCCGACAGCACGCAGACGCTCATTCGCACACCACGACTCAACGACGCCACCATTCGCGCGGTCGAAGCAACCCTGCATCGCATGCAGAATGTTGCGATTGAGCGCGTCGATTCTCCGCGTCAAACGCTGGAAGAACTCTTTCTCGACATCGTCGAGCGCGCACGCGTCGAGCAGTTGGCCACCAGCGGCGCGCAGTCGGGCGGACGCATCGCATCCTTCTTGCAAGGCGATGGCACGAGCGCTACGGATGGCGAAGCAGGCACGGTGGTTGCGGATCTCATGAAGGATGTTGCGGCGAGTTCGAGTGCGTCAACGCTGGTGAACGCGAAGTCGCGCGACATCGCCAGTGCGGCGACTGATGCGAAGGCAGATGCGGCAGTGTTGGATGCATTGCTGCAGCCGCGCGCGCCTACGACCAGCAACGCGCCCGTCGTTCCAACTTCGAACACTCCAGCAAAGCCGACGAGTGCGGATCTCGATCGCGGCGTGATCGATTCGTTGCTCGGCGACGTGCAATCTTCGAACGACAAGCAGCACAACCAGAACGACAGCAACGGAGACAAGAAGTGAGCGAAGGCGTGAGCGCATTCTCGCGTCTTCAAACGCGCGTCAGTGATCTCGGTCGCAACCGCCGATTTTGCATCGCCGTGGCCAGCGTGTTTGCACTCGTGCTCATCACCGTGGGCGCGCTCGTGTATCGCGAAGCCGCGCGCATGCATCACTTCACCCAGGTCGTGCCGCCGTTGCTCAAGCAAGCGAATCTCCTCACCAAAGAGGCAGTCGCGCTTGAGCTCACCGAGAAGGGCACGCTCACCGTCGCGGGTGAAACCATCGGTGACATCGCGTTGCAGGCGCGCTTGCAACGACTCTTCAACGAAGCGGGCACCATCGACGGCATCGCCGAAGCCGCGAGCATCTTGGTGAGCAGCGCGCGACCGCAATGGTTGCCCGGCGCGTTTGTGGATGAGCCATGGCTCGTGATCGCAGGAATCACCATCGCGGTGGCGATCGTGTCGTTCGCATGCGCGAGCGAGCTCGCCATCGCGCTCATTGGAGTCACGCTCGCGAGTGCGATGTTGTGGTGGATCGGTATCGCTGCGGATCGCCCGAGTTTGGCGATTAGTCTCACCAGCATTCCCTTGTTTCTCTTCGCCTTCGCGGTGTGCGTGCATGGGTGTCTGACGCTGCTCGATCGCGCGAGCCCGATCTTCGCCATCGCGGGCGGCGTTGTTCGTGAAGCAATGCGCATGAAGATCGCCGTGGCATTCGCGGCGGTCGCGCTCATCACCATTCCGCTGCTGCCGCAATGGATCGATCCCACGCAGCCGCTGCGCTATCAAGTGCAGACTTATCTCTCACGCTCGATGGACGTGATGTACCTCGTGTGTACGTTTCTTACTGTGTTTCTCGGATGCGCCACGGTTGCGTTTGAGATTCGCGATCGTCAAGCATGGCTCACGCTGACCAAGCCGGTGTCGCGCCTTTCGTGGTTGGTGGGAAAGTGGCTGGGACTGCTGATGATCAACGCGGCGATTCTCGCGGTGGCGACGTTGGCCATGTACGCGTTCTTGGTTCAAGTGCGATCACGCCCCGCGCAAGACATTCTCGATGCACTCGCGGTTGAAGATGAAGTGTTGGTCGCGCGCATCGGCGGTGTCCCCGACTTCACGCGCATGGCGGGCGAGGAATTGCAGGCCGCAGTTGAAGCGGAGATGAAGTCGGACCCGAACATCCGCGCCGATCTCGCCGACGGAACGCGCACAGAAATCGAAGTCAAGAAACAACTCGCGCGCACCATCATCGAATCGAACCTCAAATCACAGCGCTCCATTTCGCCAGGCTCAGAGCGCGTGTACACATTTACCGGCCTCGGTGACTCGCGAACAAGCGGCGCCAATCTCGCGCTGCGCTACAAGTTTTTCTCTGGCGAGAGTGATCCCAACGAAAGCTACCCCGTCATCTTTGTGTTCGGCGAAGGCGAAGAGGAGAGTTGGTCCGATCGCAAGTTCATCGCCGCGCAGACCAACGTCATCGCGGTGCCCGGCGCATGCGTTACCGCCAATGGAACCATCAAGATCAAGATCATCAACGCGGGCTTCAACCAAGAAGCGCGCGAAGGGCAGAATCCGTATTACCCGGGAAACAGCACGATTGCGTTTGATCCCGATGGACTCGAGTTGCTCTATCGCGTCGGTGGCTTTGGCGAAAATCTTCTTCGCGCGCAGTGCGTGAACCTGCTCAAGATTTCATTCTTGGCCATGCTCGCGGTGACCTGCGCGTCGATCCTCAATTTCCCTGTCGCATGCTTGGTGGTGTTCTCAGTGTTCGCGGCAGGATCCATCGGTCCGTTCCTCGCGACCAGCGTTGACGAGTATCACATCCGCACCGAGAGCGTGGGCCTCAAGGTGTTCGAGTTCATCATCCGCAGCGTGGCGGGCGCGACCGAATTTTCCGTGCGCGCCTTCGGTGAAGCGCGCGCCAATGGACCACTGGTCGAAGGTCGTTTGATCTCGTGGTGGGATGTGGGGCGCACCTTCATACTTATTGGTGTCGCGTGGTCAGGTGTGCTGCTCGTGCTTGGTTTCACCGCGTTCCGCCGCAAAGAATTGGCCATCTACAGCGGGCAGGGAGGTTGATATGAGCGACCGACTTGTTCAAACAATTGCGTTGTGCACCTTGGCCGCTGGCATCACCGCCGCGGGTTTGCTGCAGCCAAAGATGATGGCGATTTCCGATCGCGATCAGTTGCGCTACACCGACATCTCGGTGGACGGCGCTCCTCCGATCGTGGCCATCGGCACGGCCATCGGCGCACTGCGCGGATTGATCGTCGACTACTTGTGGATCAAGGTCACCATCCAAAAGGAAAAAGGACTGCTCTACGAAGTGATGGCCGATGCCGATCTCATCACCAAGTTGCAGCCGCGCTTTCCTGAAGTGTGGTCCTTCCATGGCCACAACATGGCCTACAACATTTCGGTGATGACCAACACGCCCGAAGAGCGTTGGTCCTGGGTCAACGCGGGTATCAATTTGGTGCGCGATAAGGGGATTCGTTACAACCCCAACGACTTGGTGCTGCACAAGGAACTTGCGTTCTGGTTCTCGCACAAGATCGATGGACTCGCCGACGACGCGCATCTCTATTACAAGCGACAGTTCGCGCGCGAGTGGCACTACCTCTTGGGTCCAGTTCCGTTTGACTACGAGCAGCGCAAGACGTGGATCAAAGACATCGCCGATGCGCCAGGCACGCTCGCAGAGCTGTACGTGAAAGTGCCTGGAACCGAGGCGTTTCTCGCTGATTTGCAAGCGCGCCTCGCGCCGCTGGGCCCGCGCTACGCCTTCGCGATGGACAAACGTTTCTTGATGCTCGAGGGTGAATGGGCGTCGCGACAAGCATCGCCCTACGCGCAGTTGCTCGGCATCAAAGCGATGAACGAAGAGGCGGCGTCGCTCGTCGGTGTGTTTGATGCGACCTTCGGTGATGTTGCGCGCAAGCCGCTCGCCGACGCGCTCATCGCCACCGTGCGCAAACGCGTGTTGCTCGATTCATACAACATGGATCCGCAACTGATGTACGAGTACACCCGCGACACGGGGCCACTCGATTGGCGTCATGCTGCGTCGCACGCGCTGTATTGGGCGCGTCGCGGCAACGAACTCGGTGCTCATCGCATCACGCAAGACAAGGACATCTACAAAGCGATCAACAACGATCGCATCGAAATCCAGGCGATGCAGGCGTTGGGCCGTTCGGGGTTGGTGAACTTCGATCCCTTCAGCGGCGACAACGTGACGCGACTCAACGACTCGCGTTGGATCAAGTCCGTCGATCGATATTTCCAAACGCTGTACGACCGTCATTTCGAAGTGCGCGGCGGTGGCGCGGACACGTTCACTGACTTCCATGAGAACTTCATGAAGGGCGCGGTGCGCGAGCTCTATCACGCGGGAGATGTTGACGGCGCGCAGTTGGTGCTCGAACGTCTCGACCGACTTTACGGCAGCGGTGGTGCGGTGCCGAACGCGACGTACCAGCGCCCACTGCGGGATTTCGTGCAGGAAATCACCTACGGCGAATACGAGATGCAGCCCGAAGTCGCGCGCAGCGATGTGTTCTCTGTGCTTGAGCGTGGCTTCCGTGAAGGACTGCTGCTCGAGAACGAGCAGGTGCTCAAAGAAGCACTCGAGTTCGCGCGCGATCTCACGAAGTACTTCCGCGAAGCGCGCTACAACGACTTCGTCAACAAGTTTGGCGAAGGGCGCATGAAGGATCTCTTAGGCGAGTTGGACGATTCAATTCCTGCAGTGCTCAAGAAGGTCGTGCTCGAAACTTCGCAACCGTTGCTTGATCGCATGGTCATCTACCGCAAGGCTCCCGAAGATTTGCGCGCGCTCATCTACGACGAAGTGATGCCGATTCTCAAACAAGAGTTTGAGCAGAGCCGACTCGTGGGAATGGGTCGCACCTTTGACGACATCATGCCCGCGCCTCCTGGTCTTGAAGAAGCACGCCAAGCACGCGCCGAAAAAGTCAAAGCGCGCGAAGCCGCACGCGAGGCCGAAGGTCGTTCGAACGCGGAGACAAAATAGCGGAGCGTGAGAGGTACGTAGCGGAGCGTGAAAGGTACGTAGCGCAGCGTGAAAGCTACGTAGCGCAGCGCAAAAGCTACGCGCAAGTCGGTGACCACTGCCTGCGCGGTGCGCCTGAACAAACTCAGAGCGCATCGCGTCATGCGTGCATGATCTGTGTCGATGCTGCACTGTTCGCAGTGCGTGCGTTAGAGTGCGTCGATGCGCATTCCTCCTGCAATTCTCGCCATTGGACGCAACTACGCCGATCACGCCGCTGAGATGGGCGGCAAGACCGACGAGCGTCCGATGATGTTCATGAAGAACCCAGCGTGCGTCTGTGGCAACGGCGACATCATTCGCATTCCCACGATTTGCCTCGAGAACGGGCCGCAAGTTGATTACGAAGGTGAACTCGCGGTGGAGATCGCGCGCGACTGCCGTGATGTCGCGCAGAGCGACGCGGCGAGCGTGATCGCGGGATATCGCGTGGCCAATGATGTGAGCGCGCGTTGGTGGCAGAAGTCTGGTTCAGGCGGACAGTTCTCGCGCGGCAAGAGCTTCGACACGTTTTGTCCCATGTCGGAGTTGGTGCCCACTAAGGCTGTTGGCGATGTGCAAGACCTCGACATCGAAACGATTCTCAACGGCACCCGCGTGCAACACGCGAACACTCGCTTGATGGTGTTTTCGGTGCACTTTCTGATCGCGGAACTTTCGCGCTCGATGACGTTGCTCGCTGGAACCATCATCCTCACGGGAACTCCAGCAGGAGTTGGCGCGGGTCGTACGCCGCCGCTCTTCCTCAAAGATGGCGACACCATCGAAGTGCGCATCGCGCGCGTCGGACACTTGGTGAACACTGTGCGGCAAGAGTGACGCGGCAGTTCTCAGCGCGACGGCACCGGATCATCGCCCTGACCGCCCCACGGATGGCAGCGGATGAGACGACGCAATGTGAGCGCGCTGCCGCGCCAAGCGCCATGCACACGCAGCGCTTCGATGCCATAGAACGAGCAACTCGGAGTGAATCGACACTGTCCGCCGAGCAGCGGACCGAGCACGATTTGATATCCGCGCACTGACGCAATCAGTGCGCGCGCGGCGAGTCCGGTGCGTCGGGCGTCGTCGTGCTCGGCGTTGCTGACGGCATCGCTGCACGCGCATCCGCGTCGCTGGCATTGATCTTTCGATGCATTCGTTTCATCCATATCGCGTGCAGCCTTTGCAGTGCGTCGAGCAAGTGCGCGCGATATTGCGCGAGAGTCAATTCATCGTGAGCGCGCACGATGACCATCAGATCGTACGGCGCGGGAGCGGCAGTCGGATGCTCATGTTGCGAGAGGCGAAATGCTTCGCGCAGCAAACGCTTGAAGCGATTGCGCACAGCGGCACCGCCCGCGCGGCGACCGATGGAGATGCCCATGCGCGTGAGGTCGTTGGTGCGCGCAACCGCGGCATCGCGAGGAATCGCATGGAACGAGATCGCGCCGCAATCAATGCGCGCGCGTCCGTCGATGACACGCTTGAACGCGCCGTTTCCTTGCAAGCGTTGCGAGGCACGAAACGTATTGCGTGGTGCGCTCATTGATCGCGCTCCATCGATTTGCGCCACGCACGAGTGACGCGCGCACGCGTGAGCACGCCCGCGATTTCACCGCGAGCATTCCGCACCGGCAACGGACCGTTCTCGAGAAGATCGAGCGCATGATCAAGCGGAAGATCAAAGTCCAGCGCGCGAATTCCCGTGCGCGCGATGTCGCGTACTTGCAAGAGCGGCAACGCTTCGCGATTGATCAGCGCAATGCGCAAATCGCGCGGACCGATCATGCCTTCGAGTTTTCCGGCCTCATCGAGTACCACGAAATCCTCGTTTTTCTGGGCGAGTTCGAGCAAACTGGCGGCGTTGTCACTGCCTTGCACAAAGATCGGTGCGCGCAGTGAAGCGTCACGCACGCGCAATCGTCGCAACGATGTCATGTCCGAAGTCGAACCTAAGCGCACGCCCATGGTGGCGAGTTCAGCGGTGTAGATACTGTGTCGCTCGAGCAAGCGCGCGACGATGGTTGAGAGCGCGGCCACCAAGATGACGGGCAACAGGATGCTCGGTTCGCGCGAGAGTTCGTAGACCAACATCGCGCCTGCAAGTGGTGCGTGCGTCGTGCCCGCGACCATTCCCGCCATGCCTGCGAGTGCCAAGCGCGGCGCGCCGACTTCGCCAATCAGCGGAACGTATTCGCCCAAACTTCCAAACGCGCCACCGACAAGCGCACCAACCAAAAGTGAAGGCGCGAAGAGTCCGCCGATACCGCCTGAGCCCAGCGTCAAACTCGTGGCCACACACTTCACCACCGCGAGGCCCAGCAGCAATCCACTCACGGCGAGCGCGGCATCCGTCGCGTAAAAGTCTGCGCTCAGCACGGTCTTGGCGAGCGGATATCCGTTGCCATAGAAGGGAGGAAACGCGCCTTGACCGAAGTCGAGCAAGTCCGCGGCAAACGCGACATGGAGAAGTCCCAGCAACGCGAGCAACGCCGCGCCGATAGCGGGGGACATCCAACGCGGAACAGGAAGGCGCGCGAACGCGGCCTCAGTCGATTGCAACGTGCGCACGAAAAACACACTGGCCACGCCGCAGAGAATTCCTAAGAGTGCGAAGGTGGGCGTGGTGCTGATGGAGAGCGCGTCACCGGCCGCGGCGTTGCGCGCGCTGTTGAACACTTCGGCGCCAACGCCAAAGAGCGGCTCTTGCGTGCCCAGAATTGTTTGCACAGTTGCCGCGGCAAACACAGCGGAAATCACGATGGGGGTAAACGTGCGCAGCGAAAAATCGCGCAGCAGCACTTCGAGCACGAAGAAGATTCCCGTGATCGGCGCGTTGAACACCGCCGCCAAACCCGCCGCTGCTCCGCAACCCACCAGCGTGGTCGCAGTGCGCGGATCAGCGCGCAAGAACCGTGAAATCAGTGAGCCGAGCGTCGCGCCAATGGTGACGATTGGCCCTTCTGGTCCCGCGGAACCGCCGCTGGAAATGATCGCAGTGGCACCGAGCCAAGTGCGCGCCGCCAACGCCGCCGGAAGTTCCGAGCGTCGCCGATGGATCGCGTAGAGCACGCTGGCCACACCATGCGCGCGGACCTTTACGCGGAAGATCATCTGCACGCCGCCGCACGCGAGTGCTCCGAGAACTGGCACCACGGCGATTGCAAGCGGAAGACGATCGGGATGCAGGCGCGCCCACTCGACCGCCGACGATTCGGCCCATTGGATCGGTCGGATAAATGCAAGCGCGATCACCGCGAGCGCCATTCCCGTCGCCGCCGCCCACAGCAGGAGTCGACGGTCGCGGTTGAGGCCGACGCGGGCTAGGAGCCGAGAGGCGGCGCGGCGCGCTCGTTCGAGTGAATGGAGGCCGATCGAATGGGACATCGAATGAGGAGGCATTGGAAATGCGCGAATTCGCTATAGTAACCGCTTCCCCTTCGACTCCTCGAAGGCGACTTCACACCACGCAGGGACTATCCATGATCGAAGCATTGAAGAGTGACGCAATCGTCGAAAAGCTCGGCGGCCGATTCAAGTTGACCGCGCTCATCCAGCGCCGTCTCGGCGAGATCATGGAAGGCGCGCGTCCGCTCGTCGACCGCAACGGCCGCTCCGACCTCGAGTTGGTGATCGAAGAAATCGTGCAAGACAAGATCACGTTGGAGATGGATCCTGCGCTCGTCGAGAAGATGCGCGGCGTGCCGAGCAAGAAGCGCTGAACGCGTCTGCTTAGCCATCGGTGCGAGGGTGCGATTGCGCGCGAACGCCTAGTTTTCTAGCGCTTTCGACGACTATCGTCGCTCATCGCGGTGGCTCGTGGTTCGGTCGGTGCACTCGACGCGAGAGCGTCTCGCGACACGCGCCACACCAGATAAACATGTACTCAGGCGACCCCACCAACCTCGCGATCCTCAAGGACCGTAAGGTCGGCGTTGCCGTGTGCGCGGGAATCGCGTCGTACAAAGTGTGCTCGGTGGTGAGCACACTCGCGCAAGCGGGAGCGGTGGTGACCGTGGCCATGACCAGCGACGCGACGCGCTTCGTGACGCCGCTCGTGTTCCAATCGCTCAGCGGCAACGCGGTGCTCGACAGCGTGTGGAGCTCGACGGAGCCCGCTGACCCGCAACACATTCGAACGGCCTCGGCTCTTGACATCCTGCTCATCGCGCCATGCACGATGGACATGTTGGCCAAGCTCGCCACTGGTCGCGCGGATGACATGGTCTCGCTCTTGGCCGCGTCGATTGATCGCGCCCACACACCAGTGTTGCTCGCGCCGAGCATGAACGAAACGATGTGGCGTCAACCCGCGACGCAGCGCAATCTCGTGGCGTTGCGCAGCGATGGATTCACCATCGTCGATCCCGCGCACGGTTGGCAAGCATGTCGCGCCGTCGGTCCGGGTCGACTGCCTGAGGCGGACGAACTCGTCGATGCGATCGTGCTCGCGCTGCAAAGCCGCACGGGCGCGACACGGGTCTGAGAGATGTGCGCATCACCGCTTCGCAGCACGCGCATAAAACTCAAACTGTCCATATCGCTCGAGGAGTCCTGAAACCGTTTGGAAACGGCGCGGGCTGTGCTAGTGTTTAATTGCGAGTCCATCTTTGAGCGTGCCTGCATCGTTCGTTCGACGCTATCGCTCAGGCCTCTCCACACAGAGCATCAACGCAACAACGCCCCAACGCACCAACGCAACAAAGCACACCATGAAGACCACGAAGACCACGACAATCGCGTCGAACCGCCGCTTCCTTCTTGCGGCTCTTCTCTTGGCTCTCCCTTGCGCGCTACCGGCGTTCGCGGACAAGTTGGACAAGCAGGGCGCATCCGAGCGCGGCAGCAAACTCAATCAAGCTCCCGCGCGCGAGACACGATTGGCCGAAGAAGCAGTGGCGATGAAGGAAACTCCGCTGATGCTCGCGCAGCCTCCGCAAAGTGGCGAAGGATCCGAAGGCGGCGTCGCAGGTGCGTGCCCGCAAGTGATCTCGACCTACACCAACGCAAGTTTTGAAGGCGGTCAGTTCATCGCGCAAGGTGGTTTCGCCGAGCAAGAAATCGCCGCGTGTTCGTACACCGTTGCCGCGAGCGACTTCCCAATTCGCCTTGATCTCACCGAGATGATCTTCGCGACGAGCGCGAGCACAGTGAACACCACGACCAAGTGGACCGTGATGATTTGGCACGGCACGCCCGCGACGGGTCAGCTGGTGTACTCGGCTTCATCCGATGGAAAAATCTTGCCTCACCTCGTGATTCCTGCGGGAACCAACGGCGTGAACATCGCATTCGGTATCGATCCTGGTGACCCCGAGCAGATCATTCTGCAGGACAACGGATCGCACATGTTCAGCATTGGTTACCGCATCGACGATCACAACAATCAAGTGTCGAATCCATGCTTGGTCGCGCCGCCTTCGGGCTCCAATGCGTTTCCTTGCACCGACGTCGGCGGACTCGCGGCACCAACGACCAACTGGCTGTACATGCTCGATTGCGGCGCGTTTGGTTGCGGCGCGGGATGGAAGCGCTTCTCCGAAATCCCTGCGCTCTGCCGCCCTACAGGCGACTGGGTCATGCGCGCATCATGGACCTCGGTGAATTGTGTGCTGCCCGGCGCGTGCTGCTTGGCCAACGGAACATGCCAGTCAACCACTGAAGCCGCGTGTCTCACTGCGGGCGGAGATTTCAACGGCGCAGGCTCGACATGCACGGCGCAAAGCTGCAGCTCGGGTCAAGGTCCATGCTGCTTCGCCGCGACGGGCGGATGCGTCACGCTTCCCTCCGCGAGCTGCTTGGCTGCGGGCGGCATCCCTGGGCCTAGCGGACAAACGTGTGCGGGCTACGTCTGTTTCCCCGAAGGCGCGTGCTGCCTGCCAAACGGAAGTTGCCTCCCATCTCTCACGCCGAGCGAATGCACCGCGGTAGGCGGCGTGTTCCAAGGCAACGCGACCACCTGTGTCGCTGGTCTCTGCCCCGAGCCCATGGGCGCGTCGTGCTTCCCCAACGGATTCTGCTTGACGCTCACGCAGGCCCAAGCGGTTGCCTCGGGTGCGACGTGGGCGGGCGCGGGAACCAATTGCGCGGACGGCAACGGCAACGGCACCGCCGACGCGTGCGAAGTCTCTGATCCCGCCGACATCAACAACGACGGCTCAGTCGACGCCGCGGACCTCACGATTCTGCTGAACGCGTGGGGCACCTCGGGTGGACCCGCCGATGTCAACGGCGATGGAACGGTTGACGCTGTCGATATCGCGCAGTTGCTCGCGTCGTGGGGATAATCGCGGCGCCGAGGTTGCGTTAACGAAGATTGCTCCTGACTCACCGCGACGGCCGTTTTCGCTGCGTTCGCAGCGATGACGTTGGCGCGGCAATGATGGCATAACTGTGCGATCCCTCTGAACTCTCGTCGACATTGAATCGTCGGATCCACCCACGACGGTTGTGACGCCGCCGTCTTGTGATTGCGTCTGTTTTTCGCAGACCGAGGTGGAATATCTTTGCGGATAAAGTAGGTTCTTGTCGGACGCGGTGTGTGCGGCGTGTGTACGCGAGTCATGCACGAGGCGTGTTTGAGGTGTTGAAAAGGGAATTCATATGAAGATCCGGGCGATTCGTTCAGCACTTATTCACGGCACGTCCATCGCGACGATGTCGCTTCTCGCACTCTCGAGCAGCTCGCTGTTCGCGGGAGAAGTCTGCGGCAACTCGGCGGGCGGAAGTTGCTTTGAGGTTCACGAGACCGCGGCGTGCGCCGATGCGGCGTGTTGCAGCACGGTCTGCGCGCTCGACCCGTTCTGTTGCGAAACCGAATGGGATTTCATCTGCCGTCAGTTGGCGGTGGATCAATGCAATCCTCCCATTCCCAGCAACGACACTCCCGCGGGCGCGACGTTCATCACCAATGCGGTGGTGCCGTTTAACACCGTCGGTGCCACCAATTCGATCGACACCGAAATTCCAGTGGGATGCGCAGGCATCTTCGGCAACCAGATTCTTCACGATGTCTGGTTTGAGTTCCGTGCATCGCGCACCGGCGGCGCCGAGTTCTCAACCTGTCCTCTCGCCGGAAGCTCCGCGCGCTCCGAGATCGACACGATCATCATGGTCCGCGACGCGGCCACGCTCGACATCATCGCGTGCGCCGATGAAGGGCCCCTGTGCGCCGGATACGCGGTCGCGAATTTCCCCACGGTGGCGGGCACACGCTACCTGGTGCAAATTGGCGGACACGATTTGTATGTCGGTGTCGGCGTGATGGAAGTCAGCGAATGGGGGACGCCTGCGACGCCGAGCGCGAACAATCTGTGCGCGGCGGCAACAGCGATTGAACTGGACACAATCACCGCGTTTGATTTACTTGGCAGCACGCGCGACAACGCGACTTGCGCCGATATCGGTGTCGATGTGTGGTTCGAACTTGCCGCGGCTCCGAGCGATGGCGTGCTCGCGCTCAAAGCGTGCAGCAGCGAGGGCAACGTCTCGATGGAATGCGTGCTCGGTGATTGCAACGGCGAGCGACTGTGCGCCGGCGATGCGACATGCGTTGATCCCGGCATCCTCATCGATGTGAACGAAGGGCAGACGATCTTCGTGCGCATCTCTGGACCGTCGGTCATCACGGGCACGTTCGAGAGCACCTTCACGGTTGCGAAGAATCCATGTCCCGCTGACCTTAATCACGACTCGAATGTGAACGCAAAGGACATCACCACGCTGCTGGTGAACTGGGGCACGGTTGGTGCAGATGTCAACGGTGACGGACTCACCGACGCCGCCGATCTCACCGTCATTCTTTCGTCGTGGGGATTCTGTCCGTAATCGCATACGAGCGCTGACAATTGCAGTGAACTCGTTCGCGCGCGCCGGCTGCACGCACCGTGCCCGCACGCCGCGCGCGTTTGGCACAATGCGCCGATGAACGCAGCACTTCTCGCAGTGGCCGCAGGGCTTTGTTGGGGTATCGGTGAAGTGTGTACGCGCAGCGCGTTACATGCGGGAAAGATCGGGCCACTGAGCGCGATCACGATTCGCTCGCTGGTGGCCATCCCGATTCTTGTCGGCGTGTATTGGCTGATGACACGCGGCGCCGCGGGACTACGCGTCGAACCATCACTCACACAGACGGACAGCGCGACATGGTTCAAAGTGATTCTGGGTTCAGGCATCGTCGCGGGCGCGCTCGCGATGGTGTGTTTCTACAGCGCACTTTCGTTGGGCGAAGTTTCGGTGGTGAAGCCGATCGCATTTTCCATCGCGCCCGCAGTGGGCGTGCTCTTAGGTTGGCTGGTGTTAGGCGAGGAGATGAATTTGCGCAAGGCGATTGCGGTGACGCTGATTCTTGCGGGTGTGTTGGTGCTGACGACAGGGACTCCCGCGCGCAAAGTGGTGGAGGCAAGTGAGGCTGCGCAGTGATGGTGATAGCGCAGGTGATGGATCGTGAAGACGATGAATGTGAAGGGGTGGACAAGCAGCGCCAATTGGGCGATACTCCGAAATCAATTCACCGGAAACGGTGAGACATCTGGAGAGGTGTCCGAGTGGTTGAAGGACCTAGTCTCGAAAACTAGTAGTGGGTTTATCCTGCTCGTGGGTTCGAATCCCACCCTCTCCGTTAACAACCGCGCCGTGGTCGCCCTTATCAGGTCGAGCACGGCGCGGTTGTTTACGGAGAGGGTGGCGCTTGGCGCGCGCGAGCTCGACGCGATGTGCACGCGTGTCGCGGGCGCGCGCCAATCGCAGCAGCCGCAGCGCGGGACATTTGTCGTGTGCACGTTTGTCGTGCCAGCGCTGCGTCTGCGGATTGCGGACTTCCAGCGGGGGATGTGGCGTGCGATGGCGTTTGAGGTTGACCGCTGGAAGTTCGAATCTTCCCGCGTGGGTTGGCTCGGGTGGAGATTGCGTTTGACGTGGAGTTGGGTGGGGGGCGCGGCGCTGCGCGCGCGGATTGCCGACTTCCAGCAGTGGTAGCGTCGTGCGCGCTCGTGCCGATGTACACGCTTGGCTTGGGCGCGCAGACTGCCTGTCTTGTGTTGGTTGTCCAGGGAGCGTTCCCGGCGAGCATCCTCGCCGCGTTGTGTGTCCACGATCGTCGGGTAAGTTCACGAGGCAGACGACGGGGAGCAGCGCTGGGTCGCGGCGCGACAGTTAAGACTGCTTGAACTCACCGCTCAGGAGCCAATGCTCACCTTCGGCAACGACAAACGACAAAAACCGTCGCGATTTCGCGCAGCAGCTGGTCTGTATTGGCTATTCCCTGATGGCAGCGCAAGATGGACCTCCGGCGATTGGATAGCGCTCCACAACAACGGCAATGACCTGGAACTCAACACAAAGGGAGTGAAGAATGATCTGCACGCCGACCAAGTGGGGCAGCCGAAAGTCGATGCAAGTTCTTGCGCCCCTATGTGCCTCTTGCTTCCTCGTGGCCGACGCAGACGCAGGGATCATTGATTTCGGGGGTAGGGTTCCGCTCGCATCCTTCGAGGTCGAGGATCTTGTCGACATCTCACAGTTGGGGTCGTGGAATGGTGCGCCTGTTACGCCCGACAATCAGCCGAGCGCGTATCACCGTCGCTTGCACGCGTCGTTGGATTTTTTCTCTGACGAGACCGATGCATCGCAAGTCTTCCTTCGAGTGAGCAACGTGGTGAGTACGCAAGGTGCGTGGTGGGGGGGCAGTGCGTTCATTAACACGCTCCTCACGAGCATCGATCTCGCGCTGGCGGCAGGGGATGGAGAGGTTGGTATCACGGGAGTGAATTTTGACTATGCCAATCCAGGACAGTCCTTGCTTGGAACAGAGGTCGGGTCTCTCGAAAGTACGCTTGGATGGCAGTACGGAACTGGTCGCCTCTCGACGGCTTCTTCATGGACGTACGCCTTCGCGGAGTTCGGAGGGGTGACCGGCGGGACGATCCAAGAGGGCGGTGGTGTGTTCCTTCTTGGACTAGATCACTATGCATCCTCACTCGATTGGTCTGCCGCATCACTCACTCTCGGCTATGGCCTAGGGAACCAATTTCTGGTCGCGCAGAACACTGGAGTGCCCGCACCCGCAGCGGCCCTGATCGCACTGGCAGCTCCGATGTTTGCAACGCATCGTCGTCGGCGCGCGTGAATCGAGTTGATCGATCGAGAACTCACGCCTCGTCGTTTGTATCGAAATCGTACGAGTGACTTCCTGACACTCTAATTCGAGTCGCAAGCCCGATTAGTGCTAGTAGGACGCTGAACTAATCCTCGACGACCACCGAATTGGCTCGTGCCCGCCCCGGCCCACGAAGTTTTCTTCAACACTGCCGCCGACTCGATGTCGCGATCCGCACGGCTTGTTCAAGTCGCCCGCAGTGAGTCACGTCGCTGCTAGGGCATCGAGCGAGGCGGAGAAACCCATCAGAGCGTAGTCCTCGCGGCACGGAACCCAATGTATGAGGGCATGAAGTCCGGATCGAATGCGTCGCGGAACGAGGAACGCAGGCTATTCGCGGTGTGCGCCGAGCGCACTTCGCTTGTCCGACCGGTGTTGCTTGCCGATGGAGCACTTCTGGCGAGCATCCTCGCCAAGTTTGGTGTAAACAAACTCGAGGCTGGCGCACTCCGATTGCTAGGCGCCTTCTTCTTGTTTCATGTCTGGTGCAGCCGTCTTGCGGACGGTCTCCCCTGCAACAACGACTGTCGCTTTGACTTCTTTGTTTGACTTCGTCCGTAGTGCGTTCTGGGAAACTCGCGCGATTTTCTTGCGGGCGTCGTCTGCCTTTTGGCCCTCCATAACTTCTCGCTTGAGTACTTCCGAGGCAAGTGCAAACTTAATTTCTTCAATGTCGATGCGCACGTCCGGAGAGACCCTGCGAAGTTCTCGCCGAATCACCTCAAGGACCGGATCAGTCAGCAGTGTTGCCCCGAGGAAGAAACGGCTCAATGCCTGCTTTTGGTTGTGGTACTCACCAAGCACCGACTTCATCCACCCTTCCTTGGCAAACAGGTACAGCGACTCGATGTCTTTCGCACTCTTGGAAGTCAGAGCGGAGAAGTCGATCTCAAGCACCAATTCACATTCAATTGGCTTGGCAAAGGTGACTTTGTAAACCCGCCAAATCAGTCCGTTGGTAAGAACCACCCAATCGGTGCCTTGATTGGCGGCGTAATCGATCGCCTGTTTCACGTACTGGTCTTTGAGCTCGAGGCCGATTGCCTTTACCTCGATCAGC
>QWPW01000010.1:83061-83831 GCA_003671025.1 Planctomycetota bacterium
ATCAGCAATTGAAGCACGCCATCGATCTTGATGGCAAGATCGCAATAGGTGCCGCGAATCGCATGTTCAGACGTGATTTCCGAATATTTGTCGTAACCAAAAACTTCGGCGAGCATGTCGACCACGATCGTGACGGTATCGGATTCCCCGACATCTCTCGACTTCGCGGCAGCAAGGATTGGTTGGAAGCGCTTGATGCCTGCGGCAATTCGATCGGATATGCGTGAAGAAACGTTTCCCATGATGTTGTCGACCAATGTGATTGATGGAAGTAGTGGAACGCGAGCCGCAAGCCGGCGACTATCACGTGAACCCCGGTTTCCCGAAGTGCCGAAGCAGGCTGGCAGGGTATCCAGTTCTTGGAAAGCCACCAAGTATCAGTGACTTCTTCGCCGGCGTGTTCTCTCCTTCATCGTTCCCACCGCCCGCATCAACATCGTGTGACAATTTGAGCTAGCCCACTTTCGTGGCCGGATTGATTGCGTCCTTCGATTGCGAAATCGCCAATCAAGTCTGACCAGGATGAGCGAATGCGCGGAAACGAAGATGATCAACCTGCCCGCGAATGTTGGACAAACTCAGAGTGATTCCGCCTCGATTTCGTGGACACACAAGCATTGACGCGGTTGCTCGCCGAGAGTGCTCCAGCGACAAGCCAAGCTCGAATCACGCGCTTCGCTCCGACTACTCCACCACACGCATCGCCGCAGATTCGTGCACCCAGCCCTTCGTGCCGTTGGCGAGTTCGATTTCGGTCCAGCCGGGGCGGG
>QWPW01000011.1 GCA_003671025.1 Planctomycetota bacterium
CACGTTCGCTTGCATTCGAAACGCAGCGCTGTGCACATCGGACGAGTCTCCGCCATTCTCCCTGTCACCTCGTGTAATCGCGGCGAGACAATCACTCAGTCAGCCATGACCCTACCGAGATTCAATCGCGAAACTCCTCATACAAAAATCGCATTCCAACAAACCACTTCTCCTCTCTTGCCCAGTGATCGCTCTGGCATGTGCCGCCGTTGCACTCGCCTCGTTCGCGGCCCTCAGCGCGCCGCGCACACTGCGCATAAAAAAGAAGTGGACGCCCACCGCTGGTGCTCGATCTCTTCGACATGCAAGTCAAGGCCGCCGCGCCGGCACGACTGTTCAAGTGGTCGAACCAGTTCTCGTGAGAGCACGGTTCTGCGAGTGACGCTGCAAAGGCTCGTTGCAGCTCGATGCCGAATGAACGAGATTTGGCCTGGAAAGCTATTTTTTCACGCTGCACTTCGAATTCACGTCGCGCACGCGCTGCGAAAAAATCATCTGTTCACGCCAAATGTCACCCCAGCGGATCGGGTCGATAGATCTTGCTGTCCAGCGCCCAGACCTTGTCGGTCCAGTCGCCGCCGCCGGCGAATTCGCGTTTGGCGGCGGTGAGAGTTGCTTGCGTCTTCGCGTCGAGGTTGTCGAGCATCGCGACAAACATCGCTTCAGGCGTTGCCGGCAGTTTCGCGGCACCGAACTCGAGTTGTCCGTGATGCGACACCATGATGTGTTGCAGGACGCGCAGGGTTTCGCCGGGGAGTTTTTCGCCGGCGGGGCGCTCAGTGGTGGCGCGCGCGGCGGAGGCGGCTTTGATTTGCAGCCAGATTGCGCCGCGCACGACGTGTCCTACCAGTTGGCCTTCGGTGGTGTAGCTGAAGCCGCGCTCCCAATCGAGTTCGACGGTCTTACCGATGTCGTGCGCGAACAGCGAGAACAACACCAAGTCGCGATTGAGGCCAGGGTAAAGCGGCAGCATCGCGTCGGCGAGTTCCATCAACTGATGCGTGTGCTCGAGCAAGCCGCCGATCCATGCGTGATGCACGGTCATCGCTGCTGGTGCGCGGCGAAAGTCTTCCATCAATCGCTCGTCGCATAGGTATTGCTCGGCCAATGCGCGCATTGCGGGATGAGCCATCGAGCGCAACAAGTCGCCCACGCGACCGAACATCATTGCGATGTCTTTGCGCGTCGAAGGCAAGAGCGCCAACATCTCTTCGCCGGTGACTTCGCGCGGCTCCACCACTTCGAGGATGAGTTGGATCTGGCCTTGATACGCCTGCGTTGATCCGCGCACGAACACGAATCCTGAATTCATGATCGCATCGAACTGCGCCTCTTCGAAACTCCATGCGCGCGCGGAAATTTCGCCGCTGGCATCGCGAATCATGCACTTGAGATACGGCTTGTTGGTGCGGGTCTGCGCCAACTGCGGATTCACGATCGAGTACACGCCTTCAACAAACGTGCGATCGGCAAGCGTGGCAATGCGCTGGTGTTCTTGGATCATGGCGGCCACTGTAGCGGTGATGCTCAGCGCACTCGGTGTGCACTCTCAGCGCG
Source organism: Planctomycetota bacterium (assembly GCA_003671025.1). GTDB lineage: Bacteria > Planctomycetota > Phycisphaerae > Phycisphaerales > SM1A02 > QWPT01. The sequence continues at coordinate 1,558 of QWPW01000011.1, forward strand.
CGCGCATTTCCCGCATCACTTGCGGAATCAAGTCAGCGAATTCGTGTGCCAACGCTCCTGCGTCGCCGTGCGCATCGCGCCACAAGTCGCCCGCGCGCGCGTGAATTTCGACGGCAAGCGCGACGAGTGCGCCGACGCACAGTTCCGACGAAACCGCTTGTTTTCCCCCGAATTGCGCCAACATCGCAGCGACGACGCCCGCCAGCACATCACCACTTCCGCCCGTGGCGAGCGCGGCGTTGCCTCGATCACAACGCCATGTATTCAGACCATCACTTGTGACAGTGCCCGCGCCTTTGAGCACGACTACCGCGCCGAGCAACTGCGCCAAACTCGTCGCTGAGTGTGCGCGCGCGGTTCTGCTGTCGAGATCAATATCGAGTTGCAACAACTGCGCCAGTGCGAGCGCTTCACCGCCGTGGGGCGTGAAGATCGCAGTGCCGCGCAGATCGCGTGCGGCGTCACGATGCGACGCGAACAGACGAATCGCATCGGCGTCGATGACCAGCGGACGATTTCCCAGCGCGACCAAACGCATGACGACTTTGCCTGCGGCTTCACTGGTGCCTAGCGCTGGTCCTACGACGATTGCGCTCGCCGCGATCATCGCGCTGTCGAGCGCTTCAGCTGCTTTCGACGCATGCAACACACCGTGTTCATCAACGGGCAACGCGATCACGGTTGCTTCGGGCAACATCAACAACGCCTCGTGCGCGAGTGGCTCAGGCACCGCGGCGATCACGCGACCTGTTCCTGCGCGCAACGCGCCGCGCGCGGCGAGCATCACGCCGCCGAGCATGAGTCGTGGCGAATGCGCGCAACCGCCGATCACTAACACGCTGCCGAATGTTCCTTTGTGTCCCGCTGCGTCGCGCAGCGGAAGTGCGGGAAGCGTCGCGTCGTGCGCGTTGTCGTGCGCATCGTTGGTCGCACTCATGGCTTCGCCTCGACGACCACACCATCGCGAACAGGAGAGATTGAGATTGCGCCGATGAGTCCGAGCGCGCCCGAAAACGCGGGATCAGTCGCGCCACCTGCGAGATCACTCACCGCGACAAGAATGTGTCCCGAGTGATACCCGCGTCCTTGCGCGGAGAGCGTCGCGTCGAGATCGATCCAAACTCGCGCGTGATCATTCGTCGCTGTTGACGTTGTTGACGATGTTGTGTTGTCGCGCGCAGGTACTGCGTCTGTCACGATCGGATCAACCAACGCTTGCGTCCACAAGTGCCAACCCCAACCGGGGCCTCCTCCACCGACGCCACTGATGTCGCGTACGTAGACCAAGCCACTGGCCACGCGCGAAGGAATTCCTGCAGCGCGCAGCAGCGCGGCCAACAACACCGCGTGCTCAGTGCAATCACCACCGCGTGCGATGGCGGCTTCGCTGGCCGAACCAAATGCTGTGGCCATGTTCTTGTTGCGCAGATGACGCGCGACCAGCATGCGCAAGATTTCGGCGCGTTGCAACGCACTCGTGTCGGCAGGAAACTTCACCTTCGCAAACAGTTGTTGCACGGCGTCGCTGCGAAAATCAATGAGATTGTTTGACGCCATCCATCGTGGATCAGTGAGATCTCCCGCCGCCGCGGCGCTGGTCATCGTCGTGTCAACACTCACGCGCGCGCGCCGCGCATCGATGCGACGAACCCGCTGCGCGCCGACTTGCGGAAGATCAGCGAGCGCGTTGCTGGTTGCTCCGTTGTTGCTCTCGTGCAGCGCGATTTCAAACTCCGCCGCCGCGCGCGTCATCTCTCCATCAAGCAGCACGCTCGGCACCATCGTGCCCGCAAGCAAATCAAACGATGCGCGCGCGTAGCTTTCGTCGGCTGCAACTTTGGTGGTCAGCAACGACACCAAATCGCCCAGTCCCAGTGGTGTCGTGCTCAACACCAGCGCGCCACTTTCGTCGTAGCACTCGTTGGCGATGATGGGAACGAGCGAGTTGTTCACCATGTAACGCGAAGTCGTGATGTTGCGGCCAACGATGGTGCGCGACTCGCGTGCTTCATCAGCGCGCGTCATCGCAATCGCGGCCACGACCAAACCCGATTGCACATCGAGTGCGCGATAGCGAATCTCTTTCGCATCACCTTTGATTCGCATCGCGACAAACGCAACCACTTCGCGCGGCGTGAGCCAATCGTCGCCGAGAATCACGCGGTCTTCGCGAGTGGCACCGTTCTCCACATGCACTGTGGTGACCGCATCTTTCGCTTGCCCTGATGGCGCGCGCTGCAACGGCTCAAAGACGTAGCGCAACGGCTGCGCGTCCTTCTGACGAACGATTGCTTCGAGCGGCTCGCCGCGCACCGACTCGATGAATTCACTCGAGAGATCGATCACGGTTTCTTGTCCCGCGCGGCGAAAACGCATCTCGAGGCGACCGATGGTGCGCACACGATCGCCATCGATTTCCACGCGCTCACTCGAACGGCCGCAAGGACTGTTGGCCAGCGACAGCGCGTAAAAATGTTCTTCGACCAGGGTCCACTCCGCGCACGCGACGACGTTGACCCACAACGTAATCAGCGCGCCAAACTGTGCGGCACGCGATGCGCTTCGATTCACGCGTGTGCTCCGCCTTCGTGCTTCTGCATCGCCGACTTCTCACTTTGCGCTTTGTTTTCCTGTGCTCCATGCGACGCCTCACCATCGCGTGGCGCCACCGTGCGTAACAGCGGAAAGAGAATGACATCGCGAATCGACGCGCTGTCCGTGAGCAACATGACCAAGCGATCGATGCCAATGCCCACGCCTCCCGCGGGCGGCATTCCTACGCGCAACGCATCGATGAAATCTTCGTCGAGCGTGCGAAACGTCGACTCCTCATCGTCGGCGCCCTTCATCTGCTCAGTGAACTTGGACAACTGAATGTCGGGATCGTTGAGCTCTGTATACGCCGGCCCAATCTCCATGCCGCCGATGAAGATGTCCCATCGTTCACACAGCACAGGATCTGTGCGCGAAGGACGCGTGAGCGGACTCACTGCGCTGGGATAGTCAGTGACAAACGTGGGACGACATGGATCAAGCAACGGCTCGGCGAGTTCTTCGAAGAGTTCGTTGACGACGAGCCAATCATCCAACTTCGCTTCGTGATGCAAACCGCACGCGCGCGCTTTGGCACGCACCGCCGCGAAGTCGCGCATCTCGACACCAACTCCGCGACGAAAGAGATCCTCGTACTTCACGCGCACGAAAGGCGCGGCGTAATTGATGTTCATCTCGCCCCACGGCAGCATTGGTCCGTCGGCTTCCGCGCGCAATCCTGCGTCGGTTCGCTCCGCCACCATCGACACTGCGAGTTCATGAATGAGCGACTCGATGAGCACCATCATCGTGCCGTAATCACCAAACGCTTCGTAGACCTCCATCGCGGTGAACTCAGGATTGTGGCTGCGATCGATGCCTTCGTTGCGGAAGTTGCGATTGATCTCGTAGACCTTGCGCATGCCGCCCACGAGACAACGCTTGAGATAGAGCTCGGGCGCAATACGCATAAACAGCGGCATATCAAGCGCGTTGTGATGCGTGGTGAAGGGACGCGCCGCCGCGCCGCCCGCAATCGATTGCAACACAGGTGTTTCCACTTCGAGAAATCCGCGGTCATCCATGTAGCGACGAATGCGCGAGACGATGCGCGCGCGCATCGCGAACACTTTCGCGGTCTCGGGATTCGCATACATGTCGACGTAGCGACGTCGATAGCGCAACTCAGGATCAGTGATGCCGTGCCATTTCTCTGGCGCGGGCGCGAGCGACTTCGCGCCGAGATCAACGCCTTCGGCCCAAATGCACACTTCGCCTTTTTGCGTGCGACCGACAGGTCCTTCGGCGAGCAAGATGTCGCCGTAGTCAGTGGCCTTGGCCAGTTCCCACTCGTTCTCTTTCACCGCCGCCTTGGAGACGCTGATTTGAATGTCGCCTGTGGCATCACGCAGCGAAAGAAACACCAACTTGCCCATGTCGCGATGTTGCACCACGCGACCTGCGATCTTCGCGCGCGTGCGGGTATCGACCACCGCTGCCGCTTCGGTGCCCGCAACTTTCGCGGCCTTCGCGGCGCGACTCGATGCATCAAATGTGCTGTGCGCCGCTTCGCAGAAACATGCGCGCGCTTGGGCACAACTGAGCAGTCCGTCTTGGCGATTTCCGTATGGCTCGAAGCCTAATTCATCGCGAAAACGCTTCAGTTTCGCGCGACGCGCTGCGACAATTTCGGACTCGGACAGTGGTGCGGGTTCTTGCGGTGTGATCTCAGACATGGTCTGTCAATGCTACCGATGGACGCATCGAGGAGGCGCGCGATTTCCGCTACCGTGCGTGGTTTCCTTCGCGCTGGGTCGCGAGATCCACTCACTGCAGACCGCGAGAATTCATTGGCTCCTTCGATACGACGACTCGGCATTCTTACTGGTGGCGGCGATTGCCCCGGCCTCAACGCGGTCATTCGCGCTGTCGCGAAAACGGCGATCCTGCAATACGGCATCGAAGTCGTGGGCATCGAAGATGGCTTTCAAGGACTCATCGAACACCGCGTGCGACCGCTCACGGTGAAAGATGTTTCGGGCATTCTCACGCGCGGCGGAACGATTCTTGGATCCAACAACAAGTGCAATCCATCGCGCTACTGCACGGGACGCACGGACACTGGCGAGCCCATTTGGGAAGACGTCACCGAGCGTTGCCTCACGACGATTCGGCGTGAACGCCTCGACGCGCTCATCGTGATTGGTGGCGACGGCACCATGGCATGCGCGGCGCCGATTGCGGCTTCGGGCATCAATGTCATCGGAGTGCCAAAGACGATTGACAACGATCTCGTGGGCACCGAAATCACTTTCGGTTTTCTCACCGCAGTGGCCACCGCGACCGAAGCACTCGATCGATTGCACTCCACCGCCGACAGTCATCACCGCGTGATGGTGTGCGAAGTGATGGGACGCAACGCGGGTTGGATTGCGCTCACCAGCGGCGTGGCCAGTGGCTCCGATGTGATTCTTTTGCCTGAAATTCCCTTTGATTTGCGCAAGATCGCCGACGACATCGAGCGACGCATGCGCGGCCCCGGGTTTGCAATCGTGGTCGTGGCCGAAGGCGCGCGTCCCTTCAACGGCAATCAAGTCATCGGTCGCATTGATCCCATGAGCCACGATCCGATTCGCCTTGGCGGCATCGGAAATCTCGTCGCCACTGAGATCGCGGATCTCACCGGAATCGAAACGCGCACCACCGTGCTCGGTCACACCCAACGCGGCGGCGCGCCTATTGCAGCGGACCGCATCCTCGCGACTCACTTTGGCTTTCACGCGATGGCGGTGTTGTCTTGCGGCAAACGCAATCGCATGGTCGTGCGTGAAAACAACATCTTTAGTGATATTGACCTCTTCGAAACCGTGGGCAAGCAACGGCTGGTTCCGCATGATCATCCGCTCATCGCCGCGGCGCGCGCGATCGGGACAAGCTTCGGCGATGGTTCGAAAGTGATCACCGCGGTCGCGATGCCTGCTGCGATGATGTGAGATTCACGCGATACCGTCCCTCAAAGGATTGGATACAAGGATTGCCCGACTCATGGAACCTGCGATCTTTCTCGACCGTGATGGAACGCTTGTGCCCGACAACGAGCACACGGGAAACCCTGCGAAAATAGCGCTTGTCGAAGGCATCGCTCCTTCACTGCGACGATTGCGTGATGCGGGATTTCGTCTCGTCGTTGCTACCAATCAAGGCGGCGTGGCCCGTGGACGTTTCACTGAAGCCGACGTCGATGCCTATCACCGTCGACTCTCCGATCTGCTCGACGCCGCGACCGGTCTGCGCGCAACGGTCGAACGTTTTTACTACTGCCCCTTTCATCCTGAAGGCACCGTCGCCGAGTACACGCGCGACCATCCATGGCGCAAACCAAAGCCGGGGATGATTGTGCAAGCCGCGCAAGATATGGAGCTCGAACTCGAGCGTTCGTGGGGAATCGGCGACACACCACGCGACATCGCCGCCTGTCGCGCCGCAGGATTGCGCACCGTGATTGTGAGCCGAAACCGCGAGCACATCGCCGATGCTGGTGCTGATTTTTCGGCGGCAACCATGGGCGAAGCTGTCGAGTTGGTGCTTCGTCATCGCGATGAACTGCGCGGCACACTCACGCCGCGCACCGTGGCAAACACGTCGACGCGCGGCAAACAGCGGCCTCCACTCGAGCGCAATCCCCGTGAACACCGTCACATCGCCGCAGTTGATCAGTCATCCGAACAAGAGCGCGAATCGGAACACGAATCGGAACACGATGTTTCGCGCAACGATGTTTCGCGCAACGATGATCCGACCCGCAGCGCCAAGCGAAGCGCGCAGAGCGATCGCGATGATCAGCCGCTCCGTCGCGCGCTTCACGAACTTACCGAAGAAGTGCGCGCGCTGCGCATGCATCGCAGCGAAACCCACACCGTGCGCATCGCCGCGATGGGATTGCAACTGGTCACCATCTTGGTGGCGGCAGTGGCGTTTCTCAATCTCTCTGACTTCCAAAGTTTCGTCCGTTGGGGAATCGCCGCGACGATGCTGCAGTTGATCACGGGCACGATTCTGCTGTTTGATCGCCAGTAGCGTTGCGCTCCAACTCTTAACGCAACAGTGAGACGCGCATGACTGAGCAACGCATGACGCTGCACACCGCGTATCCCACGTCGCTCGCCGACGAAGGTGTCGCCGCGGTGGTGCATGCGTCGGCACTCGAAGCGGCAGAACGCCACGGCGTCACGTCGCTCAACGTGGTGATGCACGACGACCGCGTCGAACTCATCGCGCCGTTGCCGCCCGCAGTGCTGCTTGCGTTGGCGACGCATCTGCGACGCACGACTGGACGTTGGCATCAAGCGAAATTCGGCGTCGCGTTGTGGCGAGGCGAGTGAGGCGCGCTTGTGTACCGACGAGCGACCCAACGGCCCGCCTTGACGACAAGACTTGACAGCAAGCGTTGACAGCACGACTTGAGTTCAACCTCAAGCGCTTGGGTCATACGGAGTCAACTCAATTACTCGGGGGGGGTCTTCATCACATGAAGCCGATCGCGCCGCATGGAGTTTTTCGCATCAGTTCTGCGCTCCGCGGCGCGCGCAAGTGCTGTGAATTGCCTGAATCGAAGCAGATTTGCGGTGCACTTGCGCCTGCGCGATGACGCCGATCATTGCTCGCGACACTCGCAACCTCGCCTCGTCCATGACCGTCGACGAGTTTCTCTATCATCGCCGCTACATGGATCTCGCCACCACGACAGCCGCGAATGCGGTCGACCCTTCGCCATTCTTGTGGGCGGTGTTTCCCATCGCTGCGTATTTCTTAGGGAGCTTTCCTACAGCGCATTTGATCGCGCGCACACGCGGCGTTGATCTTGGTGCGGTGGGATCGAAGAACTACGGCGCGACCAATCTTGGTCGAACACTCGGACGCCCGTACGGCATCCTGTGCTTCATCGTCGATGCCGCGAAAGGCGCGGTAAGCGTGCTCGTTGCAGGATGGATGCTCGGCGCACTCGGCGCCGTTGCTGGTTCGATCTCGACGCAAACGGCGTGGTGTTGGTTGGCCACCGCGGCTGCGTGCATGGTTGGTCACACGCTCTCGCCGTGGATTGGATTCAAAGGCGGCAAAGGTGTGGCCACTGGCTTCGGCGCGCTTGCGGCGATGTGGCCGGTGCTCACGCTTCCCGCGATGTTGGCGCTCTTCCTGTGGATCGTGTTGGTCGCGATCTTTCGCATGATTTCGCTGGCTTCGATCGTCGCAGCGCTTTCGATTCCTTGTGCGGTGTTGGTCGCCGCGCTTGCGGCCAATGGTCTCGAAGGCGTACGCGCGAGCGTTCCGTTTTTGCTGGCGACGTTCGCGATTGCGCTCTTCGTGGTAATCAAACATCGCAGCAACATCGCGCGCATTCGCGCCGGCACCGAAGCGAAAGTGGGACAGAAGCCCGCCGCTGCGCCAACCGGAAAAGCCGCGCATTCTCCCGCGAATTCTCCAACTTCACCGTCGGCGAAGTGAACTGCACACGCTGGCCATCACTCGTACGCTGAGCATCCATTGTCAAAGACTCCACCGACCACTTCCCACGACTCGAACGCGACTCCGCTCACCGGCTACGACAGCTATCGCTCGCCGTTGGAATCGCGCAACGCCTCGCGAGAGATGCGCGCGTTGTGGAGCGAGCAGCGCAAGTTCTCGACATGGCGACGCATTTGGTTGGCGCTCGCCGAGAGTCAGCACGAGTTGGGCATGCCGGTCACGCGCGCGCAAGTCGATGCCATCGCCGCGCATCTCGATGACATTGATTTCGCAGCGGCCGCGGCCCATGAAACTCGATTGCGTCACGATGTCATGGCCCATGTGCACACACTCGGCGACGCGGCACCAGAGGCGCGTGCGATCATTCACTTCGGCGCGACGAGTCAAGATGTCGTGTGCAACGCTGACACCTTGGTGCTGCGTGATGCGCTCGCGTTGATCTGCGGCAAGTTGGCGCGCGTGATCGATCGTCTCGCGAGCTTCGCCGCCGAGTATCGTGACTTGCCCACATTGGGCTTCACTCACTTTCAACCCGCGCAACCAACCACCGTGGGCAAACGGGCGACGCTGTGGGCGCAAGACTTTGCCATCGCGCTGGAACAATGCGAATTCGTGGCGTTTTCGCTGCGTTTGCGTGGTTTGCGCGGCGCGACGGGAACGCAAGCGTCGTACCTCGGTCTCTTCGACGGCGACGCGAGCAAGGTCGACGAACTCGAAGCGCGCTTCGCCGACAAACTCGGTTGGCCGCGCGCGCGCATGCTTGCCGTGTGCGGACAAACGTATCCGCGACTCGTCGATGCGCAAATTGTTTCCGCGCTTTCCATCGCCGCCGCGGCGGCGCACAAGTGCGCGACCGACATTCGCTTGCTCGCGAATCGCAAAGAGATTGAAGAGCCGTTTGAGAAGGATCAGATTGGTTCGTCCGCCATGGCATACAAGCGCAATCCCATGCGCTGCGAACGCGCGTGTGGACTGGCGCGCTTCGTCATGGGGCTGGTCAATGATCCGCTTGCGACTGCGGCAACGCAGTGGCTCGAGCGCACGCTTGATGATTCTTCCAATCGGCGACTGGTGTTGCCCGAAGCGTTTCTCGCGCTTGATGGCACGCTCGACATCATGTCCAACGTGTGCGAAGGGTTGGTGGTGTGGAGCGCGACGGTCGCGGCCAATCTTGCGGCGGAACTTCCGTTCATGGCCAGCGAGAACATCATGCTTGCCGCCACTAAAGCCGGCGCGGATCGCCAAGAGGCACACGAAGTGATTCGCGTGCACTCGATGGCCGCCGCCGACGAAGTGAAACGGTACGGGCGCACCAACGATCTCATGGCTCGACTCGCGCGCGACCCGTTCTTCGCCAACGTCGATCTGGCCAACGCGCTCGATCCCGCTTCGTTCATCGGGCGCGCGCCCGAGCAAACCGATCGCTTCATCACCTCGGTGGCCGATCCGATTCGCGCGCGCTACGCCGACGCGATTCAGGCGCGAGTGCAGTTGCGCGTGTAATGAGTGTGCCGAAAAATTCTCTGATTCGATTGATCCGCGAGTACTCCCAATGCCCATTCCACGACTCACTCTCGAACGCACCGCGCTGTTGGTCATCGATGTCCAAGAGCGCCTGCTCCCGACGATTTTCGACGGCGCGCGCGTGGTCAACAACTGCGCCTGCGCGCTGCAGGTGGCGCACACGCTCGGGCTCCCCGTCATCATCACCGAGCAGTACACCAAAGGGCTCGGTCACAGCGCGCCCGCGATCCTCGCCGCGGCGGGCGTAAACGCCAAAATCATCGAGAAAACCCGCTTCAGCGCCCACACACCCGAAGTCGAAGCGTTCCTCGCCGCGCACCGCTGCGACGACGTGTTGATCTGTGGAATTGAGGCTCATGTATGCGTGCAACAGACCGTCCTCGACCTGCTCGCCGCGGGTCGCCAACCCTATCTGTTGACCGATGCAATCTCGTCAGGCGCACCCGACCAAATCGCGCCCGCACTGCGTCGCATGGAGCGCGCCGGAGCGGTGCCGACGGGAGTCCTAGCCGCCGCCTATGAAATCTTGGGCGACGCGGCTCATCCGCAATTCAAAGCGGTTCTGGGCGTCGTAAAGACACTTCAAGCCCCATTGCCGCTACCTTAACCTTGTTCTTATCCCGCAAGGCACGCGCCTTGAGGACCTCACATCACGCACCGTTTGGAGCACACCATGGAACTCTACGAAGCGCTCTGCCAACTCGTCCGCTCAGTCGAAGACGACATGAAAAAGGCCGCTGGCGGCAACAAAGCTGCAGGCACTCGCGTCCGCAAAAGCATGCAAGAGATCAAGGACGCGGCACAGCAGATTCGCGCCAAGGTCCTTGAATTGCGCGGCGCAGAGGACGGCGCGGAGTAATTCCGCCTGACTCAAATTGGCAAGCCTTCCCCTTCTTGATTTGTCAACTATTGATCTGAAGCAGGTCATCTGCGACAGCGCTGGTCTCGACACCTTCCTTCCACAAACCGGCCCGATGCGGCAAGTGGACAGGATCGTGTGGGCCAGCGAAGACCTGCGCACCTGCGTCGGCGCCAAAGATGTGCGCGCCGACGAATTCTGGTGCAAGCATCACATCCCTGGTCGCCCGCTCTACCCCGGCGTGTTCATGATCGAGTCCAGCGCGCAATGCGCGAGCTGGCTCTTTCGCACGCGCTTTCCCGCGCTCGGGTTCCTCGGCTTCTTGCGTTGCGATGACACCGTGTTTCGCGGACAAGTAGTTCCCGGCGACACGTTCGTCATCGTCGTGCGCGAAATCGAAGCGACCCCGCGACGCTTCATCTCCCTCGTGCAAGGCATGGTGGGAACGAAGCTGGTGTTCGAAGCGAAGATCACTGGCATGGCGATCTGATGACGCTCTGATGACGCTCTGATGACACTTTGATGACACGTTGATGACGCGCGGCGGCGACAATCACGCCGCGCGCGTCAATCTCGCGTCGTGCTGCATTCGGGGCAGCGCATACCTCGCGGTCTTACCAACTCGTTGGAATGCTCCCGCAGTTTGCGGTCCATGTGACCTTGCAACGCGTTCGTGCACAGACTTAGGATGTCTCCGATCTCTACTCGCGTCACTCTTTGATCTGCCACCACTCTCTGCTTATTCATGCTGCCTCCACTTCGATTCGTTCCCACTCTCAAAGCGCGCTCGTGGGGTGGAAGTCGGTTGCAGCACTACGGAAAGCCTGCGATTCCTGGCGCGCGGCTCAGCGAGACGTGGGAGGTCGCTGATCTTCCTGACTCGATTGATGGTGGCCAGTCGATCGTCGATGGTGGAGCTCTTGCGGGTCTCTCGTTGCGCGCAGTGCGCAATGCTCATCGCGCTGATTTGCTGGGAATCGCCACCGCGGCTGACGATGGCGCGTTTCCGATTTTGGTGAAGTACCTCGACGCCGCAGAAAATCTCTCGATGCAAGTGCATCCCGATGCGAACTACGTCCGCGCGCATCCCAACACTCATCTCAAGACCGAAGCGTGGATCATCGTCGAGTGCGATGTCGGTGCGCGCGTCTATCGCGGCATTCGCCCGTCGACGACTTCCGCTGCGTTTTACGCGGCACTCGCTGCGGGCAACGTGCTCGAGCACATCGAGTGCCTCGAAGTCTCGCCTGGGGACTGCGTCTATCTGCCCAGCGGAACTTGTCACGCGCTCGGCGGCGGCATTCTCGCGGCGGAAGTGCAAACGCCCAGCGACACCACATTTCGCGTGTGGGATTGGGATCGCAACGATCCCTCGCGGCCGCTCCATCTTGAGCAAGCGAAACAGTGCACCAAGTTCGGCGCTGATCAGAACGACGGCGTTGCGGGATTTGTCCGTGCGCAAGATGCGCCTTCGTTTGAAGTCGACGGCATCACCACGCGACGACTCTGCCGTTCGAAGTTTTTTGCAGTGGAATGGCTGCAAACACGCAACGCGAGCAGCATCGCGATTGACGCGACGGGTATTCCTGAAGTGTGGATGACCACTGCAGGTCGCGCGCAATGGAAGACCACTTCGGGCGTCGTCGATGCGCCCAAAGGCGTGAGCATCTTGCGTCCTGCTGCCGTTGAGCCTGGAGAGATCGTCCTTGATGCAGGCACGACTCTGCTGCGCTTCATCTGCGCGAGTCCACTCGATCGCGCGTTGGCGTGAACGGCTTCGATATGCTTGGCGGGCGCATTCACTCGTATTGAAATTAGTCACACGCGAACGCCTCACTCGAGATTGTCCATGATGTTTTCTTTCACCGGTGCCCCCGCTCGCCGACATGATGTGCGCACACTTCTGCGCGTCATCACCATCGCGCTGGCAAGTTCCGCGGTCACCGTCGCGCAGGCAACCGACATTCGTGTGCGTCCTTACGAAGACATCACCGCGTTGTCGCGCACGGCAAAGCCTGGCGACAACGTGCTGATCTACCCGGGAACATTCGGCCCTTCCGTTGTCGAAGGCGTGCACGGCGAGCCAGGTCGACCCATCACATTTCGCAATGCTCCCGCATCCCCTGCGCCTGCAGAGTTTGATGCGCGCAACGCGGAATACGGGCTGCAATTCATCGACTGCTCGCACATTCGCATCGAGAACGTCGTGGTCAAAAACGCGAGCGGCGCGGGACTGCTCATCGAAGGTGTGCGCGCGCCGTCGGAAGATGTTTCGATCGACCTCGTGGGCGTGGCGCGCAGCGAAGCATCGGACAAAGGCTGCGGAGTCGTGTTGCGCAACACTCTCGCCGTACGCATCACTCGTCTGCGTGTGAGCGGTTGGAGTCGCGCCGCGCTGCTCATCGAATCGTCGCATGATGTCTCGCTTGATGGCGGACAGTTCGCCGGAGTCGCGACGCTTCCTCAGCGCAGTGGTGTGGAGATCGTTGGTCCAAGCAGCGATGTCAGCGTCAGTCACTGTTGGTTTCGCGCGGCGCAAGGTGTTGGTTTCATGATTGGCGCGAGCAGCGCGGGCAACGCGAAGAGTGCGGCGCCGAGCACGACGAATCCCGCATCGACGGCGTCGGCTGCCACACTCGAACCCGCCGTCGATCGCTGCACCATCTCCGTCGTGCGCGTCGACGATTGCGCGGGATTGCTCGCGATCGGATCGGTTGCGAGGCTCGACGTTTCGCAGTGCACACTCATCAACGCGCGCAAGGCGTGTTGGAGTGTGCTCGCTCCTGCGACTGGCTTTGCGCAACCGACTGGACGTATCGCCAACTCGATCTTCACGTGGCAGGTTGGCGCGATTCAGCAGTTGAGCCCTGTAGCCGAAGGCGCCAACGCATCCGGACTCGAGCTCGATCATCTGCTCTTCTGGAGCAAAGAACTGTCTGCGATGAAGGAACACCTTGGATCGTTGGCGGGCACTGAAAAAGGCCAAATTCTGTGGGATTTGGACCCGAATCTCGACGATGCGGGATACGCGAAAGCAGAGGGCGCTGCAGGATTGGGAATGCAGCGCAGCAAGAAGCCACCCGCGGCTTTGACTCCAACGACGCCGTCGCCGTGACGGATTGCAGTGAGTGACGCGTTTCAACGCGCGACAACATGCACGCGCATCGACGTGCGCGACTCAATTTCATGCGCACACGATTCATCACATCAACGCAGAGCATGCTGCAGCGACTCGCAACGACTCGCATGTTGCACGCGTGCGCGTTGGTGATGACGCTCGCATCGACTTCGTTGGCGCATGCTGAAACACATTTCGTTCGCGCGGGCAGTGACTGGACATCGCTCGCGTCGCGTGTACGTGCAGGCGATGAGATCCTGCTCGGCGAAGGCGTTCATCGATCCGTCGTGCTCGAACGCATGATCGGCGATGCTCAGCATCCGATCACCATTCGTCCGCAAGCGGCGCAAGGCTTGGTCGAGATCGCACCCGACCGTGAGGCGATCAAACTCGTGGACTGCGCCTATGTGCGTATCGAACGCATTGCCGTGCACAAGGCTCGACGCGCGGGCATCGTCGTCGAAGGCACGACGGCGCACTCGAGTCATCACATCAGCATTCTTGATGTGTTGGTGACGCAGTCGCAAGGACTCGCCGAGGAAGCGGGAATCGTCGCGCGCGAAGTGGACGGGCTCACCGTGCAACGCGTGCGCGTCGAGAATTGCGCGGGCGCTGGCGTTCATCTCGAACACTGCGCGCGCGCTGAACTCGAAGCGTTGCAGATCTTCGTTCGTGGCGAAAACACGGCACGATTTGGCTTCAATCTCGTCGGCACGCAAGAGTCGATCACGATTTCGAAGTCTCTCTTACGTGGACGAATCGAGAGCGCGATTTCCATCGGATGCAAAGCCTCGCTACGAGCAGGTGCCGTGATCGCGCCATTTGCCGCGCCAAGCTCTGCCACGAAAACGAAACCCGATTCAACGAGCACGCGCGTGGCGGCTCCGACCTTGACGACGCTCGCGCACGCGATCATCTGCGCGGACATTCGCATCGAAGGCGCCACGCGTGCACTCGATGTTGGCAGTTGTGACGAGGCGACCTTCCGCGCGGTCACCATCGTTGACGCGCATGAAGAGGCGTATCGCATCAGTGTGCCGCCGCCAGGATGCGCTCCCGCGCGCGTGCGATTCTGCGACAACCTCATCGTGTGGAAGCCCGATGCCATGCGCCGCTTGGGCGTGGTCGCCGACGGAGCCGACGCGCAAGGATTCACGCTCGGCGCAAACCTCTGGTGGAGCACGCGCTTTCCCGCAACTGGCGAAGTTCTCGGGACGAACGCGCCACGATTTCCCGGCAAGATCACAGTGCCGCAGACGATTGATATCGACCCTAATCTCGACGAACGATTGCTGCCGCGCACTCCTTCGGCGATGCTCTTTGGCGCGAATGTTTGATGCGCCGAGTGAAGTCGTGTGAGAGCGGGCGCATGTGCGAGTTTTGCGTGAATGGTCGGAATGCTCGCCGTGCGCGTCGCGTCATGAGCCTGCGTCGCGCGACTTCGGTGTGATGAATCAGAAACACGATTGCGTAGGAACACGATGGGACAGCAGTTCTCCGAGCGAGTCCTCAAGCACTGGATCGAACGCCTCACGCCAGGCTTGATCGCGCTGTCGTATGGCATCTGCCACGATCGACACAAGGCCGAAGAACTGGTGCAAGAGGCGTTTCTGCGATTGTGGAAATCGCCGCCTGATGCCGGCGAACCCGCGATTCTCAGTTGGATGCGCGTGACCGTGACCAACCTCTCGATCAGTTCGATTCGTCGCAAGAAACGCACGTGGACGCTTATCGATGAGTCGGGTTCTGCGCGCGACGTGAAGGCGCTGCGCTCCGATGAAAGTTCGACGCGACGCGAAGACATCGACCGCGTGACGCAGGCGCTCGATCGACTCGATCCCGACAAGCGTGCCATGATCATGTTGCGCGTGAATGAAGGACTTTCGTACGAGGCGATCGCGCAGCACCTAGGAGTTCCCATCGGCACAGTGATGAGTCGACTCAATCGCGCCCGCTTGGCGCTGCTAGGCGAACTCGGATGCGATGACCCCGCCGCCGATGCGCGCCCCAGTGAATTCAATATCAACCGCTTTCGAGATGCCGCTCGCTGACCTCTGACTGAACTTGCGGCAAACTTGCGACAAACCTTGCGACAAACACGAGACACACCATGACTTCCACCCAAGATCAATTCCAACACTCCGCACTTGCTTGTAGTGAGTTGAAGGCGTCGCTCTCGGCGTATCTCGATGATGAACTCACGCGCGATGAGCGACTCCGCAGCGACGCGCATCTCGTCGCCTGCAACGGTTGCCGCAATTTGGTGGAGCGCGCGGAACTGCTCGACGAAACCTTGCGTGCGAAGTTCGCCGCTGACACCAGCGACGCGCAGTTCGAACTTGCGCAGGCAAGCACGACTGCGGACGGCGACAACCATCACGCGATTTCGTTTGAGAGTCGCGCCATGCAAGCGCGCGTTTTCGCCGCGATTGGCGCCGATGAACGCCGCACCTGGACTCCGCGCATTGCCGCAGCTGCAGGCATCGCGCTTGTGGTGCTCGGTGCGTATTTCGTATGGACGCGCGTGGATCGCGGAGAGTTGCTCACTCCCTCGAAAGCAGGCGAATTTGCGCTCAAAAACGACAACATGCTCGACGCGCTCATCGATCCCGTCGCTCCACCGGCCAAGGCCAGCATGATGTTGGCCTCGCTCAACTCGGACGATCGTCAAGCGCTCTATGCCACGAGCATCTTGCTCGATATGGCGCAGCGCACTTCGTTTGGCGACGCGTCGCGTCGCGCGGAATTGCGCGAGACCGCGCGTTACGACGAACTGGTGCAACGTCTCGGCGGCGTGCTCTCGAAGTTGCCTCCACAAGATCGCGCCACGGTTGCGCTCGCCCGCGACGCCGCATCGCGCATCGTTTCACTCGAAGAAGATCCGCAAGAGTGGGCGCGTCTCCAAGAAGATGTTTCGACCGGCGAACTCGATGTCTCGATCGATCAGTTGAGCAATCGATGAGCGCGTGACAAGCACGTGATGAGCCACTCATGATCACGTCATGACCGTCACGAGTTCGCGGGCGTAACACGCGCAACTTCTGCGTTGATCAGAGCAATCATCACGCGACTTGCGCTTTCCCTGCGAGCGATCGCGAACGCTTCAGGTATATTCATTTCCGCATGAGCACCACTGGCCCCATCTCGTTTCGCGCCGCGCAGGCGTACGGCTTGCGCCCCGATGCCAACAATCGGAGCAATGCGGGCGGACGAGAATCGAGTGCAGCACGTGGTTCGCAGATCGTGCCCCCCTACAGTGCAGTTGCGAGTGAGAGCGCTTCGACGAGCGTTGCAAAGCCAAGCGCCAACGTGCGCGCCGATCACCTCTCGATCAGCCTTGCGAAACTCGTCCCTAACTTGAAGCCCGGACTGATTGCAGGTGCAGTCGATTCCGCCGTCGGTCGCGGTTCCGGCTTTGACGAGGCGAGCGCGAACTCCTCCCTCTCGTCACGCACCAGCAGCGCGCAAGCAGGCGCATTCGCCATGTACACGCGCGCTGCGGACCGAGTTGAAGTCGCCACTTCCGTGATGCTCGGCGCCAGCATTGACGCGCGCGGCTGATGTGATTTGAACTCGCTTCGCTCGGGGCGTCTCGATCACGCGAATCTCCGCGCCGATCCCAAAAAACTCGAATTCCTGCACGCCAACGTCTTTGCGCGGAGGCGTGCTCGACGGTATCTTTCCCGTCCCTCTGTGAAAACCGTCACGAACTCCATTGTGAGCGCGTGGCGACTCTTCACACAGCACCTTTAGCAACGCACTCGACGAGGTCGAATGCGCGCGCAACTCAGCACACATCGTCGCAAACTTTGTGGCAAACTTTTTGGAGCCTCCATGGCCAGCACCGGCACCGTCATTCAGGTCATCGGATCGACATTTGACGCGCAGTTTCCCGAGTCGGAACTGCCTTCGATCTACAACGCAGTTAATGTTCACTTCGAGTCGCGCGGTCAGCAGATGACCCTCGTGGGCGAAGTTGCCAAGCATCTCGGCGGCGGACAAGTGCGCTGCGTCGCGCTCGCTTCGACCGACGGACTTCGTCGCGGCGTTCCTTGCATCGACACCGGTTCGTCCGTGCGCGTGCCTGTGGGCGAAGGCGTCCTTGGTCGCGTGTTCAATCTCTTGGGGCAACCCATCGATGAGCGCGGCCCTGTCAACACCACCAAGACTGCGCCGATTCATCGCACTCCACCAGACTTCGTCGAGCTCAATCCGCAGACCGAAATTCTGCAGACTGGCATCAAAGTCATCGATCTCCTCTGCCCCTTCGTGCGCGGTGGAAAGATCGGTCTCTTCGGCGGTGCAGGCGTGGGTAAGACCGTGGTCATCCAAGAGATGATTGCGCGCGTTGCGCGTAACTTCGGCGGATACTCGGTGTTTGCAGGCGTCGGCGAGCGCACCCGCGAGGGCAACGATCTCTGGCTGGAAATGCAAGAGGCCGAGTACACCGACGCGAGCGGCAACAAGATGCATGTGCTCGACAAGGTGGCGATGGTGTTTGGTCAAATGAACGAGCCGCCGGGCGCGCGTCTGCGCGTGGCACTTTCGGCGCTCACGATGGCCGAAGAATTCCGCGACGCGTCGGGCAAGGAAACCCTGCTCTTCGTCGACAACGTGTTCCGCTTTACTCAGGCCGGTTCGGAAGTGTCCGCGCTGCTCGGGCGTATGCCCAGCGCCGTGGGATACCAGCCCAACCTTGCGACCGAGATGGGTGCGCTGCAGGAGCGCATCACCTCGACGCGCGCGGGCGCCATCACTTCGGTGCAGGCGATTTACGTTCCCGCCGACGACTTGACCGACCCTGCTCCCGCGACCACGTTTAGCCATCTCGACGCGTTCATCGTGCTCGAGCGCAAGATCGCCGAGAAGGGCATCTATCCCGCAGTCGATCCGCTCTCGTCGACCTCGCGCATTCTCGATCCGCAAGTTCTCGGCGAGCGTCACTACAAGTGCTCGCGCCGCGTGCAGAACATTCTTCAGCGCTACAAGGATCTTCAGGACATCATCGCCATCCTCGGCGTCGATGAATTGAGCGAAGAGGACAAGCTCACGGTCTCGCGCGCGCGCAAGATCGAGCGCTTCCTCTCGCAGCCCTTCTACGTCGGCGAAATCTTCACCGGTCTCCCTGGCGTGACCTGTGCGCTTGAGGACACCATCGACAGCTTCGAGCGTTTGTGCGACGGCGAAGGCGACGATCTTCCCGAGAGTGCGTTCATGTACGTCGGCTTGCTCGCGGACGCGCGCAAGAAGGCCGAGCGCATGGCCGCGAGCGTCTGACGATCGACTCCTTAGCGGACGATTCGCGCCAGACACATCCTTCATCAGCATCGCGAGGCCCGACATGTCGGGCCTCGCGCTTTTTTGGGGACCGCGCACGTCCCCGAGAGAATTTGCCTCCCCGAGCGCAACAGTCAACCGCTTTCACGTTTTTCCTTGATTCTTCGCGGTCTTGGGGTAGTTTCCTAACACCGAGCGTTCGCTTGCTGATTGTTTGACACGCCGCGCGCCGACTCATTCCCTGCCAGCCACCACCACCGTTGGAGATTTCGCATGCGTCAGATGTTGCTCGCCGCCACGATCGTTTTATGTCCCGCCGTCACGCTCTCGGCGCACGCTCAGAAGAGCGGCGGCAAGGCCGACTTCTCCGCGCGATCCATGGACGCCAATGGTCACACCTATCGCGGCCAAGCACCCGTTGGTCAAACTCCTGCACCGAGCCTCTCGGTGCAGTTTGGTTTAGATCAGCTCGCCGCGCCGCTCTTTGAACTCAGCGCGATCGATCGCGACTTCTATCTCGCGCAAGATGAGGACGTCGACTCGCGCAAGCCGCTGCGCTTCGGTATCGAGCGCGACGTGTTCCTCGCCGTTGAAATGGGCGAGTGGATTCAAGTCGAAGGCGGCAAACTCTGGCGCATCGACATCACTGCGGATGGATCGATGAACGGACGACTCTCGCTCACCGGTTTGCATTTGGATGCCGGTCAGCAGATCACCATGTCGGTGCCCAACATGGATGGCTCGGCGGTTGGACCGATCGAAGGCGTCGGCGAATTCAACAACGGAACTGCGTGGGGACTGTGCATGCCTGGGCCGCTCACGCGACTCGAATGGTTCGTGCCCACCGGCGGCGTCGCGAAAGAATTGCCTTTCGACGGCGTCGTGTATTGCCACGGATATCGCAACATCTTCGGTGACGCGTACGAAGGCATCGACGGCGGAGACGGCGGAGTCGCGGGCAACTGCCACAACGATCCACTCTGTTTCGCCGCGTGGGTCAACGAATCCAATGCGGCTGTGCGTCTGCTCTTCGGCGGGGCGCTCTGCTCGGGCCAGCTCATAGCCACGACCGCGGCCGATGAGACCCCGTACGTTTCGACTGCGAACCACTGCATCTCCACGCAGTCGGAAGCGAACTCCTGCCAGTTCCTCTTCTTCTATCGCAACTCGCCTTGCGGCGGCGGCATCGTCGCGGGAACAACCGTGACCGGCGGCGATTTCACCAGCACCTACTTTGCAAGCGATTGCACGCTGCTAATGATTCGTCCCACGCTCCCCACCACGGTTTACTGGGCCGGTTGGACCAACACCAATCCCGCGCTCAACACCGCGTCGACGGGCATCCATCATCCTGGTGGCGCCGAGCAAGCGATCTCGTTTGGTGTGAAGAACGCCAGCAGCTTCAACTGCGGTACGCCCTCGGGCAACTGGAACTCGCTCTCATGGAATAACGGCATCACCGAAGGCGGATCGTCGGGAAGCGCGATCTATCGCGACAGCGATCACAAGCTCTTCGGCGTGCTTACTTGTGGTGCGTCGAGTTGCTCGCAGACCGGGGCCGATGACGGCTACGGACGTTGGGATCTTGCGGTGAACAACGGTGGTTTTGGAACTCTCCTGGCCGCAGGCAGCGATGACGCGCAAGAGCAGAACGACACTTGCGCCACTGCGCGCGCGCTCACTGCGGGCACGTACACCGGACTCGTGGTCAAGCGCCTTGATGAAGACTGGTACGCGTTGCCAGTGCCCAGCGGCTCGTCGCTCACCGTGAGCATGACCTTCACTCACGCTAACGGCGATGTCGATGTGCAACTCTTCAACACTTGCGGCGGCGCGGTGGTGCTCGATCGCAACGCGAACACCAGCAACGAGTCTTTCAACTACTCCAACTCTTCGGCATCCAACACGATCTACATGCGCGTCTACCTCGGCGCCGACACGCGCAATGACTACTCGCTCACGTTTAGCGTTAGCACGCCAGCTCCGTCCAATGACAACTGCTTGACCTCGGTGGCTGTGCTCGCGGGTTCGTATCCCTTCAACACCAGCGGCGCGACAGGCAGCACTCCAACCGTCACCGCGAGTTGCTCCGACGGCGCGATGAACTCGATCAACAAAGATGTGTGGTGGACCTACACCGCGACCTGCAACGGACTCGCCAGCGCAACCACGTGCGGCGCCGCGTACGACAGCAGCATCGTGGTCTACAACGCCGCGAGCGGTTGCCCGACTGCCGCCACCGCGGTCGTCGCCTGCAACAACAACGGCGCAGGCTGTGGCACCGCGAGCACAGCGCAGTGGAACGCGACGTTGGGTAGCAGTTGGTATGTCCGCGTCGGTTCCACCAGCAACGTTGGTGGCGCGGGCACGCTCGTCCTCTCTTGCACCGTGGTTTGCCCTGCGGATCAAGATGGCAGCGGCTCTATCGACGGCGCCGATCTCGCCGCGCTGCTCAACGCGTGGGGAACCAACAACGCGATCGCGGACATCGATGACAGCGGCTCTGTCGACGGCGCGGATCTTGCGGCGTTGCTCAACGGCTGGGGCGCTTGCCCGTAATGCAGCGTGCGTGATTAGACATTGATCAAGCATCATTCGCGGCCGCGTGTACTCCACGCGGCCGCGTTCTTTTTTTGTTCCACGGATGAGCGCAACGACTTGAGCACGTGTGGACAATGCGCATCGCCAATCGCTTGACGCGCGCGCGAATCGTCGCGACGCTTCCATGCATGACGATCTCCTCCACCGTTTTGATTCTGACATTGGCCGCACTTTCGCTGGTGAGTGCGACTTCCGCGCACAGCTTCGCGCAGGATGACAAGACGGCCGCGTCGATCGCGCCACCGTCTTCGCTCGTTCCCGCAGCGCGCACCGATGAAGGTTCGATCGCGCGCGAAACCGAACTCATTCGCCGCGCGCGCGAATCCGCGCCAGTCAACGTGATCTTCGTAGGCGACTCGATCACGCAAGCGTGGGAAGGTCCGGGCAGTGACGCGTGGAACAAATATCTCGCGCCGCTCAACGCGCTCAACCTCGGCAACTCGGGCGATCGCACCGAGAATGTGCTCTATCGCTTGACGCAAGCGCCGCTCACGCGATTGCAGGCGAAGCACGTGGTGCTGCTCATCGGCACCAACAATCTCGGTCACGGCACGAGCAACGCAAGTGAGACGCTCGCAGGAATCACTGCTGTCACGCAGCTGCTCGCCGCGCAATGTCCCGATGCGAAGATCCACATCTTGGAAGTCTTTCCTCGCGGCACACAGATGAATCCGATGCGCGGCGAGTTGTGTCAGATCAATCAAGCGCTGCGCGCGTTTGTGCGCGACTCGAAGGCGAGCGCGACTGCCGCCAAAGCATCGCCCTACGCCATTCACGCAACGGGCGACGCGTTCCTCAACGCGGACGGTTCGATCTCGACTGAGATCATGCCCGACGCGCTGCATCTCACGCCCAAGGGATACGAGATGTGGGCGCAAGCGATGTCGCGTGTGTTGGCGCAGTGACACACACGCGCGAAGGTCGCGAGGCGCAGCGACCGCGGCGCTTGATCGCGCCTCGTCTGATGCAGAGCCGATGCTGAATCACCTCTGCACAACTCTCACCGCCAGCGTGGCAAATCGACGTTCGTAGGATCGTGCGCTTCGTATCGCGCGATGATCGCTTTCAGTTCCGCGTCGAGTTGCGGGTCGAACGCGGGCGCGCCTTCACTGCCCGCTGCAGTTCGCGCGCGCTCGCGCGTGATCCACAGCACCTCCGCGCGCGCGCCGTCGCGCCAGACATCTTGAATGCGACGCTCGGGGTCGGCGGCTTCTGGAGTTCCGGCGGCCGCGACCTCGGGCAATCCTGCCATCGCCTTCTCGTACCACTCGAGTGCGCCATCGAAATCCTTCTGTTCGCGCAGGAAATCGCCCATAAACGAGTACACGTGGCGCCTCTGCTGATGGCCTGGCGACGTGGCTGCCTCGGTGAGCGCGATGCCTTCTTCAAGACTCGCCCGTTGCGCGACGGTGTTTCCTTCGAGTCTGTAGACGAAGGATCTTTCCACGGGAACGGTGCAACGACTGAACGGAGGATTGGAATGCGTCGCCCAGAACGCGAGCGCGAGATCGAAATACGCATGCGCCTCTTTCGCGCGCGTCACTCCCTGTCTGCGCAGATTGCCGCCGAGCATGGTTTGCAGAAACGCGACGTCGCCTTGCCGCGTGCCCTTCGCCTCTGCGTTGACGAGCATCGCGCGATAGAGCGGCTCCGCTTCAATCCAACGATCGGCTCGGTCGTAGCCGCGCGCCAAGATGAGCGCCGACTGCTGCGACTCGGCGCCATCGATGCCGAGCACTTCACAGTTGATCGCGTGCAGCGTCTCCATCAGCTCGATCGCCTTCGGATCATCGACAATGTCGCCGCGCGTCTTACCCGTGATCGGTCGCAACTGCGTGCGTGCGCGCGTGAGCAATTCGCTGAGCTGCTGGTTGCGTGCGATCTCGGCTTGCGCACGATTGGATTCATGCCGCGAGTACACGCTGAGCGCACTCACCAGCAACACGACGAACAGGCCTAACGCTGTGAGCGCCACGCGATGTTTGCGCAACACAAACGAGACGGCGTATCCCGAATCTTTGGGCGCCGCCATGATCGGTTGACCTTCGCGTAAGCGCGCGAGGTCATCAGCGAACGCGCGCGCGTCGGGATAGCGCTGCGCGATTTCCTGCGCGCACGCCTTGGCGACAATCCACTCGATTTCCCCACGAAACGCGCGGTTTTGCGCCAGTTGCGAGAGCGGCGGCACGACGCGCTCCGCGGCCATGCGCAGACGCGGGCCGATCGGCATGTGATGCTCGCGACTGGTGCGCTCGACTCCGGGCGCGCGCCCCGCGAGCAACACGCACGCCACGAGGCCGAGCGCGTAGACATCGCTCGCCGGACCCACGCGCGACGCGTCAAGATTCGCTTGCTCAGGACTCATGAACTCTGGCGTGCCCACGACCGCGCCCACGCGCGTGGTGTGTTGTCGCGTCGTGTCGCTGATCGTTGCGTTCGTCGTGCCATCAATCGCGCTGTGCGCATCGGCATCAAGCGCGCCATCATCAAGCACCTTGGCGATACCAAAGTCGATGACCTGCACTTCGAACGCGTCGGCGCTTCCGCTCACGAGAATGTTGCTCGGCTTGAGATCGCGATGCACGACACCGATTGCGTGCGCTGCTTTGACTGCGGCTGCGACTTCTTCGAGCACGCGTAATCGAAGCGTTGTTGAAGCACCAACGCGACCACACCAACGATCAATCGGCTCGCCCGCGACAAAGGGCATCGCGAACCATGGCACGCCTACCGCGCCATCACCGGGCGTGGTTTCGCCCGCGTCGATGATCGACACGATGCTGCGATGACGAAGGCGCGCGAGCAGTGCACGCTCGATGCGAAAGCGGGACGCGACGCTCGCGCTTACGGCGGGCTCGACCAGAATCTTGATCGCGAGCTCACGCGCAATCGGTCGTCGTTGCCGCGCGCGAAACACCACCGATGCGCTGCCGCGCCCAATTTCCTCGAGTAATTCGTAGGGTCCGATCCACTCGCCCACCGTCGGAGGCGCCGCGCGAGCGACACCCAACAGGCGAAGCATCGCGTCATCCGCAGTCGGTGTGGCCATCGGGAGTCGCTCGTGCGAATCGGCACTGCCGTCGCTGCTGGGTTTTGGATTCATCATCGCGCGAGCGACTCCATGAGCCGCGCGATTTCGTGATCGAGTTCGCACGGATCGGCGCCGTCTTCAACGAGCAACTCGGCGATGGCGCGGCGAAACTTCATGCTCACAGTGCGCACCAGCCCCGCGCATTGAATCGGCGACAGCGCCGTCTGCGCGGCGATGAGCTCGTAGGGAATTTGTTCGACGCAGTGACGCATGAAGATATCGAAGTGCTGGGACTGTCCGCTCTCGGTGCACGCCGCTTCGGTGCGTGTCAACGCTTCGCGCACCAACACACGCGCATGCGCTCGATCGAACACGTGCGCCGCACCGATGAACTTTCCTGACGCATGGATGGCCTTCTCTTGGGCCAACACGCCGGCGCTCGCGCACATGTCCCCCGCGACTTCGATTGCTTCGATGGATCGCCCGCCGCGCTCTTTGCGTTCTCGCTGCTGGGTGCGATGCACCTCAAACAGAAAGAAGTTGAGCCCGTTCACAAGCCAACGACTCAGGCGAATTCCTTCATTTTCCCACGAAAGTTGCCACTCGCTGAGCCACTCACTGCGTGCGAGACGACTGGCGAAGTACCCCGCCACAATGTCGCGCGGCTCGCCGAGACTGCGGAAGCTAGTGGCCGAAAAATAAATCTGCAGCGGTTCGTCGTACACGCGCATGATGTGAGCGGTGAGTTCGCTGCTGCGTCCTTGCACAATCGCATCGACGACAAACGTTCGTTCCGTGGGCGGAAAGTGCTCGCGCCGAGTGCTCATTGATCGCCACGCGCGGCGCGACGCGCGCGCTGCGCATCTGCTTGCGCCTCTTCATCCGCGACCCAGTTGGGAACAGCGGTACGCACAACTTTTCCCTGCGCATCAAAGACCACCGAGTAGGCGCGCTCGGGTTCACCATGAAACGCAGCACCAGAGGCGAGACTCGAAAGTCCATCGCCCCACTGCAATCGTTCGCCTTCGAGCCCGTCGTCTTTGAGTGTGAGCGGCCACAACGAACTCGGCTCGCCCAACAGTTCAATCACCTCGACGCGGCTCATGCCCGCGTGTACAGAATCAAATCGTTCCACCACCACTGTTGAAGCACACGCGCACAACGACAATCCGAGGAAGCCGAGCAAGCCGCAAATCAATGCGCGCGTAAAGATCAATTCCAGCATGAGGACATTGTGCATCACTTGCCCTCACTGGTGCAAGCGTGTTCGCGAGTGAGCTGGTTACTCTGCGCCGATGCTCACCGCTGAGAAACCCGCAACTGCCTATTCATTGACCGACGCCGCTGCTCGCGCGACCCACGCTTTGATCGAGAAATATGGGCAAACGCATGCGACTGCGATTCGCAGCGGTGTCGCGCTCGTTGCAAAGCGCTGGAGCGCCGCCGACGGTGATGCCGCGCAATTCGAGGAGTTCTGCGTCAAGCATTTTGTTGCTGACAGCAACGAGCGCACGCGTCTGCTGCTGCGGCTCGAGCAGGCGATGGAGCAGATCGACGGCCATCTCTACGAAATGCGACGCACCCTGCGCCGCCATCACGATTTGCGCGGCGATGAGTTTCCTGGCGTCGATGACATCTTGGCGCAATTCAATTGCTCGCCTGATATCTCCGAGCAGTTGTACAAGCAGAAGATCGCGCATCTTGCGCTGCTCAACTTCCCCAAAGTCACGCTTGACATCATGCTCAAAGATGGCGCCGCGTGGAGCGACGAGGAGTGGGCGGCGGCGCGCGTCGCGTTGAGCTTTGGACCACGCATCCCCGCAGAACTCGCGGAGCGCGGCAGCAAAGTCTCGTTTCACGCAGGCAAGTTTGTCGCGGACTTTCACGTTCCCGTGGGCTCAATGGTGGATGACCAAGGCAAGCGATGGTTTGACGCTGATCGCAAACTCATCGCGCATTGGTTGGTGCGCGAAGAAATCAAGGCTGGATACGGCGACGTTGACGGCGTGCACAAACAGCGCGCGCTGTCGTGGGTGATGGCCCGTCACATCGATGGAAGTATTCCCGCGAGCATCATGAACGGACGCACCGGCGCGCTGGAAACGCGCGCATGGAATCCGCACGCCAACACGCTCGATGGCGTCGCCGCGAGCGAGCTCTTTGGACTCGAACGCTACGAACAATGGATCGCGCAATTTCACATGGCGCGCGAGTTTGATCCGTACTACCCCGACGAACCCACCGCGATCGCGCGCAAGTTTGCGCTCGAGCGTGAGATGCCTGAGCACGAAGTCGAGCAGCTGATGATCGCGCTGCTGGAATCGCCCGTGCGTCAAGATCTCGCTCGATTCCTCGGCAAAAAGGTGGGTCGCGCGCTCGAGCCATTCGACATCTACTTCGATGATGTGGTCGAAGCGAAGCCCGCGACCGAAATGAACGCAGCAGTGCGCGCGCGTTTTTCTAGCGGCAAAGATCTTGAGGCAAAGCTCCCGACACTGCTTCGCGAGTTGGGCTACAGCGACAGCGACGCCGACTTCTTAGGCAGCCACATTCGCGTGGAGATTTGCAAAGGCGCTGGCCACGCGATGCGTCCCTATCTCAAGGGCTACGGCGCGTGGCTGCGCACGTCGAGTCTCGAGAGCGAACTCGGTTGGGATGGTTTCGACACCGCGATGCACGAGCTCGGGCACAACCTCGAGCAACTGTGTTCGACCTACTTTGTCTCGCGCCCTGCGCTGCGTGGCGTTCCCAACACTGCGTGCACCGAGGCGTTTGCGTTTCTCTATCAGTCGTTGGCCAAGCGCGTGCTCGGCGTTGAAAGCGCAGCCGAAGCAGAGCGACAATTCGCCGTCGATTCGGTGGGCACGATGCTCGCCGCGTGCCAGATTGCCGGACCGTCGCTGCTCGAATTGCGCGTATGGCGCTGGCTGTACGCCAATCCGCAAGCAACGGCGAGCGCGTTACGCGACGAGGTCCTGCGCGTCGCCGACGACCTGTGGGCGCGCTACTACCAGCGTGATTTCGGCGCTGATCCCTATCGCATTCTCGCCGCGTATCAGCACATGATCGCGCATCCGCTCTATCTGCCTGACTACACGCTTGGCCACGTCATGAGCCATCAGATTCGCTCGAGCATGCGCGGGAAAGATCTTGCTGCCGAAACCAAGCGCATCACCTCGCTTGGCTGCGTGACGCCTGATTTGTGGATGCGTCGCGCCGTCGGCAGCGCCGTTTCTGCCGAGGTTCTCGCGCGCGATGCGGCCATCGGCGTCCGATTGCTCATGCAAAGTGCCTAAACCCTGCTGACTTCGGATTTTCCGCGCAGAAGGGTCCACGGTTTTGTCTCTTCTCCAATGCGGAGCGAATTGCGGGCGGTTGCCTGTCGATATCGCGTTTCCGACTGCGACCTGTTTCTCGACGAACGCGATGAGCACGACTCCCGAGCACAACTCCAACTCTTCACAGCGCGCCACGGCCAGCGCGGCTGCGAGCGCCTCGGCGCAAGTGTTCGGAGAAACTGTGTCGGTCGCCACGCCGCGCGTCACGACCAAACGCGATTCATTCCCGCTCACGCAACGAGGTTGGTTGGTCGCGCAACTCGCGCAAGGAACCGACGGACTCGCGCGCATCAACAACTACGTCATGGAGACGTACTCCGAACCGCTGAGCAATTATGTCGCAGGTTCGAGCTTTCGTTCGATGGGATCGGCGAAAGATCTCGTGAGTGGATTCTTCGCGTCGCGCTTGTCGCAGCTGGGGTACTTCGAGCGCTGGATCGAAAGCGAACTCCCGCTCCGACGTTGGTTGATCAACGGATTTCTCTTTCATCTCCAAGAGGAGACGCGGCGCATCAGGACCGAACGCGTTGACGCGCTTCCAACGATTTCTTCTGCAGAACCAGCCACTTCTGAGCATGACGCGGTCGAGCAATTCGATCGTTTGTGGGCCGCTTCGATGGTGCGCAGTGCCGCAGGCAACGCACGCGAGCGTTGCGCCACCGAGGGGTTCGCGATGCACTGGGATATGTTCGAGCGTCACTTCATCGGCGGACTTTCGTACTCGGGACTTTCGCAAGAGTTCACTGTGACCGGCGGTCAAGCCGCGAGCATGGTGCGCACCGCATCGATTCGATTTCGACAAGCAGTCGTCGATCTTTTGCTGAGAGATGGCGCGACCGAAGACGAACTTGATGAGGAAGTGACGCGTCTGATGCGCGCACTCAGGCCGTAACAAACGCGAGGAAGCACCCGAGGTCTCTGCAGCAATGCCTGCAACCGTGAGCACATTTTGGGGGTGGCGATGGTGATGCGTACTTTCGCGCCCACCGAGCAAGATTCAGACTGATCAACGAACGTTCCTTTTTTTGCGGTACGAACGCTGAAGACCCCATATGAGCACGCTTGATGAAAAATTTTCCCCGCTGCGACTTCTTGCAGCGCTGATCGACGAAACCGACCCCGTGTTGGTGCGTTTGGTGGATCGCGCTCGACGCGTCGATGGATTGCTGCCCACGCGCGCCGCGCTCGAAGCTGGCCCGCTGAGCGTCGCCGGTGATACGGTCGAGTTGTTCTATCTCGGCGCGGCCTCCGATGAGGATTACCTTCACGCACAAACTGCATGCGAAGCGATGTGCGCCTTCGGTACGACCGCGGAACGCGAGTTGGCGACGCTCTCGCTGGCCGTGCTCGAAGCGAGTTCGATCGTCTATCGCCAGCGTTTCATCGTCTCGCGAACGACCGTCGAAGCGGACGCGCGACTTGCTTCTGCGGCCGCTGCATCCATCGCGCCGTGGCAACGATTGGTCGCGAGTGCCATGCGCGCGACGATGCGCATTTCCGCTTGAATCGCCCCGCACGCACACGTTCGCGTGCGTGACACAGATCACCAAAAAAAATCAGGACGCCGCGAAGGCGCCCTGATTTCTTTAATCGAAACATTTTTGAGTGCGAGTACTGATCAAGCACTGATCAGGCCGTGATCAGGCACTGAAGCTCGAACCGCAACCGCACGTCGAAGTCGAATTGGGATTGTTGAACACAAACCCGCTGCCCATGATCTCGTCCTTGTAGTCAATGGTGGTGCCATTGAGGTAGAGGTAACTCTTGGGGTCGCACACGACTGTGACGGTGAATGGACCATCGGTCGCTACCGAGGCGTCAACTGCGATGGCCGTTCCGCCGCCGTTTGCATCGGCAGTGGCCGAGGCGCTCTCGGCAATTCGGTTGTAGGTGAAACTCCACGCCTCATCAGAGTCCTTCTGGACTTCAGTGAGGTCGAGTGTGTAATTGAATCCGGAGCAACCTCCACCTTTGACGCCCACGCGGAGCTTCATGGTGGATGGCTCAAAGCCGTGCTCGGCGATGATCTGATCGATGCGGCGCGCGGCTGTTTCGGTGACGTTTACTGGCATTGTGAACCTTGTAGTACGGGCCCGTGAGATTGGGCGATGTGTTTCGAACGACTCGGATGCGTCGAGTGTGGACGCATCAAACTTTAGTTAGTGCGTCGTCGCGGTTGCGGCCGCGATTCCGTTCTTCGCCTTGTAGTCGGCGATAGCGCTGCGGATGGAATCTTCCGCGAGCACTGAGCAGTGAATCTTGACGGGAGGAAGACTGAGCTCTTCCACGATTTGCGTGTTGCGAATGGTGAGCGCTTCGTCAACGGACTTGCCCTTGATCCATTCGGTCGCGAGCGAAGAACTCGCAATCGCCGAGCCGCAACCGAAGCATTTGAACTTCGCGTCTTCGATGACGCCCTGTTCATTGATGCGAATCTGAAGCTGCATCACGTCGCCGCACTCGGGTGCGCCCACGATGCCCACGCCGACGTCCTTGCGCAACGCGACTTCTTTGGAAGTTCCGAAGCTGCCGACGTTGCGTGGACGCTGATAATGATCGATGACTTTTTCGCTGTATGCCATGTGATTTGCTTCACTTTCGGAGCACGCCTCGGTGGCGCGCGTGGGTTGGATTTGTGTTGTTCTACTTCTGCCGTACTCAAATTTCGATGCCGAACTTCGGCCCGTCGCTCAGTGTGTCTGCCAGACAATCTTGGAGACGTCGATGCCTTCGTTATGCAAGTCCCACAACGGGCTCATGGTGCGCAGGTGCTCGACGGCTTTCACAATCGCGTTGATGGCGTAGTCGACTTCTTCTTCATTCGACCAACGGCCCAGCGAAAGTCGCAGCGATGAGTGCGCGAGTTCGTCACCCACTCCGAGACTCTTGAGCACGTAGCTCGGCTCAAGGCTCGCACTGGTGCATGCTGAACCGCTCGAGCACGCGATGTCTTTGATTCCCATCAACAACGACTCGCCTTCGACGAAGCCGAACGAGATGTTGGTGAGTTGCGGCAGACGACGCTCGGCGTGACCGTTCACTTGCACCACTGGAAGACGCGCGCTGAGTTCGCGTTCGAATTTCAGTCGCAGTGCCAAGAGGCGCTCGCGCTCGGAATCCATCTCTAGCCGCGACAATTCGCATGCTTTTCCAAATCCGACGATGCCAGGAATATTGAGCGTGCCCGAACGCATGCCGCGCTCGTGACCGCCGCCATCCTGACTCGCCTCGAGGCGCACGCGCGGATTGCGGCGACGCACATAGAGCGCCGCCACTCCCTTTGGTCCATAGATCTTGTGTCCCGACCACGAGAGCAGATCGATGTGATCACGCTCCACGTCGGTAGGCATCCTGCCAACCCATTGCGTCGCATCGGTATGGAAGATCACGCCGCGCGAGTTGCACAGCTCGCCGATTTCGGGCACTTCGTTGATGGTGCCGATCTCGTTGTTGGCCCACATGATGGTGACGAGAATCGTGTCCTCGCGCATCGCCGCTGCAACCATCGCGCGTGTGATCACGCCATCGGCTGGTGGTTCGAGATAGGTGACGTCGAAGCCTTCGGTTTCCAATCGCTTGCAGGGATCGAGCACTGCTTTGTGTTCGTGCTGCGCAGTGATGATGTGACCGCGACCGGTGGTTCCCGATGGGCCCTTCGCGTACATGCGCGCCGCGCCTTTGATGGCGAGGTTGTTCGACTCGGTCGCACCGCTGGTCCACACGATCTCTTTCGGCGTCGCGCCGATGAGCGCGGCGGCTTGCTCGCGTGCGAGGTCGACCGCCTCTTCGCTCTCCCAACCAAACTTGTGATTACGGCTCGAAGAATTGCCGAATTTCTCGGTGAAATACGGCAGCATGGCCTCGACGACGCGAGGGTCCGTGCGTGTCGTGGAAGCGTTGTCCATGTAGATGGGCAATTTGACTGCCATCGGCATTACTCCTAATTCGGCGGTGATTGGTCGCAGCTGGCTCCACGCAATGCGGAGCGTCTTGTTGCGACGCAGTCTCATCATACGCACTCCGCGCCAACAAAGCAGTGAGAAGTGCGCGGTTAGACTCGCGAAGTTCAACTTCAAACGTGACCACTCACCGCTTCAAACGCAGCACATCAACGCGACGCCCGCGAAGAGTGAACTGATCGAATTGCCGCAAAATTCAGCCCACTTCTCGCCGATGCGCCTCATCGAAGATCCCGCACAACTCACCGACGCTTCCTTGCTCCACTGCAGCTTTGTGCCCACGATGGGTGCGTTGCACGCGGGCCACGGTTCGCTTGTGACGCGCGCGATGCGCGACGGTCGACCGGTGGTGGTGAGCATCTTTGTGAACCCAACCCAGTTCGGCCCTAACGAGGATTACGCCCGATATCCGCGCACCCTCGATGCCGACTGCGCGCTGATGGAATCAATCGGCGTGAGCGCGGTGTTCCTGCCGTCGGTAGAGGCGATCTATCCCATGGGCTTAGAGGCGTCGCACCTCTGCGCGGCACAACTCGTGTTGCCCGAAGTCGCGACGCGACCGCAGCTTGAAGACGCGTCTCGCAAGAATCATTTCGGAGGCGTCGCGCTGGTGGTCGCTCGGCTGTTTGATCTTGTGCGTCCGCTTGCGGCGTATTTCGGCGAGAAAGACTTTCAACAACTGCGGCTGATCGAAGCGATGGTGGCCGCCGACCGCGCACGCTTTCCCGATCTGCGCATCGAACGCTGCGCCACCATGCGCGAGCCTGATGGCCTGGCAATGTCGAGTCGCAATCGCTACCTCGCACCCGAGGCGCGGCGCAGCGCACTCGCGCTTTCGCAAGCGCTTTTCGCGGCAAATGAAGCAAAAAACATCGCACACGCCGAGCGCGCGATGCGCGAGATTCTCGACGCACAGTCGATTGAGACAGAGTATGCGGTCGTCCGTGATGAGCGCACGCTCATGCCTGTGGACCAAGCCGACATCGCTGCGCGCGCGCGTCCGTTGCGCGCTCTCATCGCTGCGCGCGTGGGCAACACGCGACTCATCGACAACATGCAGCTGACCTTGCGCGCGTGATGATGTGCGCAATCGCGCGTGTTTTTGCGGAGCACTCTCGATAGAGCGCACGCGACGACCTGTACACTCAAGTCTGGAGACCACTATGCGATTGACCACGCTTTCAAACCGCGCCCTTCTCGTTTCACTCGCGCTCACCTGCGCGTCACCTCTGTCATCTGCCCTCGCGCAAGACAACAGCAAGCCGCCTGTGCGCGATCCCGCCGCACAGCGCCAAGCAGCGAAGGACGCGAAGGAATCGGAGCGCGCTGCGAAAGATGCTGCACGCGCGAAGTTGAAGTGGTTCGAGAAAGTCGACAAGGATGACAAAGCGGCGGCAGATGCTCCACTTGGCTTCGCAATGCCCGCGCTTCCTGCGGCGGACGAGCGCATCAACGCGGACTTCAAAGACATCGCCGACCTGCGCGGCAAAGTCGTGGTCGTGCAAACATTCACCACCAAAAACGCGGCGGGATTGATCGCGCCAGAAGAAGCGCGTGTCGCCGCAGAAGCGGCCAAACTCAAGACCGATGATTTTGTGGTGATCGCTGTGCACACGCCAGAAGGTGTCGACAAGGCGAAGGCCGCGATCGAGAAGCGCAAGTACACGATGGCCGTCGTGCTTGATAGCGATGGAACGCTGTGCGACGAACTCGGCGCCTTTCGCCGACCCTTGGCCTACCTCGTCGATCGTCAAGGCAACGTGCGCTACAGCTGCCTCTCTGCGGAGGGCATCACCAACGGACTCAAAGAACTCGCGGCAGAAACATTCGACGCGACGGTTGAAGCGAAGAAGCGTGACGCGATCATCGCCGTCGACACTTCGGTGCCGTTTCCCCAGTTCTCCGAGCCCGTCAGCAACGGCGTGGATCTGCGCGGAAAGCCTGGCCCCGCGCTCGTGGTCAAGAAATGGTGGAACGCCGCGCCAAACCTGAACGGCAAACTTGCGGTGGTTGATTTTTGGGCCACGTGGTGTAAGCCTTGCCGCGAATCGATTCCACACTTGAATGATCTCGCGCGCAGTTACCCCAATGATGTTGCGTGCATGGGCATCACTGATGAGAGCAGCAGCAACTTCGATGAGGGCTGTCTCAAGCACAAACTCAAGAAGGGCGACTTCGAGTACGCCGTCGGGCTTGACTCCGATGCGACGATGAAGGGCTTCTTCAAAATCGGCGGAATCCCCTGCGCAGTGGTGATTTCTTCGGATGGCATCGTGCGCTGGCAGGGACATCCGATGTCGCTCAACGCTGGCGTGATTGACTCGCTCGTCGCAGCGAATCGATCGCTGCTAACCAAGGGTGGCTCTGCGGGCAACACCACTGCGAATCGTTGGTCCAAAGCCAAGCGCTGACGCCCAGCGGCGAAGCGCTCACGCGAACAACTCAATGACCCACAACCCAACGCCCGACGCCTTTTGCGTCGGGCGTTATCTTGTGCCCCCTCACATGGCTACAAACACGCTCAAGAAATCGCCTGCGAAAAGTTCTTCGCAATCTGCCGCAGCAAAGTCTTCCAACACGTCTGCGCGCGCCGCTGCGAAGAAGGCGCCCGCGCGTGCCAAGCGCACCAGCGTATGGCGCACCGCGGTGAACAGCGATCGTCACGAGCTCTACGAACTCGCGGTGCAAGAAGTGAGCGCCGAGTGTGACTTCATCGACAAAGTGTGGAAGGACAAGCGCGGCCGTTTGTGCTCGACCCTGCGCGAGGATTTCTGCGGCACCGCGAAAGCATGCACCGAGTGGGCGCGTCGACGACCGACCAACTCGGCCATCGGAGTCGATCTTGATCGCAAGGTGATTCTGTGGGGCGAGCGGCGCCATCGCGCGAATCTTCCTGAAGCGATTTCCTCGCGCATCATCGTGCTGCAAGCGAATGTGCTTGAAGTGGAAACGCCTAGCGTCGAAACCATCGTCGCGATGAACTTCAGTTACTTCATCTTCAAAGAGCGCGCGACGCTGGTCGCGTACTTTCGTCGCGTGTTTGAATCGCTCGCCGATGATGGTCTGTTCATCACCGATGCCTATGGCGGCAGTGAGGCGCACGCCGAAGTCGAAGAAGAACGCCACCTCGACGGCTTCACTTATGTGTGGGATCAGAACCAATACAACCCCATCACCGGCGAGGTGATGAATCACATTCACTTTCGCTTTCCTGACGGCAGCGTGATGAAGCGCGCGTTCAGCTACGACTGGCGCTTGTGGAGTCTTCCCGAGATTCAGGACGCGATGCGCGAAGCGGGATTCGTCAAGAGCACGATCTACTGGGAAGGCACGATTCATAAGTCAGGCGAAGGCAACGGAATCTTCCGTCCTTCAACGCGCGGTGAAGCGTGCGCAGGTTGGATCGCGTACATCGTGGCGGAGAAGAGCACTGCAACCACGCGCGTGAAGTCGAAGCCTACCGTCAAGAGCACGAAGAACACTGCGCGCAAGTCGGCGCGCTAGTCTGAGCCGCGCCTCGTAGCACGCGAACGAATCACGAGAACGAACCACCATGACCCGCGTCTTCACCGACACCGTTCTTGCCGCCGACATCGCCGAGGGTCTCGCGCGTGTGAAGACGTTGTTTGAATCGCAGTTGACCAGCCCGTTTCCTGCGGTCAACGATTTGTGTCGTCATGTCGAACGCTATCGCGGCAAGATGTTGCGCCCGACGTTGGTGTTGGTCTCTGGCCTCGCGTTTACCCGCGAAACCGAGTCGTTGCGCAGCGAGCATTCAATCATCGCGGCCACGGTCGAGATGATTCACATGGCCACACTGGTGCACGACGATGTCCTCGACGACGCCCAAGTGCGTCGCCGCGGCGAGACGGTGAACTTTC
Source organism: Planctomycetota bacterium (assembly GCA_003671025.1). GTDB lineage: Bacteria > Planctomycetota > Phycisphaerae > Phycisphaerales > SM1A02 > QWPT01. Next base: position 37,201 of record QWPW01000011.1, read on the forward strand.
TGCGCGGCAACGAAGCGGCGGTGATGCTCGGCGACTATCTCATCTCCAACGCGTTTCACCTTTGTTCGCGCGCACATGACCCTGCGCTCAATCTGCGTTTGGGCGAAGTGACCAACACGCTTTGCGAGGGCGAGTTGGTGCAACTTTCGCGGCGACACGATCTCTCGCTTGATGAGAACACGTACTTTGAGATTGTGCGACGCAAGACCGCGGTACTTGTCGGCGCGTCGTGCGAACTGGGCGCGCAGCTTGCGGGCGCAAGCACTGAAGACGTCGTGGCGATGCGCCAGTTCGGCGAACATCTCGGCGTTGCGTTTCAGATCCAAGATGACCTGCTCGATCTGCTCGGAGATGAAGCGACGGTGGGCAAATCAATCTTGCGTGATCTCGAGAAGGGCAAGCTCACGCTGCCGATGATTCTTCACATCGCGCGCACCCATGGTGCGCCGCGAGCGCGCGCGCTTGAAGCTATCGAAGCGAAAGACAGTGTGGCACTCCGCGATGCGCTCACGGCATCAGGTTCGATCGATGCGGCGCGCGCGAAAGCCGTGGCCATCGTCGAAGAAGCCAAGCGCGGACTTCCGCAAACACAGCGGTCGCATGCACGCGAGTTGTTGTTGGAACTTGCGGATCGCATTGTCGCGCGCGACGCGTAATCGTCCGCAAGCGCTAGGTTTTGCCTGGTTTTTGCAGTGCTCGCGCGCAACTCATCCAGTCCAATTGCTCAGCACGACCGTGAGATCGCCGCCGTCGACGATGCCGTTGCCGTCGATGTCCGCGCTGCCCTTACTGTCGCCCCACTGATTGAGCACGATGGCGAGATCGATGCTGTCGATGTTGCCGTCGCTGTTGATGTCGCCCGGAGCGAAGCACAGCGCGCTCGCTTGTGCGGCGCACGCTGCGTCCCACTCGTTGTCACAGCAGTAGACATCGATGGCACACACGCTCAAGCAACACGTCGCGTCCGCGCATGCGGGAGTCGCGTGCGCTGCGATGCAATTTCCTGCCGTTGGCGAACCACACACCGGAAGTCCTTGGCACGCAGCGTCGCAGTAGATGGTGGCGAGGGCGGTGCACACTTCATCCCACGCGGTCACGCAACAGTATGAATCGATGGCGCAGGTGCATGCGCTCACCACCGTGTCCGTGCATGACGGCGCGCCCACCACACAACACTCATGCGGCGTGTTGATCAGTTCGATGAGTTCGATGTCATCAAACGTGGCGAGGTTGGAGAGGCTCGATCCAGAGGCGAAGCGAAACCACACACTCGCTTCGCCTTTGAGTGACGCGAGATCAAGCGTGATCGATTGGCATGCGCCCTCAAACGTAAACGGAGCTGTCCACGCCGTGGTCCATGTCGTTGCGTCGAGAGAAACATCGACGCGCGGACCGAGTGTTCCGCTCTGCTTGGAGTAGTCGAACGTCAACGCAGGCGCGCTGGCGCTGCTGAGTGAGACGCAGCGAGTAATCGCTGCGGAGTAGGGAAATCCCTGGGAAAAACGCATGGCCATGTCGCTGCTCGATGCGCAGCCGAGACTCGAGGTCAAGAACGGCGCGGCGCCTTCGCAGCGCTCAAACACCGCGGGAAATCCACTACACAAACTGCTGCCCGAATACACCGTTCCAAAATTGACCGCCAACGTTGCGAGACAACCACTGCCGCCACCGCCACAACTGCCGCAGGAAAACAACGCAACTTCAGCGACGCACTGCGCGTCCCATTGCGTCGCGCAACAAAAGGGATCTTGCGCGCACACGCACGAAGCCACGGTGCTGTCGGCGCAACCGGCGCTGCCTTCTTCGCAACACGGATGCGAGCCAGTGGTGCAACAACCAACGCGCTCCACCGTGAAGTCATCGATGAACACCGCGTTGCTGTTCGCTCCATGCTCGAACTTGAAGTAGATCCCCGTCGCGCCACTCAGTGGAATGGTCACGTTCACCGTCGTGCACACGCCGCCTGTTGTGCTGAGCACGCCCAGCGTGTTGGGCGCGGATGCGGTGCAACTCGCAGTCGTCGCGCTGGTGGTGCCGTACTTGATGAGCGTGCTCGATGCAGCGAACTGCGAGTAGGTGAAACTCACCTTGATCGCGGTACATCCGCTGGTGCCCGTGCCGATGAGCACGACTGGTTTGTCGTTGGACGAATCGAGTTTGAACGCGTTGCCCGTGGGACAGAATCCGCTCGTCGCAATCGTCGCGCTCGACACGCACCACAACACGCGCAATTCGCCTTGCACGAAATCGGGCGGGCCGGCGAATGAACCGAAGTCGGTGCTGTACAGCGAACATGATTGCGCGTAGGTGAGACGCGCGATGCACGCGCTCGCGACCATGACACAGAGCATCAGCAAACGCCGACAAAGCGGCGCAAACACACGCGATGGAGAGTGCGACGCGTTCACACAGTGATCATGCACGCAACGGAGAAAAACTCAAGCCGCCGCGCGCAACGCGGAGAATTTCTCGCAGCCACGCTGGAACACGGCGCACGATTGTGCTCATCGATACAACCGCGACAATCGCGACAGCCGCGACAACTGGCACAGACGCACGATGCGCACGCTCAGCCCCAAGCATTGAGCAACGCCGAAAGATCCGCGGCATCAACGATGCCGTTGCCGTCAATGTCGCCGACTCCACTACCGCCCCAATTGTTGAGCAGTAAGGAAATGTCGGCGCCATCCACGACCCCATCTTTGTTGAGATCAGCAGGATTGTTCGCGCATCCCGAGATCGACACGCGCACGTAGTCGACGCCCGCTTCGACGAGCGAACCCGTGCCCAGATCACGCGCGACAAAACGCAAGCGCATCGATGGACCAGGCGTGACGAAGTCAGCCACGCGGAATGATTTCTCCACCCACGCTCCCGCGTTTTCGGTGACATCTTCGAGCAACGTCCACGTCGCACCGTTGTCGTTGGAAATCGAAATCGGCATCGAGTCGGCGTTAGGCGCACCGCCGAGATTGTTGGAATACCAACGGCGATACGAAATCAAACTCTCCGCGCCTGAAGCATCAAGCATCGGCGAGGTCAACGTCGTCGCGCCACCATCGACATCCGCTGCACCAGCTCCGCCACCGATCGCGCCTTGTCCGGTGATGAAGCAGAGAGCACCGACATCGATGGAATCGTTTTCTGGTTGCGCGGATGTCGCGACGGGATCGACGCGCGTCCACTGACCCGCCGTCGCGGTGTCACCCGCTGCGCCAACGGTCCAACCTTGGTCTGTTTCCATGGTGTCGACCAAGCTGTCACTGCTTTGCGTGACCATGGTCACGAACACTTCACCACTCGCGTGCGGCAATCGTCCAACACCAACGCTCGTCGCCGCTTCGAGATACCACTCGATGCGCGCGCCGCATGGAGCCGTGGGAAATGCCGCAGAAAACAAGCTGTTTCCGCCATCGGTGGCCACTGTGTCAGTGAACGATCCACTCGAGCCAAGGCGCGCACGCATGTGCACTCCGTTGGTGGTGAGCGTGCCGCGAATCGCGCGCACCTCGGCCACCAGTGGTTGCGGCGCGGAAAGATTCAACGTCGTCGGCGGGCCATCGGCGAGACGAATCACCGCGCCATCCACGGTGCAATCAGCGAGCTCCAAGGCCGCGGCGTAATTCTCGGTGACGTTGGCCATGATCTCAGAGGCAGGCATCACGAAACCGTAGCTGCCTTGATCGCGCACTTCGATGGTCCAACTGGGAACTCCGTGCAGCCCGAATGCGTGATCGACCGCACTGCCGCTAGCGATGTACAGCGTCGATCCAATTGGGCCCGCGACATAGCTCGCACCAGTGGTACGCAGGATCGCCGATTTCATCTCGTTACCGAGCGCAAGGAACCCGCCTGCGTTTGGAGGTTGCACCACCGTGTAACCCCAAGGCGAAAGAATGAGTTGGCTGTAGGAGTGAAAGTCGATGTGGCCCGCGAGCAGCGGTTGCGCTGCGAAATACGCGCCCATCGCGGCACTCTCAGGCTCGGAAAACGCAGCAACGCCGCGATAGGTTTCGCTCGAGGGATCCGTGCTCGCGCCGCCGCCGCCCCACTGAAACGCCCAGTTGCGATTGAGATCGACGCCCCACGTGCCGCCGCCGTTGTCGCGACGATTCTTGCGCCACAGACGATTGGTGCTCCACGTGTACACGTAACCATCGGGATTCACCACGGGAATCACGTCGATCCACGCGGTGTTGAGCAACGAAGTCACGCGCGCATCGCTGCCGTATCCATTGATCAAACGATCGGCGATGTACATGGTGGTCATCGGCCCCGCCCATTCGCGCGCGTGTTGCAGCGAATTGAAGAGCACGCCGGGACTGCCCGCGGGCGCCTTGGTGATGCGCACACCGCGAATGGCGCGGCCTTCGAGCGAAGTACCGACGGTGAACGTCGTCACCATGTCGGGATGCGCGGCGGCAAACGAATCGAGTTGCGCGTTGATCTCATCGAGTGTGCGAAAGTCGGCGAAGAAGTCGACGCCGGCCACGCCGCCCTGCGCGGGATCACCTTCTTGCTTCGCTTTGCGCTTGGCCTCGCGTGCGGCAAAGTCTGCGCGCATGAGTGGACCTAAATCCGCGACCAAGATTTCGTGCGGCACTCCGCTCGCGATCAGCGCGCGCAATCCTGCGCCGTCAAAGAGAAAGTCCGCAGTGCCGTAGTCGAGTCGATGCGAGAGCGTGTCTTTGGTGAGCGCGAGCAACACGCGCAAATCGCGGGGCGAGCGAATCGTTGCGCGCACCACCGAGATGCCATCGTGATAAACGGGAGACTCGATCACGCCTTCGGCAGTCAAGACTGCCGCGCGTTCATGGGCAGTCAAGACTGCCGCGCGTTCACTTGCGGCGGCAATCACGCTTGGCGAGGTGATCGCCGCAATCGCACACAAGGAAACGAGTGAGGAAACAACAAACGAGGACGTGTGACGAGTGCCGCGCGAGTCTTGGTGCATGTGGCAATACTCGCACAGAAACGCGCCGAAGCAAACATTTCGAGACATGGAGTTGGAGAAGTCGCAGATTGACCGCGCGCGATAGATCGACGAGAGTTGCGCCATGCTCGCCACTCACCCGCTGCCCTCGCGCCGAGTCGACCTTTGGTCGTACGGCATTCGCGCGTTTCTCGGCCTTATTGCAGCGGTTTCGCTGTGCGGGTGCGGCAATCATTTCGCCACCGACCCATATCTCACGCAACCATCGGGAGCCATCGTCCCCGACGAACCCAATGCGCCGCGCGCGCTGTTCATGTTTGAAGGATCGACCGGACGCTCGTTGGGATGGGCCGATGTGATGGCCGCCGCGAGTGCTGCTGATGCGATCTTCATCGGCGAACGACACGATGATCCGACTGGTCACGCCGTGCAACTCGCGGTGTACAGCGATTTGCTTGCGGGATATCCCGGCACTGCCATCGCGCTCGAGCATCTCGAACGCAACGAGCAAGTCATCATCAATCGCTATCTCGCGGGCGAAGTGTCCGTGACCGAGTTCATCGATTCGACCAAGAGCAGAGACTGGGCTGGCGAAGGAAGTTGGGTCCGCTTCTTCCAACCGCTCGTCGATGAAGCGATGGAAAACGATGCGCCCGTCGTCGGCGCTAATGCGCCGCGCAGTTACGTGCGTCGCGCGCGTGATGAAGGTCGCGCTGCACTCGAAGCGTTGCCGCCAGAAGAGCGCGCCAATTTCGACCTTCCCATCACCACCGTCGCAGGCTGGGGCAATGGTGATTGGAACAGTGAATGGCAAGCGTACAACGCGCGCTTTCGCGCATACATGGCGCAAGAGGGCGAAGACCCTGACACGGGCGACGCGCGGGTGCGACTCGACACGGGATTCCTCTCGCAGTCGACGTGGGATGGAACGATGGGCGCGTCGGTGGCGCGCGCACTCGATGCGGGCGCGCCCAAAGTCGTGCTGTGCGCTGGCTGCTTTCACATCGAACATGTTGGCGGAACGGTGTTGCAATTCCGCGCGCGCCGGCCGCATGCGCGTGTGCTCACCATCACGGTGATCGACTCGACGAGCAGTCATCTGCGTGACGAAGATCGCAATGCGGCTGACGTTGTGATGTATGGATTTCCTGTTTCGCGAAAGGCAGAATCTGAGGCAAAGGCAGAGGTTCCTGCCACGCCCTCCACGCCACAAACTCCACCAGACGCGACGACTCCGCCCGTCGAAACGTCCGCACCCGTTTCGCCCGATGCGCCGATCACTCCGACGAAGGAGTAGACTTCGTTCTCGCCAATAGTTTCCGCAACGCGCGGCGCGCGCCGTTCGTGTCCCACCGAAAGCACTCCATGACTTCGCTCCCACCGCAGAAAAAAACCAGCCTCATTGAGATCGACGTTCGCGTCAATCTCCTTTACGTGAAGTTTGTTGGTCCGCAAGTGGGTCAGCGCGAGTCGCCCATCATCAGCCAAGAAGTTGAGCCCTACTTCAAAGAGGCGGGCAAAGGGCTCAAGCACTTCATCATCGATCTGCAGAACGTGACGTTCATGTCGTCGATGGGTTTAGGCGTGTGCATCGGATTGCGCAACAAGTCCGTCGCGTTAGGCGCGAAGCCGATTTTGTTCGGCACTTCGAAAGAGCTGCTGCAACTCTTCGCCATGATGAAGATCGATCAGATGTACAAGATTGCCAAGAACCAAGGCGAGCTTGACATCCTGCTGCGCTGAGCAAGCGCGTCTTACGCGCGACGCATTCGACTCACTAATCCTGGCGTCACCATCCACAACAGTTGTGCGGCGACGCCGCCCATGCGCGCGCCGGTTGCGTCGCGCAATTGCACGTCTTCAGTGATGCGCAGCGCCACCGCCGCGCCTTTCTTGAACGCCACGCGAGCACGCGCAGCGTCACCGCACAGCAACAGCGAAGCGAAATGCGAAAGTATGGGTTCGTGTCCGACCCAAACCACCGTGTCAATGCCGCGCATCGCGGTGATGGCGCGCATGAGCGTGTCGAGTTGTCGCTGGAAACGATGCCGCGGAGTCTCGCTCGGTAACAGTTCTGACTCATCGCCTTCGAGCCGCTCCGCGCGCACTGGCTTGGTCCATCCCGCGTGTTCCGCGAGCAATTGCGCGGTTTGCCACGCACGCACGAAGCCGCTTGACTCGACGAGATCCACCTTGGGCAACGCGCGACCGAGTCGTTTCGCGAGGAGTGCGAACTCATCGCGCCCTTCGACGGTCAGCGGCCGACGCGCGTCATCGGGCCACGCGACGCTGTCGCGTTCACACGCGCGGCCGTGTCGAACAAGAATCAAATCCATCGACGAAACTCCATTCAATCACAAGGCCTAAGACAAGGAGCGAACTCAAACCGCAGCAGTCGCGCGCAGGAATGGCAATTCCGTCTCACGACGCTTGCGAGTTTACGCCAATCGGCTCAAACTGCGAAGGATCGTCCGTGCGCGGCTCCGATCATGGTCCGAGCAAGAACACCTCATGATTCTCAACGACGCGCGCATCCTTACTCTCGCTCACGCGGAACGTTCCTCGCGGGGCAGCGCGCGTCGCGGTCAGGCGATGCGCGACCTCGCCATCATCGAGCGCGGCGCGATCGAAGTGATCGACGGCCGTATCGCAGCGGTGCATGTCGGCGATGCGCCGACGAGTGCGTTGCGTGCGCATGGTGAAGAGGTGTACGACATGGGCGGGCGCGTGGTCATGCCCGCGTTCACCGACTGTCATACCCATGCGTGCTTCGCTGGCGAGCGTTATGACGAGATGGAGTTGCGCCTGCGCGGCGAGTCGTATCTCAACATTCTTGCGGCAGGCGGAGGAATCATGTCCTCGGTGCGCGCCGTGCGCGGAGCGACGCAAACGGAACTCGTCGAGAATCTGCGCGCGCGCATTGCTCTGATGCGACGCACGGGCACCGCGCACATCGAAGTGAAATCGGGATACGGACTCGAACTCGATGCGGAGTTGCGCATGCTTCGTGCCATTCGCGCAGTCGCCGCGAGCGACGCGGGAATCATCACTCCCACATTTCTCGGCGCGCACGCCATCGATGGCGAGGCCGCACACTATTGCGCGATGGTCGAGCGCGAGATGTTGCCCGCGGTGGTGCGCGAGTTTGGCGCGATTGCGTGTGATGGGTACTGCGAAAAATCGGCGTGGTCACGCGAGGCCACGCTGTCACTTCTGCGCGCGGCGAAAGTGCTGGGATGCCCCTTGCGCGTGCATGTCGATCAATTCAACGAACTCGGCATGCTCGAGGATGCGCTGGCACTGGGCATGCAATCGGTTGATCATCTCGAAGCGACATCGAGTGCGTCACTGCAACGCGTGGCGCAGAGCAACGCAATCGCCGTGCTCTTGCCTGGCAGCGGACTTTCGCTCGATCTGCGCTTTGCCGATGGCCGCGCGCTGCTCGATGGAGGCGGCGCGGTCAGCATCGCGAGCAACATGAACCCTGGCTCGAGCGCGCTCACGTCGATGCCGTTGGTGATCGCACTCGCGGCGCGCTTCTATCGCTTCACTCACGCTGAGGCGATCACCGCCGCGTGTTGGAACTCCGCGTGCGTGCTGGGAATCGAAAGCGAAACCGGATCCATCGAAGTGGGCAAGCGCGCGGACATGATCGTGTTGCCCACCCGTGACGAACGCGCGTTGGCCTACGAGTGGTGCAGCGTGTCTCCCATCGCCACGATTGTTCATGGTCGAGTGCACGCGGGATCCTTGCGCGATTGATGCGGGATTGATGCGCGCTTGATCGCGCGGGCAACACCTGCGCGCGAAGTTGATGGTGAACTTGCGCGATGCGCCGATCCTCCAATCCGCTACATTCTTAGTGCATGCTTGTGACCTCCTCTGCCGACATCGACGGCGCCACCCGCGCCGCAGCATGCGTCGTGACGACGCATCAGCGCCTTGTCGAATTCTTACGCGAAGGTCTCACGCTCGTCGAAATCGATGCGTTCGTAGGCAAGACTCTGGCAGAGTTGCACGCGCCGAGTTGCTTCTTGGGCTACCGCATTCGTGGCCACCCACCGTTCCCCTCGCATGCGTGTCTCTCGGTGAACCAGTGCGTCGTGCATGGAACGCACGACATGCGCGCGACTCCGCTGCGCCGAGGCGACATCATTTCGATTGACATCGGCGTTCGTCATCGCGGATGGATCGGCGATGCCGCGTGGACCTACGCGATCAAAGAGCGCGACCCCATCAACGAGGCGCTCATGGAGTGCGGCGTGGAGTCGCTGCGACGAGGCGTCGAAGCGCTGCGCGTGGGACGACCGCTCATCGATTTCGCCAAGACTGTGCAGGGCTTTGTCGAAGGTGAATGCCACTTCCACTTGGTGCGCGGTCTCGGCGGCCATGGTTACGGTCACGATCTTCACGCGCCGCCGTTTGTGTCCAACGTTGCGCCGAGTTACCCCGGCGAATGGCCCGACGCGTGGAAGCAAATCAAGGCGGGACTGTTGGTTGCGGTCGAGCCGATGATCGCGGTGTCGAGTTCCGAAACCCGCTCAAACGGCCGCGAATGGCCGGTTTTCACCTCGGACAATTCGATGAGTGTGCATTACGAAGCGGATGTGTTGGTCACGGTCGACGGTCCGATCAATCTCACGCAAGGGTTGTTCGACCTGCCTGACATTGTGGGCTAACGTGATCGCTTGCGACTGATGACGTCGACGAGCAACGCATGCGCGACGTACGCGCGACGTACGCGCGACGTACGCGCGAAAGATTGACTTGTGCGAAACACTGCGTGCGAAGCGATTCCGCGCGCACGTCACTGTTGCCGCGCAGCTGCAAACGACAACAACTCTCTACGATGCACCTCCACTCGACGCGCGTGCGCTCGAGCATTTCACTTGCTTGGAGTCCTCATGCCAATGCTTCTTCCTCTTGTCAGCGTTGTCGCGTCTTTGCTCGCGGCGACCGTTCCCCCTGCGACAAAGACTCAACCCGTCACCGACACGGTGCAAGGCGTTGAAATCATCGACGAGTACCGATGGCTCGAGGCGCTGGAGAAAGACTCATCCGAGGTCAGCGAGTGGACCACCGCGCAAAATGATGCGACGCGCGCGACGCTGGAAAAACTTCCGTGCCGCGAGGCGCTCGCGAAAGCGCTCGAGCCGTGGATGACCATCGGTTCCGTCGGCGTGCCCACCATGACCGACGCGGGCTACTTCTACTCTGAACGCAGCGGCACGCAGAATCAAGGCGTGGTCCAGTTTCGCGCCACGCGTGATGGCGCGGTGCGCACGCTGCTTGATGTGAACACGCTTGACGCTGCGGGACTCACCAGTCTCGATTGGTGGCGCGCGAATGAAGCGGGCACGATGCTCGCGTTTGGTCTCTCGCGTCAAGGCAGCGAGATGAGCGAACTGCATTTGCTCGATGTCGCCACTGGTCAGTGGATTGCCGATGAAATCGCGGGAAAAGTGAGCCTTTCCGGCTGGATGCCGCAAGGCAAGAGCTTCTTCTACTCGGGGCTGCGCGATGCGAAGGACCCCTACTCGCGCGAGTCGCGCTTCCACGAAATTGGTAGCAGCCCGCGCTTTGATCGCGTGCTCGAGAAGCAAACCAACCCCAGCGAGATTCCTGGATGCGGTCCCACCACTGATGGTCGATGGATCGTGGGCACGCTCTCCAAAGGTTGGCAAGCGAATGATCTGTGGATCGCGCCGCTTGATACGTGGATGAAGACTGGCGAGCTCAAGAAGATCGTGTTGGCGCAAGGACTCGACGGACGGTTCGATCCCATCGACACCATCGGCGACACGCTGTACATCACCAGTTCGTTCGGCACTCCGCGCGGCAGTCTCATTGCCATCAACTTGAATCACCCTGAGCGCGCGCAGTGGAAGACGATCATCGCGGAACGCTCTGACATGGTGCTTGAAAGCGTCGCGTTGGCCAAGGGCATGTTTGTGGCCACGTGGTCAAAGGATGTGTGCTCGCAGTTTGAGCGCTTCACGCTCGAGGGCAAGAGCATCGGCACGATCGAGCTTCCAGGATTGGGTACCGCGTCGATCTCCACTGATCACAAGCGCACCGAAGCGTTCGTGGGCTACACCAGTTACGACGCACCTTCGACGGTGTATCAAACCGAACTCGTTCATGCCCCTACGCCTTGCAAGTTGTCGTTGTGGGCGCAGACCAAGATTCCGGGAGACCTCTCCAACTATCTCGTCGAGCAGAAGCGCGCCACTTCGAAAGATGGCACGCAGATTCCCATGTTCATCGTGCGCAAGAAAGATCTTGTGCTCGATGGCTCCAATCCAACGCTGCTCTACGCGTACGGCGGATTCAACGTTTCGCTCACACCGTCGTTCAACAGGACGATCATTCCCTGGCTTGATGCGGGCGGCGTGTATGTCGTGGCCAATCTGCGCGGCGGTGGCGAGTTCGGCGAAGAGTGGCATCGCGCGGGCATGCAAGCGAACAAGCAAAACGTGTTCGACGACTTCTACGCGTGCGCCGAGTGGCTCATCTCTGCGAAGTACACCACGCCTGAACATCTTGCGATTGAAGGCGGTTCCAACGGCGGCCTGCTCACGGGTGTTGCCAGCACGCAGCGACCGGAACTCTTCGCCGCGGCGATTGTCGCAGTGCCGTTGCTGGACATGATTCGCTTCCAAGACTTTCTCATCGCGCGCTATTGGGTTCCTGAATATGGATCGAGCGAAGAGAGCACGCAGTTCAAGACGCTCATGGCGTACTCGCCGTATCACCACGTCACCAAGGGACAGAAATATCCCGCGCTGCTCGTGACTGCGGGCGAGAACGATTCGCGCGTCCATCCGCTGCATGCACGAAAGTTCGTCGCGCGTGTGCAAGCGAACGCGAGCAACGACACGGATGTTGATCCGATCATGCTGTGGGTTGATCGCGAAGCAGGACACGGACAAGGCAAGCCGCTCGCACTACGCATTCGCGATGAGGTCGATCAGTGGTCGTTTGTGATGTGGCAAACCGGCGCGTGTCGCTGAAGTCAATTCAGAGAATTTTTCCTCAGTCAGACCTTGAGGCAACCATCGCTCCTTCCGCCACACATTGGCGGAAGGAGCGCTTTTTTGCGCAAAAATAGCGGATGCGCCGCTGCTTGAACGACGAGATCCGCAGCAAATGGGGCTCGTTCCGCGAAGCCAAAACTGCGTTGAAGTTCACCGACGCTCATGCCGATGCCCCTCCCGGTGCGGACGTTTGATCTTCTTTCCATCGGCTCAGGACCCGCAGGCGAAAAGGCTGCGTTGGTCGCCGCACAAGCAGGCAAGCGCGTGGGCATCATCGAGATGGCATCGCGTCCTGGTGGTGCGATGGTGAACACGGGGACGATCGCCTCGAAAGCGTTGCGCGAGACCGCACTGGTGGCCAGCGCAATGCGTCGACGACCGATTCCAGGAATCGCCGCGACAATCGTGCACGGACTTTCCATGCAGCGCTTCATGGCGCGACGCAACTTGGTGCAAATGGAAGAGCACGATCGCATCGAGGATGGACTCGAAGACGCAGGCGTTGCGATTCTTCACGGACGCGGCGTCATCGTCGACCCACACACCGTGCGCATCGAGCACGCCGACGGAACCCACGAATACGTGCACAGCGAATTCATTCTGATCGCAACGGGTTCATCACCCGCGCGTGCGAACACCGTTGACTTCACCCATCCCAGCATCGTCGATGCCGACGGCATTCTCGAACTCGAGGTCATGCCGCGCTCGCTGGTCATCGTCGGTGCGGGAGTGATCGGCAGCGAGTACGCCAGCATCTTTGCCGAGCTCGGCGTCGAGGTCACACTCATCGAACCTCGCAATGCGCTCATGCGATTTCTTGACGAAGAGATTCGCGCCGTGCTTACCCGCGGCATGGAAGACGTGGGCATTCAGATTCTCTTTGGACGCGCGGCGGCGAAAGTCGAAGGACTCGGTGCCCGCGCCGTCACCACGCTGTGCGATGGCGCGCGGATCGAAAGCGACTGCGTGCTGTGGTCGCTCGGTCGCAACGGCAACACCCGCGGACTTGGGCTTGAGGCCGCCGGAGTGCACGCGGATGAACGCGGCATCATCAAAGTTGACGCGCACTACTGCACCGCGTGTCCGAGCATCTTCGCCGCCGGCGATGTCATCGGCTTCCCCGCACTCGCTTCGACGAGCATGGAGCAAGGACGCGTCGCGGCGTGCCACATGTTTGACATCTCGTTTCTCACCAAGCTTGCCGACACGGTGCCCATTGGCATCTACACCATCCCCGCGGTTGGCTCGGTTGGACTCTCGGAAGAGGACGCGATCAACGGAAAGCGCGATGTCGTCATTGGTCGCGCGCACTACCGCAACAACGCGCGCGGACGCATGCTCGGCGACGATCAAGGTTTGCTCAAAGCCGTGTTTGACGGACGCACGCACGCCTTGCTCGGCGTGTCAGTGGTGGGTGAAGATGCCACCGAGTTGGTGCACTACGGACAACTTGCGATTCACTCGGGACACGGCATCGAGCACATGCTTCAGGCGTGCTTCAACTATCCCTCGCTCACTGAGCTGTACAAGACAGCGGCCTATGACGCGAAGGTGAATCTCGCCGCGCGTGCAACTCGACTCGCTGCGTAGCGTGCCGCGAGGCGCGCAAAACACAGCACGAACACTGCACACGCAAAGCACCAGCACTGCAAAAACAAAGCCCCCCGCGGAGGTGGTCCGCGGGGAGCGTGTGCGAGGCCTTCGCGTGGTTGGCCCCGCCGTGGTGGCGATGGAAGACATCTTGATGATCTCGAGCGAGCCAACGTGAGCACGCATGAGGCGGCGTGCGCGTTGTGAGGACTCTGCGAACTCCTTGCTTGTCCAAACGTGCGAGACGGATCCATCCACTCGCGAGCTCTCTCGATCACTGGTCACATCAATCTGTCTCTGACTGCTGTCTCTGACTGCTGTCTCTGACTGCTGTCACTGAATGCTGTCGGGTGTGTCGGAGACCTCAGGGACACCCGATCGAATGTGCGCACTTGAAATCCGTCTTCCATTGATCGTGATCAAGCGTCACGCGCATGTGCTGCGCAGCGGACGATCGAACACGCAAAGCCACCTCCTGTGGCGTGCGCTCACACGCTGCAGCGGGATCGCTCCCAACTGCCAACACTCTCCATACCGCACACGTTCTTGTTGCGCGCGATGCTGTGCGAAGCACGGCGCGCATTGGGCCGAAGCCCGTGATCTTGAAGATGGTTCACGTGATCTATCAGGTGACGATTCACGCAACGCGTTGTGCAGACCTCTCGCTGAACTGACCTCTACGAAACTCGGATCTCTGCACTGATCCGAATCACCTCGCGCTTCGCTGCATCGCGCGCTCGACTACTCGCCGACCCGCGCGCAATGACGGACTGCGCGGAGCGGATGAACACACATCCGTCAGCTGCATCCCATCGAATTTCCGCAGTTGAGGCAGCGGTAGCACGTGCCATTGCGCACCGTGATCGAACCGCAGGAATCGCACGCCGGCGCGTCGCCCATCAGCGCTGCGTTGGCGTGATCGAGCGCCGTCGCTGCCGCGAGCGCCGCTGATGTTGACGATGTCGCTGTCATAGCCACGGCCGAAACGCGTGTGATGCGCTCGACTGAACCGTGCGTGTCCACGGTCCGGGTCTGCGTGGTCACGACCGAAGCTTTCGCGGAAGCGGCCGCTGCGGCTAACGCTGTCTCGCGCCGCTCCGCCCAACTGACGCGAACAGGCTGAGCCAAATCTTGCGTGGTGGTTGGAGTAGCTACTGGCATTGAGTTGGCACATGAATCGGTTTCCTTCCGCGGGGCCTCCGCTTGATCCATTACCTGTTTCGGTGCAAGAATTGGCGTGAGGCTCGACGTCATGTCGGGCACGTGATTCGACGCATTCGCGCTGGAGTGATCGCCATGACCATCAGGTGCATGGGTGGCGCTTGCGCCGCGGCGCGGAGCGTTTTGCTCGCGATATCCAGGGATGAACTGCATTCCCAACCAACGGAAGATGTAATCGACCAGACTCTTCGCGAAAGGAATGTCGGAGTTGGTGGTCATGCCCATCGGCTCAAAGCGCTGATGCGCAAACTTGGTGACCAAGCTTTCGATCGGCACGCCGTACTGCAGTGCCACCGAGATGGCCGTGCCCAACGAATCCATCAAGCCGCCGATGGTCGAGCCCTCTTTGGCCATGGTGATGAACAACTCACCGGGACGACAATCTTCATAGAGACCGACGATGAGGTAGCCCTCATGTCCCGCGACGTTGAACTTGTGCGTGACCGACTCGCGTGTGTCCGCGAGTCGTCGGCGCATGGGTCGTTCGATGATGCGTTCGACCACGCGCTCAAGAATGACTTCGCGCACTTCGACGCGCGCGTGATCAGGTACGCGATCAGAAGACGCTTCGGTCCCTTGCGGTTGTGAAGCCAACGCGCCGAGTTTGAGTGCTTCTGCACTCAGCGCTTCAGCGGTGAGCGCTTCGAGAAGAAGATCCTTCTGCTCCTCTGCGTCGGTGACAACGACGACCACCGTGGCAGCGGGCGACAGCGCTTCGCTTGCTTCAGTGCTTGCGTCAGTGCTTGCCACGTCGGTGCTGTCCGCTTCCGTCTTGTCGCTCTTGGTCGAAAGTGGCTGGCTCAGTTTGCATCCGTCGCGATAGAGCGCGTTGGCCTTGAGCCCGAGCTCCCAACTCAATCGATAGCACGCGCCGATTTCTTCGATGGTGGCTTCGCGAGGAAGATTGATGGTCTTGGAAATCGCACCGGTGATGAAAGGCTGGCACGCCGCCATCATGCGAATGTGGCCTTCGGGCTTGATGAACCGCTCGCCCGTCGCGCCGCAACGATTCGCGCAGTCGAACACTGCGAGATGCTCGTCCTTGAGATACGGCGCGCCTTCGATGGTTTGCGTTCCGCAAATCGCGCGGTTGATGGCGTCGATCTGTTTCGCGGTCAGTCCGAGCGCGCGCAGTCCGTTGAAGGATGGCGTGTTTTTCGCCGTCGCTGCATCAATTCCCGCAGCCTCAAGAACTTCTTGCGGCATCGACCACGCCGAGAACGCGAAGGCGATTTCGAACACCGTCGGCAGCGTGTTTTCCACTGCGATTAACTGCTCGTGGGTGTAACCCTTCGCGAGCAAGAACGAGCGCAATGTGGTCGCGGAGGTCGTGTGCGCTTCACCCCTGCTGCCGTCTGCAGCAGGCATGGCCACGTCGAGACTCAACGCGCCCATGACATAGGTGACCATTTCATCCGATTGCGTTTCGCTGTAGCCGAGCGCGCGAATCGCGGGACGAAGCGACTGATTTGCGATCTTGAAGTAACCGCCACCTGCGAGCTTCTTGAATTTCACCAGCGCGAAGTCAGGCTCGACACCAGTAGTGTCGCAATCCATGAGCAAACCAATCGTGCCTGTGGGCGCGATCACTGTGGTCTGCGCATTGCGGAAACCAAACTTCTCGCCGTAGCTGAGCGCATCGTCCCAACAGGCGACGGTGCGATCGAGCAACTCGGCGGCGTTGGCGAGATTCACCCGACCGGAGTTGATCACTGCATGATCAAGCGACACGGGACGAATGCGCAGCGACTCCCACTCATCGCTTGCGCGCGAAACTCCACATGCCGCGCGGCGATGATTGCGCACCACCCGCAACATGCTCTCGCGGTTTTCCGCGTAGCCGGCGAACGGTCCGTGCTCGGCCGCGAGCAGCGCGCTCTCGGCGTAGGAACGTCCCGTGAGAATCGAGCTGAGCATGCCGCACACTGCGCGACCCTCTTCGCTGTCGTAGGGGATTCCCGCTTGCATGAGCATCGCGCCAAGGTTGGCGTAGCCGAGGCCGAGCGTGCGATAGCGCCACGAAAGATCGGCGATTTCCTTCGAAGGAAACGCGGCCATGAGCACGGAGACTTCGAGCACGATCGTCCACAGATTGATCGCGTGTTCGTAGCCTTCGACATCAAATCGACGGGTGGTCGAGTCGTACAACTTGAGCAAGTTGATCGACGCGAGATTGCACGCGGTGTTGTCGAGGAACATGTACTCGCTGCAGGGATTGCTCGCATTGATGCGGCCACCCGCAGGGCAAGTGTGCCACGCGTTGATGGTGCTGTCGTACTGCACGCCTGGATCGGCGCAGCGCCACGCGGCAAAGTTGATTTCTTCCCACAGGTCGCGCGCCTTCACAGTCTTGGCGACTTTGCCATCGGTGCGGCGAAGCAACTTCCAATCGCTGTCGGCATCGAGCGCGTCGAAGAACGCATCAGGGATGCGCACCGAGTTGTTGGAGTTCTGTCCGCTCACCGTGAAGTACGACTCACCGTTGAAGTCGTAGTCGAGTTTGAGATCGAGTTTCTTCGCGAGTTGCTTCTGATCGGCGCTGAGCACCTTCATGCCTTCGACCATCGCCGCGACTTTGATTTCTTCGCGCACTTTCCAGTTCACGAAGCTCTCGATGTCAGGGTGATCGAGATCGAGGCAGACCATCTTCGCCGCGCGACGAGTGGTGCCGCCCGACTTGATGGCCGCGGCGGCGCGATCGCCGATGCGCAGGAAACTCATCAAGCCCGAGCTCTTGCCTCCGCCGGAAAGTGGCTCGTTTTCGCCGCGACACGCCGAAAAATTCGTGCCCGTGCCCGAGCCATACTTGAACAGGCGCGCCTCGCGCGTCCACAAATCCATGATGCCGCCCTCACCCACGAGGTCGTCCTTCACCGCTTGGATGAAGCACGCGTGTGGTTGCGGATGGGTGTACGCATCGGTCGCGAGTTTGGTCGCGCCGCTGCGATGATCAGCGATCCAATGTCCTTGCGATGGACCGGAGATTCCGTAGGCCCACTGCAGTCCGGTGTTGAACCACTGCGGACTGTTGGGCGCGGCCATCTGCGTGAGCAGCATGAACGCGAGTTCATCGTAAAACGCTTCGGCGTCGCGCTTGGTGGAGAAGTACCCGAACTTCTCACCCCAATGCGTCCAGCAACCCGCGAGGCGATGCACCACTTGGCGCACCGAACGCTCTGGGCCCAACACCGGCCGACCCGCGTCGTCCACTATCGCGCTGCCATCGGCGGCGATCTGCGGCACGCCTGCTTTGCGAAAGTATTTGCTCACGACGATGTCGGTCGCGAGTTGACTCCACGCTGCGGGAATCTCCGCATCGTTCATCTCAAAGACGGTGGAGCCATCGGTGTTTCCGATGCGACTCGAGCGCCGAGACCACTCGATAGCGTCGTAAACATTCTGGCCAGACTTGGTGAAGCGTCGCGAAATCTTCATGAGCGGGTACTTCCTAGGCAGAGCAGTGGAGGCTGGGGGGTGATTGCGGTGCAGGCTGAGTCGGAGCTAAGCCTGCAGCGAGTTCGAGGATGGATCGCGGATGGATCGAAAGGCGAGAGAGGACTGCAAGACGCGCGAAGGGAATTTCAACGCGCGTCCGAATCAATTGGACTGGGTTAGTGAGTGCCCACGGGCGTGCGATGCTGACAGCAACCGGAGGAAGCGCTGCCAACAGTCGCGGTCGAGGTGCAATTCGACGTGATCGGCGCGGTCTCTTGTGCCGGAACCGGAAGGCCATCCACCATGGGAAGCGTGAGGCCAACCTGATCCTGGTACTTGCCGTTCTTGTCGGCGTAACTGGTGGCGCAGACGCGATCCGCCTTGAGGAAAATCATTTGCGCAATTCCCTCGTTGGCGTAGATCTTCGCGGGCAGCGGCGTGGTGTTGGAGATCTCGATGGTCACCTTGCCGCGCCACTCGGGCTCGAGCGGAGTGACGTTGACGATGATTCCGCAGCGCGCGTAGGTCGACTTGCCCACGCAGATCGCGAGAATGTCGCGAGGGACATGGATCGTCTCCACCGTCTCCGCGAGCGCGAACGAGTTGGGCGGAATGATGATGTGATCACGACCCGTGAGGGCGGTGTCAATCGTGAGGAACAAGTCGTTGGTGAAGTTCTTCGGATCGACAACCGCCGTGCCACCGGAAGCGATGGTCAGCGTGGCGTTGGTGAAGACCTTGAACTTGGTCCCCACGCGCACGTCGTAGCCGTAGCTGGAAACTCCAAAGCTCACCGCGCCGGGGCGCTTTTCGTTGGCCGCGAAGGGCTCGATATGCACGAGCTCGCGAATCTGAGTGTCACTCAACACTGGCATAGGAACTCACCGAGCGCAAGCCCCACCGGCTCACACGGTCCCCGCTTCGCGCGCCACCATGCGCCTCGAATCGGAGTGTTCTAGAGAGAGGCCGCCATCCTGGAGGCCTTGAGTTTTCAAACGCAAATTGGTTGTGCAATCACGAGTCGACTGACGCTTCACCGACTCGTCACGCGTGCCCGCTACGAAAGTCTTAAGAACTCGTTGAAACGAGTTCTGAAGTCTTAACAACTCGTTGAAACGAGTTCTGAAGTCTTAACAACTCGTTGAAACGCGTTCGGAAGTCCTAGAACTCGCCGAAACGAGTTCTGAAGTCCTAGAACTCGCCGAAACGAGTTCTGAAGTCCTAGAACTCGCCGAAACGAGTTCTGAAGTCCTAGAACTCGCCGAAACGGGCTCTACAGACAGCCTGAGGCCTATCACATCATCATTCTGGTTTGGGGTTGAGGCCTCGTTCGCCGCGTGCATTGCACCCACGGGAACTCCGCCTCTTGAGAGTCTACCCCAACCTGTAGTGGTAGCAAGCGCAAATTCCACCATCTGTAGTAATTTCTTGTGAATTCCTGAAGCCGCAGCGGGAAAGCCGAAACCGCGCCCGCAAACTGTCCGGCGAACCTACGTTGAGGGTCGCCACCGGATTCTCTCTGACGCTCCGCATGATTCTCTCTCGATCCTTCCACCAGCATCGCGCGACACAACGGCGCACTCCGTTTGAATTGACTTCGGGACCGATGGAACGATCGGCCGCCAGCGCCGATGCGCGCATTCGCGCAATCGACTCCGTCGCGCACCGTACCGCGCGCGCGCAAGTGACAGAACTGCCCCCGCGAAAGTGGAAAACCTGTTGCTGTCCTGACCGACACCCGCACAGTCCTGTCTGTTGGCCTGGCAGCAATCACGCGCGTCGTGCAAACAAAACGTCTCGTCGCAGCGCGCACGACTGATCTGTGCGCATGCTTTCTTCGGGGGCGTAGCATCGCCGCCGTGACTCTCTCCCCCGCCGATGTCCCGACCGATCTCACTCATGACTTGACCTCAGCGCAACTCGATGCGGTGTGTCACGGCGAGGGGCCCGCGTTGGTGCTCGCGGGACCGGGCTCTGGAAAGACGCGCGTCATCACTCGACGGATTGCGGCGCTCATCGCGCGCGGCGTTCCTCCGTGGAAGATTCTCGCGCTCACCTTCACCAATCGTGCTGCAGGAGAAATGCGCGAGCGCGTGTCGCGACTGGTCGCGCGCGACGATGGTTCGCGCACCGGCTTGGTGGTCGCGACGTTTCACTCGCATTGCTGCGCAATATTGCGGCGCTTCGGTGATCGCGTTGGATTGCAAGCGGGCTTCTCCATCTATGACGCGGGCGACCAGAAGGACGCGATCAAGACGGCGCTCGAAGAGGCGAGTCTCTCCGCTACGCAATGGACTCCCGCGAGTGTGCTCGCGGAAATCTCCAACGCCAAGAACAAACTCCGCGACAGCGCGGCGTATCTCGCCGATGCGAATGATTTCTGGACGCGCTCGGTGGCCAAGGCGTACCAGTCCTATGAGACGGTGCTTACGCGCTCTAACGCCGTGGATTTCGATGATTTGTTGCTCAAGGTCGCGCTGTTACTCAAGAGCGACAGTGAGGTGCGTGAGCTCTTGCAAACTCGCCATCAATGGGTGATGGTCGACGAGTATCAAGACACCAATCATGCGCAGTTCGTCATCGCCCACGCGTTGGCCGAGCGCTCGAAGAACCTCTTGGTCGTCGGCGATCCCGATCAATCGATCTACGGTTGGCGCGGCGCGGACATCAGCAACATCTTGGAGTTCGAAGAGCAGTTTCCTGGCGCGCGCGTCATTCCGCTGGGCGAGAATTTCCGATCGACCGCACACATCGTGCGTGCCGCGGCTGGACTCATTAGTCACAACGTTCGACGCAAGCACAAGGAACTTTCCACGGCGCTTGGTGCGGGAATTCCTGTGGCGATTTTTAAGTGCAACGACGAACACGAAGAGGCCGACCGCGTGGCCGCGTTCTTGCAAGCGCGCGCGCAAGAGGGCATTCCCTGGCGGTCGATGGCGGTGCTCTACCGCATGAACGCGCTCTCGCGAGTGATGGAAGATGCGCTGCGGCGCAAGTCGATTCCGTCAACCATTGCACGCGGAACTGCGTTTTACGACCGTAAGGAAATCAAGGACGCGCTGGCCTATCTGCGTGTCTGCGTCAATCCGCGCGATGAAGTTTCGCTGCGCCGCATCGTCAATGTTCCCGCGCGCGGCATCGGCTCCACCACCCAGCGCAAGATCGAAGCCTACGCAATTTCCCACGGATTACCGCTGATTTCTGGGTTTGCCCAAGCGGGTCGTGCGGGCATTGTTAGCGGCAAGAGCGCCAAGTCCGTCGAGGCATTTGTGCTCATGATCCGCGAGTTCGCCCAGACGCTCGAAGAGCGCTTGCCTGGCGATCTCGCCGAGTTTGTCAGCGAATTACTCGAAACAAGTAAACTTGATCAGCTCGATGATCACTCAACCGTTGACGAACGCGAGCGCGTCGCCAACCTCGAGGAGCTGGTCTCGGCGGCGGCGCAGTTTCGTCTGCCTGATGATGAACCAGTTGCGGATGTCGCGGAAGACGATGCTGGGTACGACGGGGATCAGCGCGCGGGCGAACATCCACCCACGCTTGCCGACGCGCTGCGACTGTGGCTCGAGAGCGTTTCGCTCGTCGCCGACGCGGACTCGGTCGATCCGCAACAAGGCAGCGTGACGCTCATGACCCTGCACGCGGCCAAGGGCTTGGAGTTTGACAGCGTGGCCGTGATCGGTGTTGAGAGCGGAATTCTTCCACACAGCCGCGCGAGCAATGGCGAGCAAGGAATCGAAGAAGAGCGACGACTGCTCTTCGTAGGCATGACTCGCGCCGAGCGCGCGCTCATGGTGAGTTCTGCGGCGGTGCGTTCGGTGCGCGGAGTGCGGCAAGCGTCGATCGAAAGCGAGTTTCTCCGCGAGATTCCCCGCGAAAGCTGCACCCACAGCGACACCACCGAGCGATTCTCCGGCGGGCGCATCGAGTACGACGATCCCGAAGCGTTCAGCGATATGGATGTCGGCGAGATGTTTCCCGTGGGGTCGATGGTGCGTCATCCCATCTTCGGTGTGGGCAAGATTGAATACCTCGCGCGCGGTTTCGGTGGCACACGTGCACGCATCTCCTTTCGTTCGGTGGGTCTCAAGACGCTCATCGTGGAGCACGCGAAACTTTCGCGTGCGTGAGTAGCGTCGGCGCAGCACTCCGCGCGCTTGAGTGCAAACGAGCGTCGCTATCGTGCGCGCATGAACTCGTCGATCGCGCCGCTCATGATCACCGCGAACTCTGCTTCACACACGATGTCACTCGCGCTTCCCCTGCTGTGGATCGCACTGGTTGCGAGCGTGACCATGCAAAGTTCCTGCGGCAAATCACCACTGAGCCGCGTTGGATTCGATGACGCCGCGCGGCAAGCGTGGCATGACGCGCGCATCACGACGCTCACCACAGACGACGGTTGGCTCACCTTGGTCGGGCTCGACTTTCTTGAAAGTGACGCTTATTCGTTTGGCAGCGCGCCCAATTGTTCGTTGCGCTACTTGCATGCGAGCGCTCCACAGATTGGCGTCTTCACGCGTGCAGGTGATCGCGTCACCTTTGCCGCCAACAGTGGCGTGACTGTCACCGGCGACGGAGTTCTCATCACCGAGTGTGTGCTGCTTACGGATGATGCGAGCGCGCTCGCTCCACCGCCGTCCAACGCGGCGCGCACGCTGCGCAACGGACCACTCACGATCACACTCGTGCGTCGCAACGGCGATCTTGCCTTGCGGATCAAGGACAACGACAGTGCGATTCGCCGTGATTTCGCGGGAATCGCGCTGTTTCCCTTCGATGAGTCGCTGGTGGTCGAGGCAACTGTCGAACGCGCCAATGCACAGGGCACCATCTCCATCACCAACGTTGCGGGCTTTGTCGAGCAACAACCCATCGCGGCGAAGTTGCGTTTTCAGTTGCAGGGAAAGACGCACACGCTGACCGCGACGGCTGGTTCGCAGGATCAACTCTTCATCGTGTTTGGTGATGCGAGCAACGGCGCGGCGACATACGGCGGCGGACGATTTCTCGACATCGCTCCAGGAAGCGATGGACGCACGTTGATTGATTTCAATCGCGCCTACAACCCACCCTGCTGCTTCACCGCATTCGCGACTTGTCCGTTGCCGCCGCGCGAAAATATTCTGTCGATAGAGATCGAGGCCGGAGAGCGCGCGCCTGTGAGTTCCCACGACGACGACGCGTCCGCGCATTGACGTTGATCACGGGGCGAAGTCAATGATGTATGAACGCGCCCACTTGGAGCGCCACGTCGCCACGAGTTCCAAGTGGCGCGGATCTTCGAGATACCGGCGATAGTCTTCCACCGAGTCGAACTGCACGATGATGG
Organism: Planctomycetota bacterium; assembly: GCA_003671025.1. GTDB lineage: Bacteria > Planctomycetota > Phycisphaerae > Phycisphaerales > SM1A02 > QWPT01. The sequence continues at coordinate 60,749 of QWPW01000011.1, forward strand.
CGAGGTCGTAGTCCGTGGCCACGTTGGCGCGACCGATGTCAACCGGCGCGCCGCACACATAGCCCTTGACCCACGGGATAGTGGCCATCAGCGCATCACTCGCCGCGCGCATCGCGGGAATATCCGCATCGTCGGTGAGGTCGACCACCACGACGTGTTGCAGCGGCGCGGCCATCGTGCGCGGGGCATGATCTGCGGGCCCAGAGGCGCATCCGATCATGCATGCACTAGTCGATGCCGCGAGAAGCAGCATTTTTTGCGGGAAATCAAGCGCAAATGCGTTGAGCGCTCGTGCGCAAGAACGAGCGATGCATGAAGTAGTCAGGTTCATGCGGACCATGCTACCGCCTGTCGCGCGTTGATCACGCGCGAGTGATTTAGTCAACCGCGCGCAGTGCTTCAGCGCGCTCGAGTTCATCGGGCGCGTATCGCGCGATGAGATCGGCGATGAGCAAACCCAACGCGTCGCGATCGTCGAATGTTCGCGCTCCGTTCAGCGCGCGTGCATTCACTGCACACGTGGCAGGAAGTTTGGCGGCGTCCGCCTTGGCTGCTTCCGCCGCGATCCACGCCGCGTCCACGCGCTCTGGAAGTTCGGGCGAGGCAAAGTAGATTCGTGAACGCAACGGATCGGCAACGCGCGTCACGCCATCGGAGCCAACCTCGCTCGTCTGCGGCACTACGACGACCAGCACGCCCGACTCGTATCCAACATTGCAACGTTCCGCGGTTTGCGCGCCCACGAGCAAGACGCTGTCGGCGAGTTGTCGCGGAATCAGAAACGCCTTTGGCGCACGAATCACCAGCACATGTCCGCGCGTGACCGTCACCACATCCTTACGCATGTTGTGCACGTAACTATTCGCGAGTTCAAACGGAATCGCTTCGAGAACTTCGGTCACCATCGCGGGCGTCGCAGGAACGCTGGGCATTCCTTGCACTTGCGGCGGGGCCTTGCTCGGCGGCGCGACTTCGCCTGAAGGAGTCGATGGAGTTGTCGCAGGATTGGTGGTCGAGTTCGGAGGCACCGCACTCGCGGCTGCAACGCTGACCAGCGCAACTGAGGTCAATACTGAGGTCAATACTGAGGTAGATACTGCGGAAATCACGGTGTTTTTCATGAGCAGTGCTCGATCAATTGGAGAGTAAATCGTGGAGGTTCGTGTCAACGCGATGCGAGCTCGCATGGCCTTCAAGCACTCAATCATGTTCCACCTGCAAGTCGTCCACCACCAAACGTCCTTGTGACGAACCATCGGCCGCGCCAAAGCGCAGCAACACGGTCGCGATGCGCGAGAGATCAACGGCGCGACCATCGGCGGTGAACGATGCCAGCGGAATGCGCACGGTCTCCATCGCGTTCTGCCAACCCGTTCCCGTTCCATAGCCTGTGCGCTGATAGGGCTCTTCGATGCCGCCCTTGAAGGTGCTGATGCGAATCGCGCTCTCGACACCGAGCTCATCCAATAGCACAACGGTGAACGTGAGATCGCCCAGCGCGGCGATGGTGTTGGGATGACGCGTGCCTTGCGCGGCACGCAGCGAGAGGAAGCGGCTGCTCGAGAAATCTTTCATCGCCGCAGGAACACTCCACGCGCCAAATGCCGCCGCGGTCCAATCGAAGACCAGTGCGCGCGTCGCATCGGTGGTGCGGCCGCGCGTCGCGCCGTTCATCGGATCAGTGGTCGCCCATGTGAAGGTGATGTTGTTGTCGTTGTGAATCGACTCGACGATGGCGTTCACCGCGGAGTAGGACACCGCACCGCCAGCACTCGAGAGATTGGTTGCGGTGTTGGTTTGCACGTTGTCGATCACCGCGAGATTCGCGCTCGCAGGCTTCCACTCGTTGATCACGGTTGTCGTCGCGAGTACCGAAATCGGCTTGAGGCTTTCGTACTGGCGCCACAGGTATTCCTCGGTAGATCGATCGTTTTCGACCACACGACGAATCATGCTCAGCGAGGCCGCTTTGGCGATGCGTTGCGCTTCGGTGTTGGCGATCGCCGTCCCCGTTGGCCCAGAGAAATCATTGAAACCACAGCAGTTGAAATCGTTGTGATCGGCGCCGTGAACATAGGTTGACTGACGCAAACCCTCGGCGCGTTCGAAGATGTTGAAGCTGTCGGGAACTTCCGAATCGGGGCAACCACAGACATCGCCGTCGGCGGATCCGTACAGCAACATGAAAGGCACCGCGTGCGGATTCGCGCTTGCCGTGCCGAGAAAATCGGTGGGTGCGATGGACACCAACGTCAACACCGAGTCCTTCGTGTAATTGGGCGAAGTGAAGGTGCCATCAAACAAGCGGTCATACGCTCGGGCAATTCCTTCACCGCCGCGCGAGTGGCCAATCCAAATGATGCGCGTGCTGTCCACTTTGCCCAGCAACGCGCCGCCGGCGATGGTGCCTAGTTGCGCGAGAAAACTTTCAGTGTGTTCGAGGGTGGTGGTGGATGAGGTTTCGATTCCGGGCACGGTGTCGTTCTGATGACTCATCACTACGTATCCCCAACTCGCCAAGTGCGTGCCGAGATAGTCGTACCACGTGTATTGATGGCCGTTTCCGTGCGAGATCACCACCAGCGGACGCGAAGTAAGCGACGCGATATCCGCGGGGTAATAGATGCGTTCGAGTTCCATCGTGTCGAGGACGTCGGGATCGTTGATGTCGTAACTCGCAAGCGTGGTCACGGTGTGCGGACCGCTGGCGGTGAGATCTTTGACCAGCCACATGCCCGGGCCATCACCACTTCCATCGATGAGATCGCCCGCGGAAAGTGTGCCGTCACGATCAGCATCGATGACTAGATCAAGACCGCGACCTGGACTGTCACCGTCGCCGGCACTCACGCCGACGAGGTTGATGCTCGTGATCGAACTCGCCAACGTGGCCGCCACCACAAACGGCTGCGCCGCGCCGCGAACATCAACGAGAGTGAGGTTGGAAGCCCACTGCGCGCTCGATCGATTCGCGAGCACGAAGAGGTCGACAGTACGTCCCGCGAGGTCCGAAAAACGCGCCGGATCCACCGACGCGAACGCGGCCTCGCCGAAATTGAACGAGTCGAATGGGATGGCCCAAGGGAATTCCAGCGAGCTGCTGCACGCAATCGCGACTTCGACGGGGGCAGCGGCCACCGAACAAGCGCCCCACGCATTGAGCACTATCGCGAGATCGCCCCCGTTGACATTGCCGCTGCCGTCGAGGTCGAATTGCGCGTTGGAAGAACTCCACGCGTCGAGCAAGGCAGCGAGATCCGCGCCGTCAACCGCGCTGTTTCCGTCGAAATCCCCCACGCAAACGCCCGCCAGGGAATTGCCGTTGATCGCGCCGACTGCCGCGAGAGCGAGGGTGAGCGAGGCAAGCACGCGCACCTGTGAGCGTGACGTGCCACAAGTCATCAAGCGATCCGTCAATCGAGTTCGCATCTGCATGAGTTCATCCGAAAACTTTGTGCGGGAAGAAAGGGAGCCGACGCCATACGCGCCCGATCCCTCTATGTTGCAGACGAATCTAACCGACAAAGGTGCGTTCGCTTCCATCGAAACTTCGAAATCTCGGTGCCCAGCGAGCGCAACGGACGAAATACCACTCATGGCTATCGAGACGAAAATTCAATCGCGGCAAACTCTGCAAAACGTGGGCTACGCGGTGGTCTGCTTGGTGTTTGGAATTTGGGGCTGGTACGACTACGCGATCAAGATTCCGCGCAATCAAGCTGCGTTTGAGGAATTCATCACGACTGAAGAAGAGAAGTCTTTACTCGAAGCCACGAAGGCTCTGGGCGAACTCACCGAGGCGCAGAAGGCGCAATACACCGCCGCGGTCGCGATCCTCAACAAATACATGGAGAAGCCTGTTGAGCCCGCGGCGTACGACCGTCCGGTTCAGCTGTGGCTGTACATCGTGGGATGCGGAGTGCTCGGTGTGCCCTGGTTCGCGTATGCGCAATGGAATCTCTCGCGTCGACGCTTTCGTCTCGACGACGATGGAACCTTTCACTGCGCGGAAGGCACCTTCACCCCTGAGCAAATCACGGGCATCGATCTTTCACGTTGGATGAGCAAGGCCGTCGCGCGAGTTGAAGTGAGCAACGGCCCCGCGATTGTGCTCGACGATTACAAGTACAAGAATGTCGAAGACATCGTCGCTGCGCTTTGCGCGCGGTTTTACCCTGGCGAGTGGACCAGCGACGCGCGGCCGATTGGTGATCCGAAGTCACGCGACACCAAGCGCGAACTCGCCGAGGCCGCCGCGGCGGAAGCGCTCGCCGCAGAAGACGGGACAGACGAGGCGCGTGCTGACGACGAGAGTGCTGCGAAGTCCTGATCACGGCGCGATATTGTTCGTGCGACTTCGTCTGTGCAGAACGCGTACGACCCCTGCGTTTGCCCCGCGTTTGCGCAGCGTTTGCATTACTCTTGCCCACTCACGCTTTGAGAAAATCCCATGCGCGCAACCACTGAACCAACCACTGCTATCGAGAAACAAGATCGCTGCGGCGATCTGCCCCACCGCCCTCGCGTCCTGCTAGGCAAGATGGGACTCGACGGACACGATCGTGGCGTGAAGCTCATCGCACGGATCATGCGCGACTCGGGGATTCACGTGATTTACTCGGGGCTGTGGCAAACTCCACGCAGCCTCGCGATCAGCGCGCGCGACGAAGACGCCGATTGCATCGCCTGCAGCATGATGTCGAACTCGCACTTGGTGCTGGTGCCACGATTACTCGACGAATGTCGCAAAGTCGGTCGCCCCGATATGACGGTGAATGTGGGCGGAATCATTCCGCAAGACGATGTGCCAACGCTGCTCAACGCGGGGGTTGCGCGCATCTATCACACGGGCACGGGCATGGAGCAAATCGTCGCGAGCGTGCGCGAGAGTGTGAAGAAGTACGCGCCACTTTCGAGCAGCGTCACCACGAATCCCACGGCATTGTTGGCGCGCAACATTTCGCTCGCGCACGCCGGTCACACGGTGCACGCACCGCGCAAGCGACCGATGCAAGTGGTCGGCATCACCGGTTCGCCCGGCGCGGGCAAGAGCACGTTGGTTGCGGCGATGGCCAGCGAAGCAGTGCGTCGCGGCGAGAAGATCGCGGTGGTCGCGTTTGATCCGATGAGCACCATCACCGGCGGCGCGCTGTTGGGTGATCGCCTGCGCGTTGACTTCAACACTGTCGATGAAGGAATCTTCTACCGATCACTTGCGATTCTGGGCGAGGACTACAGCACGCTCAACGCGATCATCGAACTCATCGGTGGCGCGGGCTACGACAAACTCATCGTCGAAACTGTGGGCGCGGGACAGAACGATGTCGCCATCCGCAAGTTCGTCGATCGCACCGTGGTGGTGGTTGTGCCCGGCATGGGCGACGCGGTGCAGATGGACAAGGCGGGAATCCTCGAGATTGCCGACATCTTTGTGGTCAACAAAGCGGATCACGCAGGCGAGTCCAAACTCGTGCGCGAACTGCTCGATATCGCGAGCGGACGCAAGATCTTCGAGACCATCGCCACGCAAGGCAAGGGCATCGTCGAGTTGCTTGACGGCTTGTTTCTCTGACGCGCGTGCCAGTGCGTGCGCCAGTGCGCGCACGCCCCAGTGCGCCCACGCCCCAGTGCGCCCACGCCTGCTGCTGCTTGCTGAACTCACAGCTTTTTCTGAACTCACAGCTTTTTCGAGATGAAATACGTCGCGCCGAGTGGAACGACGGCACCGACGCGCTCGAGTCCCGTGAATCCCAATCGCAAGTAGAGCGCGATCGCGCGCGCGTTCGATGCCGACACTTCGAGCGTGAGCTTGGCGAAGCGATGTTCGTTCGCGACATCAATCAACGCGTTGATCATGAGTGTGCCTAAACCGACGCCGCGCGCGATGGGCGAAACGTGCACATCGTGAATGTTGAACAGCTGCGCGCGGCCAAACGTGGTGTAACCCTCGAAGGCGACCAAGATTCCTTCGGCGTCGTCGGCTCCTTCGCGCGCGGCAAACAAGACCAATGTTCCCGCGCGTTGCGCGAGATCATCAGCGACGAGCGTGAAGTGTTCGACGCCAAGTTGCGGACTCGCCGAAACTGGCTCGGCGGCAAACTCAGCCATCAGACGCGCAAACGCGAGTCGATCTTCTGCGTCGGTGAAATCGCAGATCCATACGCTCGGCCCTGCGGCCACGTCTTCGGTCACGGGTGCATCAGCGCTCATTCGAATATCCCGCGATCAGCAATGGCGAAGTCGTACAACTTGGCGAGGTCGCTTCCGTTCATCGCGGCGATTGAGTTGAAGCGATCGATGATCGGCGCCGACTGATCCGACGCCAGCGCGCCCAACAACTGCGCCTTTTTGCCGAGAATCCCGCGCAAATCCGCGGTGGTGTTGCGCGCGTGTCCTGCGGGATACATCACCAAGCCCGAGTCAAAGGTGCGGCCGTCCTGCATGTGAATCACGATGGATGTCGGGATGCCATCGGGATAGCGACGGTCGTATTCCGCGCCACCGTGCGTGAACTCGAACTTCGCCATCAACGCGCGAGTGGCAGCGTGATGGATCGCGTCGGGTGCGTAGTCACACGGCATGAGCATGAGCGACTTCCAGTAGCAGTTGTCGCAGTGACCGAGCTTGCTCGACTTGGTTGAAGCAGCGAGATCAATCGCCTTGCGCAGCAGCGTCGACACGATGTAGACCATCGAGTGATCCGCGGATTGACGCGTCTTGGGATCGCGCTTGGCGGGATCACCGATGATGCCAAACGCGGGCTCGTAAGCAACGATGGTGATCTTGCTGATCGCCTGATGCTGCTCGAGAATCTGTGGATTCTCGCGAACCAAGGTGAGCAATCCTTGCAGCGCGCCCGCCGATTGATGCTCATACAAACCGAGCTTGAAGTGCATGCCCATCACCGCGAAATCGCTGCCCGAGTGCGAGAGCACCAAGTCAAACGGACTGTCGCCGGAGGTCTTCTCGAACTGGCGGAACATGCACTCGGGATTGCGGAAAATGTCGCGTGGGCCCATGAATCCGCGCATCGAGCGCATCATCGAGAGCACGGCGACTTCGGTGGTGATCGCCGCCGAGGCGCCTTTGGAGTCGCTCAACTGCTTGCCCGCGCGAATCGCGCGCCACGGGATGTAGTGGGCGACGGTCATGCCGATCGCGCTCTCGATTTGTTCAGCCGTCGCGCCCATCATTGCGCCATACACCGCCGCGCTGGCGATGGCGCCGTGCACGACATGATCGATCTTGTAGGTCTTGAGCGAGAACACTTCGGCGAGGCGACCACGAATCTCATCGATGGCCACCATGCCGCGCAGTGCGTAGGCGCCGTCGCGACCACTCTGCTGTGCCGCAGCGATGGCGACCGGATAGAAATCGTTGTGACCAAACTCGCCCGCGACGTGACCGAGCTTCGGGTTGAAGCCAAAGTTGGTTCCGTTGGAATCCCACTCGCGCACCGCGTTGGAGTTGGCCACGATCGCCTTCTCCGCGGCAACTTTCGCGGTCGAACCAAACACAGACGCACCCTTCGCGTTGGGATACTCCGCAGCCTCGCGGCGCAGAATGATCGGCGCGTTGGTGTTGAGCGCGATCGCGCTCAGTCCGCACAACACCGAGTCGGTGTGAAACATCGTGGTGCGCTCGAGCACCGATGCATCGGGGACTCCAATCTTGCCCGACATGAAATCGATGGCGAAGTGGCCGATGCCCAGCGCCTGATTGCTGTTGCGCGGCAGGATGGTTTGCGTGGTGGAAGTCGCCGCGTCGCTGGGAATCGCCAATGGAGTGCCTCTGTTGGTTTGGAAGTGAAGGGCGTCGATGGTAACAGAGCGCACTTGGCAAACTCGCGCCGCGAGTGATGCGCGCAATCACCGTGAATACAAGGCGTTTTTGCGAATTCGCATCGTCGCGCCGCGAGCCTGAGCATCGTCGCGCCACGAGCCTGAGCATCGTCGCGCCACGAGCCTGAGCATCGTCGCGCCGCGAGCCTGAGCATCGTCGCGCCGCGCAGTCAAGCGCAGCGATCAACCATCACGCAACAGCGCCGCGCGTTTGCAGAGTTCGAGCCATTGCGCGGACCAACAACGCGCAACAAACCATCCCCACCACATAACTCACGAGAGCGACTGGAAGCCAATACACGTCGCGAGCGATCACCAGAGGGAGCGGCACCAGCACGCTGAACGCGAGGCAGATGCACAATCGCAGCGGGCTCACCGCGCGCAGGCGTTGTTCGACATCGATGCGCCAGAGCACCACCGCCGCGGCGCCGTCGCACAGAACCATCAAGCCCCACGCGACAAAGACCGCATCGGGAGAGGGTTGCGATGCGCCAACGATGAGCAGCAACATCGAGGCGGTGCGCACCACCATGACGCCGAGCAGGATGCGACGCAGCTGCTCGCTCGAAGCGCCGCGGGCCAACGTGAAGATCGCAAACGGCACCAGCGCAATCTGGAAGATCACCCACATGGTGAACGCCCAATACACCATGCTCGAAGTAAAGGTGATGAGGGTCGACGCCATTCCAGTGCGTGCACTTCCAGTGCGTGAAGTCATCTGACTTACTAACAACGGCGGCAGTTGCAACAACAGCGCCAGTGCGATCCCGACGGTCGCGTTGCGAAACCGCGTCGCGCCCAACACAAAGTTCGTGCGTACGCTCGGCTGCGTCCACCGATCCGTGAAGCGTGTATCGACGATGACATGGGCGCATTCAGGGCATTTCTCGCCAATTTTCTGCGCGGCGATGTCGTAGCCGCAGCCTTGGCACTGCAGTGGTCGACACGATCCGTCGCCCAACGGAGCGCGCTGCTTGAGTCGCGTGCCTTCAGGAAGAAGCGATGCCACGTTTACTTCTGCAATCGTCGGAAGCGCGCGCATGGCACCGTGATGCATCGCGGTGAGCGCGCCCGCAGCGTTGGCGCGCGCGAGCGCCTGCGCGACGTCGCAGTGCGTCGTGATCGCCGCAAGAAACGCGCCGACAAACGCATCACCGCATCCCACGGTGTCAATCGCGTCCACCACGAATCCGCGATGGAGGTAACGCGCACTCCCCACCGCCGCAATCGCGCCGTGTGCGCCGAGGGTGATGATGACCGTCGCGTTCTTCATGCGCGATGCCAGGATCTCAAGCGCCTGCTGCACGTCGCGCACACCAGTGAGCAACTCGGCTTCGTGTTCGTTGACCACAAGTCCCGCGAGCTTCTCCAACTTGATCTCAAGCAAGGACTCGTCGGCGGGAGCCGCGTTGAGCCACGGTCGTAATCCTCGCGCCGCGGCAAGGGCAATGCCTTCGACAAGATGCGCGCATTCATTCTGAAACAGCACGATTTCGCCCGTGTGCGCGCTGGCGAGAAATGCTTCGATCTGCGCAACCGTGATGCGTGTGTTGCTCTGGGGCGCGATGACGATCGCGTTGTGTCCGTCGCGCGCGACCATCACACACGCCGCTCCTGAAACAGCGTCGGCAGTGGACACCGCACCAACATGCACGCCCGCGTCCTTCAGTTGCGCGCGAATGAATGCGCCGTCTGCGCCGGTGCGACCGAGCATGCGCACGCGCGCGCCGCACCTTGCCGCCGCAGCTGCTTGATTGGCGCCCTTGCCTCCCGCATAGGTTTCACTCGAGAGCGCCGCGACCGTCTCGCCCGCGCGCGGAAGCGACGCGACGCGCATGACTCGATCAATCATCATCGAGCCAACGACATGCAGCGTGGTTGGTCGCGTCAAATGAATCGACGATTGATTCGTGGCATGACGTGCGGATGACAAGGCTGCAGCCTATCAAGCACGCGCGCCGCGGTTCGCGACGAACTCACTTCAATTCAAACGCGACGCTCAAAAAAACGCACGAACAACTTTGTTCGTGCGTTGACTGCAATTGCTTGTTTCACACAGGTTTCACCCGTGCAGCGGTTCGCCCTCATAGTGACGCCAGATGCGCAGCGCGGCGACCGCGGTGCACACCGAACCTCCCGCAGCGAAGAGCGCGGGCATCCACCACACTGCGGGAACAACGGCCACACACATCAACGAAATGCTCGCGAGCATCCACGCGAATCCGCCGAGCGAACCGATCGCGGTTCCGTAGTGGCGCTTGGTAATCGCAGGAAGCGCGAAGGAGAGCTCGGCCATGAGCATCGCTGGCGCAAGCGCGCCGAAGTAGGCGAAGAGATCGCCCGAGAGCGAACCCTCCACAAAAATAAACCGTTGCACAAACAACAGCGCGAGCGCGCCTGCCGCGATCGCGCCGTAATGCAGCGTTTGTCGATGATGATGACGACCAAGCCGAGGCGCAGCGGCAAGCACCCAAGCGACGCGCACCGCACACAACGTCGCGATGAAGCCGATGGAAATCAACACGATTTGTGCGGCATCCGAAACAACTGCGCCCACGCTCGCGGCCGACGCGCTGTCTCCGACGAAGGCCAACGCGGTGCCGAGGAACCAAATCGGCATCAGCACTGCGACCAGCGAGAGAAACAATGAGGCGATCCAGACGCCGTCATCGCTCGCACGTGCGTTGCGGCTGCGTGATCGAGCAGGGCCACGCGTGACATCGTTGTCGTGATTGCGAGTCAGCGAAATTGCCATGAGAGCCTCCTGTGATGTCGTCGGTGACATCGCGGTTTGATGCCGCGCACGCTCGTCGCGTGCCGCGTCCGAGAGAAGTCCTCGCGCGCGAGAGACACGGCGACGAAGCCGCGCTTGCCGCGAGAAATCAATACCCATCTGCAAAGGTTTACAACTCGAACTGATCAGGCTGATTGGGCGATCTCATCACACGATCGCCGCGACGATGTCTGAAGACACTACCTGTTGGCACTGCGCAATCAACAGTCAGACAACCCGAGTATCTTCATCGTCAATGGGTCGTGATGCACACAAAATTCAGCCCGATTGCGTATTTCTCGCAAAATCACTCTGTGATCATTTTCACAAGAGCGAGGCGTCAGCGCAGGAATTCCCGCACTTTTGTGACCTCATCGCGGGATCCCATCAGCACCGGAACGCGCTCATGCACGCGCTGAGGTAAATGCTCGAGGGTCGGGATCGCTCCTGAATATGCCAGTCCACCCGCACGTTCGATGATGAATGCCATCGGGCTCGCTTCGTAGAGGTAGCGCAGTTTTCCCTCAGGGTTCTTCTTGGTGGGCGGATACATGAACACGCCGCCGGTCAGCAATATGCGATGAACATCGGCCACCATGGAACCGATGTAGCGCGACGAATACCCGTTCTGATGCGCCCAGGCGAGATAGTTCTGGTAGCCCTGCGGGAACGATGAGGCGTAGGCCTCGTTCACCGAATACACCTTGTTTGCCGTAGGAATGCGCAGGTTGTCTTTAACCAGCAAGAACGAACCGATGTAGGGGTCGAGTTCAAAAAGCGCCACCCCACTGTCGGTGGTCAACACGAAAATCGTCGACGAGCCGTACAGGATGTAGCCCGCGGCAACTTGTTTCGATCCTGGTTGGCACACCGTCGTTTGCGCGTCAGGAATGTTGGGGTCGTTGCGCAGGATCGAAAAGATCGTGCCCACGCCAACGCCCGTGTCGAGGTTCGAGCTTCCGTCGAGGGGGTCGAACAACACGCAGTACTTCCCACCCTCACTGCCCTTGCGCAGAATGGTGGGTTCGTCGTCCTCTTCGCTCGCGAGCACTGCGACCGACGCGCGCGTGCCGAGGCAACGCATGATCGCTTCGTTGGCGATGACATCGAGTTTCTGCTGCTCCTCGCCTTGCACATTGGTTTCGCCGAATTGTCCGATCGAGCCAGAGAGACGAGCCCGACGCACCTGATTGGCGATGCTCTTGGCCGCGAGTGAAATGGCGCTGACAATCCACGTGAAGTCGCCGCTCGCGCGGGGATGCTTGGCCTCCTCGAGCAAAATGTGGCTCTGCAGGCTCATGAGATTTTCGGAGAAGTCGTGGCGGGTAGTCATGCGGATCTCAACATCGGGGGTACGCGAATCGTGGCGCGCCAGTGTCTTCACTGAAGCGCTCCATAGCACTGCCATCGCGTAAACGCGGCGGCACTCGTCGCTATCATCGGCGCCCCCGTGGCGGGTTGTGCACTCGGCACGTGCCTGCCATCAACGTCGCGCAACTCCCCCGTTGGCTCCCCGCGAGTCACGGACCACCGAAGGACTTTCATGACCGCTCGCCCTGCCGTGTACATCGTCGCCGCTCGCCGCACCCCCATCGGCAAGTTCATGGGCGGACTCGCCCGCGTTCCCGCGCCGGTGCTCGGCTCGTATGTCGCGAAGGCCTTGTTCGAGGCCGTTCCCGGAGCGCAAGCGCATGTCGACGAGTGCATCATGGGCCACGTGCTGCAAGCAGGAGTGGGCCAGAATCCTGCGCGTCAAGTGGCGATCTTGGGCGGACTGCCCGACACCATCAGCGCGGTGACGGTGAACAAGGTTTGCGGATCAGGTCTGCATGCAGTCATGCAAGCGGCGCAGTCGATTCGCGCGGGCGACAACCACGTCGTGCTCGCGGGCGGCATCGAGAACATGGACCTCGCGCCACACATGATGCACATGAGGAATGGCATCAAGTACGGACCAGGCGCGATGCAAGACCACATGGCCCACGACGGATTGACCTGCGCGTTTGAGAAGTGGGCCATGGGTTGCGCCTGCGACTTTCTCACCGCGCGCGACGGAGTGACCCGCGCGGAGCAAGATCGCTTCGCCGCACAAAGTCACATACGCGCCGCGCAAGCAACAAAAGATGGTCACTTTAAGAGCGAGATTCTTCCACTTACGGCCGAGCAGTGCATGGCCAAAGTTGGGGTTGACGCAGACGAAGGCATTCGCAGCGACACCACTGTCGAAAGCCTCGCCAAGTTGAAGCCTGCGTTTGGCAAGGACGGCACCGCAACCGCGGGCAACGCGAGCCAGATTTCTGACGGCGCAGCGGCGGTGCTTGTGATGAGCGAGGAAGGTCTGCGCAAGACTGGCGCTACGCCGATTGCGCGGATCATCGATTCGAATACGGTGGGCGTCGCGGCCAAAGAATTGTTCTTCGCCCCTAAGGTGGGCATCGAGACGATTCTCGCGAAAAACGGCCTCAAAGTCGCGGATATCGATCTCTTCGAACTGAACGAGGCGTTCGCGGGCCAAGTGCTCGCCGACATCACTCCGCTGGGGATTCCTGAGTCGAAGCTCAACATCTGTGGCGGCGGTGTGGCGCTTGGTCACCCCATCGGGGCGAGCGGCGCGCGTGTGTTGGTGACGTTGGTGCACCAACTCAAGCGCACCGGCGGCAAGCGCGGCATCTGCTCGCTTTGCCTCGGCGGTGGCAACGCCGTCACGATGCTGATTGAAATGTGCTGATTCGTTTCGCTCGAGACACCGTGACTACGCAAAGGACACTCACACCGTCGCGCCCTACGCGCGACGGTGTTTTTTTTGATCACGCGCAACTATGTTGGCGAAATTGCGATAGGACCCTTGGCGTGCTCAGCCGTTCTTGATGGTGACGTGCACTTCGCTGCACGCAGGCAGATCAGTGCGCACCACCAGATCAAGCGACTTCCAACGCACGCCCGACGCGGTGGTTTCCCACTCAAAGGCAGGATCGCCGCCAACGCCTTCGAGCTTGGCAAGCGCGTCGATTGCCGCAAAGTCGATCTCGATGCCGCCGAGACCGAGTCCCATCGAAGGCGGCACATCGAACACTTTCGCCACTTGCGGAACCGTGCCCAAGATGAGAAACGCCTCTTCGATGAACGCGCCGTCGGGCGCGGAACGCTCGAGGTCCACAATCGCCAGCGTCCCTTTCGTGGGCCGCATCACCACGCTTGGCCGCGGACGAATCACGCTCGCCACCACATAGTCGATGCGCACGCGCGGTCCGCCGATGGATCCGTCGATGCGAAAGTCGATGCGCTGGCTCTTGCCGCCGGCACCCTGCGGCTCGACGCGAATGGGCAGCGCGGTGGTTTCACCAGGCAACACCGCGAAACCGCCCTTGCCATTGGGAGAGACGCAGCTGCACGTCGCGCGCCAACCCGACACGGTGATCGGTTCGGTCCCATCGTTGGTCATCAAGAGCTCGAACGTCCGCGCGCCCTCGCAATGAGAGATGGTTCCGAGGTCGATGCGCTCGGTGGAGAGTCGCAGTTTCGATGGCTCATTTTTCGCACGCGCTGCGGCTGCGCTGTTGCCCGCGCGCGGAGAACGATCATCGCTGTCGTCGCCAGAAGTGCCGCCAAACTGCTGGTAAAGACCCGCTGCGGCGAGCGCGAGGGCGGCCAGCACGAGCAGAGTGTTGTTCGTTCGTCGACTTGCCATTCACCCATCGTATCGAGTGATGTATCGACTCTCACACTCGTAAGTACGCTGCGCTCATGCGCATTCTCATTCTCGGTGGCACTGGTTTCCTCGGTCCGCATCTGGTCGAACTCGCGATGGCCAAAGGCTGGTCGATCACGCTGTTCAATCGCGGCAAGTCCGCGCCCACCTTGTTCGATGGCGAGCAGTTCCGCGCGATTCGACAGCTCAAGGGTGATCGCGATCCGCTCAAGGGCGAAGGATTGAAGGCACTCGAAGCTGAAGTCGCAGCGCTGAAAGCGCGCGGCGAACGCTTTGACGCGGTGATCGACAACTCGTCGTACGTCCCGCGCATCACCAAGGCTTCGGCGGAACTCCTGTGTGGCGTCACGCTGATGTATCAAATCGTCTCGACGATTTCGGTGTACAGCGACATGTCGGTGGTCGCGGATGAGTCAACCCCCGTCGCAACGATTGAGGATCCCACTCTCGAGGAAGTCACGGGACAAAGCTACGGCCCGCTCAAGGCGCTGTGTGAAACCGCTGCCGAGGTTGCGTGTCCGGGCAAGACCTGTTCGGTGCGCCCCGGACTCATCGTCGGTCCTGGCGATGACACCTGTCGCTTCACCTACTGGCCGATTCGCATCGCGCGCGGTGGCGATGTGCTTGCGCCGCGCGCGCCCAAGCCCGACGAAACCAGCGTGCAGTTCATTGATGTGCGCGACCTCGCCGCTTTCATGCTCAAGCTCGTCGAAGATGGTCATCACGGAACCTACATCGCAAACGGCCCGCAAGGAATCCTGACCATGGAAGAGATGCTCGGCGGCATCAAGGGCGCGGTTTCTAATCCCGTGCGGTTTGTGTGGGCCGATGAAGCGTGGTTGCTCGAAGAGCAAGTCGGTCCGTGGATGGGATTGCCCCTGTGGATTCCGCAGGACAAAGAAAGTTTCGGAGCTGGTCGCGCCAACTGCTCCAAGGCGTTTGCGCATGGGCTGCACTGCCGACCACTGGCCGACACTGCGCGCGACACCATCGCCGACTTCAACAAGACCACTGCCGATCGCCCCGCTGACTTCGCATGGGGAACCAAGCGCACCCCGGGGATTACTGCAGAGCGCGAAATCGAACTGATCGCCAAGTGGAAGGCGCGCACTCCTGCATCAACGTGAATGAGTGAGTGACAAGGCATCGACAAACGCAACGCGCCCCGTGCATGCACGGGGCGCGTTGTTGTTGATTGATCAACGATCACTGCTCAGTAACGATAGTGATCAGCTCAGTAACGATAGTGATCAGCCTTGTACGGGCCTTCGGTGGGCACGCCGATGTACTCGGCTTGCTTGCGCGTGAGCTTGGTCAAGCGCGCGCCGAGCTTGTCGAGATGCAAGCGCGCGACCTTTTCGTCGAGATGCTTTGGCAGCGTGGTGACGGTCTTGCCGTAGTGCTTGGAGTTCTTGAATAGTTCAATCTGAGCCATCACTTGATTGGTAAAGCTTGTGCTCATGACGAAGCTGGGGTGACCAGTTCCGCAACCAAGATTGACCAGACGACCCTCGGCAAGAATGAGGATCGACTTGCCATCTTGGAAGACCCACTCATCGACTTGCGGCTTGACGTTCACGCGCTTGATGCCCTTGACCTTGGTCAGGCTGACCATGTCGATCTCGTTATCGAAGTGACCGATGTTGGAGACGATGGCCTTGTCCTTCATGCGCCGCATGTGATCGGCGGTAATGATGTCGCAATTGCCTGTCGCAGTGACAAACATGTCGGCGGTTTCGACGACGTCCTCGAGCGTGACGACTTCGTAGCCCTCCATGCATGCTTGCAGCGCGCAGATAGGATCGATCTCCGCGATCTTCACGCGACAGCCTTGGCCGCGCAGGCTTTGTGCGCTGCCCTTTCCGACATCGCCGTAGCCGATGATCAGCGCGACTTTGCCCGAAAGCATGACGTCGGTCGCGCGCATGATTGCGTCCACCAGCGAGTGACGGCAACCGTAGAGATTGTCGAACTTGCTCTTGGTCACTGAGTCATTGACATTGATCGCAGGAAACAACAACTGTCCCAGTTCTTGCATCTGATAGAGACGATGCACGCCGGTGGTGGTCTCCTCGGAAACGCCCTTGATGTTGGGCACGGTGCGGGTAAACATCCCAGCCGCGTCGCGCGCGAGATCGCTGAGCAACGCAAGAATGACTTTGAACTCGTCGACGTCGGTGGGCTTGGCCGCAGGAACTTTGCCCGCCTTCTCATAGGCGAGTCCCTTGTGCACCAAAAGTGTCAAATCGCCGCCGTCATCAAGAATAAGATTCGGTCCTTCGCCATCTGGCCAGTTGATCGCTTGATAGGTGCACCACCAGTATTCCGCGAGGCTCTCACCCTTCCACGCGAAGACGGGAATGCCGCGAATGTTCTCGAGCGATCCACCGCGACCGATGGCGACCGCTGCTGCGGCGTGATCTTGGGTGGAGAAGATGTTGCACGAAGCCCAACGCACATCGGCACCGAGTTCGACCAGCGTCTCAATGAGCACCGCGGTCTGAATCGTCATGTGCAGCGAGCCAGAGATGCGCGCGCCCCTGAGCGGCTTGCGTCCCTTGAACTCCGCGCGCAGCGCCATGAGTCCTGGCATCTCGTGTTCAGCGAGTTCGATTTCTTTGCGCCCGAAAGCAATCGTCTCCGGCGCAGTGCACTTGACTTTGAACGGTGGGTTCGAGGTCAGCACCAAGCCGGTGTCGAGAAATGTCTTGACCGCTGCGGGCGCCTTGGCCTTTGGCTCGCTGGTCTTGGGGGCGGGTGATTTCGCGGCAGTTTTCGTTGATGTCTTCATGGGGGGAGTTGCTGTTGGCATCGTGTTTTCGCTCGATCTCATGAGTGCAATGAACGGGGACCCTGACACGAACGCGACCGAATTCGATCCGTGCCTTCTGCGCCTTCATCCGTTCATCCGGATATACGGCACAATAGGCGCGCTGTTGCCGCGAAGCAAGCGCCGCGCATGCACGGCCGCGCGCTACGATCCTCACCCCCGCGTCGTTGGACGCGGTGTTTTTCGGGATCCCCTACTCAAGGAACACGCCATGTCGATTCGCAGCCGTTTTCTCGCAGTCAGCGCAGCCTTTGTCGCCACCGCCGGTCTCGCCATGACCGCCGCCCCCACCACCCCTGTCGCCATGGACACCTTCGGCGGCGATGCATTCCCACTCACCACCTGTCCTGTTTCAGGCGAAGCCCTCGGCGCCGACGCGGTCACGGTCGTGCTCACGGGTATGAGCGACAAGAACCTCGACGGCACGCAGATTCGTTTCTGCTGCACAAAGTGCGAGGCAGCCTTCAAGGCTGATCCCGCGAAGTACACCGCCAAGATGAACGAAGCGATCATCGCCGCTGCGAGCCCATATCCGATCACCAATTGCATCAGCATGAAAGACGAAGTGCTCGATGATTCAGCCAAGAGCGTCGTCTATCAGAATCGTGTTTACAAACTCTGCTGCAAGAAGTGCGTGGTGCGCTTTGAGAAGTCGCCTGCGAAACTCGTCGCTGAGTATGAGGCCGCAGTGATCAAAGCGCAGAAGCCAACCTATGCGCTCGCGACTTGCCCCATCAGTGGCAAGCCGCTCGGTGAAGGTGCAGTCGATGTCGTGGTGGGAACGCGCTTGGTGCGCGCCTGCTGCGCGGGATGCGTGGGCCCAGTGAAGGCTGACGCGAAGGCTGCGTTTGCCAAGATTGATGCGACGAGCGCGGCACCCGCTGCGCCTGCTGCCTCGAAGCCTGCTGCGAAGTAACCCTGCAAAACCGCTGTTTTTACGGCAAATGCGAACACAATCCCACGGCTGCGCCATCGTGCGCAGCCGTGTTTTTTTTGAACCCCTCGTTGCCTCTTGGGCGCAACGTGTTGAGTGAGTCGGATGCGCTTCACGCGCGACAACTACTTCGTGAGTCGCGCGACGAACAGTCCAGGACCTCTGGCATCGATCGCAGGACGCAGCGATCGATACAGCTCGAGTGTGCACTTGGCCGACTTGGCCATCGCGTGCATCGCCTCTTCACTGAAGCCGAGATGTTGATGTCCCATGGTGGTGCGGTACTCGGCGCGTTCGTGCGCCACCATGTCGATCACCAATATCACTCCGCCGCGTGCGAGCGCTCGTCGTGCGCATGCCAGCACCGCCGTGGTGTCGCGCACATGATGAAGCACCAAGGACAACACGCATGCGTTGAACTCGCCGGCCTTCGCGGGCAACTGCGCAAGATCGCCGCGACGCACTTCAACGTCGATGTCTTGATTGTTGAGTTCACGCACACGGCGACGCGTGGCATCGAGCATCGCCGCTTCGCGATCGATCGCGACCACCTTGCGCACGAACGGGGCTATTTCCGCCGTGATTTCACCAGTTCCGCATCCAAGATCAGCCACGACCCACTCGCGCGGCGTCAGTGCCAGCAGCGCCTCGGCTGCGAATCGCTCACCGAACAAACCGCGACGCAGGCCGCTCCACTCACCACCGACGCGACCAAAAAATCCAACGCCATCGGGATTGCGCGCGGCCAACACTTCGGCGAGTCGTCGATCATCATCGGCGCACGTTGCATTGATTCCCGACGCACCGTTGGTCGAACCATGCATCGAACCGCGCAACAACTCCCACGCGACTCGCGCGTTGGGCGCAAGCGATTCCACGGTAAGTCGATAGAGGGTCGCGGTTCCCTCGGCGCGCTTGGTCACGATGCCCGCATGAAACAGCGCCTTCAAGTGACGACTCATGGTTGACTGCGGCAGTTGCAACGCCGACGCGAGTTCACCCACGGCAAGTTCAACGCGCTCAAGTAGACGCAACATGCGCGCTCGCTGAGGATCGGCAAGCGCGCTGAAGATTGGGATGACGGCTTCGTGAGTGGGCAACGCGCGCTCGCGACTCACGGTCCTGGCGGAAGACCGGTGGTCGGTTCCGATGCCAGTCCGTACTCAGCGATTTTGGCGTTTACTGCGGGAGATTTGGGCGCAATCGCATACGCCTGACGCAAGCGACGCGCGGCGAGTTTGCTGTCGCCTAAACGCTCCGCGACATCGACGGCCTTCAAGTACGGCGCATAGTCCTTGCCATCGCTGAGAAGAATCGCGCCGTTCACGGCCATCGCGGCGGTGTCGGGGTCATCCATCTTGAGGCCATAGTCCGCGAGCAACATGAAGCTCGGAATCGAGCGCTGCAAGTTGCCGCGATCTTGCAACAGCTGCACCAACTTCTGCTTCTCGTTGAGCTTGAAATACACGAGTGCCAAACCTGCGGCGACCTCTTCACTGGCGGGGTTGGCGGCTTGCGCAGTTTCAACGTGCGTGCGCGCCTCGCGCAGATTTCCGAGCTCAGCCAAGCACACGCCGTAGCGGTACTCGACCTCCCAGATGCCTGGCGCTTGCTCGATGATTTCGAGATAGGCCGGCGCCGCTTTGGCGTAATCGCCATAGGCAAACGCGTGATCCGCTTCCTTCTGCGCCGCGACCATTGGGCGCGTCGAGGAGCAAGCGGCGAGAACGGAGCAAGAGACGACAACGGTCGCAATGAGACGAGTCATGGGCGCGGATGATAGAGATTGGATGATGCGATTGTGGCGCGCGCGCAGGGATTTCTCGCGGTAAATCATGGAGAATCGGCGCATGTCTCGCTCGGCGACATCTCTGTCTGCGCACGATGTTCTCACGGTCGAGGTTCGAGTCGCGCTCGTGTCGCACCTCGGCGCGCGCAGCTGTGCCGATCACCTCGACTTGTTCATCGGACCGCTCATCGCTGAGCCCGATGCATTGGTCGCGCGCGGGTGGCGTCTCCCGTTGACTGCGTGGAACGGTTCGTGTTTGCTCGCAGGGAGTTACGCGGCAATCGAGTTGCCCGCACATCGCGCGCGCTACCTCGAACTCGCCGCGCCAAGCGAACTCTCCGATCACCGTGGCGTGGTCACGCCGTTGTGGACGAGCGTGGCCGCTGCCGACATGCAGGAACATCGCGTGACGTTGTTTCTCGCGCATCACATCATGCGACTGACTCGCTCTGTGAACACTGTCGATCAAGAGCATGCATCGTGGAACATTCTTCTCGAGCCATGCCCATGAACGCACTCGACCTCTTGCCCACGGGACTGGCCATTGGCTTCGCCGCATTTGGTGCGCTGTGCGTGCTGCTAGTAGTCGCGGGAATTCCGGGCACGTGGATCCTCATCGCGGCGGCGGTGTTGATCGACGGGTTCGATTGGTTATGGCTTCCAGAAGGCTCGCCGTTTACATTTCATCCGATCACGATTCTTGTCGCGGTCGCGCTCGGCGCTGTAGGCGAGGCGCTGGAGTTTGGCCTCGCCGCATTGGGCGCAAAGCGTTTTGGTGCTTCAAAACGCGGCATGATCAGCGCAATAGTCGGCGGAATGGTCGGTGGGTTAGTCGCGACGTTTGCCATCCCTATCCCCATCGTGGGCACACTGCTGGGCGCGGCGATCGGCACCGCGCTGGGGGCGATCATTGGTGAAACTTGGAACGGAGAACGCACACTTGCGCAGAGCGCCAAGCCCGCACTCGGTGCGGTCATCGGGCGCGTCCTCGGCACGCTGGCGAAACTGCCCGTGGCGTTGGCGGTGTGGTTGCTGCTCGCAGTGACAGCATTTGTGAAGTGATGGCAAGACGCTGTGTGATATCGTTTGTTGATGGGATCAAACACATCGCATCAATCCACACCGACCGCGCTCGAGCCGTGGAGTATCGAGAAGAGCAAGTGGGATGCGTTTGTCGCGTCGTGCCAATCACCCACGATGATTGTGGCGGCGCTCATGCCCGGAATCATGCTGTTGGTGCTCACGCTGGTGAGCGGGTTTGCGTGGTACTTCATCGCGGGCAACGGCGGAGTGTTGTGCACGCCCGCGATCATTTTTGCGCTGGTGACGGTGATGATGGCGGCCGTGACATACATGCTTCCAGCGTCCCTTATCAAGAGGTCGCGCATTTGGCGGCAGCGCGCCGGCGCGATTTGGGATGCGAACGCCTGCGTGTGTGCGACATGCTTGCTTCCGTTGCCAGAACCTCGGCGCACCGTTGCGTTGATCGGTGAGACGCCGCACGCGTGCACGCACGGCTTCACGCACGCAGATCAGCCGCAGTTGGTGCGCTATTTCGAGTCGCTGGCCTCGCGCGATCAGCGCGCCGCAACCGCCGTTCTCCGCCGATTGCGCCAGAACGCTGCGCGGCGCGAGTCACAGAAGCCCACGCATGCGCCGACATTGTTTCGACGCGCACTACGCCCAGTCCACCAGTGTTGGCAGCGCTATTTCGCGTCCACGCTTGCACTGCGTCGGCGACTGATTGCGCTCATCGTCGTCGTGCTCGCGCTGTGCTTGGTGCTCTCCGTATTCGCCGGAGTGTTCGCTCTCGCAGTCGCGTGGGTCTGGATTTTCATGGGCGCGGCCTACCTCGTGGGGGCAAACGCCAAGGCCAATGCACTCGAATTGGCCGCAGGAAACACGCGTGACTTGCGCTGCGCATCGTGCACCAGCGCGCTGCAAGAGAGTGACTGCGCGCACACGTGCCCCTCGTGTGCCTGTGATCTCTCGCGCGATGGCGCGTTCACCGCGACGGCGCGACGGAACCCGCTGCGCGATTGGATTCTCGGCGGCGTGCTGCTCGCGACTGCCGTGTGGTTGCCCATGACGGTGCTCACACAAACGCTGGGCTCGATGCGGCCGCAGTCATTGCTCGAAGCCGCGCAACGATTCCCGTCGCTCCGCACGGATGTCTTCAAAGAACTGCGCGGTCGCGCATTGAGCGACAGTGATCAGTTGCTCGCCGCAGAAGCGATGCTTACGGCGCTCGAAGAAACTCCGCTTGATCACCGACTCGGGCGCGAAGTTCCCTACATCAGCGGAAGCATCGCCAATGGAACGCTGCCCGCAGATTTGTGTGAGCGATTCGCACGCGCGATCGTGCGCGTGCACGCGACAGTCGACGGCGTCATCGTTGCGCCCGACGCGATCAAAGATGTGGCCACCGGCACGCCGCTGCAACTCGCCATCGGTCTCACTGGAGAACCCTATTGGGCGCCGTCGCTTGGCGTGATCAGTGTGATGTTGCGCGACATCTCCGTTGACGGCGACACGCCTGGTGGTGGCGGACCGTTTGCCGAAGTCATCTCGATGGACGAACTCACGGGTTGGTTTCCGTTTGGCGAAAACCCGCAGGAAACATGGCGTTCTGGGATGCGCGCATTTCAGCGGAAGCAACGCGACGAGTATCTCACGCGTCAGCCACAGATGAGTGAACTGGTCGATCAGCGAGGACGAATCGTCACGCTCACTGACGCGGGCGCGCATCAAGTCATCGTGCGCGGCTGGCTGCTGGTCACTCCCTCGCCCAATGCGCAGCCGTACTTCGATCTCGATGTCGACGGCGCACCTATGTTGCCCACAGGTTCGCGCGGCGCGTTTGCGTTTGAGATTGCGTACACGCT
>QWPW01000012.1 GCA_003671025.1 Planctomycetota bacterium
TTTTTCGCTGTGTTGATGAGACGAGTTCCGTGCGAGGAGTTGTGATTGGTTCAAGCGCGCGCCACCAAACAATGGATCGTCAAAGCGAGCAAGTTTCCAATCGTTGCGTTGAGCCACCTCGGCCCAAGGATCCTCAAGCAAACTGCGGAGTTCGGGTTCCCACAACTGTTGAACCCTGATCCTACCCATCGACGATGGAAGCGCCGGATCTGAGCGATGAAGGCGACCGGGATGACAGACGATTTCGATCACGCCATCACTCACGCCGCGAAATGCTCGCGCGCAATTCTGAGCCGAGAAGGACGCGCCCTGTTGCGCGATGCCCCACACCGAGTCTGTCATTCGCACTGCGCTCATGAGTTGTGGATTGCGCATCACGCGCGATTGCGCTTCACGACACAGCGCGTGGAGGCAGGCGCGTCGAAGCCATGGCGTGCCAAACGGTGCAACGCCGTGACGCTCAGTACTAAGTCGCACCCAAGGAATCGCATGCTCCTGCGCGAGTTCGCACGCAAGCTCGAAGAGCGCGGGAAAGCAGTGTGTGTGCTTCTCACCATCGATGTGAGAGAGCGTGAGTCCCGCGTCTTGCAGCGCGACGATTTGTCGTGACCACTCCAAGCGCACTTCGTTCAAGCGCAGCGCTCCTCGCATCCAACGTTGCGCGAATGTGGCCCAATTGCCCACGAAATTGCCTTGTTCGTTGAGGAGTGATCGCACTTCATGTGTGGGCGAGAGCGGTGTACCTCGCAAGATGTTGAGGTGCGCGCCCAGAGAAACGCCCGCGATCATGCCCACGTTGGCGATGTCGGGACCATTGGCCATCACGCTGGCACTAGAAATGGTGCCGTGTGCCGCGCACTCTTCCACCGCGCGACGAACTGCGGGGTGCAATCCGAGATCATCGGCATTGATGATGATCGCAAGCTGCTGATGAGCGTGTGGACTCACCAAAAAACCTGGCGCCCATCTTCGACGGTGAAGATGCGTTCAAGTTTCTCAGAGCCATCTTCGACGAGCCAGTACAAGCCATCACCGACGATGCCTGTGAATGCATGAGTCGATTGACTGTTCTCGATGCGGCCACACGAAGTCCATCCATCCTTCCACACAAACAATTCGTAGGCAGTGGCTGGCTTCACCGTCGTCTGCGCGAAGTGAGCGCCGGTGTCCGCATCCGCGGTGGTTGGTTTGGTGATGGAAGCAGTCAGCGTTGTCGCGTGCGTTTCTTTCGCCGCGAGCGGATGCACACCTCCATCCTTGTCGAGCACGAATGGCGCGCCAGCAGGAAGGTCGTGTTCACCCACGTGCACCATCGGTAAGTAACAAATGTCTCGGCCCATGCCAGTGAACCGTGCGTGGTGTTCGCTCAGTCGCGTCCATTGAATCGGTCGCCAAACTCCTCCGTTGAATACGGCGAGATACGCAAAGCGCTGGTTTTCAGGCACGTTTGTGAGATCAATCGCGACATCACTCACGGGCAAGTATTGACTGGTGACGTCGCGAAAATGCGATGAGGACAACCAAGACGGAACAGTTTCGTCCTCGCGCTTAGCCAATGCGAGGCTGTCTGCTTGAATGGCGAACGTCTTGCGATACACCTTGGCGCAGCGGTTCGAAAGTCCTGCTCGTCCGCGCCCCTGCGCATCAAGCACCACTTCCCACGCGTGGTTGTTGTCGCGATCCGCCCACCATGGTGTGTAGTCGCTGGCGCACATCGCTGCCACTGAGCGCATGCCGAACGAGATCATGTTGGTGATGTCTTCGCAGCGACCAAGTTTGCGCTCACACATTTGCGCGTAGCTCTGATCAGTGGGATGAAGATAAAACAGATCGGAAAATCCAACCCATCCATGCACGGACTTGCGTGCCTGTTCGCCAAACGCGACGACGTCAGTCACGGATGAGTTGTCGGCGACAAGCGTGGCCAGTCGCTCGCGCGCGGGAGCTCGCCACATTCCCAACGGCTCGTTGCTGCCGCGATAGGGAAGAATGAAGTCACAAAAGACTTCGAAGTGAATCGATTTCGACCAAGGCATCGTGCGCCATGTGTGCAACGCCTCGCGCAGGTGGGTGGTGAGAAAGTCCGCGGTCGCGTGCTGAAGGTCGCTGTCAAAGCGCGCCTTCTTGAAATCTGCGTTGGGATGCTTTGCTTCGATCTGGCCCAACGCGTGCTTGGCTTGGTCAAGACTCTTGTAATCAAGCGCGTCAAACGGGAGCGTGGCGCCGTCACTCGCCGTCAACGCGAATTCAGTGAACCCATGACCATCCATGTTGGCCACGATCCAGCGCGCGGCTTGATTCTCTTCTGTGTCTCCTGACTTCGAGGCCCGCGCGAGAAACTCCTCGATTTGCCCGCGATTTTGCTGCGCTTTCGTGAGCGCTGCCTCGATGCGCGTGCTCAAACCGTCGTCGTGGGATGAATGCAATGAAGTGAGCACAGTGAGTGCAAGCGCGAGGTGGTGCATGGCGCGATTGTCGCCCTCCAGCGCGATCACCGCAACGTGCTCAACCGTCCGTGTATCGGAGGCCAAACTCGTAGCAGTGATTCCACTTGGCCAGGACCCACACCACAGTCATGTCGAGGTGGACGTGTGTTCCTTCGGGCAAGATGCACCACGCGTGGCACACCGCTCCCACGGACACGCGCTTCTCACTCACGAGACGGAAACCGGTCAACGACGCGTCCAACACCGAGCAAGTGACTGGTTTAGGGTCGTGATCACGCCAGCTGAGCAACAGTTGCGCGGGAAATGCGGCGCGAGGAAAGCGTCGGCGCTCCCCTGTCGAACTCGTCGAACCACTGTGGGTATCGCCCGCAACTCGACGGGAATCTTCCTCGCGCGCACCTGAATCGATGTTCATGGGGTAGTTCCGAGATCGCTTCTGACCACCAAAGTCGAGTGAAGTGTTTACACCAATTCACACCTTGTTCAGGCGGAAATGCGAGCAAACCCCGCGCCTTGTGTGGTTTCAGGGGTTCACCCCATGCTTGCACTTCGACTCTGCGTTTTGGGTCGAGTCCGTGTCAGCCTTTGTCGATAACAGGACACAATGGATTACGACGCGACTTCAACCAAGCCCAGCACATCGCCCCAAGACGTGGCGAGCGAAAAGGGAGCAGTAGAGCGTCCGTCGGAGCAGCGCACTAGTGAGGTCGCTTCGTGCGTCACTGAGCAATCGTCAATACTCACCAATGATGCGGGACAGATTGATGTCGCCCAGATTCTCGCAGAGGTTGAAGCGCTTGCCTCACTTGCGGGGCGCGCCGCAGACCCTAGCGGTGATCTTGGAACAACGGCAGGACTGGGTGCGCTCGAGCGTGAGATTGAAGCACTGCTTCGTGGTGCATCAAGTTCCAGCGCGACGACTCCAATCCCTGCCGCAACGGCTCCGCGTGAACAAGCGCTGACTGAATCAACATCAAGTGAACCATTCGTATCGATCGCTCCCGCTGCGAGCGAAAGCACCAACGATTTTCAGGAACTCATGGATGCGCTTGATCAGCCCGTCAACCCGACGAATGAGACAGTGCATGAGATTGCGCATGAACCCGCGATCACCAAAGTCGCTGTGCCTCCGACGCAGGCGTTTGAAGAACAATCGCTCGACCCGATGTTGCACGAGATTGATGAGTTTCTCTCTGAAAGTTTCGAAGCGCAGTTCGCACGTGCCGATGGCGATGTGGATCGTGTCCTTCACTCTGTCTTTGATCCGCGCGCACTCGCGGGGCAAGAAGATGATGTCAATCGCGCACTGATCGAGGCGTTTGGTTCATCACGCATTGATCCCGAACTGTGGGGCAACGCGGTCATCAGCAACCCATCACCCCGCTTTGACGGTGTGGTGCGCGCAATTCCGCCCGAAGTGCCACGACATGAACTCGACCGCGTGGCCAAAGACGCTGAACTTGATGCAGTTGTCGCGAAGCCGATGGCGATGACGCCACCGCCCGTGGTGGCGCCCGCACGAAAGTTTGAGGAGATCGCCGCAGAATCGATGGCGCGAAAGCCCTCTGAGTATGCGGGCGAATCGCCGTTTGTGCCTGCGTTTCCAGTGGCTTCGACGCCTGAGCCAGACGCGCGCACGACGGTCATCCCTGCGATGGCCACGAGTACCGCCTCACTCTCGACGACGACTCCGGCCACTGATGCTGAAGCGATCAACAGTCCAACGATCGCGCTCGCGACGGTGGTCGCCAGCGTCGCTGCCAGTTCAACCACAACCATCAATGCTGCTGTTGTTGCGGCGCAAAACGACTCTGTCTCCCCAACAAGCGTGACACCGATTGTGGTCGCTTCGAAAGGACCATCGTTCGTGATGCGAATGTGGAGCGCGATCGTCGCTGCGTGTTCCCGCACCACGCGGGTTGTCGCAATGGCACCTCTGCGCGCGCTCTCGTTCCCCGTCAACATTCTTCCCGACAGCGCACGCACGTTGGTGAGTGTTGCCGCAGTCACCATGGTGTTGTGGGTTCCTGTCGCTTGGTGGTTTGCGCAGAAGGCCACGCAGCAGCCAGGTGTTGGACCAGTCGTGCTCGTGGAACGCGCGCCCACACCAGTCGTCGAAGATGGCTCGAATGGTGAGAAGACTGAAGCTGGTCACCCCGAGAAACCTGCGGAGGCTGCCGCGCATGGCGCTGCGCATTGACACAGTGTTGATCAGGTTTGATCAGTCTTGATCAGTCTTGATCACGCGCGCGCTTCGCGACCTTGTTCAATCAACGCACTCATTCCATCACGCGTCTCTTGTGCCGCGGTGGAAAGCATCGCAGCCTGTTCTTCGGCGTGATAGCTCGAGCGCACTAGTGGTCCACTCTCACACACTTTGAATCCGCGCGTCAACGCCTCGCGACGAAACATCGCGAACTGGTCGGGATGCACCCAACGATTAATGGGCAGATGATTGCGTGTTGGTTGCAGGTATTGGCCGATGGTGATGATGTCGGCATCCGAAGCTGCGCGCACATCGCTCAGCAACTCGAGCACTTCATCATCGTGCTCGCCGATGCCCACCATGATTCCAGTTTTAGTCACCAAGCCGCTGGCTTTGAATTGCTGCAAAACCGCGAGTGAACGCTGGTATTTTGCCTGCGGCCTCACCACGCCATGCATGCGCCGCACCGTCTCCATGTTGTGCGCGATGATCTCTGGCCGCGCGTCGCACACTGTGGCAATCGCGCGTTCATCGCCTTGAAAATCGCCCACTAACACTTCGACAGACATCTGCGGGCACGACTCGTGCACACGTCGAATCGTCTCCGCCCAAATCTCCGCGCCGCCATCGGCGAGTTCGTCGCGATTAACGCTGGTGATCACGACGTGTTTGAGTTTCATCAGCGCCAACGATGCTGCGACACGACGTGGTTCGTCGAGATCAAGCGTTGCTGGTTTGCCAGTCTTGACGTTGCAAAACCCACACGCGCGCGTGCAGGTGTCGCCCAGAATCATGATCGTCGCGGTGCCTCGGCTCCAACATTCGCCCATGTTGGGGCACGACGCTTCTTGACACACAGTGTGAAGACGATGCTCATCAATGATGCCTTTGAGCCGCTCATATCCCTCGCCTCCGGGAACTCGCGCGCGCAGCCAATCAGGCTTGCGTTGCACCTTGAGATGATGCGCTGCAGCATCACGGTTGTTGATCACTTGCGCGGTGAGGTCGAGCAGTGATGCACCAGTTGCGCGTTGTGTGTCACCGCCAAGAGGACGAGGATGACGCGCAACAGTGCGTGCCACCGCGTGCGCTGATGGAGCGTGCGAGGGCGCGTCGGAAGGTGCGCTAGACGGCGCAGGTGAAGGAGCGCCGAGTGCCGTTTCTGTCGGCAAAATCTCGGGCTTTGCGTGCGAGTGAGACATGAAGCGGTGAGTGTAGAGCATCGCCTTGCTCGTTACTATCGCCGCTCTATGCACACGAGCTCCATCGTTCATCGTCGCGCGCGATTGGCCAACGGCCTTGAGATTCAGGCGGAAGTTGATTCGCTCGCGCACACGACTGCGATCGGATTTTTCGTAAAGACTGGCGCACGCGACGAGCCCATACAACTTATGGGCGTTTCGCATTTTCTTGAGCACATGATGTTCAAGGGCAGCAGTCGCCGCGACGCGCTGCAAGTCAATCGCGACTTCGATGAACTCGGCGCCAGCCACAACGCGTTCACCACCAGTGAGCTCACTGCGTATTACGCTCACGTGTTGCCTGAGCGCATGCACGCGACGCTGGAAATCCTCGCGGATCTGCTTCGACCTTCGCTGCGGGTTGCTGATTTCGATGAGGAAAAGGGCGTGATTCTCGAGGAAATCGCCATGTATTCCGATCAGCCTTCGTGGGTGGGTTACGAGTCGATGATGGAGCATCTCTATCTGGGACATCCATTGGCGCACCGCGTCTTAGGAACGACCGCGAGCGTCACCGATCTCACGCGCGATCAGATGGCGAGCTACTTTGAGTCGCGCTATACGCCCGACAACGCGGTGCTGGTTGCGGCGGGAAACATCGACTTCGATGCATTGGTTGCGCAAGCAACAGAATTGTGTGGACCGTGGACACCGACACAGCCGACGCGTGCGCACCCAAGTTGGATGCCTGTCGCCGCGGATGTGCAGTTGAAACTCAAAAACACAGCGCGCGCGTATCTCATGCTCGCGATGGCTGCGCCTTCGGTGCAAGATCCGCGCCGATACGCGATGAGTGTGTTGATGCACATTCTCGGTGGCGGTGATGGATCACGATTGCACTGGGCGTTGGTCGAGACTGGTATCGCCGAAGAAGCGAGTTCCACCTACGACGGTCACGATGGCCTCGGTGACTCGACCATCTTTGCGGTGTGTGATCCCGAGAAGGTCGACGAGATTGAAGCGATTCTGCGCAGTGAACTCGCGGCGCTGCTCGACTCGCTCACTGAAGACGATCTCTTGCGCGCGCGCAGTCGAATTGCCACCGGTGCCGCTGCTGCGGGTGAACGACCAAATGGCCGCATGTTTCGCTTAGGAACGTTGTGGTGCTACGGCTCTGAGTATCTCACGCTCGAGGCCGAAGTCGAACAGATCTCCGCAGTGACGCTCGCAGATATGCGTGCGTGTTGCGAGAGTTTTCCTTTGCTGCCAACTGTTCGGGTGGTGGTGTTGCCTGAAGATGAAGCAGCAGATGATGCTGCCGATGCAAGTGAAGATGAAGTCGAGTCGCTGGGTTGATCCATCGATGCAGCCACCAGTGGCTGCGCGCGACTCAACCCGCTTCTTGCTCAACTTTGAGATCGTTGTGAAACACGACGACGCGATTGCGTTCACGACGACCCGCCGCAAGAGCGAACATCGCTGCGCGCACGAGTTGGTCGGGTGTTTCGATGCATGTTCCCGCGCGCAACTCGGCGAGTGACTCGTAGATCGCCGCACCAATCGAGACAGTCACCGGGAATCCTTTGCTGGAACTCGACTCGCTACCCACGCGATTTTCTGCACAACCACGACGGATCAATTCTCCGACACGACAAAGATCTTCGATATCGGTGTCGGGTACGAGCACTGCGAGCTCCGCTCCGACAAAGCGATAGAGACGAGTTGTCTTCCCCGCGACGGCGCGTCCGATGTTGAGTGCGTGCGTCATCGCATCTTCGAGTCCGCGCATGCCGAATGATTCTTGGATGAGTTTGGCGCGATCAACGCCGATGAGCAAGATTCCGATTCCACTGCGGCGAGTGTTGTCGGTGAAGGTTTGTTCGAGATCACTTCCAAACGCGCGCGCATCGGGAATTGCGGTAAATGAAAGCGAAGCGTGATCGATGAGATCGCAGTGATCCGCGTCGGGAACTGGCTCCACCAATTTCTGCTCACGACGGATGCGGCTGGCGGTCGCGAGAATCGCGTCGACATCCACGCTGGCACCAGCTTCAAGTCCAAAGGCGCGAGAGAGTTCGGCGGCTTGATCGGCGATCTTTTTCAGGAGTAACGTCATTGGCGCGGGCCGAATATCAAACCACTCTTGTCCATCGCGACGAAGGCGAACCAACTCTGCTTCAGGATCACGCGCGGCCAACACCGATGCTGCTGTTCCCGCAAGTTCGACAGTGCGAGCCAGTTGCAGCGCAGTGCTATCGGCATCGTGCGAACGATGATGGCAACGCACCGCGGTCACGATCGAATCCGGGAAACGCCAACGTGACACCATCTCGGCACTGATGATTGTGTGATCGGTTTCGAGCGATCGCTGCTCGATCGCACACAACTTCCGGTGATCACCCTTGGTCAAATCAAGTGCTTGGAGATAGCGATCACCAAAGGCGCGCCACAGCGCGACTGTGCCGAGATCTTGCACTAACGCAGTAACAAACGCCTCATCGGGATCACAGCGACGGGTGATCAACGCGATCTCGCGCGCAGCGGCGGCGGAGAATAGAGAGCGACGCCAGTAGTCGAGAAAGTCAAAGCTCACTTCATCGTCGCCGCCACCGTTGATCGAACGCGACAGGCTGAATCCCAGCACAAGCGCCTTCACCGATTGCAGTCCCAAGAATGCGAGTGCTTGTTGAATCGAGCCGCAGCGACGTGAGAGCGAATAAAAACTTGAGTTGATTGTGCGCAGCACTTTGCTGGCGATCGCGGGATCGTTCTCGATCACTGCGGCGATTTGGCTCAATGAAACTTCGGGTATCGCCGCAAGTTCCAGCACGCGCATGGCCACCGCTGGCAACGTTGGAAGATTGGGACAAGAGAGGACTCGGTCGATGGATGCCTGCGACATAACAACCTGCGCAATCTGGTGTCTAACGTGAACTGGGACTCGGACCTTTGGAACTTCAACTGCTCGCCATCACTCGCACGCGATGACTTCGCAAGGGAGATCGACCGCCACAAGTGCGATGTTGAGTGCCATGTTGAGGGCTTCCGAGAATCCGCCACAAGTAGGTGAAACCTGCGTGAATAACGGCTTACGCGGGCGGCGCACGCCGCACGGTTGCGGGTTCCACCGCGAAACGCAGCGTCATAAATCCGTGATCGACCAACGCGCGCGCATACGCGGTGAGGAGTCGATTGGCTCGATCGACCGAATCGGGTTCGCACAACTCTGGTGGCTCGCCGCGCGCCACTTGCGCGAGCACATCAACTGTTGCGGCACGCATGCGCCACGCGTGAGGATGTGTTGCGAGATCCACAACGCCGCCTGCTGCTGCGTCAAACGCGAGACGCGCGTCGGGAATTCCTTCGGCATCAAACCGTGGTTCATGGCCGGTTTCACGCAAGAGTTTGACGAAAAACCGCAGGAATTCAGGGGCGGGACGCTCGCCGGCTTCGAGGTGTTCGAGCGATGAGAGCATCGCGTCGTACAGCACTTCGTGTGGCGCCGCGATGGGTAAGAATCGATGAACCAGTTCCGCCATCGACAATGCGTACAGGTTTGTTTCGAGTTCATCGTGAGGCCGACGAAACATCTGCAGCAACGTCCATTGCGTGAGTGTTTGCAATTCGCGATCTGGCTTCACCACCGCGATCACTTCGCCGCGTGCAAGCAAATCAATGCCGCCAGAAAAACTTCCGCGCTCACGTCGCGCGCCTTTGGCCAACCCGCGCATGATTCCTTGAGCACGACAAAACAGACTCACGGTCTGACTCGTCTCAGACCAGTCCCACTGGCGAATACATATGGCGTGATCAACAAGATTGGGCACGATGCGATTGTGCCATGGCGCGCGTCAACCTGCCGTGACATTCGCGGCGCGCCTAAGTTGGCTTCATCACTCCACACGCACGCGATCACGCGGCAAGTGGAAAGGTTGTCGCAGAAACTCGATTGCGTCCCAAGCGTTTCGATGTGTACATAGCCGAGTCGGCCAACTGCAAGAGCACGTCTTGTGCTTCCGACGCGTCCACCGCACGCAGCTCCGCCACACCAAAGCTCGCACTCAAACACAGGTCGGGATGACGGCGCCACGTATGCGATTCAAACGCGTGCCGAAACCGCTCTGCGACTTCGGTGGCGTCGGCAAGTGAGGTGTTGGGCAGAATGACCCCGAACTCTTCACCGCCGTATCGACATGGAATATCGCTGGCGCGTCCTCCCATGAGAATCGCAGCGAACTGGGCCAAAACCTCGTCACCAAACGGATGTCCGTAGCGATCGTTGACACTCTTGAAGTGATCAATGTCACATAGCACCAAGGAGAGTTCTCGTCGGTGCCGACGCGCTTCGGAGAACTCCGCAGCGAGTCGCTGGTCGAAGTACGCGCGGTTCCACAGTGTGGTGAGACCGTCGAGTTGCGCCCGTTGCGAGAGCATGCGCATGAGTTGTTGAATGCGAATTGCGGAACGCACTCGTGCCTTCAACTCAGCCATTTCAAATGGTTTTTGGACATAGTCAATCGCACCGAGATCGAGACAACGCACGCGATTCATGGTCTCACGATTCGCGCTGATAAAGATCACCGCGATGTCGCGAGTCACTGGATCTTCTTTGAGCGCATGTAAGACTTCGAAACCGTCCATGTCCGACAGTTCAATGTCGAGCAAGATGACTTCGGGGCGCAACTCGCGCGCCATGCGTAATCCATCCTTGCCGGTGCTGGCACAATGAATCTCCACTTGCTCCAACTGCAGTCGTGTGCGCAGGAGTCTGTGCATCAACTCTGAGTCGTCGATCTCGAGCACACGTGGTGTGTGCGGACGAAGTTCTGTTTTCGGCGCGCCTGTATTCATGGGCACGACTCCCTGCTCGCCAGCGCGCGAGCACACAGCGTGA
Source organism: Planctomycetota bacterium (assembly GCA_003671025.1). Lineage (GTDB taxonomy): Bacteria > Planctomycetota > Phycisphaerae > Phycisphaerales > SM1A02 > QWPT01. The sequence continues at coordinate 10,729 of QWPW01000012.1, forward strand.
GCAAATCCTCGACCTTTTCGCTCAGCGTGGAAAGTTCCATTTCGCTTTCAAGTTCGTCATCGCTCTCTTGCAAGAAGCGTGCTTTGTCTTCGAGCTCGCGAGCCACATCACCAATCGGTGCGAACCCATAACCCGCCGCGACTCCGGAAAGTTCGTGGGCAATGGCGCGCAATCGCTCGACCTCATTGGCATCAAGCGCGGCCCGAATTGCCTGCATGCGCGGCGTGAGATCGTCGATGAAATAGGCCACAAGCTCCTGCATCTCGCGATCGTTGCAGTACGAACTCCGCAATGGGACGAGTGCTTGGTGGTCTGATCTCGAAGGGACGGGGTCTCGCATGACGCAACTCATCGACGATCGAACGCACTCACTTTCCGCCGCCTTGTTTATTGTTGACCTTCGATACCGCCACCGCCCATCCATTCGCTACAGAGCATCCTCCCCTCTGTTGTTGTGATGATTGACCGCGCGCGGTGCTGCGTTTACCTTGTGCGATCCCAAACCACGTCCGCGCGAAAGTGTGGACGAAGGAGTTCTCGCAGATGCTTCCGACCCCACCTTCACGCGAAGGCCAACTTGGCTTCCTTTATGTGCCCCCGTACCGAGTACAGGGCATCAGCGTCGCGGGCGAACAAACCGTCATTCAGATTCCCGAGCTTGACCTCGTGTTTGACATGGGGCAATGCACGCGCGCGTCGTTGAGTTCCCCCACGGTCGCGCTCTCGCACGCACACATGGATCACTTGGGCGGCTTGCCCTACTGGTTCAGCCAGCGTTACTTCCAGAAGATTGGTGGCGAGACACATATGCCCGATCGCGCGGATGGCAAGCCGCGCGTTCCTGTTGGTCGATGTGTGTGTCATCCGGAACTTGAGCCGCATCTGCGCGCGATGATGCGTGCATGGGAGCCACTCGAGCGTCAACGCACTCCGTTTGAGATTGTCGCGTTGGCTCCTGAGAGTGATCTTGAAATCAAGAACAACATTCTTCTGCGCGCCGTTGCGACCAAGCACACTGTTCCCAGTTTGGGATTTGCGGTGCTCGAGCGACGAAGCAAACTGAAAGAGGAATACCGCGATTTACCGCAGGAAATGCTGCGTGATCTGCGTTCGCGCGGCACCGAAATCACGCGCATGGTGGACATTCCACTCATCGCCTACACCGGTGACACAGCGCCGGGCGAGTACCTCGTGCGTGACGAGTTTGCTGACGCGAAGATCATGATTGCTGAGTGCACGTTCTTTGAACCAGATCATGGCGATCGCGCGCGCACGGGCATGCATTTGCATATCGACGACATCATTCGCATGTTGCCGGTTTGGAAGGCGGAGGCAATTGTGTTGGTGCATGCATCGCGACGCACGACCATTCATTACGCGCGCGAACGCATTGAAGCGCTGGCCGGCGCGGATGCGGCGCGTATCCATCTACTGATGGATCATCGCACCAATCGCATGCGCTACGAACAGCAAGTTGCTGTGGCGCAGGCGACTGCGGATGAAACCGCGCGGCGTAAGAGCGGCATCGTCAACCCTGAAGTCGATCCGTCCACGGCGCAGACCAATGAAGCGCTGCATCAACCGAGTGAAGCGCTGTCGCAACCGAGTGAAGCGCTGTCCGCACCAACACACGAGACAGACGAAAGTCAGGTTTCGGCCGATGTTGAATCACCTTCATCGTGATGCGCACTGGCACTCTTGAAACGTTGATGGCAGAGCGTTGCTGCGCGGTGTAGTCGGTTGCGTCATACCGGCTCTCGTCGGAGGCAACTCCGTTGACGCGTTGTGTCGGTTTCTCTATCGTTCGTCGCTTCGCATCGGCGAGGCGTTGCTTGGCGCGCGATCAACATCGCGCCTAGCTCATCGACGGGTCAACTCCTTCTCTTCCACTGCGTCTTCCACAGCGTTTATTCCGCGGCAGCACGAAAGGTTCTATGGCAAAGTTTGAACCTGGGTTCCGCGACGCGCTCCTGGACTATTTACGAAAACACCACGCTGACATCTGTCGGCACTGGTTCGATGACGTTGAACCCTCAGAGATACGTGACGGTGTGTTGCGGTTGATCGTCCGCGAGCCCGTGCAACTGCGCTATCTGCAACGAAGCTGTGTCACGCAGTTCACCGAGGCGGCGCAGAGTGTGACTTCGCGCTTGCTGGTGGTTCGGTTTGTCAGCCCTGAAGAGGATCTCAAAGTCACCGCGCGCGGTGCGCTTCCGGCGAGCGCTGACTCGGAGTCGACCGAACGCGCGTCATGGCTCGATGAGCAAATGCTCTTGAGCCCTGACTACACCTTCGACACGTTTGTCATGGGTCCAGGAAACCGACTCGCGCATGCCGCGGCGCACGCAGTCGTGGCGCAACCCGGCCGCGCCTACAACCCATTCTTCATTCATGGCGGCGTCGGCTTGGGCAAGACCCATCTCTTGCACGCGATCTGCCAAGGAATGCTGCGCAATCAACCCACGTTGCGCCTGTGCTACATCTCGTGCAACGCGTTCATGGATCTCTTTCACGAAGCCGTTCGTGCTGGGCGGATGACTGATTTCCGCAATCGATTTCGCACCGCGGATGTCATGGTCATCGATGACATCCACTTTCTCTCGCGACACGAGCAAACCCAAGAGGAGTTCTTCCACACCTTCAACGCGCTCTCGCAGTTGGGCAAGCAAATCATCCTGAGTTCGGATGCCGCGCCGAGCGAAATTCCAGATTTGGAAGAGCGACTCACCAGTCGATTCTCTGCGGGTCTTGTGGCACTCATCGAGCGACCGAGTTTCGAGACGCGGATCTCGATCATCAAGTCGAAGGCGCTGATGCACGGCATCGACCTGCCCGAGGAGATTCCCTCGTACGTCGCCGCCAAGATCGACACCAACATTCGCGAGCTCGAGGGCGCGCTGACGCGGATTCGCGGGTACTCGATGGCGCACAACCTTCCGATTTCGCTCGAGTTAGCCAAGATGGCGCTCGAAGGCGAGCCGCCTGCCCGTGGCGGCAATGCGCCGAGCCTGCAGGCGATCATCGAATGCGTCACCCGCTTTTACGACGTCAAACTTGCGGCGCTGCTCTCGAAGAAGCGACACAAGTCAATCGCCATGCCGAGGCAGATTTGCATGTATCTCGCGCGCCGTCACACCCGCTTCTCCCTCGAGGAGATCGGTGGTTACTTCGGTGGCCGCGATCACACAACGGTGATGCACGCCGTCAAAATGATCGACGAGAAGGTGCGCGCAGACGCAAAACTGCAGTCGGAAGTCCAGCACATCGAACAAGATCTGTTGGGTCGCGGAAAGTGACTCGCGAGACAGGATCGCGCCCGCCGATTGCAGCCGACAAATCTGCCGCTACGGAACACAGAATCCACAGTCGACCGTTGTGGAGATCTTGTTGGTGAATGTCTGTATCGCCTGATTTGCAAACACCCCATCTGGTCACCTATGGGATGGGTTCGGTGGGATTGCCCCCCAACATAAAGATCCTGTCAGCAAGCGGCGACAAGTGACAGACAGATGTCAGGATTCCACATGGTGCTTGTTGTTGTAAGTTGCTGCAAAAACTAGTGTTGCGACGGACATCCCAGGGTTGTCCACGAATGGACAGGGTCTCTTACTAGGTAAGAAGAGATACTTCTCTTTGAAGGTGTTTCCAGAATACACGGACGCAACAGCGTGTTACGCGGTCGTAAACTTGTTACGTTTGCGTACAGATTTGACACATTCTCCGTAGCGTTGGCACGTGATTTGTCGGGCACGTGATTGGCCCGTGGGAATGTGAATAAGTCCCGAATCTGCAGTGGTTAGAGACAGCCGCGTGTTGGCTGACAAACAGGGCAGAACACTGTGGTTCGCGCTTGCACAACAAGACCTTCAAGCGTGGTTCGACACCGAACACACGGTTGCCCAGCGCGGCCATACACCCGATGGTCGGCCGCGGCGGTTCCGGCTTGCCCAAGCCCATCTCGATAGTCGCGGATCGTGGAACCACCCGCTTTGACTGCGCGGCTCAGGATTGCGCGGATTGAGCACGCAAGCTCGCTCACCGCCGCAGGATCGAGCAGATTCGCAGGCGTCTCAGGATGCACGCGCGCCGCGAACAGCGCCTCGTCGGCGTAGATGTTGCCCACCCCAGCCACGAGCGCCTGATCGAGCAGTGCCGCCTTCACGGCACGCTTCGATCGCCTCAGCGCCGCGCGCAACGCCTCGGCGCGGACAGTAAGCGCGTCTGGCCCCAGGTTCGCCCACGCGGTGCGTAGTTGGTCCATGGATGCGAACGCGGTCAGCCCTCCAAATCGGCGCGGGTCTCGGAACGACATGTGCACGCTTTCGCGCGTGGCCGCCGGCGAGTCTGCCCCGATCAACGAACTCAGCGTCCAGACCACGTGGCGGTGCTTCCCCGCCATCCCGCTCGGGGGCGGGCCGTGCTCGATGATCACGCTGCCAGACATCCCAAGTTGAATCACCAAGACGCGACCATCAACGCCCTCAAGCGCAAACTGTTTGCCGTGTCGATGCGTCGCAACAATGTTTGTTCCCACTAACAATCCCTGCTCCAACGTGGCAACGGTGTGCTTGACTCCTGCGGGCAATCGCACCATGTCACGACGATGAATGGCCACGTGGCCCACCGCGGCCTGCAGGATGGATGGCTCGAGGGAACGGCGGAGATGTTCAACTTCTGGAAGCTCGGGCATCACATTTCTCGCAGTGCGTTTGAAACAAGTTCCACTCGGCGACGATCGTCCTTGTGTCGCGTGCGCTCAACGATTCCACGCCGACCAAGCGCGTGAGCAACTCACGCAGGCACGATACGGATGGTTCGTATACTCACGCGAGTTCGCGTGGGAGTTTCTTCACGCTCCCCTTTGGCCGTGGTTGATGCACGGAGGGTGATCACACTTTGGTTGCCCTATGTCCGATTCCACTCCGCGTGACGCGCATCAAGTATTGAGTTCCGCACAACCACGCAACCCATGGTCGACCAGCGATGGACTCGACTCTTCCCAAGGATCATCGATGTCGCAACCAGTGTTCTCTGCGCAATGGACCGACCCCGTGGCCGCAGTCGCGGAAGTACGTCGTGCGATCGAACTCGTGCGTATCGAATTGCGCAAGGCAATCGTGGGGCAGGATGAGGTCATCGAGCAAGCGCTGCTGGCGATTCTTTGCGGTGGGCACGCGGTCGTCGAAGGTGTGCCCGGTCTTGCGAAAACGTTGCTTGTGTCGAGTTTGGCTAAGACTCTTAGCTTGCAGTTCTCACGCATTCAATTCACGCCCGACCTCATGCCCAGCGACATGACCGGCACCGAAGTCATCCAAGAAGACAAGGCCACTGGCACACGCTCGCTGCGATTTGTGAAAGGGCCGATCTTCGCCAACATCGTGCTTGCAGACGAGATCAATCGCACGCCGCCCAAGACGCAGGCTGCGCTTCTCGAAGCGATGCAAGAGCGACAAGTCACCACAGGTGGCGTGCAATACACGTTGCCGAATCCGTTCTTTGTGCTCGCCACACAAAACCCGATTGAACAAGAAGGCACCTATCCCTTGCCCGAAGCGCAACTCGATCGCTTCATGTTCAACATCCATGTGAGTTACCCCACCGAACGCGACGAACTCGAGATCGTGGCGCGCACGACTTCGACTGGTCTCGCCGAACCATTGCCCACGCTTTCGGGCGAAGACATCGTGCGCATGCAAGCGTTGGTGCGCACCGTTCCCGTTGCCGAGCATGTCATGCGTTACGCCATTCGCATTGTGCGCGCGACGCGTGTGCGTGAAGAAGGTCAGGCGCTCAAGGTGTGCAGCGACTATCTCGCTTGGGGAGCTGGTCCGCGTGCGAGTCAATTCTTAGTGCTCGCCGCGAAAGCGAAAGCGCTGCTTGAAGGCGCGACTCACGCAACCACTGATCATGTGCGCGCGATTGCACTTCCGGTCATGCGTCACCGCATCGTGACCAACTTCAATGCCGAGGCGGATGGCGTGAAGGCGGACGATGTTGTGCGTCTCATTCTGGAATCAGTCCCAGCGAATGTTTCGCACGATGGTCCTTCGCGATCACTCGATGCCGTCACGCGCTGAGAACGCCGCGGCGTACTAAGGAGTTTCTGTGGCCGATGGAGCGATGCGCGCGGAACAGTATCTCGCCCCCGAAACACTCGGGCAATTGGCTTCATTTGAGCTGCGCGCGCGCATGATTGTGGAAGGCGTGATGAGCGGAATGCATCGCTCGCCCTATCACGGTCTCGCAGTCGAGTTCGCCGAGCATCGCCAATACACACCAGGCGACAGCATTCGCCAGATGGACTGGAAAGTCTTTGCGCGCACCGACAAGTTGTATGTCAAGCGTTACGTGCAAGAGACGAATCTCGATGTGTTGGTGTTGGTTGATTGTTCCAACTCAATGCGCTTTGGAACACTCGCAGTCAAACAAGGTTGGGGCGGCACCGATGCCAGTCGTCCGCGCGGCTTGTGGACGAAGTTTGATCACGCAACCGCGATTGCCGCAGCGTTGGCCTACATGTGCTTGCAGCAAGGCGATCGCGTGGGACTCGCGTTGTTTGACGAAGAGATTCGCGCGCAAGTCAAGCGTTCAAGTCAACGCGATCAATGGCGCGCCATCGTCGGAGCACTCAGCGGCGAAACTGTCTCTGGTCGTGCGCGCATCGGTCGCGCGGTGGATCAGATGTTGTCACGAGTCACCAATCGCGCGCTGTTTGTGATTGTGTCGGACTTCCTCATGCCCACCGACGAGATTCGCGGCGCGATTGCGCGTCTCACTCACAGTGGGCACGACGCGATGTTGCTGCAGACACTCGATCGACAAGAGTTGCGCTTTCAAATCGAATCACCATCGCGCTTCGAAGGTCTGGAAGGCGGCATGTCGCTTGAGACCGATCCACGCGCAGTTCGTGCGGCGTATCTCGAGTTGCTGCGCGAACACATTGAAGCCGTGAATCGCATCGCGCGTGGATTTGGCGCCGACGCGTTGGTCTTCGATACTCATGAGTCGGTTGGCCCTGTGCTCGGCGCGTTGCTTGATCGACGCGCGGGATCCACGGGAAGGACTGGCGGATGAATTTTCTTCACCCAGGTCTTGCACTCGCCGCTGTCGCCGCGATAGCGCTTCCGATTGTGATTCACTTGTTGTTTCGTCGTCGCCGCATTCCACTTGATTGGGCGGCGATGGAAATTCTGCGCGAAGCGATGCGTCGTACCAATCGACGCCTGCGCGCGGAACAGTGGCTTGTGCTGGTGCTGCGTTGCTTGGCTGTGCTCGCGTTGGGATTAGCCATCGCGGTTCCAGTGATGAGCTCAGTGTTGATGAGCGCGACCGAGCCACGCACATGGATGGTGGTGATCGACGACGGCGTCACCAGTGCGCTGCGTACTGGAGTGAACGCGGAGTTAGCACGCGTGTGCGATGACGCGCGTCAAGCGGTTTCGCAGCGCCGTCAAGGAGATCGCGTCGGGATTGTGTTGGCCTCGGTGCCACCACGCATCGTGCTCGCCGCTACCGCCGATAGTGGTCGAATCGAAGAAGGATTCGCGCGCATCACCGCGGCGCAGACTCCTAGTGATCTCTCGGGCGCGCTCACGCTCGCGCGCGGCTTCATCAGCAACGAGTCGATGTCATCTTCCACGAATGGACCGACGACCATCATCGTCGCCAGCGCGTTTCGTGAAGCGAGTCTTCCTGACGGAGTGACGCTCGGCAACAGCAGTGATGCCGTTGATCGCGCGACGACACTCGCGAGTGAAACAGAATTCGTCGCGCTCACGCCGGCGCAAGAGTCGCCAGTCGATGTGCGCCTGACCAGTATCGAAGCGCGCAACGCCGCTGTCGGTGACGGCGTGTCACTGCGCGCACAACTGATGCGCGCGGGATTGTCGCTCCCCGCGGCAGAGACCCGCGTTAACGCGCTCGGTGATGGTTTGATGACATCGCCGGTACGCATCGTCACTTGGGAGGCAGGGCAATCAGAAGCGAGTGTTGAGTTTCAATTGCCCGCGACAGTGTCGTCCTCGCGTGAAATGCGCCAGCGCGCCGTCGAGGTTCGTCTCAACGATGACGCGCTTTCTGCAGGAAACTCGATGTTTGCGGTGATTCAACGGCGCAACGAGATTGAGGTCGCGATTCTCGGTCGACGTGGTGCGCTCGACGCATCAGACCTCGAACGAGTTCCGGCCTCACTGTGGATTTCGCGCGCGCTCAATCCTTCGACGAACTCAGGCATGCGCGTGCGCGACCTCGATCCATCTGCGTGTGACGATCAAGCACTGCTTGGGTTTGACGCGGTCATCGTCGCGCGACCCGATCTTGTGGCACCGAGTAGTTGCGATGCGTTGGGACGATTCGTGTTGCGCGGTGGACTCGTCGTGATTGTTCCTGCGGCAGAAACATTGGCGCAGTCATGGAGCGCAACCCTACTGCCCAAACTCAGCGTGCGCGTGCGCACCGCCGCCGAAGCAACCGTGGCCACCGAGCCACTGCGGCTTGCAGAAGAGCAACCAACTTCCGCTCTGCTCTATGCCATTAGGCCAGAGATCGCGTCGCTGGTGGCACCACTTGAAGTGTCGCGTTCACTCGCACTCGAAGGATTTGCGGGCAACGAGGTCGTACTCACACTAGCCAACAACGCGCCGTTTGTCGTGGCGGTGACGCCGACCAATGTCGATGGAACCAGCGCGGGACTCGTGGTGCTATTCGCGGCGACACCAGAACTCACGTGGACCAACTTGCCGGTGAAGCCATTGATGGTTCCCCTGTTTCAAGAGATTGTGCGCGCGGGCTTAGGACTTGCATCAGGACACACAGGTGCAAATGTGGGTGAGCGCGTCAAAGGCGCATCATTCACAGTGTTGCGCGCAGACGACGGAACAACACTCACTCTCGGCGAAGATGGTCGTTCGCGCGAAGTAGTCGCGCGCGCGGGCGTGCTTCGTGGTGATGATGGTTCGATGGTGGCTGCAAACATCAGCGCGGCGACACTGGGCATCGCGCCCTCATCGCTCGAAAAGGTGCGCGCCGCGTTTGCGCCGCTCGGCGGTGTGCGCATCGCAGCGAGCAATCAAAGTGAATCAGAGATCTCTTCGGAGTCAACACGGAGCACGTGGTCGTTCGTATTGCTCGCGCTCGCGTTGACCACATTGCTTATCGAAGGCGTACTCAGTCGCGCGTTCTCACGCGCATCACTGGTGCGCGCGGGTCGCAACGATCAGGGGATCAGCACTGTTGGACGCGTGCGCGGACGAAACACTGCGCGCGTTAATGTGAGCTTGGGTAACCCTTCCGCGAGCGGCATCGATGCAAACACATACGCGGTGAAGACGCGCGACCTTCATCTGAAGGAGCGCGCGCAATGAACCTTGATCTTCCAAACTGGATGATCGAGGCACTGACGGGCGTCGATGTTCCCGTCGACAGTTCGGCGACGACATTGGTGTTCGACACACCACTTCCGTTGTGGGTGTGGTTGTTGATCTTGAGCGCAGCGCTGACCATCGCATGGTGGAGCTATCGCCGCCTCTCTGGAACATCAAACACATCGACACGATCGATGCGCGGCGTGCTCGTCGTCTTGCGGACCTGCTCACTGCTCTTGGTCACGGTGTTGTTGACGGGACCATCGATTCGATTTGCGCGCGAGCGTGTCGAACACGATCGCGTGGTGGTGTTGATCGATCGAAGTCGATCACTCAGCATCGCGGATGCGCCTGGTGCAATCACTCGTGATGCGCAGGCGACTGCGATTTTGCTTGCAGCAGAGAGTGCGCTGGGAGAGATCAGTCGCGGTGGCGCAACACCAGATGTGAATGCGAGTGCTCTGACGAAGCAAGAACTCAAGCCTGCGACACTGACGTTCAAAGACCTCTCGTTCATGGGCTTTGCGGAAAGCAGTTACGCACTCACAGCGGCCCCTGGCGCGCTATTGCCCGACCTCGGCCTGGCACAAGGAGAGCGCACAGATTTGGACAGTGCGATTCGCCAAGCTTTGGCGAACAACGCTGGTCGACCATTGAGTGGCATCGTGTTGCTTTCGGATGGTCGCTCGCTGGTGCCTGTTTCCGCAGAAACAATGCGCGCGCTCGAGCGCGATGCGGTGCCCGTGTTTCCTGTCGCGCTTGGTTCGCGTGAACGCGTTGGTGATGCGGCGATTATCTCCGCGACGATTCCTCCGCGCGCGTTTGTGCGCGATCGCGTGCCAGTCGAAGTGCGGGTTGATCGCGGTGCGCTGCAAGGCGAGATTGCAGTGCGCCTGATTGATGTCGCATCCGGCAGCGAGATTGCGCGACGCGTGTTGAGCGAAACCTCAACCGGCAGCGAAGAGACCGTCATGCTCGATGCGTCAGCAGACGCCGCGGGCTCGAGGTCATGGCGCGTGGAGTTGGTGACAGAGCGACGAGATCTCGTGCGCGAAAATGACACACGCGATCTCGCAGTTGAGTTTGTGGATCGTCCCGTGCGCGTGCTCTACATCGAGGGATCGTCGCGTTGGGAGTACCGCTACTTCAAGAATCTCCTCTTGCGCGAGAAGGATGTGGACAGCTCGATCATGCTGCTTTCGGCCGATCGCGATTTTGCGCAAGAAGGCAACATGGCAATCTCTCGTTTGCCTCGGAGCAAAGAAGAGTTTTCCAAGTACGACTTGTTTGTGATTGGCGATGTGCCCAGTGGTTTCTTTTCACCAGAGCAACTCACGATTCTGCGTAGCGAGGTGAGCGAGCGTGGTGCCGGTCTCATGTGGATTGGTGGCGAGCGTTCCACACCATCGTCATGGGAGGGCACAGCGTTGGCTGATTTGTTTCCCTTCCGCGCGCCACTCACACTGGAGCCACGCGTGGGTGCGAGTGTGATGAAGCCAACAACTGCAGCGACTCGTCTGGGCGTGTTGACGCTGGCGGATGACGAAGACGGATGGCCTGATGTGTTCGCTGACAGCGCGCTCTCATGGCCACGATTGCGCTATGCACAAGAAGTTCCGCGCGCACGCGTGAAGCCCACAGCAGAAGTACTCGCAGAATTTATTGCTGCGGGAGGCGCGACCGAAGAGCCGAGCGCCGCAGTGCTGCGCATGCGCTTTGGTGCGGGCGAAGTCGTGTTCGTGGCCACCGACGAAATCTGGCGCTGGCGCTACGGTCAAGGCGAGCGGTACCCCGAGCGATTCTGGATTCCCTTGGTTCGACTGCTCGCGCGCGAATCGTTGGTGCAAGGCGACGCGCGTGCCGCGCTTGAGGCGAACCCCTCACAGTTGTCGCCTGGAGAAAGCGCAGTGCTCACGCTTCGATTGACTGATGAAGAAACCACCGAGCGTGTTGGTGCAGTCATCCCTGTCGACATCGTGGACAGCGCGGGTGCGGTGATTGCGCGTGTAGAACTTTCGCGCGATGGAGCCGAAGCCTCCGCGTTGTTTCCTGCCGAGCGCGTGGGTCGATTCACTGCTGTTGCAAACGATCCCGTGTTTGGTCGCGTCACCGCGCTCATCGAAGTGGTGCGCCGCGATGATGAGTTGCGTCACGGTGATGCCGATCACGAAGCATTGGAAGAACTCGCGCGTCGCACTGGTGGACAGATGCTCGACGCAACCACGTTGAACGAGCTCACTCAACTCTTGCCTGATCGCGCGCGCACGACCGACGAAAGTGTGACGCGTTCGATTTGGGACAGCGCGCTCGCACTGATCGCAGTGCTCATCCTCCTCGGCGCAGAGTGGACTGGAAGGAGGATGCTGCGACTGGTGTGAATTGGTTGCGCCCTTGAGTGCGCAACATTCGTATTCACTGATGAGCCACCGACGAGCAGTCGCAGCCGCAACGATCACGATGACCACAAGCAATACGACCACCACCATCACGCCGACGAACAGCGAAGTACCACCACTCGCGGCAATGTCTGCGCCGACTCAAGCAGTCGTTCGATTGGCACACGCGGCGCGACGACTCACCATCGTTGCGGCGATTGCCTCATTGATCGCACTGACGATCGCCATGCTTGCCGTCGAAGGATTGCTCGACGCGCTTGCTCGATTTCCCATGCTTCTACGCATGGCGTTGCTGGTGGGCATGATCGCCTTGATCACTCTTGATGTGCGCAAAGTGTTGTTGCCCGCGCTGCGTTGGCGCGTACGCCCAGTTGATATCGCGCTGCGCATCGAACGCGCGCGTCCCGAGTTGCGCGGCCGACTTGCGTCAGTGTTGGAGTTTGAACTCTCTGGAACATCGCACACGAGTGCGCTTGCGGCGCGTGCTGTGGTGGATCTTGTTGATCGCGCGCAAGGCGCTGATCTTGGCACCATCATTCGGCGTAAGCCCGCGCTCCTGCGCGTTGCTGCCGCGCTTCTCGCCATCATTGGTGTCTTTCTGTTTGCGTGGAATGATCCGCACTCAACTTCGATTGCACTCCGTCGCGCGTTGACACCGTGGAGCGCCGCGGTCTGGCCTGCGCGCACGATGGTTGAAAGCCTGTTGCTCTCTGATTCAGTTGCGGCGCGTGGACGACCACTTCCGCTGCGCGCTCGTCTCATCAAGGGAGACGCCGAGAACGAACGAGTGCGCGCGGAGTATCGATTGCACAACGATGGAGTTGTGGGCGCGTGGGTGGAAGTCGTGCTCGCACGTCAACCAGACGGAGACTTCGAGCGCTTGATCGATACCGACGGCGAGGCGATCGATGTTCGCTTTCTCAGTAGCGACGCTGCGACAGAGACGATGCGCGTGCAATTGATCGAGCCACCATCGATCACAGGCGCGGTGGCTTCGATTCAACCACCGCTCTACGCCGAGCGAGTGATTGCCACACGCAGCGAGGATCTCGGCAGCGGGCGCGATGGGCGAGCGACGGTGCAAGATGCACTTCTTGCAGGAAGTCGCGTCACCGTGGATTTGCAACTCAATCGCGCGATTGCTCTGCGCAACGAGTATCAACCACTCGCGTTCACGGCGACGACAGACAGCGTCATCGACGGGGTTGAGCGCGTGCTCGAGCAACCGACGTTGCTCATCGATCCTACGGACGCATCTCATTGGACAATCACCTTCACCGCACGCGAGCCTGTGCGTGTTGCGGTCGAACTCATCGACGCGAATGGCATCACACAGGATGAGCCGACCGTGTTTGCGTTTGATGTGTCGCTTGATCGTGCGCCGAGCGCAACTATTTCGCAGCCGGAACAAGACGAGTCCGTGGTCATCGACGCCACGATCGGGTTGCGTTCCGAGGCGCGCGATGATTTCGAGTTACGCGGCGCGGGCGTGGAGATCGCCACACGGATTGGCACCGCGTCGATGGACAGTTTGGTGTTTGAGGAATCAGCAGTGGTGAGCGCGGGCGCGACTGAGGCGTCAGTAGAGTCCACTCTCGAACTCGCCCGTCTGCGTTTGTCGCCTGGAGACAGCGTGACGTTGCGTGCCTTCGCCGAAGATTTTTTCGATGGCACTGATGCCAATGGAACCATTGGTCACGGGCGAGTGCGCAGCGCGCCGCGCGTTCTTCGGGTGGTTGCGGAGGAAGAATTCGAGCGACAGATTCGCTCAGCGCTTGCTGGCGTGCGCCGCGATGCGATGCGTATCGATGAACGACAAGCGCGTGCACGCGATGTTCTTGAGCGTGATGCGACCGACGCGACACTCGCGCAGTCGCAAGGCGCAGTGACTGAGGGAATCGCACTCACTCGTGAATCCGTGGAGCGCGCGCTCGATCGGCTCGCACGCAATGGTCGCGATCAAGGCGTCCTTGCAGAACTCACCGAGCAAGCGCGTGAGTTGACCGAGGTCGCCGAGCAACGCAGCGCGCAAGCGAACGACGCCATTACTCAAGCGCAACGCACGCAAGATCCAGCGCAACGCGCGCAAGCGGTCACGGACGCGGCGAAGCATCAAGAGGAAGTGCGCAAAGAACTCGAAGATCTGGTTGGACTGCTTGATCGCGACGAGGATTCATGGGTCGCGCGCCGTCGTCTCGATGCGTTGGCGGAGCGCATTCGCCAACTCGCGCGTGAAACGCAACAAGCAGCGCAACGATCAAACGGTGAAACACGCGATGAACTTTCGCCTGAAGCACGCGCGGAGCTTGATCAACTCGCAGCCAAACAAGACAAGGCTGCCGAAGAGGCGGAGCAAGTGATCGCTGAATTGCACGAGCGATCAAAGGCGTTGCAAGAGGCGGATGCGCCGCAAGCGCGCGCACTCGATGAAGCGGCCAAAGCAGCAGAAGACGGGCGCGTGCGCCAAGAGATGGAGCAAGCGGCAGACGACGCGCAGGAGAATCGCCTCGCGCAATCGAAGGACGCGCAAGATCGTGCAGCGGCCGCGCTGGGCAAAGCATCCGCGGCCCTCGCGCAAGATCGCAAAGTGCGAGCAGAAGAGTTGGAGCGCTTGTTCGAGACGTTGATCAAGTCGATCGGTCGACTGATTGAGCAAACCAAAGAGCGACAAGCCGAACTTCCTGCCGCGGCGATTGATGAAGTGCTGCGCGAGGGACTGGCCATGAGTGTGGGCAAGCTCTCGCAGAACACCCGTGGTATTGCCGCGGACGCGCGCAGCAATGGACGCGAAGCGGCGCGCATCGCACGTCTGCTTGACGCGGCCGCTGGCAGTCACGCCGCGGTGTCGAGTGCGCTGCGACAAGTGGTGTTCGAAGCCAATGACGCGCAGCTCGCCATCGAGTCAGCACTGAAATCGCTCCACGATGCGCTGGCGCAAGCTGAAGAAGCAGAGCAGCGCGCGCAAGATCGAGCGGAAGAAGAGAAGCGCGATGAGTTGGTCGCGAAGTACCGCGATCTTCTTGAGCGTGAAGCGGCAGTGCGTAGTGCAGCGGAGAAAATTGTTCCTCTGAACAACGCACCGCTTGGTCGTCGTGAACAGATCGAGAGTCGTCGCTTGGGCACGGTGCAAGAAGAGTTACGCATCGCCATGGATGCACTGCGCGCTTCCGAAGAGGACATCAAATCATCGGACGCGTTTGTGGAAATGCACGAGGTCATCGATCTCGCGCTGATTGACGCCAAAGCAAATCTCTCGGGCGGTCAACCAGCAGAGGCGATGCCTCATCTGAGTGAAGCGCTCGAAGGAATCGCAGCAATGGTGAGCGCGCTCGACGATGACGCGGGCGCTGAGGATGAAGATCCATTCGGCGAACAGCAAGGCGGCGAGCAAGGTGGCGAGGGTGGTTCGGGCGGAAATCCTGCGGGAGCCGTGCCTCCGGCGGCGGAGATCAAGTTGTTGCGTGCGATGCAAGAGTCGGTGGGGCGGCGCACTCGCGCGCTTGATGATGCGAGCAGCACGCTCGACGCGATCACTCGTGCGCAGAGATTGGGTGAGATCGCCGCGAAGCAACAACGCATTTTGGAATTGGGATCCAAGATCGCCCAGAAGCTCGCGCCGGAGAAGGATGGCGCCGCGACATTGCCCAGCACGTCGCCCACAACAACGCCTACCGACAAGCCAAAACCAAGCGAAAACAACACGCCTTCGAATGGATCGGTTGATTCGAGGCCATCTCTCAGCAGCAGTGGTCAACAGTTGTCGATGTCACATCGGCGTAGCGCGGCATTCCCAACGGAACCCATCGCAAGGAATCACAGCTCATGACGACGCACGAATCGACGCACGAAGCGACACACGAAGCGACACACACGCGATCAACACGTGGACGCGTTCCACTCGCCTTAGTCGTTGCATTCATCGCGGCGCCAACTGTGGCATTGTGCGTGACGACTATGTCGGCTGCGGCAAGCGTTGATCTCAACGCGATGGCTTTGAACCCATCGATGAGTGCAACGAATCTCATCGTCCACACTCATGATGATCCGCCGTCAACTCCGAGCACAGCACCAATCGCGCCATCGACTCCCGTGCCGCCAAAGTCAGCAGACAAACTCGCTCCGAGATCATTGGATGAACTGCTTGGTGTTCCCGAGGCCGCGAACAACCAGTCCGATGACGCGAGTGTTGCGGGAAGCGCGGACGACGCAGCCACGCGCGAACAGAAGAAGCGGCTCCAACGCGCACTCGATGAAGCAACGCTGCAAGACTTGGTGGCGCGCGCCATCGAGGGAATGCGCACTGCTTCAACGCAATTGACTGACGCGAAAGATCCCGGCATCGCCACGCAGCGTGTTCAGGAAGATGTGGTGCGCACACTTGATCGCCTGTTGGAAGAGGCGAAGAAGCAGCAGAAGAAAGGGAGTAAGAGTTCGTCGCAGTCGAAGTCGGGAAAGCCGCAAGGCAAGTCTGATGATCCCGCGGAGCAGAACGGTCAACAGAGCAGCTCCAAGAAAAGTGGCGAGCAGAAGAATTCTGCATCGGGTCCCGGCGCGGGCGAGAGTTCGAATGAGAGCTCGCGCGGTGACGAGTCGGTCGCAGGAATTGAGCTCACTGAATCACGCATCGAATGGGGACAACTGCCCGAGCGCGTGCGCGAACTTGTGTTGCAAGGCCGGCGCGATCGCGTGTCCAGCATCTACGAGCGCTTAACACGTGAGTACTACCGTCGTCTTGCTGAGGAGGCATCGAAGTGAGTGACAATCATGCATCTGACATTCAATCACGCACCACGTTTGTGCGCAGCGTCATGATTGGGTTGGCAATGACGACCGTTGGAACGGCGATGAACGTCGTGCAGTCCACAGCACACGCGGAGTCAGTGATCGATCACGCGCGCATCGCGTCAACTCTGGTTATCCAAGATGCGACGCCTTCGACAACAGCGCCACCGATCGCGCCGGCAACCGCGCCGACAACTGCGCCGTTGACAACAGCACCGCTGACGACGACGCCTTCAACAAAACCACCACCGACAGATGCACCAACGCCAGCAGCAACAGAGCCGAGCACGGCAGCAAATCCATCGACAGAATCGCGTGGCGCGGAGAACGCACCTGCCGACGAAGAGATCACACCAAAGCTCGAAGAGGCAGTGCGGCGTGGATTCGAATATCTGCGTCGTCAACAGAAGGGTGATGGGTCATTTGGCCAAGGTCGGTACGGCGAACACATTGGTGTGACGAGTCTCAGTGCGATCGCGCTGATGGCGGACGGCAATGTGCCTGGCCGCGGCGACTTCGCAGACTGCGTGCACAAAGCGATGGAGTTTGTTCTCGATCACTCCACTGAAACTGGACTGCTCGTTTCGGACGACACTCATGGTCCGATGTATGGCCACGGGTTTGCCACGCTGTTTCTCGGCGAGATCTACGGCATGAACGCCGACGATGATCGTGTGCGTGATGCGTTGGTGCGCGCCGTGCAACTCATCGTTGGTTCGCAGAATGACGAAGGCGGCTGGCGCTACAACCCAGTGCCCAACGACGCCGACATCTCGGTGACGATTTGCGAAGTGATGGCGCTGCGCAGCGCGCGCAATGCGGGGATCAAAGTGCCCAAGTCGACCATTGACGATGCGATTCGCTACGTGCGCCAATGTCAGAACACTGATGGTGGGTTTCGCTACATGAAAGACATGGGCGGCTCTGCGTGGCCGCGCACTGCTGCGGGCATCGCGAGTTTGTTTTACGCCGGCGTGCACGAAGACCAGTCCATCGAGCGCGGGCTCGATTACCTGGTGAAGAACGCATTTCCCAAGCAAGGCGCGCTCGGTGGAACCATGTCGCAGGCTCACTACTACTACGGCCACTACTACGCCGTGCAAGCGATGTATCTCGCGGGCGGTGAACGCTGGAAAGTTTGGTGGCCCGCGGTGCGTGATGAGATCTTGAACCGGCAAAACGCCGATGGATCATGGTCAGACGGTCAAGCAGGCGACGCGTACGGAACAGCAATGGCACTGATCGTGCTTCAGATGCCTAAACGGTATCTCCCGATTTTCCAGCGATAACGGTGTTACGAATGGATCGACGACTGCTCTCTTCTTGTGTGCATTTCAAGCGTTGTGCGCCGTTACGTGATGAACACGCGTCATCGTTGCGATGGATCGCAGTGGTGTCGAGCGCGAGTGTGATGACTGCGTCGATCTTGTGCACTCCAACTTCGTATGCCCGTGATGGTGTGATTGATGGCGTCTCAACCGTCGCGTTGACCTCATTGCCAACCGCATCGCCGACGATTCTGCTGTCGAGTCCGCAGTTGATGCCTGATGTCGCGAAGGCACTTGCTTCCGATGCACCGCGCAGCTTCGTGAAACTGCTGTGCGCCGACGGCACTTGGCGCGCGGGCGAAGTGCGCGCACTCAACGAACGTGAGTGGACGATCATGGAGCGATCCAACGCCGCGGACCCTGCGACTGGATTGCTCGCGGTGATTCCCCGCGCAGCGGTCATCGCCGGTGTCGTGCAACGTTGGGCGATGGAACCAGTGCCCGCGACTTGTTACGACCGCGACGGACAAATCAACAGCATCTCGACACCGCTTTCCGCAGGCTTGTTGGAACTCGACGATGGGCAACGGCTGCCTGGCCTCTATCAATCGACGTCGCTCGGCGCCGCATGGGAGCATCGCTGGATTGGAACGATCGCACTCGACCCTATGCGCATCGCGTGCATCTCGATGCTCGCGGCGCGTGAGGTCGCACGTCGCGCGGACACCGATGTCGTGCTGCTGCTCAATGGTGATGTGGTCACCGGTTTCGTGGAGTCACTCGGGAGCGACGTTGTGCTTTCTGTGTTGAATGGCGTTGGGACGACGCCTAATGCAGCGCCGACATCAACGCCAGCAAGCTCGAGCGATCAAGCCACTGAGGCCGGAAGCGATGCCAACAAGAACACGAATAGTGAGAACGCAAACGACGTGGCCAAGCGCGACTCCGTTGCTGAAGCGGACACCACTTCGCTGGCCACGCCTCCGGTGACTGTCGATGCGGTGCGAAGAATTCCTGTCGATCGCGTTGGCGCTGTCGCGTTCACGCAGATCGATGTTGCTCCCTCGTCAGGCGCGCTGGTGTGGACGATGGATGGATCTCTCGTGCGTGGTCGCGGTCTTGGATTTTCGACAGAGGCTGGTTGGTCGTTCGAGCTCGTTGATCCACTTCTGCTCAAAGCGCGTCCCAACTCCACAGCTGACAACCTCGCTGCCGATCCGGTTGGGTTTGTCGTTGATGCAACGCGTTGGCTTCCGCTTGTCTCATGCGTGGCGCCAGTGCTGCGCATTCCTGATGGCGCGTTCCAATATGGAGTTGATCGTGCCGTGCGCATCGGGTCGCGTGCCGAAAGCGCGCTTGGCCTTGCAACGATCGAGCTCACTGGAAGCGCCGAGGCATCGTTTGCGATTCCAGCGTCGATGCGTGCGTCAGGCGCGCAGACAGTATTTTCCGCAACCGTCGTGCTTGCCGAGCCCGCCCCCGCTGATGTGCGTGTCGAGATCACCGTGTCGCTGCAGATGCATGGAACAGGCGCACCGACGTCGACCATGTCATCAATCACAACCCAAACCATTCTGCTCGACGCCACGCATCGACGCGCATCAATTGTGTTGTCGGGCAACGCTGCCGACGCATCGGCACTCGTCGTGCGTGTGAGTGATGGCGGTAATGGTTCCGTCGGTGATCGCGTGTTGGTCGAGCGCGCAGTGTTGCTCGCGGCGCCCGGCGCGTCGTCGTACGACTCGAATCGATAGCCAGGCGACGATCGATTCGATGGAACGCTGCGTTTGTGATGTTCCTTCGTTGATTGATGGGGTTCTCGATCGGACTCTCGATCGGACTCGTGATCCCACTCATAAACCTCCGCTGCGTCATGGACGCGCGAAGGATCTGTGCGCGTCATCGCTGAAGCAATGCGAGCTCCTGCCATACGCCAATGTTCGAGTGCAGCTGGATCGAACTGTTCACAGCGAATGCAACCGTCATCGATCACGCGAACGCGCACTGAGCCATCGCGAGAGGTGACGAAGCGCAACGTGTCACGATCGATGTGTGGTGCGAACGAATCAGCGGCAAATCTCCGTGCGGCAGTCGATTGCAAGATCACACTGGGCGACGCGGCGGCGATCAAGTCAACGACCGCGGGACGCCAACTTCCGTGATGGGGAAGTTCGAAGATGTCACAGTCGAGATCGACCACTCCAGCTTTGGCTTGTGCACTCAAGCGCGCGGCTGGCTCGGTCTCGATGTCACCACAGAAGAGGATGCGCGCGCGAGGTTGGATGAGGTCACAATCAATCTCACGCTCGACCGTTCGTGTCTCGTCACTCGCCATCTGACCCTGAACACGCGGCACTCCCATGACATCGACGCGGATGACCAGCGAGAGATCGTTCTCACGCTTCGAGCGAAATCCTGGCGGCGGCCACAACACATTCCAGCGCGCGCCGGCGACATCAAGCGTGTCGCCCGCTGCGACCGTGATGATTTCAGTACCGCAGTTTCGCGCGCCCGCGAGTAACTCGGCAACTGCGGGCATCGTGGCGGCGGCGGCGAGGAACGAGTCATGCACGACAATGCGGCGCACGCGCGTTTGCCGCACCACATCGAGAAGCGCGCTGTAGTGATCAAGATTGGGATGCGATATGAAGACGGTGTCGATGCTGCCGCCGCGCGATTCGATGGCGGGAATCAAACCGCGCGCGGCGATACTTCCGTGCGTGCTTGAACCACAGTCATAGAGCGCGGTACTCGACGCGCCATCAACGAGGTACACCGATCCGTCGCCGATGGCGAGCATGGTGATCACGAATTCGTTGGGTGATGCGTGAGTGACAGCGCTCGTTCGTGTTAATCCAATCGACGAAAGCGGCAGCGCGATGAACGCAAGCCACGCAGTGCTGCGCGACACTCGTCGCGGCAATGTGAACGCGCACACCAACAACAGCACCATGACTAGCGCGACGATGGCACTGATCGCACCAACGTTGAGCGCGCCTCCAACTCCAAGGCCAAGGTCAAACAGAGAACACTCAACCAGTTGAATCTGCATCCACGCAGGAAGCCACACAATCGGTCCGAGCCACGACAGGATTGGAGAGATGGCGTCGGGACACACACTGCCAAGAATCGCTTTGGGATACGCGATGAGCAGAGTCGCGGTGGCCAGCGGCGTGCATAGAAATGTCAGCAGTGTTCCCATCGGATGCAGCGTGCCGAAGTGCGCGAGCACGATGGGAGTGCTCGCGAGAAACGCCGCGAGGCCCGCCGCGATTGCGCGCGAGGAGAACTCGCCCATCAGCCCAATCCACGGTGAACGTCCTCGTCGATATTCGTCGCGTGCAAACATGATGAGCCAGCGTTCACGCAACAGTGGTGCGAGATGACGCAGCGCGAGCACGCAGCCAAAGCTCAGTTGAAAGCCCGCATTGGTCGCGATGCAAGGATCGTGCACCAACATGATGATGGCGGCGATGGCGATCACGCCGTCACCATTCCACTCTCGCGATCGAATGGCGGCGCATGCACCAACGATCGCCATCAGTGCAGCACGCATCGCGCTCGCGGCGGGCGCCATCACGATGAGTGCCGCAAGCGCGACCAGTGCGACAGGAATCGCGCGATGTCGATCATGACGCAAGATCAGACTCGATGTTGCAGCAACGATCCATCCCAGCACCGCGAGGTTGAAGCCGCTGATCGCGAGAATGTGCGAGATCCCTACCGCTCGAAATGCATTCTCGACTGCTCGATATCCGTCCTCTGAGTCACCGAGCACGAGCGCGACCAACATCGATGGCACGGCGTTGCGATCATCTTCGGGCACGCCACACAAGAGTCCACGACGCAGATTCGCGCGAGTGGTTGCGCGCGATCGCTCGAGCGCATCAGCGAACGGCGTGCTCGAGCGATGCTCCTCCATCACCGCGCCCAACGCTGGCGATTCGAGGGCGATCGATCCGACCACGCCAAAGCGCAGCGCTGCATCACGGTTCTGTGCGCGCGTTGGAATCGATTCGTCACGTTCTCCGCGCAATACTCCAACGAGTCGTACACGTTCAGTCACGCGCCATTGCGGAGCTTCTCCCATTACTGAGATCGAGAGCATGGCGCGCCCATCACCGTCGAGTCGTTGGCGCGCGCCATCGTCATCGATCAAGACGATGTCGCGCAGCAAGCCTTGAAAGCGCGGCGGCTTATCGAAGTGCCGCGCAAGGATGTCGCTGCCAAACGAGCGCCGCGTGAACTCCGACGCAATCGTCCCCTCCATCATGACCAAGACGCCTTCTGGTGCGACATCAAGCACGGGAAGTCGGTTGCGTTGAAGCGTCTGATTGAATCGCAGACCTCCACCGAGCCCAGTCATCGCAACGAGAAGCAACGCACACGCGACGATGCACGTGGTTGAGCGGCGTGACTCTCCTCCACGCTCTCGAGAATGTTTCCATCCGATAGCGAGCAACGCCAGTGCCGAGAGCGCAAGCATGAGCGTTGCGTAAAGGAGCGGCGTGGTCAGCTCGCGCGCTCCTGCGGCATCGGCAACACAACCGAATCGCGTGGCATCCGCGAGGGCGCATCCCAACCACAACGCCACCGCGCATAAACAGGTCACGAACGGAACCAATGGACGCAACGGCGCAAATTCGGCGTCGAATGGCGCGCGCGGAGTCGTCACAACACGCGGACCACCTTCATCACCGTCATCACTGTCGTTCGCCGTGTCATCGTTCACATCGGCAGACGGCACATTGATTGAGCCACCAAGCACTTGGTCGGTTTGTTCATCAGCCCGCTCATCATCTTGTTCACCGCTCTGATCTCGGCGCCGATCATCACTCACGTCACAACGCCGCGCGTTGTTGGTGTTTAAGCACACCGAGCACGCGCATGACGGCGATCTAAGACGCGTCTGCGAGTCACCTCGCCCTTCTGTCGAAGACTTCAGGTCTGAAGCAGATTCACTGCATGGAACAACCACAGCCAACTGGTGGCGTGTCTCTTCTCTTCCCAATGGCATCTCCTTGTTTTCCCGCGTCTTCCCACGTCTTCGCGAGCTCTGTGCGCAACTTTACCGACGAAAAAACGCGACTCTGCTTTTCACCACACTTTTACTTGACGGATTTTTTTCATCTACTCATCAATGTGCGGCGACTCGACGCGCGATCACACACGCGTGAGCGAACGGTTGACGTCGCACCACGGTGAACATCGCATCGCATGACATCGCAGAGACACGTCGTCATCACGCCGATGCATGCGACGCCACGCGCAACGCTTCGAGCGTCGCGAGCCCGTGGCCGAAATCGATCGCCTCCGCAGCAGCGCCGATGCCATCTTCAATCGAGCCGACTTGTCCCGCGACATAGAGCGCAGCGGCTGCGTTCACCAACACAATGGCGCGGCGCGCTCCACGCTCTTCGCCGGCGAGCACATCGGTGAAAATCTTCGCGGCCTCATCGAGCGAGCTCGGCGCGAGGTCAGCAGCGTCGGCACGCTCGAGACCAAGCGCACGTGGATCGATGACCCATTCACGCACGCGTCCATCGCGCACTTCGGCGACACGCGTGCACGCGCCGATGGAAATCTCATCGAGTCCATCATCCGAATGCAGCACGAGTGCGTGCGTCGAACCCAATCGCACCAACGCGTCGGCAACCGGACGAACGAAGTGTCCCGCATACACACCCATCACTTGACGACCAGCGCCCGCGGGATTGGTGAGCGGACCAAGGAGATTGAACAGCGTGGGCACACCAA
Organism: Planctomycetota bacterium; assembly: GCA_003671025.1. Lineage (GTDB taxonomy): Bacteria > Planctomycetota > Phycisphaerae > Phycisphaerales > SM1A02 > QWPT01. Next base: position 34,294 of record QWPW01000012.1, read on the forward strand.
GCGCTTTGCGCACGGGCATTACGTGAAGCGCGGCAGGATGATGATGAATCGCAAAGCAGAAACACAATCGTGTTTCATCAAGGCAACGCGCTTGCACGGTTGGACTCGCGTTGACATTGACGCCGAGTTTTTCCATGACCTCAGCGGAGCCGCGTCCGGTGCGCGAACGGTTTCCGTGCTTGGCAACTTTCGCGCCCGCGCTGGCCGCGACTACTGCCGCGAGTGTGGAGACGTTGAATGTTTTCGGCGCGCCACCAGTGCCGGCGGTGTCGACGATTTCACTCGGCGCGGTGCGGCACGGCACGCGTTCGACGCGCGCACGCATCATTGATGCTGCGCCGACAATCTCATCGACCGTGGGCATGCGTGTGGCGAGAAGTGCGAGAAACGCGCCGATTTCCGCGTCATGCGATTGTCCCGAGGCGATCTCTTCGAACGCCGCACGCGCTTGTGCTTCCGTGAGTGTCGCGCCCTTGAGCAAGATGCGCAGATACGGCGTGAGTTCACCGGGACGATCGGACTTGGCAAACTCGGCAGGTGCATCGTGCGACATAGAGCGAAGCGTAACGCACGAGGCGATTGCGTTCCTGCCGCGGATTCATGTGCAAGGCGAACAAGAGTGATGGCGTCGAAGTTGATGCGTGATGATCGACGCGACTGCGCGCGTGGCTAGCCACGAAGCACGCACACGCGTCTCCCCATGCAGCGCAGGTTCCTCGCCAATCACGGTGATTCATCTCGAGAGGTAGGATGCGTTGATGCCATCGGTCATCGCATCCGCCGTCACATCGAACATCGAATCTGCGATCGTCGCGCCCATCATTCTTGGTGACGCGTTGCTGCACACACTCGATCCGTTCATCTTTGAATTCTCGCCAGGCGTCGGACCGCGTTGGTATGGAACTGCGTATCTCAGCGGGTTTTTGCTGGGTTGGATCATCTTGCGTTGGCTTGCGACGAGCGGGCGCTTGCCCATGTCGGCGCGCCAAGTTGGCGACCTCGTCACTGGTGCGGTGGTGGGAGTCATCGTCGGTGGACGACTCGGCCACTGCATCTTCTACGAACCACATCTGCTGGTGCAATTCGCGAGCACGTTTCCATTTTGGGGCGTACTCGAGTTGCACAAAGGCGGCATGGCCAGTCACGGCGGAGTCATCGGCGTCACCATCGCGGTGCTGATGTTTGCGCGTCGCGAGAAGATTGCGTTTCTCACACTCGCCGATGGAATTGCGTTCGTCGTGCCATGGGGACTGATGTTTGGACGACTCGCGAATTGGGTGAACGGCGAACTTTGGGGTCGCATGCTTCCCGCAGAAATGCAAGCGAATTCGCCATGGTGGAGCGTGAAGTATCCGCGTGAGTTGGAGTTGTTCACGACGTTGCCCGCATCGTTCGAACCACTGCGCGAGCTCGCGCCCGGCACTGAGCGTGGCAGCGATTACGCCTTCATCGAATGGACCATTGCGACTGCGTACGACCACGCGCATGCGAGTCACGATGAAGTGGTGCGCGTGATCACTCCGGTGTTGACCGCGTATTACCCGAGTCAGTTTTTCCAAGCGATTGCGGAGGGACCCGCGTTGCTCTTGCTCATGTCGTTGGTGTGGTTGAAGCCGCGCCGCGCAGGCGTGATCGGCGCGGTGTTTCTCGCGGGATACGGCGCGCTGCGATTTGCGACCGAGCAGTTTCGCGAGCCAGACAATGGTGTCGCGATGGTTGGTTCACTCACGTTGCCGATGTTGTTGTCGATCTCGATGATCGTTGCCGGCGCAGGGTTTTTCGCGATGAGTCGAAGGTCGCCACTCATCGGTGGATTGCTGCGCAAGACGGAGTGAGCGTGACGCGCGATGAGCTGAGTGATGCGACTCAGCGCGCATTGACGGCACGACCATCGATCACTCGATCGGTCATTCACCCGACGATTCAATGCACAATTTCGCGCCGTCGTTCGACCCGTTGTAATCTTCACGCGTGTCGAACGCGATCACGCAACCTCCGATCAATTGCCCCGCGTGCGGATACAACCGCAAAGGCATCGCGATGAAATCGTGTTGCCCCGAGTGTTCCGCCGAGGGATTCGATGGCGTGCTCGTGCTCGCGGGAACACACGCGTTGCCTGGCTGCGCGGTCTTTGTGGTGGCCGCACTTGTTCTGTGCTCACTCGGCCTTTCGATTCCGCTGATCATGAGAATGCTCGATACGACGCCGAAGGTGGCTGGCTTGAGTCCTGAGTTGGTTTGGATCGACATCTTTTATTCCGCGTGTCCATTCGTAAGCATGATCTTCATGCTGTTCACCACGCGTCATCTCACAGGGCTGCAGCGCTTGTGGGGAAACCGTCGCGCGTCGGTGGTGTGGAGTGTTCACATAGGCGGCATCGAGCTGCGCGATGGCGCGTCGCGTCATTGGGTCGCACGCGAAGTCATCAAAGGCATTGGATGCAGGGACGTGATGTTCGCGAATGCATCCATCCTCGAACTTGAATGGATGCCGACGTTCATTGGCGGATCATCGGTAGCCAAGCGTTCGATCTGCATCCGTGGCGGCAGGGAAAGTCGTCGTGAACAGTGGCGAGCAGCGCGACGTGTCTTGGGATTGCTGCCGAGCTAGCGCGAGTCAAACGGGCACGTGTTCTCGCGAGGATCTCCACGAACGCCGCGCAAAAAAATTCCGAGCAGAATTACTGTGGTGAATTGGAGAGGCGCTCGTTTCGTGGATTAGATTTCCCTGCGAGGCGAAGGCGCCACTTGATCAGCAACACATCAATGAGGGAGATCACTCGATGACTGGAAACAGCACGTTGCTGGTCAGAAGGGATGGGCATGTCACATGCATGTCACGTGCATGTGACGTGCAACAAAGGCGCCGTGAGTATTGCCATGATCGACAAGAAACACGGAATTGCACGCGTGCGTGGAAGTCACAAACAATGGAACGGCACGCCGCGCGCACGCCGCGCGCACGCAGTGAAGTGTGGGATGAGGTGCGTCCAACGAGGAGTACGTAGCTCTCGTGAGGTGACGAGAGACACGCGTACCGAACAGGTTGCGCTTGGATGAATTGCATTGATCACGCGCATTGATCACGTGCATTGATCGCGTACGCCGGTCGAGCACGTCGGCCACGTGCGTCGATCACGTGCGTCGATCACACGCATCGATCACATGCATCGATCACATGCATCGATCACATGCATCGATCACATGTCGTGACGATCACACCTCGCGGCCAACACGTCACACATTGCTCATGCACTGCGTGACGCGGGACTCGCACGCGTGCGTGGAAGTCACAAACAATGGAACAGCACGCCGCGCGCACGCAGTGAAGCGTGGGATGAGGTGCGTCCAACGAGGAGTACGTAGCTCTCGTGAGGTGACGAGAGACACGCGTACCGAACAGGTTGCGCTTGGATGAATTGCATTGATCGCGTACGTCGGTCGAGCAAGTCGGCCACGTGCATCGATCACATGCATCGATCACATGCATCGATCACATGTCGTGACGATCACACCTCGCGGCCAACACGTCACACATTGCTCATGCACTGCGTGACGCGGGACTCACGCAGTGTGCACGCGGTGTGCACACCGTGTTCACATGATGCTCGGGCCATTTTTCGCGGCTCGGTCTTCGCGCAACATGGCAACGATGGCGCCGCGGGTGGCGCACGCACCCCAACCGGTTTCGTTGGAGATGCGTGTCACTTCATCAGACGTGGCTTCGTTGATGACTCGTCCACCAAGATGTTCGCGCAGAGACACCGCGTACTGCTCGTTCGAGACACGATTCGCGAGGTCTTCTTCGATGGTGGAACGAACTGCATCGACATCCAGCACGCGCGTGCCTTCGAGTTCGGCACGCACGATCATCGCTTTGACCAACGGTTCGGCGCCGTCGAGCAACGAGCCGAGGAGACGCTGCATATCTGTGATGGCTTCAGGCACGACAGACACGCCATGAGTCGCGAGTGCGCGACAACAGGCCGTGCACAGAGCCTTGGGATCACTGCGCAAGTGAATGAGGTGATCGAACTGAGTGCGCAACTGGTATCCGAGCCGACCCATGATGTGGGCGGTACCCACGAGCGTGAACGAGGGGATCTGTCGAGGCGACTCCGCGGGTTTATCCGCGCGAGCGGAGTCGGCGATGGCTCGGTCGAGCGGAGTCTCGAGCAACGGATGAACCGGGCGCGCGCGACGCACCGTCACATCTATCGATCCATCTGTCGCTGTGCCGGGCTTTGCGGGACACATGCACGCCTCTAAGAAGGAGTCACACTCATGATCGAGCACTTCGATGTGTCGAATGAAGAGCACTCCCCCGTTGCCCACGCGCTCGATGGCGCGTTGCAGCCGCTGGGGATCGCAACCCTTGAGCGCATCGAGTTCGATCACACGCTTGGGCGCGAAGTCGCGAATCAAGGCACGTGCCAAGAGCGTCGTTCCCGAACCAGCGCGGCCGTGAATCAAAATGTGATCGAGTCGGCGATTCTCGCGCAGTGCTCGCAGGATGTAGCTCTCGAGAATCTGCGGCGTGCGTGACGAGGTCGCGAAGTGCTTGAGTGTCGGCGCGTGAAAGATGGGATTGTTCGCGCGCTTGCTTGAAGCGGTTGAGACGGTGTCGAGGGGCGACCGAGTAGGCGCGCGCTCAGGTGGTGTGTTGTGTAAAGGAGCGCCTGGCGGCGGGACGCCCTCAGACGAAGGCGACTTCGGCGAATCAGTTTTGCTCGCGGATGATTTACGTCCACTCGAGCGTTTACGCGGAGCGGCGGCATCAAGCGCGGCATCAACTTTCGCGATGGCTGCATCGGGCGAGTTGTCGTCCGCAGTCTTCGCGTGAGCTTCGTGTGCAGCAGGCGGTGCGTCGAGCGACGGTTCTTTGGCGTGAGGCTGTGCGCAAGTTTGGTCGCTCACGCTCATGCCTTCGACAGTGGATGAGGGGTCTGGCGAAGCCGTCGGCCGTGCCGGAAGAATTGCATGTGTCTCAATCACGATGTCGGCGATCGCGCGAATCGCTGCGACCGTCGTCGAATGCGGATGATGCGCGGTCGGCGCATCGATAGTGCCGCTCGCGATGTTCGTCTTCGCCTGCGCTGGGTCGCTCGCAACAGTCTCACTGGTGCCGGGCTTCACGCCCGCGTCGGCTCCTATGTTGCCACTGATGGCATCACCCGTAATTGCATTGACCGACACATCGTGGTTTGCGTTGTTTTTGACATCATCATTCTTCGCCTCATCCATCATGCTGTGTCTCCTCTGCCACTGTTGTGGCGGTTCCCAATCTTTCGCTGCCATGCCTCATCGCGAATCGTCAGCTGTCGTCAGCTGTCGTCAGTTGTCGTCGTTTCTCATCGCGTGTTCATCGTGCGCATCGTCGATCACGCGTCTGTTACTAACCCGCGTTTGTGCGCGGCCACAGAAATCGCCGCGTTTGGGCAACGCTTCTGTTTTTCGATTACCCCAAAATGTGCTGTGTCGCTAATGCGCCATCCCTGTCGGCCATGCAATTCGTTGCGCGCGGATCCTTCCGCAATCGAAGGAGGATAGTAGGCGCACGGGGCGCAAACGCAAGTGTGCTCCCAACAGATTTTTCGAGACGACGCAGAGGTGGAATTCGCGCTTATGCGGCGGCTATTCGCGCAGTATCCGAGAGTCATATCTGAGCCACATATGGCTCGTATGCGAGCAGTTCATGAACCATGAAGCAGTTATGCACGGACTACAGATGTCCTGTGCATGACCTGATCTTTGTCTGTTCAGCGAGCAGGACCCAGAAACTGACACGCCCGCCAGAGTCCACAAGAAGTCGGACTCTGGCGGGCGGTCGCGTCTCAAACATCTCGACGCTCACTCGAGGTTTCACAACTCACCTCAACAGTCTGTCCGTTGCACGCCGCGCGTTGGTTGCGTGGATTCATGCAACTCGATTACTTCGCTTGCACACCTTCGATGTTCACAAGGATTCTTACTGAATCACCGAGCATTCCCTTGGCGACTCCATAGTTCATGCCGAAATCGCTGCGCTTGATGGTGAACACCACCTCAACGCCCGCACGCGCGGTGCCGCTCATGTCAGACACGCCGGTGATTTCACCGACCGCAGTGACCGGCTTGGTCACACCATGCAATGTGAGGTCGCCCGAGATTTCAAGCACCCCAGTGCTGCTGCTGGTTGTGCTCCTCGAACTGAACGACATCGTGGGAAACTCTGCGACGTTGAAAAAGTCAGCGCCCTTGAGATGTCCGTCGAGCTGGTCGACGCTCGTATCAACGCTTGCGACATCAACCGTGATGGAGAACGCCGACTTGGACGCGTCATCCGCGAGCGTGAAGGTTCCAGCGATTCCGTTGAAGCGCCCCCAGAACTGACCAGCACCCGCGTGCAGGACGCGGAACATCGCGGACGAGTGGATGTCGTCGACGTTGTACGCACGAACACCTTCAGCACTCGCGGTCGGCGTGGCGACGACCGCGGGCGCAGTCGCGGGCTTGGGCGCAGGTTTCGTGTCTTGTGTTGCCGCGAGGCCAGCCAGCGAAATCGCGGTAAGTGCGGTGAGGGATGCGATGGACGTGATCGAGAATAAGTGACGATTCATGACTGACTCCGGAATGGAAAGAGGGTTTGCGTTGCTCGCAGTTGTGGATTGAAACGGGACCGTCATACCGATGACGCGGCATCGGGCTTCGCATCTTCGCGTGTCATGGGCGTGCGGGAGCGATCGCCGCTCCCACAATTTCGATGTGCCTGGCACTTGCAATTTGTTCGAGGCGGGAGAGCGGTCGAACTGTCGACAAATTCGCCTGCTGCGCCCGCGTGACCGTGTTCGCCGATAGGGCGGCACGATGTCTGATTCCATTGTCATCGCACTCGGCTGGGTTACGGTCGTCGCGGGCGCGGGCTTGGTTGTGCTGGGCAATCGTGGCCTGCGCGCGGCGCAACCGTTCTGCGCGCGCTGTTGGCACCCGATTCATCCCGGTGGAGCCGTGGTCGGCCAGGTCTGCGTCGAATGCGGCACCGCCTTCGGACGCGCGACAGACATCGCAACTAGGTATCGGCGTCCGATGTTCAAGTGGATTGGACTCATTCTGACACTCGTTGGAGCCACACTCTGCATCGGTCTCGAGCGCCGAATCGCCATTTTGAAGCGAATACTGCCACTAACTAAAGTTGAATCAACTCAAACTCTAGGTTTATGCGAAGTCACGATCTACGCGCCATGTTGGCCAAGCGATGCCTCTGAGCGTCGCATCGAGGTTCGACTTGATGGCAATGTCGTGTATGCGACCAACGCGTTTTACCCCAGCGCGGGACTCGCCTCGTTCGAGAGTGTGCTGACGGAGGGGAATTCTTTCGACGACGGGCAACTAAGAGACTTGCTGTGGGTGCGCTTCGATTCAGGAGGCTCGGGCGGCTTCAGCGATACCTATTTCTTCGAAGCCGAGCCCGGAGGGGAGTTTCTCCCAGCGGCGATTACCCACAACGGTTCGCTAGAGGGTGCCCGGTCGGACGATTGGTTCGACGGGAGCGTGTGGCGGCAAACCGATCTTTCGTACCGCTACCGCTGGACTTCGGGCTTCGCGGGACCACAACCCACACTGCGGGGGATTCCTGGCGACGACGGATTGATGTTTCTCACTCCCCTGCCAGCCGAGGCGCCCACGGCAGAGCAGCTCGCGCAATTGCGCGCGACCGTTGCGAACGCGCCTCTTGATGCCGGCGCACGTGACACGATTCTTGGCGCGACGTTGTCCGGCTTCTTCGACCTCGTGTACTCCGGCCGCGCCGTTGATGCATGGGTCTTCTTTCGCGGGTGCTTCAACGATGGAATTGCGCGATTGATCGCCGATGCAAAACCTGAGGGAGAAGACAGCGGAGGCTTCCGTGAGGAGCAACTTCCGCGCACGCGCGAAGCGTGGGAAGCGATGTTGCTCGAGGCGATGCTCGAGAGCGAGTTCATCGTCGAGTTGCAGGGGCGCAACGGCGGATCGATCGCGCCGCCTTCCACGGAGCCATCCACGCGCGAGTGACGAAGGTGCAGCGGTAGGATGGCAAGATGTTTGCTTCGCTTGCGCCTCGTGTTGCGTTTGTTCCGGTTGCTCTCGTGGTGATGTGTGCGCCAGCGCACGGGTGGGCACTCGTTGTCCCGCCGACGACGCACGGCGAGAGTACGGCTGCACCTCCGTCCCCCACTGCTGTTGTTGATGCGTGCAAGATCAAGCCAGTCGAAGGTCTCGCGAAATCAACCGTCGCGACCTATCCACTCATCGATGACCCCGTTGCGTTTTGCATCGATGAGCAAGGGCGTTTCTATTTCGCCGAGAGCGATCGACAAGAGCGAGGCATCGAAGACAATCGCTCGAGCTCGTGGTGGTTGCTCGATGACATCGCTTCAGAGACGGTGGAAGATCGTCTCGCGATGTATCGCAAGTGGGAGGCGAAGCGCGAAGGCGGCATGGCCTACTACTCGAAGTGGAGTGATCGCATCGCGCAACTCCGTGATGCCGATGGCAACGGAACATTCGAGCATCGCAGTGATTTCGCGGGACCGTTCAACGAGCCACTCGATGGATCCGGTGCAGGACTGCTCGCGTTTGATGGCGACATCTTCTACACCAACATTCCCAATCTCTGGCGCATGCGCGATGCTGACGGTGATGGTGTCGCCGAGTTCACGCTGAAGGATTCAACGGGATACGGCGTGCGTGTTGCACTGCGTGGACATGACATGCACGGTCTCACGATTGGATACGACGGCAAGGTGTACTGGTCGATTGGTGATCGCGGCTATCACGTGAAAACTCCCGACGGCGCGCTCTTGCATGATCCGCGCGCAGGTGCTGTTTTCCGCATGAATCCCGACGGAAGCGAACTCGAGCTCTACTACACAGGCCTGCGCAATCCGCAAGAGTTAGCGTTTGATGCGGAGGGAAATCTTTTCACCGGGGACAACAACTCCGATGGCGGCGACAAGGCGCGCATCGTCTATTGCATGGAGGGCGGCGAGACCGGTTGGTCGATGGACTATCAAACGCTCGAAGGCGCGAACCAGCGTGGTCCGTGGAATCAAGAAGGCATCTGGCATCTGCGTCCCGATCTCGCGCCGCACAAGGTGACTGCGTATTCGCCGTTGCAACCAGCGTGGACGTTGCCGCCGCTTGATCATGTCAGCAGTGGTCCATCGGGCCTCGTCTTCTATCCCGGCCTTGGACTCTCGTCGCGCTACGACAACCATTTTTTCTTGTGCGACTTTCTCGGCGGCGATAGTTACTCACAGGTGTTGTCGTTTGCGCTTGAGCCTGTTGGCGCGGGATTCAAAGTCGTCGATGAGCATCCCTTCGTCGAAAATGTGTTGCCCACCGATGTCGACTTTGGTTACGACGGAAAGATGTACATCACCGATTGGGGCGGCGGATGGGAGAGCGGCGAGAAGGGTGAGCTCTATGCCGTGTGGGATGCAACGCGTGTTGCGGATCCGCGTGTTGCGCAAGTGACGCAACTGTTTGCCGAGGGATTTGCGCAGCGTGATAGCGATGAACTCGCGGCGCTGTTGGCGCACGCGGATCGGCGTGTGCGGCAGCGAGCACAATTTGCGCTGGCCGCGCGCGGAAATATCACCACTGCGTTGCTTGGTGATGTCGCGCAACACGGCACCGATCACTTCGCACGCGTGCATGCCATCTGGGCGCTGGGTCAACAGGCCTCGAGAAATCTGCGTAATTCAAGCAATCTGGAAGCAGGTTCATTGAGCGACGCAACAAGCGCGATCGATTTCGTGCTGCCACTTCTTCACGATCGTGACGCACTCGTGCGTGCGCAGGCTGCGCGCATGCTCGGCGAGGCGCGTGCTACCGCGGCAGTCACCACGCTGAGCGATCTCTGCGCCGACGACAACGTACGCGTGCGCGCATTCGCGGCGATGGCGCTGGGCAAGATTGGCGCGCGTGAAGCAGTGCCTGCGATTGTCTCGATGGTTGCGGAGAACGCGGATCGTGATCCGTTTCTGCGTCACGCTGGCGTGCAAGCGTTGGCATGGATCAACGACAGCGCGCTTCTGGGCGAACTCAGCGCCGACCCGTTGCCCGCGACACGCATGGCCGCGATGTTGGCGATGCGCAAGTTGCGCGATGTGCGTCTGGCGAAGTTTCTCAATGATCCCGAGCGCACCATTCGTCTCGAAGCTGCGCGCGCGATCAACGACATCCCGATGCCGTCACTGCGCGCGCAGCTCGCGGATTCGATCACGCGATTCACGAGTGCGCCCTCGCCAACGACAACAAGCAACGCGGCCGCAGTCGCCAGCCGCAATCACTCCTTCACGCGCGAGGTGTGGAAGCTGACACGCGCAGGAACAGTCGCGGACCTTAGCGACACCGCGCTGTTCGCCAAGACTCCCGATGAATCGAAAGAATTGCCAGTGGCGGCTGCTCCGCGCAACGCGGGCAATCAATACATCGCGCGCATTCGCGGCGTGGTTGAGGCGCCGCTCACCGGCGAGTACACCTTCGCGATCGCGAGTGACGACGATTCGATTCTCCTCGTTGGCACAAGCGATGATCCGTCGACGTTGCGCGCGATTGCGCACGTCGATGGCTACTCGGAGCCTGGTGATTACCAAGGTCAACCAGGGCAACGTTCCCAACCGATTCGGCTCGAGCAAGGAAAGCGCTACGCCATCACTGCTCTACATGCAGAGGGCGGCGGCGGCGATCATTGCTCGATCGCATGGACCATGCCTGATGGACGCGTTGAGCAACCGATCGGCGTTGCCGCCGTGGACCAAAGCGAGTTCCCTCACATGCGTCGAGCGATTGAAGCGTGTCTCGCCGAAGGAACTCCAGCGACGGCCACGTTGTTGTGCGACTTCGCGTTGACCGCATCGAATCCGATGCCCATGCGCATCGAAGCACTCGACGCACTCGGCGCGTGGACTACCGCGTCGCCGCGCAATCGAGTGAATGGCATGTATCGCGTCATCGATGGGAAGGCGCGCGATGTTGCAATGCTCAACGCAGTGTTGGCGCGCAAACTCGCGCCTCTGGCCGAAAATCCCGACGCACTCTTGCGTTCGACCGCGCGCGATGTCGCAGTGAAGTTTGGTGTTTCGCTTGATCCCGATGCGTCACTGCGTGCAGTAAGCGACAGCACACTCTCCAGCGCAGAGCGCGTGTCGAGTTTGCGTTCACTTGCTGGTGACACGGGAGGTCGACTGACAGTGGGGCTCGATGCAGCGCTTGTTTCCGACGCACCACTTCTGCGCGCGGAAGCACGGACGATGTTGTTACGCAACAACGATGCACGCGCACTCGCGTTGCTCAGCGACGCGTCAGCGAGCGGAACCATCATTGAGCGCCAACGCGCGATTCAAGATCTCGCATCGCTCGGTGGCAGTAGCGGCGACGCAGCTCTTACTCCGCTCGTGCAGCAACTCGCCGATGGCACGCTTGATGCTGCGTTGTGTTTGGATGTGGTCGAAGCGAGCACGTCGCGCAATGAGGGCGCGATGCACACAGCACTTGAGCGTTGGAAGATCTCTCTGAACGACTCGGCGATCAATCGGTACGAGGCCATCGCGCTCGAAGGTGGCGACGCGGTGAATGGGCGCACGATCGTGCTCTATCACACCAGCGCGGTGTGCATGAAGTGTCACGCCATTCAAGGCTCAGGAGGCAACGCGGCCCCTGCTCTTGATGGCGTCGCGACGCGCGGCGATGCGCGCTATCTCCTCCACTCCCTGATCGAGCCGAACGAGAAAGTCGCCGAGGGCTACGTGAATGCCGGCGCGAGCGCGATGCCTTCGATGCAAACAGTGTTGACTGACCGTGAGGTGCGCGACGCAGTGGCGTACTTGAAGACGCTCCAGTGATTGTTCATCTGTGACTAACACGCACGATGACAGTCACAGCAATTCGCACGACAAAACAAGCAACAGGCGCACCACGCGGTGCGCCTGTTGTGTTTAGTGTGGGAGATGTGCGTTGCCTGTGATGAAACTCAACGACGTCGACGTCGTGTGAGCAGCATGGATGCGATCACCACGCACGCGCTCGGTGTTGGCACAGATGTTGGTGCGCTGTTCGAACCGAACACCCATCCATCATTCATGCCATTCGAGTGCGCGCGATCAGCGAAGCCGACCCACGATTCACTCCATGCAGCGAGCGCATCGTCGCGCGTCCAGTAGTGCCAGTAGTCGAGATACTCCGGCGGTGTTCCGAAGCCCTCGTTGCTGTCGCTGCCGATACTGATGCCGACGATCGCGTCACCGAAGCTGTACGAAATCGTTTGATACGCGAAGTAACTTGGTTGCGCCGCCGCGATGATGGTGATGAGATCGTCACCAAACACCGCGCCGTCGTAACGCACCTCGTAGAGATACGTATTGTTGTTCGCGAATTGGAATTGGAGATAGCTACTGCTCGCTCCACTGCCAACCACAAACGAATCGACGATGTCTGCGTGAGACACTGTCGCGCTGAATGCAATCGTGCTGACGATCATCAAACTGTTGACGCACTTCATGTGCGTGCTCTCTTTCTCGCAGCATGAGCGGCTGCGATCAACCGCGTATCCATTGCGGCGACCAACGAGCCCGGCTCCGAGGAAAGTTCTCGCTGTGATGTGGTTGGAACGCGGCGTCGCCGTGTGGCGAACCACATCAAGCAGAAAGCGCGAGCAACCAACCCCAGGGAGCGGAGGCGGGAAGTTTGACGCGCGCAGAACTCGACCCGACTACCCAACCGCACGGATTGGTTCACGGTGACGCCTTCGTAGCGGATTCGTACCGCTTTCGGCCCTTGACGCGCGTGCCCGAAGCACTCGAGCGCGCGGATGCTAACGAGCGGCGCGTCGCCTGACCCGAGTGTTGACGGAGATTGCCGGGCAACTCGGCGCTGCACCACCGCACCACACAGCGTCGAGGCCCCTTGCTTTATTATAGTCTTATAACTATGTTCCACGTGGAAACAGCAAACGCGCGCTTCCTCGACCTTGACAGTGCGGCTTTCCAAGGCGATAACACAAACTGTTCCCCGTGGAACATCTCACAGAATCGAATATCGCGGAGATTGCCATGACACCGATCGATCAGCATGGAAAAAACACCGTTCGCAAACTCGGCCGCGGGCTTAGCGCCCTGTTGGGCAATCCTGTTCAGATTCAGATAACACAGATGCCGAGCGTCCAGGAGATCGCGACCACGCCCCCGCTCGTCGCTTCGGCTGTGGCACCTACAACGGGAGTTAGTCCGGAAGCGCTAGCTCCGACGGTGCCATTTGAGGTTCCGCCGTTTGTGACCAAACCTGGACCAGTTCCAAGTTCGGTTCCTCCCGCTTCGAGTGCCACCACATCCCTCGCGGTGCAAACCATCTCCGCCGCCGTTCCGCACGCTCGCCACTCCGGTCTGCGCGAGCTCCCCGTGGAACAAATCGTTCCCAATCGCCGGCAGCCACGCACAGATTTCGACGAAGCATCCTTGATGACGCTTGCGGAGTCGATCAAGAAGGCGGGCGTCATGCAGCCAATCATGGTGCGCCCGACCGAAACAGGCTTTGAATTGGTGGCTGGCGAACGTCGTTGGCGCGCGGCGAAACTCATCGGACTCGCCACCATTCCGGCAATGGTCAAGGATCTCGATGATCAGACAGCCGCGGAACTGGCGCTCATCGAGAACATCCAGCGCGAAGATCTCAATCCGATGGAGCGCGCCATCGCACTGCGTCGTCTGGCCATGGACTTCGGGCTGACGCATCAAGTCATCGCCGATCGTGTTGGTCTCGATCGGGCGACGGTAAGCAATCTGCTTCGCCTGAGCGAACTCGATCCGACCACCGCTGACCTGATCCGTACAGGCAAACTTTCGCAAGGTCACGCCAAGGCGTTGCTCGGGATCACGGATGTTGGGCTACGAGCCGAACTCGCCAGTCTGGCCATCGCAGGTGACTGGTCAGTCCGAGAACTTGAGCGTTCTGTACAAAAAAAGCAACATCAGGCCAAGAGCGTGGAGTCGAGGCCGACAGATTCGACGACCGAGCCCAACGCCCGTGACGCAAACGTCGCCGACCTCGAGCGTCAGTTGGCCGAGCACCTCGGTACCCGGGTGAATCTCCAGCTGGGCCGCAAGAAAGGGTCTGGAAGACTCGTAGTTGAGTTCTACAACCTCGACCAGTTCGATGGGCTCATGCAAAAAATGGGCTTTGGAGCGTCAAAACGCTGATTGGGCGCGGGGCGATCTAGGCACGGCGGCGGGGGAGACCTCTTCTCGAGCCAGGCACCGACCGATGTGCCTGTCCCTGAAACCTGCTTAAAAATGTGCCTGTCCCTGAAAATCTCACGGGCGGACGCAGATGTGCCTGTCCCCGAAACCCTGCCGAGAAACCTGGCACTGGGCATCGTGCGGCACTTAGAAATGTGCCTGTCCCTGAAACTGCCCGCGGCCGGGCGGTTTCTCGTCGCATTTTCTCAGTCTCGCTTGAGTGATCCAACCTCTTCGACGATGGCGAGTGTGCCGCTAGGTGTTTACACCACCAGCGGCGTGTCTCCGCAACGCTGCGGAGCCTCGCATGAGCTCGTCAATCGAAGACATGGAACTCACTCGCATGCCCACGCTCGAACCCACCGATCCGCGCGCCATGGAACTCATCGTGGCCCAGGCCCGCGCGCGTTTCGTGCGCGTCCTCTCGAATTGGACGATTGACGCGTTTGAACTGCGCCGTCGCCAGCAATCGACACCAACGTGGGAACCCACCCCGTCTGCCCTTGGTTGCCAAGGTGACGCCCTGATCGAGCCGATGAACCGCGTGTTCAAGCGCGCGGCGTGACGCGTGTGCGAGCAGACGGCTGAACGCTCAACGCAGACCGAAGTGCGCGAGGCACACGGATTGCAATGGAGCAGCGCTTCAGTGGAGGTTGCATATGTCTGGCATCAGTTCTGGCGTCGGGCTCGTCAGCGGTATCAATTCTTCCGCTCTCATCGAGCAACTTTTAGCCCTTGAAGGTCAAGGCAAGATTCCGATTCAGCGACGACTCAGCTCGTTGCAGAATTCGCGGACGGCGTTGCTCGATGTCAATGCGCGATTGCTGAACCTTCGCAACTCGTCCACTAAATTTCGTTTGGGAAAAGTATTCGACGCGATGACGGCGACGTCGGGTGATGACACCGCGCTCGCCGCGCGTGCGTCCACAACGACACCGCCAGGCAGCTACCGCTTCACCGTGGGTCGCCTCGCGTCATCAAGCCAAATGCTCTCGCGCGGATTCGCTTCGAAAGATCAATCACCACTCGGTCTCGATGCACTCACGGTCGAGTGGGGCGACGCGGGAATCTCGCGCGACAGTGCGCTTGCTGATCTCAATGGTGGTGCTGGTGTTGGTCGCGGATCGATTCGCATTCAAGATCGTTTGTTTCGCAACGTGACCATCGATCTCACCACCGCGGTTTCGTTGCGTGATGTGGTGGACAAGATCAACTCCACCGATGGCATCGGTGTTGACGCGTCGATTGAAGATGAGCGTCTCGTCTTGCGTGATACCAGCGGTGGTGGCGGGAGTCTCAGTGTCGAAGACGTGGGCACTGGCACGATGGCCAGCACGTTGGGCATCAATGGCTCATTCTTTGCGAGCAGCATCACTGGAGCGCAAATCAATTCGCTCGGTGTTGGCAGTGCGCTCAACGCGTTCAACGATGGCGCGGGTGTGTTGGTGCGCGATGGTGTTGTGGACATGCGCATTCGCGTGGACGCAACGACCTACGACATCTCGCTTGGTCGCGTCGATCAACCGATCACCAACGACACCAAACTCTCTGATCTCAACAACGGCGTTGGTGTGCGCATCAACACGACGGATGCAGATGACTTCACCGTCGTGAGTTCCACCGGCGTTTCCGTGGGCATCAATCTCGGCGCAATTTTGGTCGACGGCGTCGCGCAAGATCCCGCAGTGAAGACCGTCACGGAGATGTTGGCACGCGTCAACGCGGAGCTTGCGGAAGTGCACGGCGCGGGCAAAGTCACGATGTCGTTGCGTGGTGATGGCAAAGGATTCGTGCTCACCGACACACTCGCGGGCACTGGTCCCGTCAAAGTGCTTGGCGCGGGACCCAACAGTGATCGCTCGGCGAAAGACCTCGGCCTGTACACCGGCGCGATTGATACTGGCCCAACCACACTCACAGGAAGCATCATTCGCAACAAGGTCGCCACCGCGCGCGCGAGCACGCTTGACGACATCATCACGCGCATCGCTGCGCAAACATCAGGCGCAGTGACTGCGACAGTCAATGGAAGCGGAACAGGAATCTCGTTGAGCACGACTGCGGGCGCCGCCATCGAAGTGCTCGCAGGATCGACCGATGGTTCGAGTTTCGGCACAGCGCTTGGTCAACGCACCGCGCGTGATCTTGGCCTCTTTGGCTTGACGGGCACGACTTCTGTATCAGGCTCGCGCGTTGCGTCGGTGATCGGCAGCGTGCGCACTGCGAACCTCAATGGCGGCGCAGGATTGGGAGCGCCCGCGGGCATCACCATCGCCGATCGATCGGGCGCGTCGTTCACGTTTTCTAGTTTTGCATCGCATGACACATTCGGCTCATTGATCACCGCGATCAACAGCGCCGCGGTCACCGCAGGTGTTGATGTCGCACTCAAGCTCTCCGATAGTGGCCGCAGTGTCGTCGCTACCGACAGCAGTGGTGGTGGTGGCGCGCTCACGTTGTCTGGTGATGGCGCGACTTCACTGGGACTCGCGTCGACGACGAACTCGAACAGCCTGCGCGGAACTGATCTCGAACGACAATACATTTCGCTCGGCACTACGCTCGGCTCACTCAACTTTGGCAAGGGCGTAGGAACAGGATCATTCAAGATCGTTGATTCCGCCGGTGAAAGCGCAACAGTCGACATCGACGCCGACTCCGTCACCATGTATGACGTGATGAGTGAGATCAATTCACGCGGACTCCTCGTGGAAGCGCGACTCAATGACGATGGCGATGGCATCACGTTGTTTGACACGAACACCGGAACCGCGTTGAACGCGATGAAGATCACCGACAGCACGGGGTCGGTCGCGCGCAGCTTGGGAATCTTGGGCACGGCGACCGCAGCGGGGGAGGACGTCATTGGTTCCTTCGAACGCACGATCGATCTTTCGACCAGCGACACCTTGAACGATGTCGTAGGCAAGATCAACAGCGCAGGCTTCGCGCTCTCCGCATCGATCGTCAACAGTGGCTCCGGCGCGACGCCCTATCGCTTGAGCTTGACCTCATCGCGCGGTGGCGCGAGCGGACAGATCTTTGTTGACTCCGGTTCAGTTGATTTAGGAATGGTGCGCGCGATCGAAGGTCGCGATGCATCACTCTTTCTCGGAACCGGAAATGCCGAGACGAGCTTCCTCTTCACGAGCGCGACCAACACATTCAAGGACATTGTTTCGGGTCTCGAGGTTGATGCGAAGAAGGCTGGTGTCACGACACAGGTTGAAGTCACGCGCGACGTCGTCGGAATTGTCGACAGCGTCAAACAACTGGTCACCACTGTGAACGACGCGCTGGGACGCATCGCGGCATACGACAGTTACGACGACGAAACCAAGAAGCGCGGTCCATTGCTGGGCAACTCGACAGTTGCGCGCGTTCGTCAGCAGTTGATTCAGACCGCGCAAGGCGGAGCGAAAGGTGTGACCGGGCGCTATCGCTATCTCACACAGATTGGCGTGCGCTTTGGCAAGGACGGTCAACTCAGCTTTGACGAAATGAAGTTTCGCACGGCGTATGACACCGATCCCGAAGCGGTGAAGGAACTCTTCACCGCGTATGAAGTTTCTTCGACCAATTCCAATTCACCAGTCGAAGGTGTGACCGTCGAGTCGACGACTACGACGTACGGCAAGTTGGGCATTGGCGATCAGTTTGATCAGGTGCTCAAGAAACTCACCAACCCCGTCGACGGCGTGACCACCATCGCCGACAAGAATCTCCAAGAGCAACTCGATGGCCTCAACGAGCGCATCGAACGCTTCGATGCGCGCCTGTTGGTGCGACGTAAGCGTTACGAAACACAATTCGCCGCCATGGAAATAGCCTTGGCCAAGATGCAATCACAGCAGTCATCCTTGGGCGCGCTCACCGCGAACATGGGCATGTATCGCTAGCACGATGTGATGCGCAAGAATGTCGTTCGTCGCAACCAGTCTTTGCGACGCCACGAAAGTTGAAGCCCTCTCTTACCGATTGAAGCAGTGATGTTCCCCCAGACCAATCTCGGCTCACAGGCGTATCTCAAGACCAAAGTGCTCACCGCTTCGCCGGCCGAGCTGCGGCTCATGCTCTTTGATGGCGCGATTCGTTTTACCGAACAGGCGCGTCGCGGCTACGAAGCCCGCGACTACGAAGCGGCCTACGACGGAACCAGTAAGACGCAAGCGATTCTCATGGAGCTCATCAACTCGCTGCGCACGGATCAGTCGCCCGAGTTGTGCCAACGGTTGGCCGCGTTGTACACCTACATGTACACCAACCTGATGACCGCGAGCTCGACCCGTGAACTCGCATTGGTGGATGAAGTCATCAAGCTGCTGCGTTATGAACGCGAGACCTGGTCGATGTGCATCGATGAACTCGCGCGCGAAAATCGCGATGCCAGCGCGATGCGCACACTTCCGTCCGCGCCTATTGCGCCGCAGACCGGAACCGCGGCGACACCACGTATCTCGTTTCGCGGTTGAGACATGTCGAGACACCGCGCGCTCTCGTCACTGCGCATGAAGCACGCAGCGGTGTTCGCTAGACTACGCGGCTCGTTGTTGAGCATCACTTTTTGTATCACAGGGCAGAAGACATGACCACTCCAGCTTCAATTCTCCTTTCCCGCATCGAACGCTGCGAAGCGCGCATCGGCGTCATCGGCCTCGGCTACGTCGGACTTCCGCTCGCGCACGCGCTTCATCAGGGCGGTCTGCCCGTTCTCGGCTTTGACATCGATCAATCGAAGATCGATGCGATTGCCGCGGGCCGCAATTACTTGCAACATCTAGGCAACGATCTCGTGACGACGTTGCGCGACAGCGCGCGCTTCGAGGCGACCACAGATTTCGCACGCCTCGGTGAAGCCGATGTCATCATCATCTGCGTGCCCACTCCGCTGGGCCGACATTCGGAACCCGACATCTCCTACATCATCGACACCGCCAAAGCCATCGGTCGCACTTTGCGCGCAGGGCAGTTGGTGATTCTCGAGTCGACCACGTATCCACGCACAACGCGCGACGACATGATGCCCGCGATCATGGCCGCCGCTGGTGATCGCGCGCAGTCACTCAAAGTTGGGCGCGATGTGTTTGGCGCGTTCAGTCCTGAACGTGAAGACCCCGGACGCAAGTCGCACTCGACCAGCTCTATTCCAAAGCTCGTGGGCGGACTCGACGCGATGTCCACGGAACTTGCGAGCGCGGTGTATCGCAAAGGTGTGACCACAGTGGTGTCAGTGTCGAGCGCCGAAGTCGCGGAGAGCGCGAAGCTGTTGGAGAACATTTTCCGCGCCGTCAACATTGCGTTGGTGAACGAGTTGAAGATCGTGCTCGACGCGATGGACATCGATGTGTGGGAAGTCGTGCGCGCTGCGAGCACCAAGCCGTTTGGCTTCATGCCTTTCTATCCCGGCCCTGGTCTGGGTGGACATTGCATTCCCATCGATCCCTTCTATCTCACCTGGAAAGCGAAGGAATACGGCCTTTCCACGCGCTTCATCGAACTCGCGGGCGAGGTCAACACCTCGATGCCGCACTACGTCATCGATCGTTTGGCCGCGGCGCTCAATGATCACAGCAAGTCAGTGAAGGGCTCGCGCATTCTCGTCATCGGTCTTGCGTACAAGGCTGAGATCGATGATGTGCGCGAGAGTCCATCGTTTGAGCTGATCGAGTTGTGTCAGAACCGCGGTGCGCATGTCGACTACCACGATCCCCTGGTTCCTACTACGCGGGCTGGTCGAAAGCACGATCTCCAAATGAGCTCAGTGGCGGTCGATGCCGCTTCCATCGCGAGTTACGACTGTGTACTCATTTCGACTGCGCACTCTTCGATCGATTACGCTGCGATTGCGCAGCACGCGAAACTTGTGGTTGACACACGTGATGCAATGCGTGCGTTCGAAAGTTCGATGGGCACGCGACTCGTGCGTGCGTAAGTAGAGCGAGCACTTCCAGTAGCCTTGCGCGACAAATTTTGTAGCGATGAGGATCGTCCACGCCATCACCTCTGTCGACCTGCGCCTCGGCGGAACCGCGCGCGCGGTGATCGATCTCGCTGAGGCGATGGCCGCGCGTGGGCATGAGGTGACGGTGATCACCGCGAATGATGTCAATGTCGAGCAGTGGGCTCAAGCGCAACCGAAGCGTCCGCGATCACTCGTTGACAAAAACCTCAAGCCGATCTTTTCCGCGCGGCGTCCCTCAAGCGAGACGATGCGCACACTTCGCACCGCTGATGTGGTGCATGTCCACGCGATGTGGGAGCCATTCAACCTGCGTGTGGCAGCGTGTTGTCGTGCTGTCGGTGTCCCCTATGTGGTGACACCTCATGGAATGTTGGATGACTGGTGTATGGCGCAGAAGCCGTGGAAAAAACGCCTTCACCTCGCCTTGCACGGACGTGCGTTTTTGGAAGGCGCCGCCTCTGTGCACTGCACTGCCGCTGCGGAGTTGCAGCAAAGCGCGAAGTGGTTTCCGCGCGGACGCGGACGCGTCGTGCCGAACTTGATGGATCTGAAGGCGTTCGAAGTATTGCCCGGTATTGAAGAGGCAGTGGCAGCGTTTCCTGAAATCTCGCAACACGCCGTACGCCTTTTGTTTCTCAGTCGTGTTTCGCCCAAGAAGGGTGTCCAGCACCTCGTGGATGCAGTGGCGCAACTAGTTCACGATGGAGTGGATGCAGTCGCCTTGATCGCAGGAGGAGCTGATGCGGATTACCGCGTGGCACTCGATGCGCGCGCACAGAAACTCGGCATCACTCATCGCATTGTGTATCTCGGTCATGTCGGCGGCACGTTGAAACTCTCGCTCATCCAAGCGTGCGACATGATGGTCATCCCATCAAGTCAGGAGAATTTCGGTTTCGTATTCTTCGAGTCACTCGCAGCGGGGACACCCGTAGTCACCACCGAGCTCGTCGATACACGCGACGAACTTCGTGGCAGCGGCGGCGCCGTGATCGTGCAACAAAACGGCGCGGCGGTCAGTGCGGGTATTCGCGAGGTGATGCGCCGACGCGAGCCTCACGCTGCGGACCCCATGCGCATGGATGTTGCGCGCGCATGGGTTTTCCGCGAGCTTGCGCTCGACGTGGTGACTGCGCAGTTCGAGGCGATGTATCGCGACGCAGCTTCGATGCGCACCACGGCCTGAGAACACCGCACAAAACCAAGCAGCCATGCCAGTCGATCCAACTGTCGGATCTCTCCTGTAGGTGATGTTTGGTTTTCTCGGTGGAACAAGATTGCACCGCGCGGATGAGGTTGCATGATGAATGATCGATGCGCTGCTGCTCCGAGTCATTCTCAATTCTCACAGCAGCGATCGCATCCCTCGCCTTTGTGATGTGCTCCCCGAAAGCACAGTGTGACGACCTGTTGGTGGAGTGGCCGGTCGCGTCGGGTGGCAACGGACATTGGTACGAGCTCGTCGATTTCGGTTCGGCGACTTCGCTGTCAACGGCGGAGTTTGTCGCGCAGTCACGCGCAGGCGTGATCAGCTCCGTGGAGTCAGCTGCAGAATTGCAGTTCTTACGCAGCGTTCTCGACACGCAGTCATTGCCCGCGGGATGTTGGTGTTCCGCATCGCGACATCCCGAGCGCGAACCACAGTTGCTTGATGCAACATCGAATGTGCTCGGTTGGATTCGCGACGCCCGCGTTGATCGCCTTGTCGACATCGTGCTCATCGGTGACAGCAACATTGGCTTCAGCGCGACGGGGTGGGATCACGGTGTGCAACACGCGTTGCACGCGGCGGGCATTCCTTGTGCGGCGATCGGTCCAACACCATTCAACGATGATGGCGGCACCATTGGTTGGCGTTGGAATAAGTTCATTGGACCATCGCAGCAGTGGCCAAGTTCGTTAGGCAATTACGACGACTCACGAATGCACGCGCCGTCCGCACTTGCTGCGTTGATGAATTTCCCCAACGGTTACCCCAACACCGGCACGGGCTATGCATGGCTCTCCGGCGGAAGCGCGATCATCGGCGGTGGATTGATCTTGCACACGAATCATCCATTCGTTGCAGACGCTGTTCCGCTCGAGTTCCGCTTGCGCTACGGCTTGCTTCCTGGTGGCGGGCATTTCACTCCAACCGCGTGGCGCAGTGGAACAATGTCTCGTGTCACCGGGCCGACGGTCGAGTGCAGTGCGAAGCGATTCACTTCCGCTGAATCTGTGTTGGCCATCCCTCCAGGCTTCGCAACCGGATCTTCACTTCGACTCGGCATTGACGACGGCAACGGCGTCGTGGCGCCGTTCTTCTTGGGATGGACCAGCGTCGAAAGAAGTGATCTTTCCCACGGCAGTTGCGTGAGTGTTCTTAATTGGCATGGTGGTGCGACCACCGACGCCATCGCCTCCGATGTCGAGTCATTCACTTCAGAGAGCGCGACACTTTGGGTGCAAACAATTCGTGCGCGTCAGTTGCGTCATGGACCAAGTGCACGCGTGCTGTTTCTGATTTGCTCCGGTATGAACGACTTCGGTATCACCACCGAGCTGCATGAAGCAGCGCTGCGACGCATGATTTCCCATCTTTCGCTGCGCTGGAATGTCGGTGGGGGATCGGCGAGCGAAATCGGATTCGTGTTGATGACATCACACGATCCATCCATGACTGATCCCACTGATCGCTTCCTTGAGTTTCGCGCCGTCGGTCGCGCGATTGCTGCGGAGCGCAGCGACACCGCGGCGATTGATCTCGGCGCCATTCCGATGCAACAAATTTTTTATGCGGGCTCGTCGACCAGTTCGCCACACCTCACGCCTGTTGGGTATGAGCGCATGAGTGAACTCGTCATTGCCGCACTCGACGGTTCACAAGGATCGCAATGCGACTGGCACTGGTCGACTGGCGCGCCGTTGAACGACGTGTCGATCAACGATTCAAATTTGCAGCCGTGTCGGCGCGCGTTGGCAGTGCTTGATCAATCGCCGACACGCGGTCTCGAGTTACGCGGCGTTGCCGTGGACACCAGGATGGGTCTGGCATTGATTGAGTATGCGGTCGACTGCGATGGAGACGGACTGGTCGATCGTGGCGCCGTTGCCGCGGGCCTCACGGTGGACATCAATGGCAACTTCGTGCCAGACGCGTGTGAGTGCCTCAGCGATCTGAATCAGGACGGATCCATCGACAGCAGAGACCTCGCAGCGTTGCTCAATAGTTGGGGAGAGTCAGGCACTGGCGCAGACATCGATGGATCGGGCGTCGTTGATGCCGCGGACCTCACCATCATGTTGACCAACTGGGGAGCGTGCAAACTCTAGTGTGCGTGACTCAATCGAACGTGCGCGCTGCGAATGAAGAAGCGGCGCGTCAACTAGCCATGATCGCGCACCGCGACACCGTCGCAATCATCTAGGTACGCATCGTCATCAGAGTGGTCCTCGTCGCTGTCCACTTCGGGTTCGACGCGGTACCAGAGCAGTGGACCGATGATGCGACACGCCAACCATCCACCGATGATTCCAGTCATCATTTGAAACGCGAAGAGACCTAGTTCTCCACGAGGAATCGCAAGCACTTGCGAGAGCCCTGCACCCAAGGGCACGACCACGAAGGGATCACTGATCGCCGACTGCACTCTGGTATCGAAGTAGCGCAGGGCAAGACCAAGCAGGAATGCGTAGAGAGGGAGCGCGATCCACGGGTTGTCATTGAACACATGTCCTATCAAACCGGGACCAACGTTGTATTCACTCGCCACCTTGGTGATGCCAGCGTCATGCACCATGCTCTGTCCGAGCGCGCTGAGTTTGTTCTCGTAAATTGCACGGGGCACTGGGAGCATCGCGAAGTACGCGAGCGAGTGCAAAGTGTCGAAGCGATACGCGGACGGATGTGTCTCCATTAACCACATGCTGAGCGACGCAGCTTGCTGTCCGCTGCCCAACGCGAACGCGCTCTCAACCAAGTCGTCGCCCGAAACATTGGTGAACGCGACCACATACTCAGCGGCAGTTCGCTTGATTCCATCGCCCTCTCGCGAGGCGGTGAAGAACATCATGAACACCAGGCCGATCGAGCCGAACACCGCGGCGCGGAACACGAGCAGTGACGGCGAGCTGAAACGCCATCGTGTGTAGTACAGACCCCACACAAACGTGATCATCACGCCCATCACTTCGCGCCGTCCGAACGTGAACGTGAGCAGCGAAGCCACGCACACCAGCACGATGCAGACAGCACTGATGAAGATTGCAAAGTTCGCGGGACGCCGACCCCACGCCCATCCTGCGAGACCACACGAAACCGCGAACGCGCCAGACGCGAGTTGCATCGTGAGATTTCCCAGAATTGGGATCGGGCCGAGCACAAAGCGAAAGAGCAATCCGACCAAGATTGCGGAAAAGGCACATAGGAGAAGTCCTGCGTCTGACGCGTCATGCGCGGTGGTGACGCGCCGCGCGAAATTCGCGATCACAGGAGCTTTGTTGTAGGCGCCAAAGAAGAAGACAAGGAACAGCCCCAAGGACAGGCAAAGCCCGAGGCTTGTCAATGCGGGCGATTGAATGAAGACCTGACCCCAGTCGTCCGTAGCGAGGCTAAACACCGCGCTGATCGACTGGAATATCAAGATTCCAGCCAGAAAGACGTTTCGGTTACTGAAGAGTTCAACGCGCCTGGTCACGGCATCGCGAACCATGATCGCGACGATCACGGCAGACATCAGTAGCAGGACAGCAATCGAAAAATAGACCATCAGCCCACGCTACATCGGTCAGTTACCAAAGAGAACGGGAACGAAACCGAGAGTCCGCAGACGATGGGTTTATCGCGCCTGCGCATCCGAACCAGATTCGCTTTGCACACATGTGTGGGCAGCCACAAAATCGTGCGCTCTGCCTTGAGCGAGTTCCTTCGCATCAGAGTGGCGCGCATCAGGTTGGCGTCCAACACGAAAATTGAAAACCCCAACTCACTGCTGTGACGACCCCGAATTGACCGTGTGTCCCGCGTCGCGCAACACCTTCTCGCGGTGCGCGAGATCAAGATCGTGCTCGACCATCATGCGGGCCAGTTCTTCGACGGTGGTCTTCGGCTCCCATCCCAAGTGCGTCTTGGCCTTGGTCATGTCGCCGAGCAATTGTTCCACTTCGGCGGGGCGGAAGTAGCGTGGATCGATCTCGATGAAGTCGCGGTAGTCGAGTCCGACTTGGCCAAACGCGAGTTCGCAGAATTGCCGCACAGAAATCATCTTGCCTGTCGCGATCACATAGTCATCCGCTTCAGGCTTCTGCATCATGAGCCACATCGCTTCGACGTAATCGCCCGCGAAACCCCAGTCGCGCAGCGCATCGATGTTGCCGAGATACAGCTTGTTCTGCATCCCCAATTTGATGCGGCCGACGGCGCGCGTGATCTTGCGCGTCACAAAAGTTTCACCGCGACGAGGGCTCTCATGATTGAACAGAATTCCGCACGAGGCGTGCATTCCGTAACTCTCGCGATAGTTCACCGTGATCCAGTGGCCGAACACTTTCGCGCAGCCATAGGGAGAGCGCGGCCAAAACGGAGTGGTCTCTTTCTGCGGAACTTCTTGCACCTTGCCGAACATTTCGCTCGACGACGCTTGGTAGAAGCGAATCTGTTTGCCCGACCACTCTTGGAACACGCGTACTGCTTCGAGCAACTTGAGCACACCAGTGGCGTCGACATCGGCCGTGAAAATCGGCTGGTCAAACGACACACGCACATGACTCTGCGCGCCGAGGTTGTAAACCTCATCAGGCTTGATTTCTTGCAGCAGCCGCGACAAGTTGTTGCCATCGGCAAGATCGCCGAAGTGAAGCTTGAGCCGACCGCTTTCATGCGGATCGCGATAGATGTGATCAATGCGATCAGTGTTGAAGCTCGATGATCGGCGAATGATGCCGTGCACCTCGTAGCCCTTGGCCAACAGGAACTCCGCGAGATAGCTGCCGTCTTGGCCGGTGATTCCTGTGATGAGCGCGCGCTTCATAATGACCTCTGCAATTGATGCTGGTGGAACTGGGCGGTCATGTCGCGCTGAAGTGCGCCACAAAACGGCGGAACCGAAATCGTGAATAGTGTTTCGACCGTCTCGCGCGCGGCCTTGAGCGAATACCGCGAGACCATTCGTGTGGCAGAATCGCTGCCGCGGCGCAGGGTAGCTCGCTCACCTCGCCCGTGAAGACGCCCGTGATCGCTCCTGTGATTGCCCTACTCCGCGAGCGGCTTCGCAGCGCGTTGGCGAACTTCGAAAAGAAGTGCTCGCACTTGACCGTGCAAGCTGGGTGCGAGCACTCTGAGCACGCCGACGTAGACCGCAAATCCCAACAAACCAGCAACCACCTGCGCAGTCAACGCGCTCCAAGAATTGTCTCCTGTCCACTCGAGCATCAAAAATTGCGGAGTCATGGCGATGGCGCTCGCGATGATGGGCATCGCGTAGACATCTACGACGGTGCGCAATCGTCTGGTATGACCCCCGAGCGAGACCACGATCGCGATGGGTCCGAAGAATGCCGAGACGATGAATACCGCGAAGGCGACATGACGAGCGACGCCGTACTTGGCGGCGATGAACACGGCGATGGTCAGCACGATGGTGTGAAAAATCTGGAATCGCAGCAGGTGTTGAAATCGCCCGCGCGCGCGCATGAAGGCGGCGGCGATCTGGATGGGGTTCATCGCCAATACTGCGACGGAGAGAATCGTCAGTGAGATCCACGCGAGTTCCCAGCGCTCAGGCAGCAACATCGTCACCAGCACCGGACTGGCAATGGCCAACGAAACACAGATGGGTGCGGTGACCGCGAGCGTGAGTCGCAGGGTCGCGAGATAGGCGGCAAGCTTGCGTGCGGGATCGTGTTGTAATCGGCTGAAGATGGGCTGCGCGATGCCGGCAACAGTGTGCGAAATCACCGCATTTACCGTGTTTGCCAGTTGAAATGCAATGGTGTAACGACCAAGCACCTCCTCGGTGTGATAGATAGAAATGGCGAAGTAGTCGACGGTCTGCGTGACGCCGTTGAGGTAATGCTGAATGCCGCCCGCGCGGAAGTCTGACGCGAGTGAACCCATGCGCCGCGCCAACCCTGGCCGGTACAGCGGGATTCCTGCGGCAATAGTGATGGCAGAAAAGCGCAGGCACGCCGCGACCAACATCGGTGCAAGCAGCGCCCACCCCGCAAATCCCAGCAAGCCCATCACCGCGGTGGCTACCAGTGTGATCACCGACAACACACTCTCGACGGTGGTCAAGTACCGAAAGCGCAAATCGAGTCGAAGCTTCGCCGCACCGACAATGCTCGCAGCGTCGAACAAAATGCGAATCGCCGCTCCGAGCACAAAGATGGGAATCAACGGATCGGGATAAAACGCGCCCACGAATGGATACGCGATCGCGCACAACAGCAGCACCGAAAGTCCAGCGACGAGCGCGAGCCACAGACACGCAGTTTGCCACAAGGCGCGTTCGCGTTGGTGACGCATGAGCAAGTCGCCCGCGGCACCCGGAAACACAAAACTCAACAACGTCGCGATCGTGATCGCCGTCGTGACGGCGCCGACATCGGTTGGTTGCAGCGTCCACGCGGCGATGAGATACGCCAAGAACGAACAACCCTTTTGCACTGCTGCTTGCACTAATCCCCAGAATGTGCTGCCGGCAAATTCGCGTCGCGTCTGCGTGGCGCTTGTTTGCACATTGCTTTCGACCGAATCGTCGTCGCTGCGTCGATCCTCCCATACTGCCTGCACCACTTCGACTCCAAGCGCTGGCGCGACATCAAGACTCGACATCGCGTCCATGGGCGCCGCATCTGTATTCGTTGCGGAGAGTTCATCGAGGCGCACTTCTTCGTTGGGCTCGCTGTCGGCGCGATGCAGACTCGTCGCGATCGCAATCACGGCTTCTTCATCGAACGATGTGTTGGGCAGTTCACCGCCAGGACCCCATCGTTCGAGCCAGGTCTCGAACATCAAGCAGTTCCACAGTTCCCACTGCACCTGTGCGGCGCCTGATTGATGGTGCTCCCACAACGCGTTGACCGACTCTGGATCAAGGTAACCCTCGCGCGCGAGACGACCGCGATTGAGATGATCGCTGGCCCATTCACGCAACTCGTTGCGCAACCAACCATCGATAGGAACACCGAAGCCCATCTTGGGTCGCTCCATGAGTTCGCGTGGAACGTAGCGATCGAGCACATCGCGCAGAATGATTTTGTTGCGGCCATTCGCGTACTTGAAACGCGCGGGTAAGCGCAACGCAAGTTCGAGCAGGCGATGATCAGTGAGCGGTTCGCGCGCTTCAAGACTGTGCGCCATGCTCACGCGATCCATCTTGGCCAGAATCTCGTCGGGCATATAGCTGGCCATGTCACGCACACTCGCACGGGTGATGGCGCAAGGAATTGCCGCACTCCACGCGGGATCGGTCATAGGACAGAGCGGCTCGGTCGCGTCCACCAGGAGTAACTCCGGCCGCTTCACTACCGACGCCAATCGTGCATAGACATCACCTTTGTCGCGAAGTTGCAACACTGCCGCCAACTTGCGCAGTCGATCGGCGGGGCGATTGATGTGTGAGCCCGGAATCTTTCCGCGAAACGGATGCAGCAGCGCACCGGGAAGAAGACTCGCTCCGCGCGCTGCGACAGAAGCTCCGATGCGCATGGAATACGGCCAGCGGTCAACCAACTGCTCGATTCGTTGGGCGAACGGATAGCGTTCGTATCCGCCGAAGAGTTCGTCACCACCATCGCCACTCAGTGCAACTGTGACATCGCGACGCGCGAGTTGACACACGATGTACGAAGGAATCGCCGAGCTGTCGGCGAAGGGCTCATCGTAAATATCCGCGAGCTTGGGGATGACCTCGAGCGTGTCATGCGCGTTGACATAGAGCTCAGTGTGTTGCGTTCCCAGATGTTCAGCGATGCGCCGTGCGTGTGGCGCTTCGTCGTAATGAGTCGCATCAAAGCCGATGGTGTATGTGCGCAGCGGCGTGGCCGTGTGCGTCGCGGCAATCGCAGTGACCAGTGTTGAGTCAATGCCGCCCGAGAGAAACGAACCCACCGGAACATCGGCGATCATGCGCAAGCGCACCGACTCCACCAATCGTTCATGGACGAGGTGACACGCTTCGGCGTAGTCTTCGATTTGGTTTTGTGCAGCGCGTTCTGCGGCTTCCTTCGCGCTCCAATACGCCCAATCGGTGTGACGCCCTGTGGCCGGATCGATTTCGATCACATGACCAGGAAGCACCTTGTGCATCCCCTTGAAGATGCAGTGCGGACTCGGCACATATCCAAATCGCATGTACAGCGCGAGCGCACCACGATCAATCTCAGGACATTGCAACGGCAGCGCGCGAATCGCCTTCAGCTCACTGGCAAAAACGATCGTGCGTTCGCCGGGACCAATCTTGCCCCAGAACAACGGCTTCACGCCGAGGCGATCGCGCACCAGATACAAACGGCGGTCGCGCGCGTCCCACAGTGAGAACGCAAACATTCCCACGAAGCGCGGGAGGGCATCGCGCAATCCCCATTGCTCAAACGAAGCGAGCATGACTTCGGTATCTGATCCGCCACGAAAGCTGTGCCCGAGCGCGATGAGTTCGGCGCGCGTCTCTTGAAAGTTATACACCTCGCCGTTGAACGCGATGGTGAAGCGCCCGCTCTGCGAGCGCATCGGTTGATGGCCGTCCGCCGTGAGATCTTGAATCGACAGTCGGCGGAAGCCGAAGCCCACGCGACTGCGCGCGTCAAACCAAGTGCCTTCATCATCAGGGCCGCGCAATCGAATCGCGCGGGCCATGCGACGAAGTTGATGCACAGGATCTGTGAACCGCGCGTCGTGATCGATGAAACCTGCAATGCCGCACATCGGGGAACTCAGCAACCTCTCTCAGTCTGTTAGCACCCGCGCTAGACTGCGCTGCTCGATGCGGATTTTGCACACTATCGACCATTTAGACTTTCGTCGCGGAGGCCCGTCGACTGCGATCGTCGATCTTTCCCATGCGATGGCGGAACTCGGCCATGAGGTGGCAGTGGCCGCGCTTCATGGACCCGATGTCCCCGCAACTTGGCGCGGAACCGCCTGCAGTCCGCGTGCTATCGACCTTCCGAGTACGCGTACTCCGCTGCTTTCTCGAAATGCCCGCGAAATTCTCCGCGCGGAGATTCTGACCGCGGATGTCGTGCACCTTCACGGTGTTTGGGAGCCACTCAATGCTCAAGTGGCACGACTCGCGCGTCGAGCTGCTGTTCCGTACGTGATCAGCCTGCGCGGCATGCTCGACGATTGGAGCATGGCGCAACGTTGGTTCAAGAAGCGCGTCTATTGGCAGTGCATTGCGCGTTCGATGTTGGCGCATGCAGAGGCGGTTCATTGCACGGCCGCGCTTGAGTTGCGCCAGTCACGCAAGTGGTTTCCCGAGCACCTCGGTCGCGTGCTTCCCAACCTCATCAACCTGCGTCAGTTCAACGCGATGCCAGGGGCAGAACACGCGCGTGCACGATGGCCGCAACTGCGCACCGACGCGCCGAAGCTCCTGTTTTTGAGCCGTTTGTCCTCAAAAAAGGGACTAGATCATCTCATCGACGCTGCCGCACAGTTGCACAAACAAGGCACGCCTGTCGCGGTGTTCGTCGCAGGCACTGGTGATGACGTGTACGAGCAAGCGTGTCGAACGCGCAGTGAAACACTGGGCATCGCGCAGCATGTTCACTTTCTCGGCCACGTCGGAGGAGTCGAAAAAGTGTCGTTGTTCGAGGCGTGTGATCTCTTCGTGCTCCCCACGAGCCAAGAGAACTTCGGCTTCGTCTTCTTCGAAGCGCTCGCGGCGGGACTGCCCGTGCTCACGACGGATCTCGTCGACACTGCGGACGAGATCGCGCAGAGCGGCGGTGGGTTTATCGTGGCGCAGGATGCGACAAAAATCGCCGCGCTATGCCACACGTTGCTTGGTGATCGGACGGAGCTACGCCGTCGTGGCCAACTCGGTCGCGCGTGGACGTTTGATCGACTCGATCCCGCGCGCGTTGGTCGCGAGTTCGAGGCGTTCTATCGCGAGCATGCACGCAAGCCTGCGCATGGCTGATGGAGCGCCTGCGGTTGGTCGATAGATCGCTTCCCGCCTCTGCTCGTCGCGCTTGCGTTCGAGCTCAATATCTGTGAGACCACACGCTGTGAAACCTGATTGTGAATCGCTCGACCTCAAGCATGCGCGCATCGTGGTCACCGGAGGCGCAGGGTTTCTCGGTCGCGCCGTGATGGCCGAATTGGCCACGCGCGGCGCGACTGACATCATGATCCCGCGTCGCCGTGATTTTGATTTCACGCGCGAAGCCGACGTGGCTCGAGAACTTCGGGTTCGTGTTCTTTGAAGCACTTGCAGCAGGACTTCCCGTCGTGACCACAAATCTCATCGATACCGCGGGTGAGATCGAAGACAGCGGCGCTGGCTTCATTGTGGAACAGTCCGCGAACGCGATCGCCAAAGCATGTGAACTCGCACTCGCAGAAGGCCAGGCCCTGCGAGAACGAGGAAAGGCTGGACGCGCGTGGACCTTCGAGCACCTGAACTCCGAGACAAGTGGCGCGGCGTTTGAGTCGCTCTATAAGGAGTACTCACAAGAAGGCGTGAACTTCCAAGCCCCTGTGCCGAGCGTGACTGATGCCCGCTCTTCAAGCAACCGATAGCAAGCGGACCACTCGTGCCCACCGACCTCTCCACCTCACATGTCGTTGTCACCGGCGGCGCCGGATTCCTTGGTCGCGCGCTGCTTGCAGAACTTCGCGCTCAGGGTTGCCATGACATCTTCGTGCCGCGCCGTAACGACTACGACCTCACCCACGAAACAGATGTCGCACGGCTTTACGCAGACCACAAGCCGGATGTCGTGCTGCACCTCGCCGCAGAAGTTGGTGGCATTGGCGCCAATCAAGCGAACCCTGGTCGCTACTTCTTCGCGAACATGGCGATGGCACTCCATCTCATCGAACACGCGCGCATCAACAACCTCAAGAAGTTTGTGCAAGTGGGGACGATCTGTGCGTATCCAAAGTTCACACCCGTTCCGTTTAAGGAAGAAGAGTTGTGGAACGGATATCCGGAAGAAACCAACGCGCCGTATGGCATCGCGAAAAAAGCCGCGATGGTGATGCTTGATGGGTATCACAGGCAGTACGGACTTGCGTCCTCGTATCTCTTGCCTGTGAATCTCTATGGCCCATGGGACAACTTTGATCCCACGACCTCCCATGTAATCCCCGCACTCATTCGTAAATGTGTGGAGGCTGCGGAAGCGCGCGCGGCATACATGGAGTGTTGGGGAACAGGTAGCGCGACGCGAGAGTTTTTGTTCGTCGAAGATTGTGCCGCTGGAATCGTGCGCGCCGCGCAACAGATGGATGAACCGACACCGATCAATCTTGGCACGTGCATGGAAATTTCCATTCGCAAACTCGTTGAATTGATTGCGTCCCTCTGCGACTTCCATGGCGAGATTCGTTGGGACTCCACGAAACCAGACGGACAACCGCGGCGCTGCCTTGATGCGAGCCGTGCAGCCGCACTTCTTGGTTGGCGCGCGAAGATTTCCTTCGAAGACGGCTTGCGTCGCACCATCGACTGGTACCGCGCGAATCGATCGCACCGCGCGCACTACAACCCTTCGACCGCGGGCGGGCGCTGACACCTGTGCGCGTCATCATTCTCAATCAATGTTTCTACCCAGACGTTGTCGCGACGGCGCAGCATGGTTGGGATCTCGCGCGACACCTCCGCAGCAAAGGTCACGATGTCACGGCGATCGCTTCACGATCCATCTATGGCGAGAAGGGAGCGACACTCCCGCGTGCAGAGATTGTCGAGGGCGTGCGCATCCTTCGTGTGGGCGCGAGTGTCTTCGGAAAGTCCTCGATTCTCGCGCGGATTTTCGACTTCGCGCTCTTTTACATCCTTGCGCTCGGGACTGCTGTCACGCTTCCAAAGCACGATGTGTGTGTGTGTTTCACGACTCCTCCGTTCATCGCGTTGGTGGGATGGTTGCTCCGTCTCATACGCGGTACGCGGTATGTCTATTGGGTCATGGATCTCTATCCTGATCTTCCCGTCGCATGCGGTGTGATGCGCGAGCGCTCACTCGTCACTCGTTTCTTCGAACAACTCAATCGATTCTGCCTCCGCCGCGCCGATCGCGTTGTGGTGCTCGGTCGCTGCATGGATGAGCGTGTGTTGAACAAAGGCGTGCCCCCATCGAGCATCACGCGCATCAACGTCTGGAGTGATCAAGAAGAGATTCGCCCTGTTCCAACAGCGGAAAACAAGTTTCGCGCAGAGTGGAAAGTGGGCGACCGGCTGTTGGTGATGTATTCGGGCAACTTTGGCATCGGCCATGATGTTGAAACGATTGCGGATGGTGTCATTCGACTTGCGACTGATGGCAGAATCTTGTTCGCGTTTGTGGGTGGTGGGAAACGCAAGTCGGAACTCATTGCCTTGCTGAAAGCGGCGGGCGTGTCCAACTACATCGAAGGTCCTTACCAGCCACGCGAGCGACTCGATGAATTGCTCAGCGCTGCCGATGTGCATCTCGCGAGTTTGAAAAATGGCATTGAAGGCATCATGGTGCCGAGCAAACTCTACGGCGTGCTTGCCGCGAGCCGTCCGATTGTTTTCATCGGCGCCCGTCACGGTGAAGTCGCGCGCGTGATCCAAGAAGAACAATGCGGACTCGTGGTGAACTGTGGTGACGGCGCGGCGTTTGCTGATGCGATCACTGTTTTCGCGACGGATCGCGCCGAGGCAGAACGCTGTGGCGCGCGCGGCCGCGGAGCGCTCATCAACACATGGGGCGCGTCGCACGCGCTCGCGAAATGGACCACACTGCTTGAAGAAGTTGCAGCAGGCCACGTTCAAGCCCCCAATCCACAAACCCATCCATGAGCATACAACCAAGCAATTCTTCGCATGACGATTCTCGCGGCACGACGCGCGCGCCATTGCGCGTGCTCCTTGTTACCGAGAATGACCCCTTGTATGTGCGACAGTTCTTCGATGTGTTTTTCGCCGAATTGCCTCGCGATCACATCGAACTTGTTGGCGTCACTGTTTCTCGCGCGTTTCACGAGCCACTCAAGAAGACTGCGCAACGCGTGCTGCGTTTCTATGGTGTGATTGACTTTGCGCGTTTGTTGCCGCGCTATCTCTTCGCGAAATGCACCGGGCAATCTATTTCTGCGCTCGCCGCCAAACACGGATTCCCGTTGCTCCCTGCAGCGAGCGTGAATTCGAAGGAGTACATGGATGCGGTGACGGCGTTACGCCCCGAGATGATTGTGTCGGTCGCGGCACCTGAGATCTTCAAGTCCCCACTGTTGAAAGTCGCATCCATCGGTTGTTTGAACATTCACTCAGGAAGAATCCCTGAGTACCGCGGCATGATGCCAACATTTTGGCAGATGCTTGAGTCGCAGCCGTTTGTCACCGTCACTGTGCACGAGATGGTGGAGAAACTCGACTCGGGCGGGACGATCGAAACACTCGAGTTTCCGTTGCACAAATCAGATTCGCTCGATCGCGTGATTTCGGGCACCAAGCAGCAGGGGGCGCGGCTCATGATTCGCGTCCTTCGCAAAATCGCGGCCACTCGCGCCATGCCAGAGTCCACCCCTCTGGATATGTCGAAGGCGCGCCTCTTCAAGTTTCCGCAGCCAAGTGATGTGCAGAAGTTCCGCTCGCTGGGACACAGGATGATCTGATGTCGCGCGCCTCTAGCCAACCACTCCACGCGCTCTCCTTTGATATCGAAGATTGGTTCCACATCGTCGATATCCCAGGTCTTGACGACCCTGCAAAGTGGGACACGATGGAATCGCTCGTACAACGGCGCACAGATGACATCCTCGCAGCACTCGATCGTCATCGCGTGCGTGCGACCTTTTTTGTGTTGGGCTGGATTGCCGCGCGACATCCCGCGTTAGTGCGCCGCATCCATGACGCGGGCCACGAGCTTGCCTCGCATTCGTTCTGGCATCGACGCGTCTTCACACTCGACCCAGAGGAGTTTCGACGCGACACACTGCTCTCACTCGATGCCATCGAAGCCGCGTGTGGTGTTCGGCCGCAGGGTTACCGCGCGCCAAGTTTTTCAATCCTCAAGGGAACCGAGTGGGCGCTTGATGTTCTCCTTGATTGCGGAATTCGCTGGGATTCCAGCCTTTTTCCTGCACCGCGTGGTCATGGTGGATATCCATGCGCGGACGCGCCTCATCTCTTCACTGCGCTTCCATCAGGTCGAGTGATGCCTGAACTTCCACTCGGTGTCATGCGCATCGCGGGGCGTGGTTTGTGTTTCTCGGGTGGCGGCTACATGCGGCTCCTGCCACTTTGGTGTATCGAACGAGGCTTCGCGCAATTCGCGAAGCGCGACCTCCCTGTGGTCATCTACCTTCATCCACGCGATTTCGCGCCCGAGTGCCCGCGCGTTCCAATGCCCCTGACTCGCAAGTTCAAGTGCTATGTCGGCATGCACACCACGATGCCGAAGCTCGAGGCACTGCTCCAACGACATGCTTTCGCGCCTTGCAGTTATGTCCTCCGCAACCTCGGATTACTTCCCGCTGCGGAGTGACGCTTGTCGTTCGATGATCTTCAGCCTGATCTGAAAGAAGTAAATCGCCTTCAAGATCGCGAAGATGAGTCCTGTTGCGCCATCAAGAAAGCCACGCTTGATCACGTACGAGTGCGCGAAGTACGCGGGAGCAAGCCACCACTTCGCCAACGAGCGATATTTTTTCCGCTGGATGGAAGTGAAGTGTTCCCACGCGTCGGGTGTGCTCATCAGTTTGGAGTAACGGGCTGATTCCCATGACGAGTAGTCGTTGTGCCGCGCGATGTACGCGTGAATTCCCTTGTAATCGTTGTGTTCGATGGTGGCAGTGAGCGCGCCCTGTGTGCCAGGCAACACTGGATGCTCATGCACTTCCATGTCGAGTTTGCTCCACTCGTTCTCATCGATGCGTTCGTAGAGACCGGCGCCAACTTTGATCAACGCCAACTTGCGCATCGGCGAGCCGTGACGGAGCTCGCGTCCCATGAAGTAGTTGGAGTAGTGAATCCAAAATCCATCGTGAGACGTCGTGGGCAACGTCGCAGCGAGCTCGTCGACAAACGATTGCGGGATGTATTCGTCAGCGTCGAGAAAGAGCACCCAAGGGGTGTTGAATTTTCGGTTGAGCAACACCCAGTTGCGCTTTTTGGGGAAGCGTCCGTCCCACTGGAAGTGGAGATATTCGGCGCCTGATTCGCGCGCGATTGCCTCGGTGCGATCGGTGCTGCCCGAGTCGACGACGACGACTTCCGCGAAGCGCCCCAAACGTGCCAGGCACTTCGGAAGATTGCGCTCCTCGTTCTTCACAGGGATCACCACCGTGATGGGAAGTCGAACGCGTTGCGGGTCGTTGCTGCTCGTGTTCGTGCTCGCGGTCGTACTCGTGGGCATACTCATGGGTTTGCTTCATCGGCGTGGAACACGCGGCTGCTTCATCGGCAAGCGAGAATCTGCCGATACAAGGGCGCTGTGGATCCAGAAGACCTCATCACCGATCGTGCGCTCAGTCCTTACTCGTCGCGGGAAAAGGCGGGCCGCATGTTGTGGGCCATGGTGCAGGCCGTGGTTTTTCGCCACACCTTTCACAACTGGTATGGCATACGTCGACGCTTGCTGCAACTGTTTGGCGCGAAGTTGCACGCGAGCGCGCGTGTGCGACGAACGGTACTCATCGAATGCCCTTGGAACTTGATCATCGGCGCGGACAGTTCGGTGGGGGACCGCGCCATTCTTTATTGCCTCGGGACGGTGACCATCGGCGAGCGCACCACCATTTCGCAAGGCGCGCATGTTTGCGCGGGTTCACATGACTATCGCAAGCGCTCAATGCCGTTGCTCCGTCCACCGATTGATATCGGCGACGACGTGTGGATCGCAGCCGATGCGTTCGTGGGACCAAAGGTGCGCGTCGGTGACGGCGCGATTCTCGGCGCGCGCGCAGTTGCCGTGACACCGCTGCAACCGTGGATGATTTACTCGGGCAATCCCGCGCAACCAGTGAAGCCACGCGGCGCGATCGAGGAGTAGCGCGCGCGAGTCGCCTCATGTGCACGATCGATTGAACGCCGTCGCTATCCTCGGCGCGCGTTCATCACTCACACTTCCTTGCAAGTTCACTCAATGCCCATTCGTCTTTACAACACGCTCACGAAATCGCTCGAAGAGTTTCGCCCCATTGCCGCCAGCGGTGAAGTGACGTTCTATTCCTGTGGACCCACGGTCTATGACGACGCGCACATCGGGAACTTTCGCTCGTTCCTCAACGCCGATGTTTTGCGCCGCATGTTGGAGTTGTTTGGCCATCACGTCCGCCACGTTATGAACATCACTGACGTTGGTCACATGACCGAGGACGATGATGCGGATGGCGGCGGTGAAGACAAGATGGCGTTGGCAGGACGGCGCATCGCGCAAGCGAAAAAATCGGGCACGCTTCCAGCCGACTCCGACATTGATGCGAGTAATCCCTATGCAATTGCCTCGTTTTACGCGGATCGATTTCTCGAGGACGCGCGTCACCTCGGGCTCAAGGTCGCCATCGAAGAGCGCACGCAACCAGAATTGATGCCGCGACCAACGCGATGCATCCCGCAAATGATCGTGTTGGTCGAGTCGCTCATCGCGCGTGGTCACGCGTATGTCGCGAGCGACGGCGTGGTGTATTTCAGCGTCACTAGTTTTCCCGCGTACGGCCGTCTCTCAGGCAACACGCTTGACGCGTTGCGTGAAGGCGAGGGCGGTCGCATCAGCGCGACGCATCAAGCGGTCAAGCGTCATCCCGCCGATTTCATGCTGTGGAAACCTGATCCAACGCATCTCATGCGTTGGCCGAGTCCGTGGGGCGAGGGGTATCCCGGTTGGCATCTTGAATGCAGCGCGATGGCCAAGATGCTTCTCGGCGAAGAGATCGATTTGCACTCGGGTGGCGAAGACAACATCTTTCCTCATCACGAATGCGAAGTCGCGCAGAGTTGTTGCTCCAGTGGCCGCCCACACTTTGCACGCGTGTGGTTTCACACGCGTCACTTGCAAGTGGAGAGCGAGAAGATGTCGAAGTCACGCGGCAACTTTTTCACCGCACGCGATTTGTTCGCGAAAGGTGTGACGCCTGCAGCCCTGCGCCTCGAACTCGTGCGCACTCACTACCGCAGTAACTCGAATTTCACCATGCAAGGTTTGCGCGATTGCCAGCGCATGATTGATCGTTGGTCTGCGGCACGCACGGCGATGTTGGCGCGACGAGATGGCGCAGGTGACGGTCCGATGCAGCGCGCATTGGTGGAGTTCAAGGACGCGGTTGGTGACGATCTCAATCTTGCGCGCGCGGTGGCGGCGCTCAACACTGCGATCAATGAACCCGCTGCAGGCGATGCCTCTGCGGAATTGGCGGCGCTTGATTCGATGAACAGCGTGCTCGGTGTGTTTGAACGCAACACCGCGCTGGCCTCGGAGAACGGTGATGAGTTCGCGGCCAAAGTCGAAGCATTGCTCGAGGCACGCAAGGCGGCACGCGCGGCGAAAGATTTCGCGGCCAGCGATCGTGCGCGCGACGAGATCGCAGCGATGGGCGTGCGCATCAAAGACGGTCCGCAAGGCACGACGTGGGAACGCGCAGTCTGAGTGCGCGTGATCGATAGAAGTCGCTCACCACGCGGAAAGCAGTGACGCGATATCCGCACCATCGACCACGCCGTCGAAGTTGATGTCACCAATTCCCGCACCAGCGCCCCAACGATTGAGCAGCAGCGCAAGATCGGCGCCACCAACCACGCCATCGTGATTGAGGTCAGATGGCATTCCGGAATCCCACATCAAGAACGCGTCGTACGCGTCGCGGGCGGTACCGCTGCTTCGAAGCCGCCGAAATCACAATGCGTGCCTACACCATGTTCACGCGCGACCGCCTCAGCCATCACGTTGTCTGCGAAAGTCACGCATGCGTTTGCGCACGACGTGACGATGAGTCGGTTCAGCGGCATATGAGCCTCACTGCGGCGAAGCATTGCGCGGAGTCGATGTGAACTCACGCCGCATGCAACAGTGCAAGAGTGTCACGGATCTCGCGTTGAGCCACAGCAATCGGCGCGAATGCGCGAATTTACTGACGTATTTGCTGTCCACCGTTCACACATTCACGCACTCGCGACCACCGTCGGCGCTTCCACTCGCATGAAGGGAGCGCATTTCGCGATGCGTGTTCCGCCCTTGAGCCCACCCCAACGCGCATTGGTACGCGCGTCCTGCAAGT
Source organism: Planctomycetota bacterium (assembly GCA_003671025.1). Taxonomy (GTDB): domain Bacteria; phylum Planctomycetota; class Phycisphaerae; order Phycisphaerales; family SM1A02; genus QWPT01. Next base: position 73,897 of record QWPW01000012.1, read on the forward strand.
CGAGCGACGAGCCATACGCGGCGAGAACTTCCGCGCATTTCGCAGGCATGATCGGTGTCAACAACACTGCGGCAACGCGGACACCTTCGGCGCATGCCGCGAGGATGCGCGCGACTTCCGCCATCTTCGCGGGGTCCTTAGCCAACTTGAATGGTTGAGTCTCATTGATCGAGGCATCGACCGCACGCACGATCGAGAGCGCGGTATCTGCAGCTTCTGCGAGTTCGAAATCAGCGTATTGCTGAAGGGTCTTTGCGCATGCGGCGTGCGTGAACGCACTCCACGTGGGCGCGCCTTCAGTTGCGGAGATCGCAACTTCTGCCGTGTCGACGTCGGGCATCACGCCACCGAAATACTTTTCGATCATCGCACTCGTGCGCGAGGCGCAGTTGGCGAATGTGTTGACCAGGTTCGCGGTGTAGATCTCATGAAAGTGTTTGGGACTGAAGTCCGCGTCGGTCGCGCCGAGCGGTCCCTGCGTGATCATGTACCAGCGCCACGCGTCGAGTCCATACTTGGCGATGTATGACTCGATGGTCGCAAGATCAATAAAGTTGCCCAACGACTTCGACATCTTCTGACCGTTGGAAATCCAGAACGAGTGCGCATACACGCACTTGGGCGTTGGCAATTCCAACGCCATCAACAACGCGGGCCAAATCACCGCGTGAAACCAGAGGATTTCTTTGCCGATGACGTGGTACTGCGGCGGCCAGTACTTGGCGCGCTCAGTGGCCAACGCGCCGCGCGTGTCGCCCAGGCCCAGCGCCGTCGCGTAGTTGAACAGCGCATCGATCCACACATAGATGACATGCTCGCTCGCACCGGGCATGCCGATGCCCCACGAAAAGTTTGTGCGTGTCACGGGCACATCTTGCAAGCCATCACGCATGCGCCCGAGCACCTCGTTGAAGCGACCAGCTGGACGCACGAAGCCAGGATTTGCCGCGAAAAACGCCTCAAGTTTCGCTTGGTACCCGCTCAACTTGAAGTAGTAGTTGTGCTCCTTCGCGCGGACCAACGGCTTACCGCTGATAGGACTCTTGAACTCCAACTCCTTCGCGCGTGTGTCGGTGACGTACTCCTCTTGTCCCTCGTCGTACCAACCTTCGAACTCACCGAGATAGATGTCGCCTGACGCGATCAACCGCTGCACGAACAGTTTCACCTGCTCTTCGTGACGCGGCTCGGTGGTGCGAATGAAATCGTTGTTGGTCAGACCAAAGGTGGTGAGCACTTTGCGAAACTCGGCGGAGTTCTCATCGGCGAGCGCTTGCGGAGTGATGCCGCGCTCCTTGGCACTCTTCTCCACCTTTGCGCCGTGCTCATCGGTTCCAGTGAGGAAGAACACATCACGGCCATCGAAACGCATTGCGCGCGCCCACACATCACACAGTGTGGTGGTGTACGCGTGACCGATGTGCGGTCGATCGTTGACGTAGTAAATAGGCGTGGTGATGTATGCAGGCGCGGAGCAGGACATCGTCTAATCGTACAGAACGCGCCGAGCACGAATCGCGATGGCTAGGATGCGCGCTGTGCCCATTGCGAACGACAGCAGCGAATCGCCTGATCCTTCGACGGATTCAAGCGCGGCTACGCATACCGCGCAATCGTCTAGTGACGACAGCGCATCCACCCCTCTGGTCGAGCATGGGATCAAAAAGCCCGCACGACGCAGAGGACTCGACGTGAGTGTTCCCGCGATCGTCGCCACCATCGCGTTGGTGGTGTTCTCGGTTTTCATCGGGGTTCTCGGCCCGCGCATCGGCAATCGACAAGCGGCGGCGCCGGGCACGACTCTGCTCTATGTCGCGCAGGCGTTCTCTGGTCGACTCGATGAACGCGCCTTGGCCGACTTTGGAGTTACGGGCAACACGCGCATGGAGCGTGGTCCCATCGAAGACAAACTTCGCGAGATTCTCGGGCAAAATGTGGCACTTCCGTCGTCAAGCGACTGGGCATTTCGCTGCATCAGCGTGAACGCGGGCCGGTTCGCTGGCGTGTCGGGGGCGATTCTCGCGGGGCGCGCAGGCACGTCGACATTTGGAAACCTCGCAGGCATCGCGATCCTCAAACATGAGCAACGGTTCATCGTGTACGACCAACACTCGCGCCCGATTCCAATGCCCGAGGGCGAGGTTTTTGTGGTCGAACTATCCCAGCGACAGTCGGACGCGGTCGCGCTCATCTATCGGGAAGATGATCTCGTCTTCGCGGTGCAAGCAAGCTCTGAGCGTGTTGCCGAAGAGATCGTTTCCGCGCTGCGCTTTGCGACGGCGACAGGCAAGGGCAGCGGGGCACTCGAGTCGCCCTCGATAGAATCACAATCCGCGCAACCTCGCGCAGAAAACTGAAGATCTCTTGCCTTTCGCGCATTGCAGCCGATACTCGTTTGCGGCGCATCCTCCATCGATGTCCGCTGAATGAATTGACCTGAATCCCCGCGCGAATCTCTTCGTTCGCCCGAGTAACCACTGACCCACACTCGCTGACTCCTCATGCTGCGACGCACCCACCACGTTTCGATTCAGCTTTCCACACGCTCGTTTACGCCCTCGTTTACGAGCGTGCTGCTTGCGGCGTCACTCTGCGTCGCGGTGACCGAGCGCGCCTTCGCGCAGAATCAAGTGCAGCCCAATCGCGTCGGCGGTAGTGCAATCAACAATCAAGTGGGCAACTCGGTTGCGGGAAATCGGTTGGGCGGAGGACGCGGTGCGGATTCGATGGCCGGCCAAGGCAACGCGCTCGGTGATGGCAATCGCTTGGGCGGTCAGACTTTTAGTTGGGCGCGCGGCGCTGGTGCAGGAACCGCGCAAGGTGCGGGTGATCGTCTCGACGCCAATTCACAGGTCGGTTCGGGTGGATCAAACACGGGCAGCCTGCGCACGGATTACAACGCGCGCAATCTCATCGTCACCAACAATGTTCCCGGTGGCCGTGGCTTTCGTGGTTCGGTTGGCTATCGCGCGGACACAGATTTCCGCGGCGCAGCAGGGTCCGACGCATTGTTTAGATTCCGCGCCGACAGCGCGTTTTCGAATCCAGTCTTTGCGACGAGTGCGTTGGCCAACGATCGCTTTCGCATCGCGCAAGGACTCGGTGTGTTCGAGTATCGACGCGACTCGACACCGATTGGCACCGATGCGCAGCGCAGCGCGAACGATCAACCCGAGAGTCGCTTGCGTCTTGATCGCGCCAACGCGCAGCAAGCGATTGGGCGCATGAATTGGGATGCGGGACAAGATCGCTTTGTCGCAACAAGCACGGCAGAAAACGGTGACGCGTTGCGCTTCATCGTTTCGCCTTTGCGCGGTTTGCAAACAGAGAACATGACTGATCCCGTCGTGCGTTCGGGACTCGGCATGTATGAAGCTGCGCGCGCGCGACGCGATATCGCGAGCGGTTTCGCAAGTGCTGCCGACTATGAGTTGGTGCGCTCGACCACGGGCTTGAGTAGTCAGACAGGCACGATGGTCGACACGCAGATCCGACAAGAGTCGCTTGCGGACACGGCGCGCACGCGCAGCACGATGGTGTTGCCTAGCGCGTATCAAGAGATTCTTGACAGCGTGAACAAAGCTGCCGCCAAGACTGCGGCGAAAGCCAGCGACTCAGCCGCGGGCGCAAACGATCCGTTGTCCGCGACGAGCGGTCTTGATCGCGTGAAGTCGAGTCTTGATGCGCTCAATCCCTCATTGACTCCCGACATGAATCTGGGCGCGAACCCAGGCAATTCCGCGAAACCCACCGATACACCAATCACCGACTCATCCGCGAAGGCGCCACGCGCTGATCCGTTGATTCCAACGTTGCCCGGCAATGCGCCGAGTCCATTGGGGCCGGATTTGATCGCTGAAGAGAAGCGCAACAGAGAACGCGGCAAGTTGATGTCGGTGCCCGAAGTTGCGGAAGCCCTGCGCCACGGACAGCGTGTCGAGCATCTCGACAGTGGCGAAAAAAGCCGCGTCGACGAACTCGTGCGCGACGGTGAAGCCGCACTCCGCGCCCATGAATACTTCAAGGCTGAGCGCAAGTTCGATCAGGCGCAAGTGTTCGCGCGCGACAATCCGCTCGTTGATGCGGGAATGGCCCACGCGCAGTTAGGCGCGGGTTTGTATCTCTCGTCGGCATTGACTCTGCGCAATCTTTTCACGGCGCATCCCGAACTCATCGACGCGAAGTACGACACCGCGCTGTTGCCCGCGAAGGAACGACTCGACACCGCGCTCGCGCTTATGCGTGACCGCATACTTCGCGGCGACGATGCGCCGAGTTACGGATTCGTCGTCGCGTACCTCGGTCACCAGTTGAGTGATCGCGCGATGGTGAGCGAAGGACTTTCGTTCGTGAAGGGCAACGAGAGGCTCGACACGAGTCGCGCGCTGCTCGAGAGCATTTGGTTGGGCGTGAATCTTGAGCAACCCGCCGTAGAGACTCCCGTGGTCGAAACTCCTGCTCCGAGCGACCCCGCTCCAAACACTCCAGCGCCAACCAATCCGAAGTAAGTGATGGCGATCCCAACGCGCGTGATCGCCAGTCCCGCGCGCGGCGTTGAGTGCGTGAAAAAACGCGCGAAACGCCTGCATTTCACAGCCTTCTCACGCGACGCCGAGCAAGTGGCAACGGCATCAGGCCGCGTCAATCTGATGGGCGATCACGTTGATTACGCGGGCGGATTTGTTTTGCCCATGGCGTTGTCTTTGCACACAGCTGTCGCCGCATCGCGCGCCGATCACGACTGCGCCGTGAGTGAATCCTCAGACGATCGCGCATGGACGCGCTATGCCTTCGGGGTGCTCGCGCAACTTCGTGATGCTGGACTTTCCATCCCGCCACTTTCATTGGCGGTCGCCAGTGATGTTCCGGTGGGCGCCGGTCTTTCGTCGAGCGCCGCACTCGAAGTCGCGGTTGCGCGCGTGGCACTTGCAGTTGTTGGTGCGGCACTGGAACCGCGCGCACTCGCATTGCTCTGTCAACGTGCTGAACACATCGGCGCAGGAGTTCCCTGCGGCATCATGGATCAGTGGTGCGTGACTCACGCACAACCACACCAGTCGATCATGCTCGACTGCGCGCGCTTGACCTCAACACTCATCACATTGCCACCGACGCTGGTGATCGACATCGTGGACTCTGATGAGCGTCACGCGTTGCGTGATGGAGGCTACGCCGCGCGTCGAGCCGATGTCGAAGCCGCCGCACGCGCACTGCGAGTGCCGCTGTTGGCACAACTTCCGCGTGCGCGTTGGCATGAGATCGACGCGCTTGCGCCGCAACTCGCACGCCGAGCTCGTCATGTCGTGCACGAATCCGCGCGTGTACACGAAATGTGCGCGGCACTGGCGGCGAATGATCTCGCACGCGTGGGCGCGCTCTTCTTCGAGAGTCATCAATCACTGCGCGATGACTTCGATGTCTCGACGCATGCGCTCGATGCGATTGTCGAACGTGCACGAAGCGAAGGCGTGTTGGGAGCACGAATGACCGGCGGTGGCTTCGGGGGCTGCGTGATCATTGTGCGTCGCGCATGAGCCACGCGTCAGCGCGCGTTCACAACGGAAGCGCGCGAATCGCCGCGATGCATCGCGCAAAGTGCACATCTTCTGTGACACCAACTTCCGCGACGCCCGTGGCAACGTCTTCGCGCGACACCGCCGCCGCGAAGGCGAGGTTCTTCAGTTTCTTGCGCACACTCGAGGGCTCGAGTGTCGCGAGTCCATCAGGACGAACCTTGGCGCAGGCGACGAGAAATCCCGCGAGTTCATCGACGGCGAACAAATGCACCGCCATCGCGCTGTCGCGCAACGTTCCCGTGTAGGGAGCGTGCGCGAGAATCGCGTGGAGGATCTCTTCATCGACACCGTGCTCGCGCAAGTACGCGACGGCGACATGCGGATGCTCGGCTTGGGTGGGATGACGTTCCCAATCGAGATCGTGCAGCAATCCCGCGAGCATCCATCGCTCGCGATTGCTTGGATCAAGTTCGTCGGCATACGCGCCCATGCACGCGGCGACGCATTCCATGTGATGGCGCAAGCCAGGATTGCTCACCCATTGATGCAAGAGGTGGCGTGCTTCGTCGATGTTCATGCGGTTGATCTCACCATGATTGCGAAGTGACGGGTGTGTTCGAAGAGACACGCACATTGCGACGCGCGTGCGTCAAATGTGTTCATGAAGAATGTGCTCGAGCATTTCCTGTCGACCACTTTCGTTGCCCCACGCGTGACACTCCAACGCGAGCTTCTCCAGTTCATCGAAGCTGACCTCGCCGTTCTCGATGCGTTGGCCCAGCGGTGAATTCCAACTGGCGTAGCGTTGCTGCACGAAGCGTGCGATGCGTCCATCCGCGCGAATCGCCGCTGCGGCCTTCAATCCCCGCGCAAACGCATCCATTCCCGCGACATGCGCGTGAAAGAGATCGATTGGTTCAAAGCTCTCGCGTCGACGCTTGGCATCGAAGTTGAGTCCGCCAGTGGTGAGTCCGCCCGCGGCAAGGATCTCCAACATCATCTTGGTGGTGAGTCGCGGATCCGTGGGGAACTCATCGGTGTCCCAGCCACAGTTCTCCGTGCCCGAGTTGGCGTCAACGGATCCCAGCGCGTTCGCGGCGCGACACGCGGCGAGTTCATGCTCAATCGAATGACCCGCGAGCGTCGCGTGATTAGTTTCAAGATTGAGTTTGAAGTGGGGCATCAATCCAAACTCACGAAGAAACGCGAGACATGCCGCAGTGTCTGAGTCGTACTGATGAACCGACGGCTCGCGCGGTTTGGGCTCGATATAGAACTGCCCCTTGAAGCCAATCGCCTTCTTGAAATCCACCGCCATGTGCAGGAAGTGCGCGAGATGTTCGCGCTCGCGCTTCATGTCGGTGTTGAGGAGCGTGGTGTAACCCTCACGGCCGCCCCAGAAGACATAGCCCTCGCCACCAAGTCGATGCGTGACTTCGATGGCCTTCTTTACTTGCGCCGCCGCGTGCGTGAACACATCAAGCCGCGGACTCGTCGCCGCACCCGAGACGTAGCGCGGATGCGCGAACAAGCACGCGGTGCCCCACAAAAGTTTCTTGCCACTTGCGCGCGCAAGGACTGCGAAGTGATCGACGACGCGATCAAGATCCGCGTTGGTTTCAGCGAGCGTGGCGCGTTCGGGCGCGATGTCGCGATCGTGAAAGCAGTAGTAATCGATGCGGCACTTGCGCAGAAATTCGAAGAACGCATCGGCGCGGCGCAAGCAGTTGTCAACGTGATCACTGCCATCATCCCAGGGCATGCGCGCGGTGGCGCTTCCAAATGGATCTGCGAGTCCGTTGCGCATGGTGTGCCAGTAGCACGACGCAAAGCGCAAGTGATCATGCATGGACTTGCCTTCGACGAGATCGTCGGGGCGATAGTGGCGGAAGCCCAGCGGAGCCTTGGAATCGCGCTCAACGAAGGGAACAGTTTCGACGCCGACAAACGCTTCTTGTGACATCGAAGAAGAGTAACCAAACATCGGATGCGTCACAAAAACCACCGCACTCGGAACCGTGAGGCGCCGAGTGCGGTGAGTTTGGCCTGGGTACGAATCCCGCGGAAGGGCTCGGAGTTTTACTCAGGTCTCGATCATGCGCGAGATCGCATTGCGCGCTCGAGTGAGCGTGTCACGTCGCGCTACTCGCACGACTCAGTTGACGTAGTCGGTGTCGACAT
>QWPW01000013.1 GCA_003671025.1 Planctomycetota bacterium
GCGTGGATTGCAAACACGTTGAGATCGTGCGCGCGCCGGCATTCCCACCATTGCGCAGGTGCTGCGCAGCGCCATCAAGCGTGCGCGCGAAACCACTCAGGTGGTGTAGTCGGCGTTGATGCGCACGTATTCCGTGGTGAGTCCGCATGAGAGAAACTCGTCGGAAGTCAGCGATGCGTCGTAGCTCTCCGTTGCGGAGTCGCCGTGCGCATCACTCGCGCGCCGCAGCGAGATGGCGATCTCCACATGATGACCATTGAACGCGGCGCGCACTGCGGCTTTGTCGGCGACGACAGGTTCGCCATCGGCAAAGATGAGAATGTCGCCCACGCGCAATTGTAAATCGTTGGCGTGAAAGGGGACACCAGCGCGTCCCGCGGCCGCGATGATGCGTCCCCAATTGGGATCGCCGCCGGTGATCGCGGTACGCACGAGAAGACTCATCGCAACTGTCTGTGCGACTTGCAGTGCATCGGCGCGTGTCGCCGCACCGCACACGCGCACGCGCAGCGATCGTTCGAATCCTTCACCGTCGCAGACGATTCGGCGCGCGAGATCGCATGCGACTTCACGAAACGCCTGCGCGAGCAGCGTTTCGTCACACATTCCCGCGGCGCCGTTGGCGAACGCGAACACGGAGTCGTTGGTCGAAGTGTCGCCATCGATGGAGATGCGATGGAAACTCGCATCGGCGGCGTGACGCAGGATGCGATCAAGCGTGGGCGCGTCCACTGCGGCGTCGGTGGCAATCACCGAAATCATGGTGGCCATGTCGGGACGAATCATGCCCGCGCCTTTGGCAACTCCGCTGACGCGAATGGTGCGACCGTGACAGACGATCGTGCGCGACGACATCTTGGGCGTGGTGTCGGTGGTCATGATTGCGCGCGCGAATGGTTCCAACGCTTCAGGGTCACGTTCGGTTACCTCGAGCGGAGTCGCCACCGCGAGTCGTTGCACGACATGGGGAATTTCTGGCGCGATGCGCTCCATCGGAAGTTGCACCCCGATGACACCGGTCGAATTCACCAACACGCTTTCAACAGCGCAACCGAGCGCAAGCGCGACGATGTCTACGCACTCTTGCGCATTCGCCAGTCCTCGCGGACCAGTCGCCGCGTTGGCACAGCCTGAGTTGAGTAGCAGCGCGCTCGCGTGCCCGCGCGAAATTTTGAGATGTCGCCGCGAGAGTTCGATCGGCGCGGCCGCGAAGATGTTGCGCGTGAAGATCGCTGCGGCTACGGCGCCTTCAGGGATGTACAGCAACGCAAGATCGTCGCGTCCTGCTTTTTTAATCGCAGCAGCACCGACCGCGCTGCTGTAGCCGCGCGGCCAATGAAGTGACGCGACTTGAACTGAAGACTCCAAAGTTGCAGCGATGCTCATGACGCGCGTTTCACTTTCCGTTGTCAGCCGTGGTGGTGTCGTGAATCAACGCGATCTCGTCGCAGCAGGTGTTTTTCGGGCAATTCGCGCAATCTTTGAGAACCTTCTCGGGCAACGAGTTGATCGACACGCGACGAAACGCGCACTTCTCAAAGAACTCTGGCGCGCGCGTGAGCACGAACACGCGATCAATGTGCAGCTGACCAGCGACCTGTTGGAAGTGGCGCACCAGACCTTGTCCAACACCGCGACCGTGATACTCAGGATGCACGCCGAGCGAACGGATTTCCGCAAGGTCCGGCGTGTACACCCACAGCGCAGCGCAACCAACCACCACGCCGTCGATCACCGCAACACCAAAGTCGAGAATCGCTTTGATGATGTCTTCGCGTGAGCGCGGCAAGTTTTCGCCGTGCTGCGCCCAGTGGTCAACGAGATGCACGATTGAATCGAGATCATCCATGCGCGCTTGGCGGAACTCGGTGACGCCGGCTTCGGCGGGAACCGCGCGCTCGCGCAACATACGACGCACGCGTTCGATCGCGCTCTCCACCGAGCGCGGCGCGGTGCCACCTTGCACTGAGCGCTTCTCTAGCGTCGCGCTCACCGTGAGTTGGGTGTAGACATCTTGATTGGCACGCGGCGCTTGTTCGCGAATGATGTCGAGCGGAAGTTCTTCGAGCGATGAGTCGCGCTCGATCGCCTTGCGCACCAATCGTCCCGCTTGATGATGCGCATCACGAAAGGGCACGCCCAATCGCGTGAGATAGTCCGCAAGATCAGTGGCGTTGGTGTAACCCTCAGCCGCAGCGAGCAGTGCGTTCTCGCGATTGACCACGATGCCCGCGACCATCGGCGGAAGCACGCGCAAGCACATCGAGAGTTGCTTCATCGTGTCGAAGAGCGGCTCCTTGTCCTCTTGCAGATCTTTGTTGTACGCGAGCGGCAAACCTTTCATGGTCACCAACATGCCCACGAGGTTGCCGATCTGTCGACCGGTCTTGCCGCGGAACAACTCGAGCGCGTCGGGGTTTTTCTTCTGCGGCATGAGTGAACTGCCCGACGTGAATGCATCAGGCAGTTCGATCAAACTCGCTTCGGTGGTCGAGTAAAAAATCAAATCTTCCGCGAAGCGCGAGAGATGCATCGCACACATCGAGCACGCGAAAATAGTTTCGATCACGAAGTCGCGGTCACTCACGGCGTCGAGCGAATTTGCCGACGCTGAGCGCAGCCCGAGATCTTTGGCCAACGCATCGCGGTCGATGGGATACGCGGTGCCCGCAAGCGCACCTGAACCCAACGGTGATGAACGCACGCGCTTGAGCGCATCGGTCAAGCGATCGGCATCGCGACGAAACATTTCGACGTAGGCCAAGCACCAGTGCGCAAACAGAATCGGCTGCGCCCGCTGCATGTGGGTGTAGCCGGGGAATGCCGTGGCCTTCTCACGTTCGGCCAAGTCGACCAACGCGTTCATCGCCGCTTTCAGTTCCGTCTGTCGCGCCTTGAGTTGACGCACCGTCCACAAGCGAAGATCAGTCGCCACTTGATCGTTGCGACTACGGCCAGTGTGCAACTTCTTTCCGAGATCGCCCACGCGCGCGATGAGTTGTCGCTCAACCCACGAGTGAACATCTTCGTCCTGCGCATCCACAATCGACGAAGGATCGTCGATGGCCATGAGCAGGATGTCGTTGAGTGCCGCCGCGATTTGCACTTGCTCATCGGCGCCGATCACGCCCGCGCGCATGATCGCCTTCGACCATGCGATCGAGCCCTCGATGTCCTCACGCACCAATGCGCGATCGAACACGAGCGAATCGTTGAACTCACGAAAGAGAGAATCAGGTTGACCTTCGAGTCGTCCCGCCCAGATTGCAGTGGTCATTGCGATAGTCCTTTCAGTGAGCTTTCTGCGTGGGAGGAGTGCATTGCTTGTCGCTGCAATTGTTGGCGGCGATCTTTGTTGCATCAGGGTTCAGGCCCAGCAACGCACGAATGCGCAGCGGCAGACTGAACAAGCGAATGAAGCCTTCGCTGTGCTTGTGGTCGTAAACCTCATCTTCACCAAAGGTCGCGAAGCCGTGATGAAAGAGCGAGTTGGGCGAGCGACGCTTGCACGCCTCGGCGCGACCCTTGTAACAACGCACGACCACTTCACCGTCCAACACTTGCGCGATGGCGGCGAAGCTCGCCCACATCGCTTCACGCGTCGTGCTAAACCATGTGCCGTTATAAATGATCTTGGCGAAATCCAAGGCCAAACGCTCGCGGAAATGCAGCGTCTCGCGATCGAGCACCAGTTGCTCGAGTCCGCGCAACGCTTCCATCAAGATCGTTCCGCCGGGAGTCTCGTACACGCCGCGACTCTTCATGCCCACCAAACGGTTTTCGCACAGATCGATGCGACCAACACCGTTGCGACCACCGATGACGTTGAGTTCGGTGAGCAGCGCGACAGGATCGAGCGCCTTGCCGTTGAGGTGCGTGGGGAATCCCTTGGCAAACGTGAGCGACACATCTTCATGCGTGTTGGGCGCATCCTTCGGGCTCACCGAAAGCATCCACACATCTTCTGGTGGCGCGTTCCACGGATCCTCGAGTTCGCCGCCTTCGTGCGAGATGTGCCAAATGTTGGCGTCGCGCGAGTAGATCTTTTCAGCACTCGCGGCGCAGGGAATGTTGCGATCCTTGAGATAGCCCAACATTTGCTCGCGACTCTTGAGATCCCAAATGCGCCACGGCGAGATGACGCGCAGATGCGGCGCGAGCGACGCGTAGGTCGACTCGAAGCGCACTTGATCGTTGCCCTTGCCCGTGCATCCGTGGCACAGCGAATCGCAACCAGTGCGCAGCGCCACTTCAACTTGCGCGCGCGCGATGATGGGGCGCGCAATGGAAGTGCCCATCAAGTAGCGTCCTTCATAGATCGCGCCCGAGATCGCCATGGGAAAGGCAAACTCAGTGAGGAAGTCTTTTTTGAGATCGATGATGTGGCATTCGGATGCGCCGGTGCGCTTGGCCTTTTCTTCGATGCCCTCCAATTCGCGCGCGCCTTGACCGACATCGGCGACGCATGCGATGACTTCGCATCCGTATGTTTCGACCAGCCATGGAATGATGCAGCTGGTATCGAGTCCGCCGGAGTAGGCGACACACACGCGGGTGGGCTTCTTGACCTGTGACATGTTGGTGGAGACCTGTGACTTTCTCGGATTGAAATCAACTGCGGCACTGCGGCAGTTGCATGGAGAGTTGCGGTGCGGGAGAGATGCCTAGCGCGGAGCGCGCGAAGTTTCGATGATGAGCGTGGAGGCGTGTGCGGAGCGATGCTGCGGAAGCGCGCCGAGAACGGCGAGCATCAACGCGTTCTGCGCGTGCATACGGTTTTCTGCTTGGTCATAGACGATCGATGCGCGGCTATCGATGACGGCGTCGACGACCTCTTCACCGCGATGCGCCGGAAGACAGTGCATAAACTTCGCGTGCGCGCCAGCGAGCGCCATGATCTTTGGCGTGACTTGCAACGCGCGCAGCGCATTCACCTTGTCAGCGCATTGCTCTTGTCCCATCGAAATCCACGCGTCGGTGTACACCGCATGCGCGCCGCGAATCGCGGTGACGTCGTTGGTGACAGTGATGGTCGAGCCAGTGCTGCGCGCAATTGCCTGAATCTCCGCGGAAAGCGTGGCATTTGGCTCGTGCGATGGCGGAGTCACCACCGTCATGTTTCCACCAGTGATCGCGGCAAGTTCCGTGAGCGTGAGGCACACGTTGTTGCCATCGCCCACCCACGCGAGATGCATGGCGTTGAGTGCGACACCGTGTTCCACCAGAGTCATCGCGTCGGCGAGCGCTTGGCATGGATGCGAGATGTCGCTGAGCGCGTTGATGATTGGCACGGCGCAGTTGTCGCGTAACGCAACCAGCGTCTCGTGACGAAACACGCGCGCAACGATGACGTCGGCAAAGCGCTCGAGGTTGCGACCGTAGTCGGCAACTGGTTCGCGCTGTCCGATGAGTTCGTTGCGATGATCGAGGAAGCACACACCGCCACCGAGTTTCTGAAAGCCCAGCTCAAACGAGACGCGTGTGCGCAGCGATGGCTTTTCGAACAACATCACCAGTGACTTCTGCGCCAACGCGTCGCGAAACGCTGGGTAATCAGCCTTCATTGCCCGTGCCAAGGCAATGAGCGCATGGATCTGCGCCGCGGAGAGATCCGTCAGGCGCAAGATCGAAGCGCCTTGCAGGGGCTCAAGTGAGGAGTAGTCGGTAGTGCGAGTCATGGAAAGTTTCGTCGCGTCACAGTGCGCGCCATCAGACATGCGCGTCATCAGACAGTTCCGTGCTGCGAACGCTGCGCAGTGCAGTGACTTCCGCGATCGGACGAGGCGTGTGAGGAAGGAACGAACGAGCAGAGCGAGGCGGAAGCGATGAAGCGCGTGCCAGCGCGTCCGACTCCAAGGGCCGCAACATCGCGCCACGAAGCGATTGTCGCGGGACAACCTGCGTCCGCTGCGGCGGCGAGCGCGCTGCGAACTTTGGGAATCATGCCGCCGGTGATCGTGCCCTCAGCGATCAGCGCATCAACGCGCGCCGCATCGAGCTCGCCAATCAATTGTTGGTTCGCATCGAGAACTCCGGCGACATCGGTGAGCAACACGATGCCCGCAGCGTTGGTCACGCGCGCGATGGCGCATGCGGCTTCGTCGGCATTAACGTTGAGTGGCTCGCCGTTGTTGGACAAGCCGATTGAGTTGATCACAGGCATAAATCCCGCGGCGAGCAGCGTGTGCACCACGGTTCCATCACCACTCACGATCTCGCCCACTTCGCCTGCATCAAAGGCATATTTGGTCGAGTGACGACATTGGCACAAACCGCCATCAGCGAGCGAGAGTCCCACCGCGCGGATTCCTTGCGTCGCGAGGATTCCCAGCAAGTGCATGTGCGCACTGCCCGCAAGCACGCCGACGACTTGATCGATGGCCTCGCGCGTGGTGACGCGAATTCCCTCAATGCGCGGAGTTTCGATGCCCATCAACTTGAGTTGTTGATCGACCTGCGCGCCGCCGCCGTGCACCAACACGATGCCGCCCGCATGCGCGCGATGAAGCGCGATGAGTGCCGCAAAGGCATCGAGATGCTGCGCCGCGTTTTCCAACAATGCGCCGCCGATCTTGACGACGAGTGGGGATGCAACCGTGCCCGCGTCCTGTCCGAGCACGCTCGCAGCGTTGAGTTCGATTGGTTGCTTCGGGTGGGGGATCTGGCTCATGCGTCACCTCCTGCGTTCACCGTCGTGGTCATGCTGATGGGCAACATGCCCGTGACCTCATCGAAACCAAAGCGAATGTTCATGCACTGCACGGCTTGACCGGCCGCGCCCTTCACGAGATTGTCGATCGCGCTCTCGATGATGAGATGCGTGCCTTCGAGCTCGAAGCCGATGTCGCAGAAATTCGTGCGCTCGACGCCGGCAATCGACGGCCACCGACCACTCTTGAGGACACGCACAAACGCGCGTCGGGCATACGCGTGTTCAAACGCGTTGCGGATGTCTTGCGTGGTGGTGCCAGCGCGCACTTGCAAGTGCGTCGTGGCCAAGATGCCACGCTCGTAGCAGCCCAAGTGCGGGGTGAAAATCGTGGCAATCCCCGCGTGTTCTGCAATTTCTGGGCGATGGCGATGCTTGAACACTCCGTAGGCTTGCAGCGAAACCTCACAGAAGTGACTCTTGACTTGCGCCGTGCGTCCCGCGCCCGACACACCGCTGGTGGCATCAACAATGGCGGCGCACGAGAGGTCGATCAAGCCCGCTTCCACAAGAGGACGAATGGCCAGGATCGAAGCGGTCGGATAGCAGCCAGGGACAGCGACCAGTCGCGCGTGCGCGAGAGACGCGTGATTGAACTCGGCGAGGCCGTACACCGATTCACTCAACAGCGAGCCGTGGAGGTGAGCGAAGCCGTAGTTCTTCTCGAAGACATTGCAGTCCGAAAGACGAAACGCCGCGGAGAGATCAAACACCACAATGCCTGCGTCGACGAGTTCGCGTGCGACCTCGTGCGAGAACTCATGCGGCGTCGCAAGAAAAATCGCGTCGAGTTGCAACGCGAGCACCGCGGACATCTCAAACGGCATCACGCGCAGCGCGCCGATTTCTTGCGCTTCAAAACGCGCGAAGAGATCCGCAACGCGAGGCGATCCTTCATCGGACTTGCGCGAGGATCCGAAGACGCCCACCACTTCTGCGGCCGGATGATTGGCCAGAATCGTCAAGAGCTCGGCGCCGGTGTAACCACTGGCGCCGACAACGGCGATACGAAGAGAAGTGAACGAACTGCGGCGATCCAACTGAGGAAGCTCCCAATAAATGGAAGTGCGAGTACAGAAGTGCGATTAGGCGATTTGCGCAGCAGCGCGCAATTCTTTGGCGATGCGTCGCGCGGCGATTTCGCTGCGAACTGCGAGAAAAACGGTGTCGTCACCGGCAATCGAGCCCAGGACTCCCGCGAGGCGCACGCGATCAAGCTCGAACGCCAGCGCATTGCCGTGACCCGTCGGCGTCTTGAGCACCACGAGCGTTCCGCCGACATCAATGGAAATCAATTCACGCTTGAGCACGCGCGCGAGCGACGCCTCTGCAGTCAACACGGCGCTCGAAGCGAGATCCGTCGCACTAGGAAGTTGGTAGCCCGAGGGTCCCTTGAGCACTCCCAGTTCGGTGAGGTCACGGGAAAGTGTTGCTTGTGTCGTCTCAATGCCCTCACGCGTGAGCAGTTGGCCCAGCTCGTGTTGGCTGTACACCTCGCCCGCGGCAATGAGCGTGCGGATGATGGAGTGGCGACGTGATTTCATGGACGAGTCGTGCAGAGGTCAGAAAAGAATTGAGTGCTTGCTGCGCAGCGCTTAATGCGCAGCGCGAACAAACGCGCAGATGAGTAAATATACATTCTCCTGCATAAAAAGCAAGTCGCAGTCAAAAACTTTCATACAAAAAGAAATCCGCGCGGTCTCATTGCGGAGACCGCGCGGATGCACAATGTTTATCTCAGCGTGGAGTGACGCGCGTAGGCTTACTCGCTGCTCTTGGCCGCGCGAGGCGTTGCTGCGCGCGGCGCAGCGGCTTTCGGCTTCGCGGCCGGCGACTTCGCAGCTGGCGACTTCGCAGCTGGCGACTTCGCAGCCTTCGCGGGAACGATCGGCGGTGTCACGACCTCGGCCTCAGGAGCGTGATCATGCGGTTCCGCATGCGCCTCTGTATGCATCTCTGCATGCATCTCTCCGTGCGCCTCTCCATGCATCTCTTCATGCATGTCCTCATGACCACCATCGTGGCCATCGTCCATGCCGTCGAGATCGTCGTCATCGTCGTCATCATCTTCGTGTGCAAAGCCTGCGAGCTGCTCAGGAATCGTGGGCAGAATCGGCTTGCCCTCGGCAACCATCTTCTTCTTGTACGCCTCGATCTTCTGCTTCTCTGGCACAAGAATCATGCCCATGCGACGACCGTTGAGTCGCGGCGGAACCTCGACTTTGGCGAGATCGGAGAGGCGCTGAATGATGTCGTACATGCGATCGTCGCCCTTGGAGCGGAACGCCATCTCACGACCACGGAAGTTCTGAATGATCTGCACGCGATGGCCTTCGATGAGGAATCGACGCGCCTGTGCGACGCGGATGCCGACATCGTGTGGATCGATTTTCATCGAACGGCCCAAGCGAACTTCCTTCATTTCGGAAGCTTTGCTCTTGGCCTTGTTCGCTTTTTCCTTCTTCGACTGCTCGTACTTGAACTTGCCGAAGTCCATGATCTTGCACACGGGCGGACGGCTGTCGGGCGAGATCTCAACGAGATCGAGTCCCGAGTCGTAGGCGCGGCGCTTGGCTTCATCGAGCTCAACCACGCCGAGCATTTCGCCTTCGGCATCCAACAAACGCACGGGCGAAATGCGAATGCGATCGTTGATGCGGGGACCAAAGTCTCTCGAATCCTGACGTGGTCCTCCATACGGTCTGCGCGGCGGATAGATAGGTCGATTCCTTCTGCTAGAGCTGAGTGATGCGGTTGGCGCAGAGGCGCGCCGATACCGCCACGGCGATGCGCGCAGTGGAAGCGCGACGGCCGTTCGTGATCGTAACTGTGGGGGTGGCAACACTCGTCGAACCGACGCGCAGCAACAGACCTCTGGTCGAGGCGGTTGTCATGCGGAGTGGTTGTGGATGTGAGCCATGAATCCGAAAGATAGCACCTCTTGCGGCAAAAGGAAGGCGAATTCTGCGATCGAGCGAGATCGTCGAAGTACGGGGAAAGCGCTGGTTTTTTCGTGGTTGTCGCGATGGTGGTGCCAACTGCTGATGCATCGTGAATGGCGCGCACGGCTCAAAGCGCGGCATTGTCAACGCTTGCGTGGGCGCGCGGCGCGCCGCCGTCACTTCGAAGGCAGCTCTCAAAGATGTTCGCGTGTGACGCAAGTATCGGAGCAACCGACGCTCACGACGGCCACGAGTGCGGATGTTTGCGCATTCGCGCGCGACCCATCATGCTTCTTTGATGATCGATCAACACTCTCCACGACGGTCGTGGTCCGCTTCGAATTCGAAGTCGACTGCGACGCTGGGGGTGATGACGACGCTGCTCGCGCTGACTACGAGCGCGACGCACGGCGACGGCGACGCGCGCGGTCACCTTCACGAGTTTCGTACCAACAACGCCCTCCGTGATGGCGATGGCGATGAAGCCCTGTGGATGGCGCAAGCGCGATCGTTCATTGGCTACGACGCGATGAGCGGCACTGAGCCGCTCTTTGGCGGAACGCATCAAAGCAAATCCTTCGATTGGAGCGAGCCGCGACTCTCGCCACAAGGGCACGCTGGCGCAGTGGGAATGTTTCAGTCGCCAATGCAGCCGGTGATCAATCCCGTGCGCAACGCGCTGCACGCGGCGCGCGATGTTGTCGGCTTGCGCAGCGACATCTATGAGGCGATAAGTTTTTCTGCAGTGAGCGACACGCTGGAAAACACGCGTACTTCGGCCGCGGCAGCGCGATTCAATGCGCGCGCTGATCTCTTGCTCTTTCGCAACGTCGGTGAAGGCATCGGCGTGTTCACCGCGCAAGTGCGCCAGAACAATCGTTGGCCCGCACAAGGCGCGAACCTCAGCGCGTCAGTGGGTTCGCCCAGTGACATCAACGAACTCGAATCGGGAGTAGACACAAAGCTCGCGCGCCTGCAGTACTCGCAGAGTTTTCTCGACGACCGTGTGAAGTTCACGATCGGCAAACTCAATCCCAACGATTACATCGCGATGAACATCTTCGCCAGCGATGAAGTCACGCAGTTTCTCGCGCAACCGTTTGACGGGAACGATGTCCTTCCCATGGGGTTTCAGAACTACACCGAAGGCGTTGCGCTGCAGAGCTTGCTCACGGATTGGCTCTACTTCGACGGTGTGTTCGCCAGCGCCGCGGGCGGCAACGATGCGATGATTGAGATTGACTTCGCGAGTGGTTTCGCCGCGATGGCCGAGATCGGTGTGTTGCTCGATCTCGAAAGAGCGGGAATAAAAGGGCAATCGCTTCGCATCAGTGCGGCGTGGGCGGGCGCGAACACCAACAGCACGCTGGTCAGTCAAAACGCATCACCTGACATTTGGGGAAATGCGCTGGCATTCACGGCGCAGTACTTCGTGCGTCCTGAAGTTGGATTGTGGGCACAAGCCGCGGTGGCGGAAGAGGACGTGGCCAGCACCGCAACCTCGCAAATCGCCGTCGGTCTCACCTTCGACAACTGTTTCGGCCGCGTTGGTGACGGGTTCGGTGTCGCCATGAGTTGGACCGATCCGCTCGATGTTCCTGGCGGCGCGCCGCTTGGTCACGAAGGACTGTTCGAGACCTTTTACCGCATGCAAGTCACGGGAACCTCGCAACTGAGTCTCGACGCGCAGTTGCTCTTGCCCGCAGCAGATTCACGCATCGACGACGCCACGATTGTGGGAACGGTGCGCTGGGTCTTCCGCTTCTAATCGCCGTTTCCTGCGGAATATGGGTGCTGCCGCAGTGATTCTCCATTATTTCGCCTCTATCTGAGAGATCGGCGTGCTCCCGCATGGATTGCTATTGAGCGGTCCGTGTCGAGCGTCCTCGATGCCTGGTGCTGCTCTCACAGTTTGTTGAGGAGTTTCATCATGCGTTCAGTAATCATTGGTGGCGGCGTTGCTGGTTGCGCCATCGCGGCGGCTCTCCGCGGTATTCCTTGCACGCGTGAGAGCGTCATGATTGAGCGGCGACAAGCGCATCAACCCGCAGGCATGGGATTCATCCTCATGCCCAACGGACTCGATGCGCTCGCCCAGATTGCTCCCGAGTTTGATTGGCGCGCGGCTGGCCGCACCATCGATCGCGTTTCATTGCGCGCTCATGACGGCGCGATCCTGACGGAGCAAGCGATCGAGCCAGCATGCTGCGTTTCACGCGAACAATTTCTGAGCATGCTCGCGCAAGCCGCGGGCGAGACGCGCACGCTGCTCGGTGTTTCGCTGGCCGATCTTGAGCGCGCGGAGGATGGTTCGACGCGCGCCGTCATTCTCGATGACGGCTCGCGGCTTGAAGGCGATGCGTTCTTCGCCTGCGATGGCGCTCGTTCGCCCACGCGTGGCATTCTCTTTCCAGAAGCTGAGTTGGCTCCGGTCGTGGTCATGGAAATCGTGTCGATCGCGCACTCGCCGCAATTGGCAGCGCGACTGGGCACGACGTTCCACAAGTTCCACGATGCCGAGGGCGGCTTTGCGGTGGGCATGGTCGCGGAGAGTGATTCGCGTGTCGTGTGGTTTGTGCAATTCGACGCGCGACGGTGGACGTTGCCCAATGCCGCCGCGAGCACGCTCGAGCGATTCATTCGCGAGCGCGTGCAGGGATGGAGCGATGAAGTTACGCAAGCGATCGAGGCGACCAACTTCGACGAGTCGCACCTCTGGCCCACGCGCGATCTTCCTCCAATGCCTGAGATTTCCTGCGAAAACCTGGCACTCGTGGGCGACGCCGCGCACGCGTGTCTTCCCTTCACCAGCCAAGGTGCCAACGGTGCATTGGTCGACGCGTTGCTCTTGCGCGACTTGCTCCGTGATGTGCGTACTCCTTGCGAAGTGCGACGCGCCTTTGCGCAGTACAGCGATTCACGCCGAGCTCATCACCGTCGCATGTTCATCGAGGGACGACGATTGCGCGCCGCGTTTCTCGCGCCACTGTGCCAATGCAAGCCGGTGATTCCATTAGTCGCATAAGGATCCACGCCAATGCTTTCACGTCACAATACGCTGATGCTTGAGCCCTCACCTACTGATGGATTGACGCGCGCATCGACGAGCGAATCTCTCTTGGGTTCCCCCGACTACGCCGTGTTGCGCGCTCGTGCGCACAACTTGCGTTGGGCCTGCGTGGACATGGATGTAATTCCGCTTACCGCGGCGGATCCGGATCTTCCTGCGCCGCAGCAAGTCGTGGAGCATCTCGCGCAGTACATCGCTTCGCCGCATTTTTCTTACGGGCCCGCTGGAGGTTTGATCGAGTTTCGCGCAGCGGTTGCCCAGCACTTTGCGTCGACGAAAAACTGCACGATCGATCCAGATGCAGTGACCGCGACCAATTCGGCGGCGAGTGCAATCACATTGGTCGCGCGTCATCTCCTCAAGCAGGGCGATGAAGTGGTGGTGCAGGATCCTGTGGATTTTCTGGTGACCGAGAGCGTGCGTCGCGCGGGAGGAACGCTGCGATTGTGGGCGCATGACCAAGGACGGTTCACGCTCGATGGGCTCGCCGCTGCGATCACGCCGCGCACGCGCGCGCTCTGTCTGTGTCATCCACACAATCCGATGGGCTCGCTGTGGAGTGGTGCGGAAGTCCGTGCGATCGCGGCGTTCGCGGCCGCGCTTGGAATCGAAATCATCAGCGATGAAGTGTGGAGCGATGTCGTGCTTGATCAACGCGCGTTCACGTCGTTCGCTGCAATGAGCGGAAGCGGCGCGACGCCATGGGTCGTGTACGGATTGTCCAAGGGATACGCGCTGGCGGGACTGCGCATCGGCGCGGTCCTCGCGCCGAGCGTTGCGCGCGCGGCGGAGTTCCGCGCGCAAGCAGGGTTTGATCACACCATCGAAGGCGCGTCGACGCTTTCGCAAGTTGCGGCGACGGCTGCGCTGATGCACTGCGATGAGTGGCGCGCGGCGTTTTTGTCTCACGTCGCGCAGCAGCGCACACACGCCGCCACGCGTCTGCGCGCATTGGCGGGAGTCGAGCTCTCGGCGCTGCCTGAGGCCACTTTCGTGCTCTTTCCCAACATCTCTGCGACGGGACTCGCGTGCGAGACGCTTGCTGCGCGCATCGAACAGTTCGCGCGCGTGCGCGTCGTCCCCGGCAGTCCGCGCTGGTTTGGTCACGCCGCGAGTGGACACATTCGACTGAGCCTCGCGACCACGCGCGCGACGCTCGATGAAGCGCTCGATCGCATCACTGCGTCATGGTCGAGCATCATCGATGTCACGCACAAACACAGCAAATGAAAACGCACCGCTGATCATCGAGTGATCAGCGATGCGTAAAAGTTTTTCATAACGCGCATTTCGATCGCGCCTCGGCGCGCGTTGCTTAGAACGCGACTTCGACACGCAGCGTTGCAATGAACGCGCCATCCACCGCCGAAGGATCGCCGCCGCCTGGCGAGCTGATGTACTGCACATCAGGCTGCAACACGATGCCGCGATCAAGTTGGAAACGGTAGAACAGCTCGAAAATGCCTTCGTTTCCGCCAGTCGCGGTGCTACCAGGCGCGGTGTACACCAAGGGATCATCGCTAAACAACGTGACGCCGGCCATGAATCCTGCGCAGTCATCTGGTCGTGCCGCAAAGGGCGAGCGACAAATCACGCCCGCAGCAGTGCTCCACTCTGCTTGCACTTTCGATGGGTCGCTCCAGCCGGTTTGGCTGAACAATTCGAAGCGCGTGGCGCTGTCATCGGCGTCGTGCAAATCTTGAGTGATGGTGAAGTAGAGACCTCCCGAGTCATCGACGACTTTCGTTCCGACGGCCGTCGAACGAATCGTCTCTCCGATTTGCATCCATGCTCCGACGGTGGCATTTCCGCGCCAACCATCGGTGCCGAGATTCCACGTGGGACCAAAGTCCGCGATGACAAACGTGCCGCCGTCAAACATGTTCGAGAGTCCGCGATTGCCCGTGCGCGGACCGTTGGAACCAGTGCTCGTGTTGTACGCCGCACTGGAACCATCGAAGATTCCCGCTTGCGCAAGCCACTTTGTGTCGGTCGGTTCACTGCCGCCAAACTGCCACTGCACCATCGCACCGAACGCGGGATTGGGATACGTCGGAAGGTAACCCAACATCGTCGCGGGTTCGGTGTCGGCAACATGAAGGAACGGACCAGCATTAGGCACGATGGCGAAGAAGCGATTGGAGTCGATCTTGCCGACGGTGGCGGTCACTCCGCTGTCACCGAGTTTCTGTTGCCACCACAGTTCAGACAACTGAAAGATCTCATCGCCGAGCACGGGGTTCATGACATCCCAACCCCAGTAATCGCCGACGCCCAGCGGTGAATCGCCAAACCAATTCCAGTATTGAAGGTCTGCGAAAATCGTTCCACCGTCGAGCAACTTCGCAGTACCAAGATCAAAGGTGATCGAGAGGTCGAGCAGGTATTGCCCAGTCTGAAAGTCTTCCATGCCTCCCGACGACGCCGAGAGATCGGTGGTCGCGAGCAGTTCAACGTCAAGACCAAGATCAGCCAACGCGCGACGCGAACCATAGAGATCGCCGAGTAATCGATCGTCAAACCCAGGGCTCACGAAACCATGTGTGGCAAAGCGCGGATCGGCGCCTTCCAAATCTGCGGTGGCAGTGGGAACTTCTTGCGCGTCGGTTGGAGTTGCGGGCGCGCTCTGCGCAGCGGTCATGCTGGTGTTGGCCAGCATCGCCATCGACGCGAGCGAAAGAGAGACACGAGTTGAGAACTGGCGAGATGACTTCATTTCGGGTTTCTCGATTGAACTAGCGGGTGAAGGATTCGCACCCTGCGTCGGTTGCTCAGCTCATCGACTTCTTCGATTGATCGCAGTCGGTGGGGCAATGGGGTAGATACACATCTCAACTACTTCAATAACGACGCTTGCACCGAGCCCGGAGCACCCGAAAGCAGACGTTGTTCGATTTCTGCGGCAATTCCCGCGACAAACGCATCAAAGGGCATCTCGCCGAGGTTCGCTTCGATGCCGCGCGCGCGCACGCTGACCACGCGATTCTCTGCGTCACGCGGACCGACCACGGCCATGCAGGGGATCTTCTCGTCCACCGCAACTTTGATTTTCGCTTGCACGCGGTCGTTGGAAAGATCGACGGTCGCGCGCACGCCTTTGGCCTTGAGTGCCGTGACGAGTTCGTTGGCGTAGGCCTCGGACTTTTCCGAAATCGGCAGCACGCGCACTTGCTCGGGCGAGAGCCACATGGGAAACGCGCCCGCGAAATGTTCGATGAGTACGCCGACGAATCGCTCCATCGAACCAAACGGCGCGCGATGAATCATCACGGGGCGATGCGCCTTGTTGTCGGCACCGGTGTAGGAGAGATCAAAGCGAATAGGCAAGTTGTAATCCACTTGCACCGTGCCCAATTGCCACGAGCGACCGATGACATCGCGCACGATGAAGTCAATCTTCGGTCCGTAGAACGCGGCCTCGCCCGGCTCTTCGCTGTAGGGAACTCCCAGTGTCGCCGCAGCGTCGCGACACGCTGCTTCGGCCTTGTCCCAGTGCGCGGAATCGCCGACATACTTCGCACTATCAGGGTCGCGCAGACCAACGCGCACGCGATAGTCGTGCATGCCCAACGTGCCAAAGATGAGCTTCACAATCGAAAGACATCCCAACACTTCTTCGGCCACTTGATCTTCGCGCACGAAGAGATGCGCATCGTCTTGAGTGAATCCGCGCACGCGAGTCATGCCGCCAATCTCGCCGGATTGCTCCCAGCGATAGACCGTGCCGAACTCAGCCAAGCGCACGGGCATGTCGCGGTAGCTGTGTGGCTCACTCGCGAAAATGCGAATGTGATGCGGGCAATTCATCGGCTTGAGCATGTAGCCGTCGATTTCGCCGGCGGCCATGCGATTGCTCAAGTCGCCGCATGTGCAGCCTTCGCTGGCGAGCTTGCTCATCTCATCGTGTTCGATGATCGGCGGATACTGACTCTCGCGGTAGTAAGGGAAGTGACCGCTGGTGCGATAGAGCTCGAGCTTGCCGATGTGCGGCGTATACACCTGGAAATAGCCTTGTCGGCGCAACTCGGTGCCGATGAAGTTTTGCAACTCGGTGCGCACGATGCTGCCCTTGGGGGTCCACAGCACCAGGCCTTGTCCCACCATCTCGTCGATGTGAAACAGTCGCAGTTGCTTGCCCAGCACGCGGTGATCGCGCTTCTTCGCTTCGTCTTGTTGCGCGGTGTATTGCGCGAGTTCTTCTTTGGACGCGAACGCGGTTCCGTACACGCGAGTGAGACGGTCGCTCTTCTCGTCACCCTTCCAATAGCTTGAGGCGAGCGAGAGCACTTTGAACGCGCCGATCTTTCCCGTCGCGGGAACGTGCGGACCGCGGCAGAGGTCTTCCCAGTTGGTGCCAGGAACACCAGTCGCGTACCACGAGAGCGTCTTCGATCCTGCTTCCGCGGCGCGCGTGGCGTTGTCGAGTTTGTACTTCGATCCCTCGCGCTCCAATTTGGCGATGCCTTGCGCGAGGTCAAGTTCGTAGCGGGTGAAAGTGCGGTTTTCCCCGATGATTTTGGCCATTTCCGCTTCGACGCGTTCGAAGTCATCAGTGGACATCGCTTGCCCCGCGGGGAAGGCCATGTCGTAATAGAAGTTCGTTTCGAGCGGTGGTCCGTACACCAACGACACGCCGGGGAAGAGTCGTTGAATCGCCTCGGCCATGATGTGCGCGCACGAGTGGCGCAGCAGCAACAACGCGTCGGGGCTCACGGTGCCATCGCGATTTTTTGCGGTGACGACGGCCACGCGCGCGTCCTGCTCGATGACATGTGCGAGATCGACGAGCGTGCCATCGACTTTGGCGCCGAGCGCCGCTTTGGCCAGGCCCGCGCCGATCGATGCGGCAACCTGTGCAGCAGTAGGGGCGGACTCGAATTCTTTGACGGTGCCGTCAGGCAGTGTGATGCGAACCATAAGGGTCGCGAGTGTACCGATCACAGTGGTCGCGTCGCGCGCAACGCCGAGGCCTCAAAGGTACTCTTGCGCCATGATTACTCCTCTCGTTGCATGGATGCTGGCGCCCATCGTGATGCCAGTGGTGATGAACGTGCCGCCAAGTGCGCTGCCCGAAGTGATCGTCGATCGCGACAACATCGTGGTGCGCGAGAGTTGCACGCTCCGATTTTCCAAGAGCATCAGCGATGACGATGGAAACGGCGTCGTTCATATTGAGGGCGATGGAATCACCGTTGATCTCGGCGCGGGCACGCTCGCATCGAGCGCAGACGCGGCGACTCCCGAGAAGTTCAGCGGCATGGGCATCGTGCTGCGCGCGAAGAACGTGACGCTGCGCAACGGAGCTGTGCGCGGGTTCAAAGTGGCCATCTCAGCCTCCGCATGCGATGGCAGCACCTTTGAACAACTCAATGTCTCGGGCAACTACGCGCAGCGATTGCTCTCCACGTTCGAAGCGGAAAACTCGCAGGATTGGCTGTTTCCCCACCAAAACGATGAAGGCCAATGGGCGACGCAACATGGCGCGGGACTCTCGGTGAGCAACGCCTCGAAGGTGGTGCTGCGTCAGATCACCAGTCACGCGACGCAAAATGGAATCTTGCTTTCGCGGGTGGTCGACTCGCAAATCTACGACAACGACTGCTCGTTTCTTTCTGGTTGGGGCTTGGCCATGTGGCGCTCGAGTGGTAACACGATCTGTCGCAACAACTTTGACTTCTGTGTGCGCGGCTACTCGCACACGGTCTACAACCGTGGGCAGGATTCTGCGGGAATCCTGCTGTTTGAGCAGTGCAGTGAAAACATCATTGCCCTCAACAGCGCCACGCATTGCGGTGATGGCGTGTTTGCATTCGCCGGTCGCGAGGCGCTTGGCGAGACGCCCGCGCCCATGGACGCAAGCGATGCGAGTGATCCCAAAGCGTGGTATCGCACTCGTGGAAACAACTTCAATCAGTTCATCGGGAACGATCTCTCGTGCTCAGCAGCGCACGGATTGGAGTTGACGTTTTCCTTCAGCAATCGCATCGAGAAGAATCGTTTCGAGAGCAACGCGATCTGCGGCATTTGGGGCGGATATTCGGCGCAAACGCGCATCGAAGACAACGACTTCGTCCGTAACGGCGATGCCGCGAGTGGTGGCGAGCGCGGCGGAATCAACATCGAGCACGGGCGCGAGAATCTCATCCTCGCGAATCACTTCGAGTCCAACGCGGCGGGCGTCGTGTTGTGGAACGACGTCGACGAAGCGCTTTCCAAAACGCCTTGGGCCAAGGCCAATGGCACGGATTGCTCGGGAAACAAAGTGGTTTCCAACACCTTTACCAAAGACAAGGTTGGTATCGAGTTGCGCGAGGCGCGCGACACCGTGCTCGCCGCCAACACCTTTGTCGAAGTCGCCGTGCCCTTGCTCGAGCAGCGCACCGAGGGCACTCAGCAGCACGACGATGTGTCGTTGATCGCGGCCATCAGCGCCGCGTCGCCAACTGCCGAAACGATTGTGGCGAGCTTGCCTGGTTCGCGTCAGGCCGTGGGTATGCGCGAGAAGACGCGCGGACGATTCAACATCCTGATGGAGCGATACGGGCCCTATGCGTTCGATGCGCCGCGCTTGGCGCGCACCAATTCGTCGCAAGAGAAAGCCGACTATCGCACGCTCGGCTTTACCAACATCGTCGGTGTGGACATTGTGGGTCGCGGGCCCGTGCGCATCTTGTGGGGCTCGACCGAGTCCACGGTGCGCGTCATCGCCGAGGACACCAACTTTGTCACGCCCTACGAATTGATCGTGCGCGACAACCAACGACACAGGTGGATTTACCGCGACATCCTCGCGCCCGTGGATTGGACGTTGCGCCTCTTCGCGACCACCGGCGATCCATTGACCGACCCTGCGTCGGTCGCGCGCGACGGTGCGAGCGCGAGCGCGATTGAGTTTACGACGCGCTCGCTTAACTTCGATTTCGGCGCGGGCACGCCTGGCAGCGTGATCGACGAACCGAAGGTGCGCGACTCGGGCCTCGGCGCGGATCACTTCGGCATGATCGCCAAGGCAAATCCCACGTTTTTGGCGGGAAAATACGCGATTGTGATCACCAGCGACGACGGCATTCGCCTCAAGGTCGACGGCAAAGTCGTGCTCGAGCATTGGGATCGCCACACTCCCACCGCCGATCGATTCGTGGTCACATTGACCGAGCCGCGCCCCGTGCCAATTGAAATTGAGTGGTTCGAACTTGACGGAAATGCGACATTCAAGGTGCATTTCGAAAGCGTGGAACCAGACATTCCCGATATGGGGCAGAGCAAGCGTTCAACACGAATGAATTGATCGACCCACGTCGATGCTTGCGCACTCCCGAGTCTGAGCGCGTATCGAAGACCTGATGATCTGCCCATTCTGCAAAGCCGACAACGACAGCGTGATCGACAGCCGCGAGGCTGATGCGGGCGCGGCGGTGCGTCGTCGTCGTGAGTGCAACCAGTGCAAGCGGCGCTTCACGACCTACGAGCGATTCGAACGCGCTGACCGTTTGGTGGTGGTCAAACGCGATGGCACCCGCGTTCCCTTCAACGCGGCAAACGTGTTGCGCGGAATCGTGGCCGCGTGCGGCAAGCGCGCGATTTCCGAAGAGCGCAAGGCGGAGATGGTGGGCGAGGTTGAGGACGAACTCAATCGCGAGTTTGAGCGTGAGGTTTCGTCGGAGGAAATCGGTCGTCGTGTGGCCGCACGATTGCGTGCCACCGACGACATCGCCTACATCCGGTTCGCGAGCGAACACAAAAATTTCCGCCGCGTCGAAGAGATCGCGCAAGCGGTACAGGAAGTGCTCGAATCCCCCAAGGATTTGCCCGATCAAACCAAGTTGTTCGAGTGACGCACCGGCGCACGCGTTCGCAGGCGCGGTTCACGCACGATGTTCGAGCCGCGCCAACCGCGACGCTCGTGCGTTCAGACTTGCGTTCAGATTTGCGTTCAGATTTCCTCGACCTCAGCGCACTTTTTCGTACACAGCGCCTCGACTTGCTCGCAGTACTTCTTGGTGAGTTCGTCGATGTCGTCCTTTGACGTCTTCGCGGAGTCTTCCGAAATCGGATGTTTCTTATCCGCTTCGAGCGCGTCGATCGCTTTGTTGGCGTCGCGTCGCTCGTTGCGGATCGAGACCTTCGATTCCTCAGAGAGCTTCCTCACCTGAAGCACCAACTGCTTTCGGCGCTCCGATGAAGGCGCGGGGACATTGATGCGGATGATCTGTCCGTCGGACATGGGATTGAGTCCCAATCCCGAGGTTTCGATGGCGCGCACGATTTCGCTCTTGGAGCTGGGGTCGAAGGGCTTCACGACCAACTGGGTTGCTTCGGCAATGGTGATTGAGGCGAGTTCGCGCAAATCAGTGTGCGAGCCGTAGTAATCGACCTTGATGTACTCGAGCAGTGCAGTGCTCGCGCGTCCGGTGCGCAGGCCGCGCAATTCACGCTGCAAATACTCCGTCGAGCGTTGCATGCGTTCTTCCGTCTCGATGTTGATCGTGTCAAGGTCCATGGCGCCAATGTAACAGCCGCTCGGGGAAGCGATCATGTTCGAGTGATGCACGGCGCATCGAAGAAAACAGTTGAGTTCACGCCTTGACCGCGCGCGCGATTGTCGATGGAATGAACACATGTCCGCTTCCAAAGTTGCGCAACGACTCGTTCTCAAAATCAGCGGCGAGAGTCTGTCGCCGGTGGGGCAATTGGGAATCGACACCCAAGAACTCAAGTTGATCGCGGCCGAGATTTCGTCGGCCTGCGAACTCGGCGGACAAATCGCCGTAGTAGTCGGTGGCGGCAACATCATTCGCGGCGCACGGTTGGCCAAGGATGGAGTCGTCCATCAATCGACTGCGGATTACATGGGCATGTTGGGCACGATCATCAATGGACTCGCGCTCAAAGAGGCACTCGAAGGAATGGGTCGGCCCGCGCGCGTGATGTCGGCGATCAACGTGCCCGCGGTGGCAGAGCCGTTCATTCGCGGCCGCGCAGTGAGCCATTTGGAAAAGGGCCGCGTGATCATTCTCGTCGCGGGAACGGGCAATCCATTCTTCACCACCGACACGTGCGCGAGTTTGCGCGGCATTGAACTCAACGCCAGCGTGCTACTCAAGGCGACGAAGGTCGACGGCGTGTACACCGCCGATCCCAAGAAAGACCCAACCGCGACACGGTTTGATCGATTGACTTTCGCGGAGGCGATCGAACGTCAACTCGGAGTCATGGATATGACCGCGCTCACCATGTGCATGGAGCACAATCTTCCGGTGTGCGTGTTTGACTACAAAGCCCCAGGAAACATTCGTCGCGTCGTCGCGGGTGAACGCATCGGCACGTTGCTGACGAGAGATTGATCAGTCCTTGATCAGTCCCTGATCAGGCTTTGATCAGTCTCTGAGAGGACTTCGCCAATCCGTGATCAGGCGTCGGTCATCGGTGGACCGTTCGCAACTAGAAATGTTGCGGGGACGGTCGCGTGATTTGCGCAACCTTCCGAAAACCCAGCGAGTCCGTAGAATCGCGGGCTCGCACTCTCGTATCTGGTCTTGTGCCTTTGACGATGCCTCGCCGATCTTCGACTCCTAACTCCTCCCCGGGGTCCATATTGGCGACACGCGACGCGCGTGCGGGTGAAACGTCGAGGGCCGATGAACTGCAACTAACTCCGCGCGAACGTGTGCATCGCGAACGGCAGCGCATTACCCGCGAGCGTTGGGTGCATCTGCTGCTGCTGGGCTTCGCGCTCTCGATCATCGTGCATGTCGGAATGATGGTGCAGTTGTGGTGGATTCGCGCGCCCGAACGCGTCGAGCAGGGTGTTCCTTCGATGGAGGTCACGCTGCAATCGCTGCCGCAAGCGGTGAACGTTTCAGACATGGTTGAGTTGCCGGATCCTTCGCCGCGACCAGCGGGACCGATCACTGCTGAGCTCGATCCTCTGCCCAATCTTTCCACGGATCTTGCGAATTCAAATCCAAACGCAAACGACATCGGTGTCATTGCCGCGCCAGGCATCGGCGCGATTGTTGGCAGCGGCGGGCCTGCAAGTGGAATTGGAATCGGCAGTGGGAAAGGCGGCGGGGGCACCAGTTTTTTCGGTGTCGGAGGACGCGGTTCGCGCTTTGCGTTTGTGGTCGATGTCTCAGGATCGATGGAACAAGACAATCGCTTAGGCACCGCACTGGCGGAACTCAAGCGATCCATCGGCGCGCTGCCTGATTACGCGCAGTTCTATGTGGTGTTGTTTTCCAACGATGCGATTCGTCCCGACTTCGAGGCCAACGGTTGGTTGCGCGCGACGCGTACCAACATCGCGCGCATGAAGACATGGATCGACACGCAGCCTTCGCGTGGCGGAACGTATCCCTATGACGCACTGAAGATTTGTTACACGCTGCCCCAGCCACCCGATGTCATCTTCTTTCTCACCGACGGTGAGATCCCCGTGGACTCTGCGGAGTTGGTGCGCGCTCTCGCGAAGGACGTCAAAGGGGATGTGGTGGTTAACACCATCGGATTTTCCAGCGAAGCAGGCAAAGACCAACTGATCGAGATTGCCCAGCAAAACCGCGGGGTTTTCCGCTTTGTGCCCGTGCGCGGTGGAACGCCGGTGACGCCATGATTCCGGTGTTTTCCGTCGGACTTGTCGCGCTGTCATGTTCGTTCTCGCATGCAATCGCGTTGACGCTGAATGCTGCGCCAGATGTGACCGTCGCGCGCCGCGGCGGTGCGACCGACATCACCGCGGCCACGGTGATTGCCGATGAACGCGGCGTGGAAGTGAAGGGGGCGAAGACGCCTGAGTTCATTCCGTGGGATGAAGTGCGCGCGTTCGTTGGTACGCCGCAACTGAGTGGAGCGCTCGTCAGTAGTCGAACTGATTCACTCGCCGCGCAACTGGCGCTAGGCGAAGATCTCTGGCGCGCGCGCATTCGCGTTGCTCGCGGCGACTACGACTTCGCGCGTCCACTGCTGGCCAAACACTGGGCGCAACTGCGCTCGCTCGATGGACCAACGGCGTCGCTTGCCGCAGAGGCCATGCTGCTCTGCGCGTTGCATCACGAAAATCTTGGCGCGGCAGTTGTGCCTTGGATCGAAGTGTTGCGTCACCGTGCCAAGGGCGAACCCTCGCGCTTCGCGACCGAAGCGTCGCCCATCGATGCGCAAACAGGCTTGCTCAGCGCGCTCTCGCCATTCGTTCCCGCTGCGCGGCGAGTCGAACTTCTCGATGCGTGTCGCAGCGCGCAACATCGTTCGCAAGGCAATCCAACAGGCGCCGACGCGACTGCGCTCGCCGTTGCGGCGCTGATGGAGCGTCTCATCATCGCGGCGGATGGAGGCGCCCTGAGTGCGCCTGCAGCTTCATCGAAGAGTTCTGCGGCGCCGCGCGAGACACCGCCGTCAACATCGCGAACAACATCGCGAACGACACCGAATTCAGCGGTGAATGCCACGATTCCAACGCAGAGCGTCTTGTTACTTCTTGATTCAATCGTCTCGGCGACTGATCTCTTGACGCGCAATAAAGCGGTCGCAGAGTTTGATCGAGTCATGCCCGAACCGCCGACGTTTCTTGGCGCTTGGAGACTGGCGGCGATTGGCACCAGCTCCGCGCGTGCGGCGCGAGCCACCGTTGGCGATGCACGAACGCAGGCGCTCGAGCGCGCGGCGATGGAACTGCTCGCCGTGCCTGCCGCCGCAATTGATCGCTCGGGATTGGTAGACGAATACGCCTTGGAAATGGCTGAGGCGCTGCTGCGCGAGTCGGGTGACGTCGCGTCGGCCGATCAAGTCGCATCGGTGCGAACCAGCGGCGCAAACGGCAAACACTCCGATCGTCTGCGTCCGAGCACGGCGACGGGATCGACCACTCAGTCCTCCGCAGCATCCTCTGCAGCATCGACTGCAGCATCGACTGCGCACACTTCGTTTGTCTCTTCGTCCGCAGTGGTGGAAAATTGCACCACGCATCGTTTCGTCGCGCGCCGACTCATGCGCATCACTTGAATTCGGTTTCATCCCATGCAAATCATGTTCATTGACATTCTTGCGCAATCAGAATCAACGGGCGGCGGTTCGGCGCTCAAGTTCATCACTGGCGGCGGCATCATTGGCTACATCATCGTGGTGTTGTCGGTGGTCGCGGTCGCGTTCGTGCTCATTCACTTCGTGCAGATTCGCCGCGCGGCGTTGATGCCTGCGCATCGCGTGATCGCGGTGCGTGAGTTGGTGGAGCGCGGTGATTTAGAAGGCGCGTTGGAATACTCGACGCTTCCCGCGAATGACTGTTACTACTTGCGTGTCATCGGTGCGGGACTGAAGCGCTTCTTGCGTTCGCCGTTTGGTGCCTTCGAAATCAAGTCCGCGATGGAAGAAGCGGGCGCCGAAGAAACCGCGCGTCTCTATCGCACCATGGATGTGATTTCGACCATCGGCTCGGTTGCGCCGCTGCTGGGATTGCTCGGCACTGTGCAAGGAATGATCGGCGCGTTCGACACCGTCGCCGACGGCGCCGCGAACAACGCGAACTACTACCAAGACCTCGCCTCCAACATTGCCATCGCGCTGATCACGACCTTTCAAGGACTGGTGGTGGCGATTCCTTGCGTATCGGTCTACGGATATCTGCGCAATCGCGTCGACGCGCTGGCTGGCGAATGTGCTTCAAACGCCGAGGAAATCGTGACTTTGGTCGAACGAGGCGCGCGCAAGAACCCACGCAGCGAATGAATGTGATCGACCTTCGGAGATTCATGCCATGAGGTTCAAGCAACCCAACTCAGCACCGCGCGGCGTGCCCATCGACATGACACCGATGATCGACATCGTGTTTCAGTTGCTGATCTTTTTCTTAGTGACGTCACAGATGGCGGAGTCGTCACGCGCGCAACTCAACTTGCCCAAGGAGCAAGGTGAGAATGAAACTTCGACTGACAGCGCATCGTTCACCATCAACATCCAAGCGGACGGAACCGTGTTGATCAACGACAACGTGGTGTCACTCGAAGCGCTTGATGTGTTGGTGGAAGAAGCGATCGCGCAGGCGGGCGGAGCGGAAAGACTCCAGCCCTTGGTGCGCGTTGATCGCACTTGTGATGCCGCGCGCCTCAATGAAGTGCTGACGCGCTTAGGCGCGCGCGGATTGCTGGCGATTCGCCTCGCAACCGAAAGGAGTCAGTGACATGCGATTCAAACGCAAGGGTGGCGACCGCAAGCCCGAGCTCAATCTCGCTTCGATGATTGACGCGACATTTCTCTTGCTCTCCTACTTCATCTTCACTGCTGGCGCGGGCGCCAACGAGGCGAAACTCTCGCCCAATCTTCGCGTGCAAGAAGGCACGCAAGCGATGGATGACCTCGATCCGCAAGTGCTCGATGTCGTGAGTGTCGGCGGAGCGGTGGTGTTTCGACTGGGCTCGAACGAGTTGACGACTCGCGCAATGCTCACCGAAGCCGTGCGCGCGCTTCCCACCGAACAAGGCTTGTTTGTGCGTGTTCATTCCGGTGTCGATGTCGGTTCCGCTGCTGCGGCGATTCAAGTCGCGCGCGACGCGGGGTTCAAGGCGGTGACCTATGTGCCCGCAAAGTGATGACGCGCACAACTTGAATATGTCGCCGAGCGCATCTCGCGCGGGGAACGCGCAGCGCACTCGAACCAGCGTCACTCGACTGTGCACACGCATGTTGCTGTGCGCGACGATGTTGTTGCCGAATGCTTGGGCGCGCGCCGACGACTTGTTGGACTACTTGCAAGCGCAGGGACTTGACTCGCTCGCGGCGCTGCGCATCGAAGAATTGGTCGAAGCAGCGACTGGTGATGAACGAGACCAACTGTCGGATGTGCTCGCGGATCTGTACACGCGCATGCTCGACGCCAACAGCGATCCGCGCGCGCAATCGAAACTACTTGCGCGCGCCGACGCGATTGCTGCGGGCACGAGCGCCGCAAGTGACGCGAATCGGCTTTCGACTTCCAAGCGTGATCGTCTGCGCATCGCGGCGGCGCGCGCGCGTTATCGCGATGCCGCGAGCGTCGCTGAACGTATTCGTGCGGGAAGCGCCCTCGATCCTGCAGCGAGCATCGAGTCGTTGGGTGCGCAAGCGGACGAGCTGATGCAAGTCGCGCAGCGCGCGGATAAGCGCGCGACTGAACTCAATCGTCGCTTCGATCGCGAGTCGGGACTCGGGCGCGATCTTCTCGCCGAGGAGATCGACGGTGAGCGTGGTTGCGCGGGACAAGCGCGATTTCTCGCCGCGTGGAGCTTGCTCTATCGCGGATTTCTCGCGAAAGATCGCGGCGACAGTGAACGCGCCGAAGCGTTGTTCGCAGCGTTGCTCGGCGCGCGCGACGGCAAACTCACGCCCGCCGAAGTATCCGAAGACCTGCGCAGAGATGAGGCGTACGCAGCGGCGATCTTGGGATTAGCCTTGGCCAAGGCGCGCATCGCGGGGTATTCGGAATCTGTGCGTTGGCTCGCGTTGCTGGATTCGCCGCAGACGCACCCATCACTGCGCGATTCGGTGCCGGGATGGTCGATGGTCGCCGCGCTCGATGCGCGTGCGTTCAAGCAGGCGCGTGATGCGCTGGCTGCGCTCGCGTCGCATGACGACGCCGCCAACTGGGCGCGCGTTGCCGTGGCGCGTGCGATTGAAGACGGAGGCAGCGATGCTCAAGCGAAGTTGCTCGCGCGCGAAGGCATCGCGCTGCTCGCGGCGCAACGTGATCTTCCCGCGGTGCGCGAGTTGGTCGCGCGTTACGGCGAGGGCATTCTCGGTGAGGATGAATCGACGGCGAACTCAGGCGCGGGCTCTGGCACAGGCTCGGGTGCAGGTTTCGTCGCGCGCTATGTGCGAGCGGTGCGACTCTTCGATGATGCGCAACGCGCCATGACGGAGGCAGGCGAGGATCCCGCAAAATTGGACAGCGATGCAGTGCGTGCGCCCGCCGAGGCCGCCGCTGCGGCGCTGGCAACGGCGCTTGAAGCATCTGATGTCGACGCGTATCCCGCGGCGAAAACCGAATGCACACTCATGCGCGCGTTGAGTGTGCGTGCCGCAGGTCATGGCGCCGATGCCGCACCATTGTTTGATGCAGTGGCCGCGATCAGCGTGGGAGTCAAAGCAGAACAGGCTTCATTTCTCGCGATTGCCGCACTTGACGATGCGCGGCGAGGCACCACCGATGTGGCAACGCAACAAGCACTTGAGCGAGCGCTGGCCACGCGCATCGAGCAGTTTCTCGCGCGATTTCCCGGAAGCGAGCACGTGCCCACACTCTTAGTGCGCCGCATCGCCAGCAGCGATGATCCCAACGTCGACGATGTTGAACGATTACTCATGGTGCCCAGCGAAAGCCCAGAGTGGCTCGCATCGCGCAAGCAGGCGCTCGGTGGTCTGTACCGCGCCTTTCGCGGCGGCAACGCTCCGCGTGCAGACACCGCGCGTCGCTATCTCGCAGTGCTCGCCGAGTTGCCGCGTGAAGATGGCACTGGTCTACCTGCGGGCAGTTCATCCATTGCGCGTCAAGCACTCGAGGTTGTGCTCGCGCCCGAGGTTCGCGATAGCTCCCTCGCGACCAAGTTGATTGCGGCGCTTGAAGCAAGCGCGGCGCAGGGTGATTTCGATATGAGCGAGGCCGATGAAGAGATTGCCTATCGCCGCTTGCAACTGGCGATTGAGCTCGATCACTTTGCCGATGTTGCCACGTTGTTGTTGCCCTTTGAAAAACCAGAGGCCACACCGATCTGGGCTGACGCAGGGCTGCGATTGGCGCTGCGCACCGCCGAATCAAAGCGTCGCGCTGCGCCGATGGACGCGCCCGCGCGCGCAGGATTTGTCACAAGTGTTGTGCGTGCGGGTGATGCGATTTTGGCGCGCGAAGGCGGCATCAACGCCGCGCTCAAATCAAAGGACGCAAGCGCGATGCAGCAAATCGCGCGCATCACGATTGATGCACGCGTGGAATTGGTGCGCTCGTCGGGTGATGCGGCGCAAGCACGCGCGAGTTTGTTGTTGACTGAAGCACTGCTCGCACAATCTCCCCGCGACGCGGCGTTGCTGCGCGCGGGAGCAATGTTCGCGGAAACCGCGGGCGACCTCTCTCGTGCCGCCGAACTCTTGCGCACCTTGGTGGGCGGACTTCCGTCACGCACGACGCCGTGGTTTGAAGCGAAGGTCGATCAGTTGCGCGTGCTCGCGAAGTTGGATCCAGCACGCGCACGCGCGGTGCTCACGCAATTCCGCACGCTCTATCCAGAACTCGGGCCGGAGCCGTATCACACGCAAGTGTTGGAGATTGAAAAGTCTCTGCCCGCAGCGGCGAGTCCTGCCGCACCAAGCGAGCCATCGACAAGCGAACCATCACCAACGGTTCCTGCGCCAAACGCTGCGGAATCAGGCGTTTCAGCAGCATTCGCGACGCACGCAGCAATGACGCGACGAGGCTCCGCATGAGTGCAACGCCCGATCATGAACCCTCACGCGCAAGCGCCGACGAGCCAACGCCAACTGCGTCCTCGATTGATCCGTCGCACGCGATCGTCGAAGCGGACCCGTTGCTTGACGAACGCAAACTGCTGGGACTTCCACCAACGGGGCTGCTTTCGAGCGGACAGATTGAGGCTGCGATGGGCTTGCGCGCGCAAGACATTCGTCATCACCCGATGGGCGAGAGTCACAAGGCGCGCCGTGTGTTGCACCTTCTCGAAGCAGCGGCCGATCGACTGCAAGCGCAGTTGGCGCTTGCTGCTCGTGGGCCGCTTCATCCGCAAGCCGCGAAGCGCGTGGCCGCGCGATTGGCGGTGACCAACCGCACCGCGGCGCGGCTGATGGTGGTGTCGCCAGAGCAACGCAGTGCGAGCATGGGACAAGTCATCGCGCGCGACCTCACCGACTTCGATCGGCTTGCACTCGCGGTGTTGGTGGTGTCGCGCGGTTGGAATGCCACCAGCGCGAAACGACTCGCGTCGGTCGCCGATGAACACGGTGTCGCTGTCGCTGATCTCGAACGCGTCGTCGATGGACTGACACGATTTTTGGCAGAGGGCGGCGGAGTGCGCGGCAACATCGGCGACATCGGTGAAGGCGCGCGTTTGTCCATGCGTTCGCCGCGCGCGATGACGCGCATCGATGCTGCCGAGGACACCGTCGAGCGCGTGCTTCATCGACTCAACGATGCGCTGCGCGATGAAGTCACCAGCGAGTCGCGCGCCTCGCAAGCGCGTTTAGCCCTTGTTTTTGGCTTGTTTGCGCTCTCTTGGATGGGCGTGCTCTCGTGGATCTTCTTCAGTCCGTCCTACGAGTCGCTCAGTGAGACTCCCATCGTGGACAATTCGACGATGCCTGCGCTCACCGCAGAAGACGCTGCTGTCGACGCGTCGAGCACCATTGATGCATCATCATCCGCGCCGCTTCAGAGAGGCGCGAACGGCGAACTCATCGCACCCGTTGCCGCGCGAGCCGCGCCCGCGAAATTTCCTCGCGCGCCTGGATTCGTTCCGTCCGTTCCACCAGCTGGTCTGCTTGAGGCCGCGAGCGCTGGCGCAGATTGGGTCGCGGCGATTGAAGAGGTCATTCCCAAGTTGACCACCAACGGCGGTCATATCGATGGTCTCAATCTCGCGCTCGTCGCGGATGCGTTGCAACGCGCTGGCGGCGCGTGGTGTGTGTCGATCGGATACCGCGCGGAAGTCACGCGCGCCTTTGTCACGCTCACGAAAACCCTGCGCAGCTCGGACGATTTCCGCAAACTCATGCAGGCTGTTCCTGGCAGTGATGTTCCGATCGCGAGTGCAAGCGCGAACGATGCGAAAATTCCCCAGTGGCAACGCACATGGATTCGCGCATTCGGCGCGGGCGTGTTGGCGACTGTGGCACTCGATTCCTCGCAACCTGCGTCGGCTTCGGCCGCGCGCGAAGAAATGCGCCTGCGCCTCATTCCGATTCCCAGCGGAGTTGTCACCGATCCCTTCGCCAGTGCGGCCACGGTGCAGATCGCGGCGGCTGCGCCTGCGTTGGCAGAGCAACTTGCGCTCGACACCGCGACACTCGAAGACGCCTCTCGCTTTGTGGAAGCGATGAATGCGGCGGCGACGACTTCTGCGCTGCGCACCCAAGCGGCGCTCGCCGCAGTAGACGCGTGCTTGCGCGCTCCCGGAGCACTCGACAAGCCCGGCGCGCTGGTCGATTTCCTCGGTTACATGCTGCATCGACTTGATTTCAACAGTCGCGGCGCATCAAGCGAAACCGTGCGCAACGCGCTCGCTTCGTGGATGGTCGATCGTTCGATTCCAGTCACGCGGTTGTGGGTGCTTACGAGTTTGCTTGACGCAGATATGAGCATCGCGTGGTACGGACCCGATCTTGTGCTCGCCACCAACGCCGATCTTCCCGCGCGCGAAGCGATGTCCGAACAGATGATCGCTGCGTTTCCCAAGCAGCAAGTCACCAGCATCGGCGAGGCCGTGTTGGTGGACGGAA
This sequence comes from Planctomycetota bacterium, assembly GCA_003671025.1. Lineage (GTDB taxonomy): Bacteria > Planctomycetota > Phycisphaerae > Phycisphaerales > SM1A02 > QWPT01. The sequence continues at coordinate 31,190 of QWPW01000013.1, forward strand.
AAACATTAGAGGAGTGGAAACTGCATGTGGCCAATGCGGACGCGCTACCCAATGACACTGCGTGCAACCGATTGCGCAACGCAGCGGTTGCGCTGGGACTCGCGCGTGTCGCGCGCGGCTTTGAGTTGGGCGAACCGAGCGTGGTCAAGCAAGCGCTCGATGATGTGATTGATTTGCAAAGTCGCAAGGATTCCGAGTGGTCTGCGTCACCGACGGGTGAGCGCGCGGGACTGCCTGCATCAGGTGTTGGTGATGGCGAGTTCGCGACGGTGTACGCCACGCTCGGTCGTGATGCAGCGAAGCGAATCGATCAAATACGCGCGCTTGGTGCGCGTCCTGCAGCGGGCGATCTCGGTCCGATCGATGCGCGTGTCGTGGTCGCGGAAGCGCTGCGCGGAACGCCCTCGGAAGTGCGAGTCGCGGCGGCAACGGTGTTGGTCGATCGCTACCCCAATGGCCGCGAAGTGCTGCAAGCGACGCTCGATGCGTTGGTCGACGGCGGAGGATCATCCGACGCCGCGATGTTTGTTTCGCAGTTGGTGGGTCAATCAGTCGCAGGGCGCGATTGGCAGTCTGAGGCGCGCGAGCGTTTGTTGGATCGCTTGACGCTGTTGGAGGATTCACAGTTGCACGCCGATGACAGCGCCGGACTCGAGGTTGCGCGCATGGCCAACGCACTCACCGCGAGATTCGTGCGCGCGGCGCCGACAGCAAGCGGGCGACCAGATCGTTCGTTGATGCAGTTGGCCGACGCGCTGCGCGACGAAGCGGCCAGCAAGTTTCTCGCGGTTTCGTTTCCCCAATCGGTGGATGAAATCGAACGCCTCCGCGGCGCGCGTCGTTCACTCGCGACCAGCATCGCCCAGCGCATGGCCGCGGAAACCCCTGGAATTGTCGAGTATGCAGCGATGTTGGTCGCCGCACGACAACCTGCGTTGCAATCGAAACTCGAGCCCATTCTCAGCGAAGGTCGACGCGCACGCACTGCGGCAGTGAGTGCAACCGAGCAAGTGGATGTGGATCTGCGCACGTTGCTCAAAGTGATCGCGCAGGGACTCGCTCCTCGCGCGACGGAAAGAGATGCGTCATGAGACGACACACGCCCTCACTCGGCTTCGTATTGATTGCGCTTAGCGTCATGCTCACGCTGACCGCGTCGCGCGCCATTGCCCAATCAACCGTGGCGATCTCGGAGCAGTGGAACGCGCGCTTGCTCGCACTGGATCCAGCACGACCAGCGGACTACTTCAACCTCGCCGAAGAAATCAGCGACGCATTTCCTGCGCAGGCGACTGGTGTTGCGGGTAGTACTGCGACGAATGCTGCGCAGAATGAGGCACAACGCGAACTGGCGCGGCAACTCTTCGCGCTCGCGGGCGCGTTGAACACGCCGATCTTTGGACGCAGCGCCATGCTGGCGATTAGTGAGTTGGCAATCTCAACGCAGAGTCGTGAGCGCGCGTTGGCCGCGGCAGAAATCGTGGGCGGCCGTGGTGAGAAAAAGAGCGTGTTTCGGCCGGAAAGCGCGCAGATTGAAGCGTTAGCGCGCGCCTTCAGTTTCTACCGCAAAGGAATGGGCACGAAGGCGTTGTCGGCACTGCGCCAGTCCGACGCCGACGCGCTGCTCGATGCGATCAGCGATGCGATTCCTGGTGGCGCGGCGGCGATGCGCGTCGAATGCAAGTCCATGCGCGCGAACACGCGCGTCTACCTCGATCCACAACACGAGCGCACGTTGATGCTCATCGAACTAGCACTTCGCCGCGGCGAGTTACGCGGCCTCGGTCTGGACATCGTGGTGCACGGTGATCGCCCGCTCATCGAAATCGATCGCGACGATGTTGCGTCACTCTGGCAAATCGATCCCAAGCGCGTGTGGTGGCGTGATGGCGCGTGGAGCGCGAAGCAGTAAACGCACGAGGTGCGTGACACGCGTGTGTCGCATCGCGTCGCCGCGATTTGACTTGCATCTGCATCGTTGATCGCACATCACTTCGCAGCGCGTAGAGATCGTTGCTTGGCGGCAAAGTCGAGGAACGCGCGTCGCTGTTGCGGCTCGAGCAGCGCGTAGACCTCGCGGTAGGCATCGCGCTGCATGGCGGGAGAATCGTCGCCTGTGAGTTTGGCGAGAAACAGCGGTGTGAGCGCGGTGCGCACCTGTTCCGCTTGTGTTCCGCTGAGATCAAGTGTGCGCGCAAACACCTCAAATTCAGCGGCGGCGAAGGCAATTTTCGCCTCGATGGCCTCTTTGAGCAGCATGCCCACGTGTTCGAGATCAAGACGAGTTCGGATCGCGAATTCAGTCCTATCAGTTTGCCCGCCAGTTTGCGCGCCAGACTGCGCGACTTGTGCTTCGCGCACGAGGGTGTCGAAGTAGCGCCGCTCAAGTTCGCGCGCGTGTGCCACCGTGGTCGCGCGCACGCCGTCGGCGCGCTCGAACTCATCGAGAAAAACGCCTCGATCAAAGTAGGGTTTGAATGAGAGCAGCACGCGCACCAAGTCACTCATCGCGCCGATGCGCACGAGGAGTTGCGCACTGGTGATGCGCGCCGAAACATTCTGTAGCGCGAAGATGCCGCGATAGTTTTTGGAAAGCAACGCATCAAACGCAGCACTTCGCGCCGCGCTCACGCGTTCGAGTGCCTTTCGTTCCGCGTCGTTGAGCGCGTAGATTCCACGCGCGGCGTCCATCGCATCGAGCGCATCGCGCCCCGGCTGCGCACTTGCACGCACGATGCTGCCGGAAAAGTCTCGACGAACGATGGTGGGGCGAATCCGTCGCGTCGCTTCAATCGAAAGATCCACCGTTGGTCCAGCGAGAATGTCTCCGCGAATGGTGGATCCGTGGGTCTTCTCGCCCTCGTGCTCAGTCGGCACGATCGGCAGTGGAGCACCGCAACGCGAGAAGCTCGAGAGCGTGACAAGCAGCGAAATCACGGCGTTTTCAAGCATGTTTTGCGAGTGTACGCTCACGGAGCATCAAGACAAGCGCGAGGGGCATGCTTCTGTACACTTCGTGCATGACTGCCCCGCGCACGCTCGCTCCCGTGTTCCACAACATCCTCGAGATGATCGGCAACACGCCGATGCTTGAAATCAAGCGGATGGATACGGGACCGTGTCGGCTGTTCGTGAAGATGGAGTCGATGAACCCGGGCAACTCGATCAAGGATCGCATCGCGGTCACCATGATCGACGCGGCAGAGAAATCGGGGCAGTTGCGCAAAGGCGGCCGCATCGTCGAAGCGACTGCGGGCAACACAGGTTTAGCGCTCGCGCTTATCGCGGGGCAGCGGGGATATCGCCTCACGGTGGTTGTGCCCGACAAGATGAGCGACGAGAAGATTTCGCATCTACGCGCGATGGGCGCCGAAGTGATTCTCTCGCGCTCCGATGTCGCCAAAGGAAATCCTGAGTACTACCAAGACGTTGCCGAGCGCATCGCGCGCGATGATCCCGATGCGTTCTACACCAACCAGTTTGCGAACGAGGCGAACTCGCTTGCGCACTACCAAACCACTGGTCCTGAAATATGGGAGCAGATGGAAGGGAAGATCGACGCATTCGTCGCGGGAGTTGGCTCAGGCGGCACGGTGAGCGGCGTCGGCAAGTACTTCAAAGAGCGCAATAAAGCCTGCGAAATCATTATTGCCGATCCCATCGGTTCGATCCTCACCCCGTTGGTCAACGAAGGGCGCAAGGTCGAACCGGGCTCGTGGTTGGTCGAAGGAATCGGTGAAGACTTTGTGCCTTCGATTCTGCATCTTGAACTCGTGACCAAGGCCTACGCGATTTCTGATGGCGAGGCGTTTCATACCGCGCGCGAATTGCTCAAGAAGGAAGGCGTGCTCGCTGGATCATCGGTGGGCACGCTGCTTGCTGCATCGCTGCGCTACTGCCGCGAACAAACGCAACCAAAAAACGTGGTCACGCTCATCTGCGACAACGGAGCGAAGTATCTCTCCAAGATGTTCAACGACTTCTGGATGATCGACAACGGCTTCATCGAGCGACCAACCTACGGCGACATTCGCGACCTCATCGCGCGTCGCCATCTCGAGCGCGAGGACTTTTGTCTGAGCCCGACGATTCCGGTGGTGCAAGCGATCAAGCGCATGCGCATGTATTCGATTTCGCAGATGGCGGTGATCGATGAGAAGGACAACGTGGTTGGAATCCTCGATGAAACCGATGTGCTCATGGCGCTGGTGCATGATCGTGACTGCGCCAACAAGCCGGTGCGTGATTTCATGAGTAGTCGCGTCGAATCGATTCGTCCGATGGCGAGCGTGAACGATCTCCTGCCTATCTTCCGCGCCGATCGCGTGGCCGTTGTCTCTGATGAGAAACACTTCTACGGACTCATCACCAAGATCGATCTCATCAACTATCTGCGCAAGCAGCTGTAAGCCTGAAAACTAGGCAAAAACAAGGGTAAATCATGGCCTCTGCATCCAACTCTCACCATCTCGCCACCCAGTGCATCCACGGCGGTCAACACGTCGACCCCACCACGGGCGCGGTGATGCCTCCGATTTACACGAGCTCGACGTTCGTGCAAGAGTCGCCCGGCGTGCACAAGGGCTTCGAGTATTCGCGCAGTCACAACTCCACGCGCTTTGCGTTTGAGCGATGCATCGCCACGCTCGAACACTCGGGGCTGAGTGAAGAAGCCGAGCGCACCTGCGGCGGATTCGCGTTTGCTTCGGGTCTCGCGGCCATTGCTACGGCGCTTGAACTCATGGACGCGGGCGACACGATTTTGTGCATGGACGATGTGTACGGCGGCACCAACCGCTTGCTCAATCGCGTGCGCAAGCGCAGCGCGGGATACAAAGTCGAGCACATCGACTTCAGCGACCTTGCGGCTACCGACGCGGCGATCAGCAAACACAAACCAAAGATGGTGTGGCTCGAGACGCCGACCAATCCCACGCTCAAACTCGTTGACATCGCGGCGGTGTGTCAACGCGCGCGTGCCGTCGGTGCATGGAGTGTGGTCGACAACACGTTTGCCACGCCGATGTTGACGCGACCACTTGAGCTTGGCGCCGACATCGTGATGCATTCGACGACCAAGTATGTCGGTGGTCACTCCGACACGGTCGGTGGCGCGCTCATCACCAACTCGCTTCCTCTCGCGGAACAACTGCGCTTTTTGCAGAACGCCATCGGCAGCGTGATGGGGCCGTTTGATGCGTATCTCAGTCTGCGCGGGCTGAAGACATTGCATGTGCGCATGGAGCGTCACTGCAGCAGCGCGATGACGTTGGCCAAGCGTTTGGAAGCGCATCCCAAAGTTGCGCGCGTCGTCTATCCCGGTCTTGCCAGTCATCCGCAGCACGCGTTGGCGGCGGCGCAGATGCAGCTCGATGGCAAGCCTGCATTTGGCGGGATGATCACCATCTTCCTCAAGGGCGGTCTCGCTGAGAGTCGACGCTTCTTAGAGAACGTTCATCTCTTCGCGCTTGCTGAGAGTCTCGGCGGCGTCGAGAGTCTCATCGAGCATCCCGCGATCATGACGCACGCGAGTGTGCCCGCCGCGATGCGCGCGCAACTGGGAATCAGCGATGCGCTGGTGCGACTCTCGGTGGGAGTCGAGCATGTCGACGATCTCTGGCGCGATCTCGAGCATGGACTCGCGAAGGTCTGAGTGATGGCGAGCGACGACACGAGTTTCACGCTCGAACGCGTAGGCGCGCCCGACGATCCAACATCGTTCTTGGAATTGCGCGCCGTCGGTCAACGCGCGGGACACGGCGTGCGCTGTGATCTTTCGACTGTCTCGTTGCGCGGTGGTTTGTCACAGGCGCGCGCAATGCCGATTGCGAAAGCGTTGGGTGACGCGCGAACGGTGGTCGACGCGACCGCGGGATTGTTGTGCGATGCGTTCTTGCTCGCCGTCGCTGGCTTTGAAGTGTTGGCGTTGGAGCGCTCGCCGTGGGTGTATCAACTCGCAGCCGATGGACTCGCGCGCGCGAAACAAGACGTCCGCTTGTCGGCGCTCATAGGCGACCGCTTGCGGCTCGAACATGTGGACGCGCGCGCGTGGTTGACCGCGCACATCGGCGCGCTCGACGCACCCGACGCCGTTGTGATTGACCCTATGTTTCCCCCGAAAAAGAAGCGTTCCGCGCTTCCGCGCAAAGAGATGGTGGTGCTACGCGAAGTGGTGGGTACCGATGTCGACGCGCAAGAACTTCTTGCCGCCGCACGCGCGTGCGCGCGGCAACGGGTGGTGCTCAAACGCGGCGACGATGCGGTCGAGTTAGCCACGGCCGACTGGAACATCGAAGGAACCACCGTGCGCTTTGATGTGTGGCGTTGCGGTTGAGCACGCGCGCGTGAACCTACGGGCACAGTCGCGTGATGCGATACGAACCATCATCAATGCGCGTGTAGCGCACACGGTCATGCAAGCGAAATTTGTCGCCGCGCCAGAACTCGATCAACTCAAGCGCCACGCGATAGCCGCCCCAATGCGGAGGACGCGGAATCTCGATGCCGTGGTACTTGCGGGTGATTTCCACTGCGCGTGCTTCGAGCGCCGCGCGATTCGCAATCGGTTCACTCTGGTTGCTCGCCCATGCGTTGATGCGACTTTCGCGCCGGCGCGATTGAAAGTACTCGTCGCTCTCTGCGTCCGTCGTCTCGATCACTGCGCCGGCGATGCGGATTTGTACATCGAGAATGTCCCAGTGAAACAGCAATGCCGCGCGCGGATGCGCGGCCAAGGCGCGACCCTTCTGGCTCAACCGATTGGTAAAGAACACCGCGCCTTCGCGGTCGAAATCTTTGAGCAACACGATGCGCGCGCTCGGATATCCGTTGTCGTCAACGGTCGCCAATGTCATCGCGTTGGGATTGGGAAGTCCCACAGTCTGCGCAGTAGCGAACCACGCGTTGAAGACCGGAATCGGATCGGTGGGCGGCTGTTCAAATTCTGCGGTGGTCGAAAGCATGTTGCTCATGAAGTGCTCGTTACTTGCGCGATTTCTTCTTGCGCGCTGGTTGACCTGTTCTCTTCTTGGCCTCGACACGCTCACTTGATTTTTCGGTTGCCGCTGACGAGAGCGATGGTTCGTGTGCGCGCATCAGTGCGTCGATCGATGCGTCATCAAGTTCACTCAGCGCTTCAAGCAGTGCGCGTCCGCTACGACCATCGAGAATCGCCAACGGATCGGCGACTTCCTTTGTCGCGAGACGGTAGCGCCTCAGCGCTGGCGTCTCATGACTCGCCGTCGCGGGAACTTCCGCGAGTACGACAGGTTGCTCCGGTATCGCGCGTGCTGCGCCACGCTTGGGCGGCGAGGGAGTGATGTTCATCGAATCACGCGTCGCCGCAAGTGGCGGCGGCGTAGTCGCACGCGGCGCGCTCTCGATGGCCGCATGTGCTGCAGTGATTCCAAACAGTCGCATCCATCCATGCGCTTCGCGTTCTGAAAGTGGAACGCTGCGGCGAGGATCAGGGAGCGATGGTGCGCGCTTGCGCAGATGCGCGGCGTCTTTCGCGAGCGTGCTCAGAAACTCTTCGCTCTTGAGAAGTTCTGCGCCGAGCGCTTTCGCGCGTTGGCGAAGGGCGCGATCGCTGGTGACCACCGTCATCCGTCGCGGCGCTGAGTCGCGTTGAAGCAGCGAGATGATGTGATCGTCGGCAGTGCGTTTGTGACCGCTGCCTTCGATCACGATGCGTCCGCTCCGCCGCGCGCCCGACGGAACTCCATCGCAGATCAGCCAAATCGCATCGGAACCGAATCGGCTTTGGGCAATGAGTGCCGCGAGCCCATCGACATCAACGCCGGCCATCTCGGGCGGGAGCACGCCCTCGACATGGAGCACGTTGTAGGTGTCAATAATGACAGGCATCGCGTTGCAGGATAGGCTCAGAGCGGGCTTAGCGGCGTCGGTGATTGAGCGCGCGGTTGGCTGGTGCTCCTCGCTCACGCGCACGTGCTTGTTGCACCCGAGAATTCGCCGCGTGTCACGGGCAAGTTGCTTGCTCGAATTGGGCGACCGCTGAGCCTTGTCGGTCGAGGCTCTCTCCACTTCGCGCATGTTCACGCATCGGGTCGAGCACTTCCCAACTTCGATGACGCGATGGCCTTGACCGATCGCAGTAAATCGAGTCGAATAGACGACTCGATAGTTGCACCCCTCAGTTCTTCAAGGACCCGATTTTCAATGTCTATCCGTATCAAAGCCCGTAGTGGCGAGTCCGTTGAGCAAATGCTCCGTCGGTTCAAGAAGCTCTGCGAGAAGGAAGGCTTGACCAAAGATGTCAAGCGCAAGATGAACTACGAGAAGCCCTCGGAGCGCAAGCGTCGCGATGCGAAGCGTCACGAGCCACGGCCGATTCGCCCAGGTTCTGATCGTCAAGGCGGCGCTACTTCTGCGAAGGGCCCAGCCGGCGCGAAGCGTGATTCGAAGGGTCCTCGCGGCCCACGCAGCGGTGGTTTCTAAGCCGCATGCGCTCACGTTCCACCGCTGATCCAGAAACGACGCTTCAGTTTGCGCTCGACATCACGCGCACCGTCGCCGACTCGAAATGCAGCGATGTGCTGCTTCTCGATGTGCGCGGTCGCAGCCAAGTGTGTGACTACGTCGTCATCGGCTCGGGCACCAGTCAGCGCCAGATGCGCTCGGTGGCGCAAGAGATCGAAGACCTCGGCAAGGCGCGCGGACAACATCCGTATCGCTCCAACGCTGATGACAGTTCGACGTGGATCGTGACCGACTTCGTAGAGATCGTGGTGCATCTCTTCGAGCCGGATCAGCGACTCTACTACGACCTCGAACTTCTCCACGCCGACGGCAAGCGCGTCGACTGGCGTCGTCCCGAAGGCGACGTGCCCCCCGCGCGCGGTGCGAAAGCGGCGTTAAAGGCCGCGACAAAGTCGAAAGCCACGGCGGCCGATGTTGACGACGACGCTGACGAATGAGTCGTTCGCGTGGCTTGTTTTGTGCTGATTTGCGCGATTGCGCGCAGCTCAATCGACACAGAACCAACTACCCACTGCGGCCATCCATTGCGACCACGCACTGCGACCACCCATTGTTCGGTGCGCCGTGCGGACTCGCGTGCGCCCATCATGCGCGCATCGATCGAACTCTCCCAACTCTTTGATGTCCGCGCCTTTCGAGGCACGATGAATGCATGATGAATGCATGATGAACGCATGATGGACGCTTGTCGCAGCCTCGCTGCAGGCGGGCCTGTACAGCATGTTCGCTCGTGTACTTCACGTAAGGCACTCTTGTCGTCAATGCACTTTCAACTGATCCAGTTGCTCACCGGAGTCTCCATGTCGCGCCTCACCTCTCGCCGCGTTTCTCCCTCTCACGACCTGTATCGCGTCGCGCTTCGTTGCGTTGTGAGTGTGGCGTTCATCATCGCTCCGTCGCTGACGGCGCAAACGTCTCTTCCTGCAACGAGTGCGCCGACAACCGGCGCACAACCAACGATCGCGCCTGCCGATTGGAACGGCGGTTGGATCGGAGTGGTGACAACGGCTTCGGTCACGCCCGCGGGTCAAACTCCCATCAATCTCCCTGTGCATCTCGTCATTTCTGGCGCGCCGAACACGCCAACGATTGAGATCACCGCGGCACTCGCGGGAGCGATCGCGGCTCCTGCGCGCGAGGCGTCGCTCAAGGATCACACGATTGGGTTTTTGCTTTCGTCTTCGGGACGCAACGCGCGGTTTGATGGCAAACTTTCCGACGATGGCAGCACCGTCACCGGGTCGTTTGGGTTCACCGATGAAGAAGGAAAATCGATTCCGCCAACATTGCCGTGGACGATGCGTCGCGTTGATCTCGTGAGTTCCGTCGCGAGTGCGAAGACCTACAACATGACGCTCGGGGCGATGGGACAGAAGATCGCGATGACGCTCGCATTGGGTGAAGGTCCACACGGTTGGTGCGGCGCGATCGACATTCTCGCGCAGGGCATACGCAACTTTCCACTTGAGGTTTCCAAGGATGGCGACACCATCGTTGCGGTGATGCAAGTTGCGCCGCCGGGATCCTTTCGTCTCAAGCCGAGCACGCAAGCTGGCGTACTCGAAGGCACGTACACGCAAGCGAGTTTCACCGAACCCGTGCTGCTCACCGAAGTGGCGGGCGGCAGGCTCGCGTCCGCGCGTCGCCCTCAAGATCCAGTACCGCCGTTTCCTTACACCGATCGTGAAGTGATGGTCACCCACATGTTCGGACACAAACTTTCGGGAACGCTTTCGTTGCCGACGAACAACACGCTTGCGCGCGACGGCAAGTTTCCCGCGATCGTGTTGGTGTCGGGATCGGGTCCACAAGATCGCGATGAATCCATTCTCGGGCATCGTCCCTTTGCAGTGATCAGTGATGCGTTGGCGCGCGCGGGTGTCGCAGTGCTGCGCTACGACGATCGTGGCACGGGCGGATCGACGGGTGACTTCGCCGCGTGCACCACCGCGGACTTCGCCACCGATGCTGACATGTGTACGGAATGGCTGAAAAAGCAGCCCGAAATCGATGCCGCGCGCATCGGCATGCTCGGTCACAGCGAAGGCGCGATGATTGCGCCGCTCGTCGCGCAGTGGCAGAACGTCGGCGATGTGCCGATCAATCCGCTCGCCTTTGTCGTGTTGCTTGCGCCGCCGATTGAGCCATGCGGCTCGGTGCTCAATCGTCAAACACAGCTGCTCTATGACGCATCAGGAACCAAGCGCGAAGTGAGCGACCCTGCAGTTCTCGCGCACGGCCAAGTGATGCGTGCAGTCATGGACAAAGCCTCGGCCCAAGAACTACGTCCGTTGGTCGAGGATCTCGTGCGCGCGCAGCTCGCCGCTGCGGGACAAGTTGCAGCGAACGATGCCGACTTGAAGACCATGTTTGACGGAGCGATGGAGCAACTCACCAGTAAGTGGATGACCTTCTTCATTCGCTTTGATCCGCGCTCCGCGATCGTGGCCAACGAAGTACCCATGCTTGCGATGTTCGGCTCGAAGGATGTGCAGGTCGAAGCCGCGTCGAATCAATCGTTGCTCGTGGCGCTCACTATTCCCTCGAAGCGGCCCGCGACGGTGCGCGTGTATGAGGGACTGAATCATCTGTTTCAGCCTGCGACCACCGGACTTCCTAATGAGTACGGATCCATCGAAACGACGTTCGATCCGAAGGCACTTGCGGATCTCGTCGCGTGGGTTGTCGTTGAGGCGGGACGAGCTCCGATGCCGCAGATTCCGGAAGCGTCGCGCCCGACCATCAACTTCGGCGGCGCGCCCGCGGCCGCGCCGGCCAGCGGTGGCGGTGGTCTCGTCCCAAGCTCGACTCCGAGACCTTCACCGGCGGAAGCGGCGCCGCTCACCGTTCCAGGCGCAACGTCGTGAGCTTTGGACTCGGGCACGGAAAGCCGCTGGTTGCGGGCGACGTCGGCATCGAACTGTTGTCGTTGCCTCCGCTGCCCATCGCGGAGTCGGTCGAAGCCGCGCGCGTGGCGCTGGGGTTTGATCCGCGTGCATGGTTCATCGAGCCTGCGCGACGATTCGAAATTGAGATCGGTTCGGGCAAGGGCACGTTTCTCTTGCAGCAAACCGAGCTCGAGCCAGAGACGAATTTTCTCGGCATCGAATGGACCAGCGAGTTTTGGGTGTACGCCGCGGATCGCATTCGTCGTCGCGCGTTGCCCAACGTGAAACTCTTGCGTGGCGATGCCACCGAGTTTCTCCGCTCGCGTGTGCCCGACCAAATCGTCTCGGTGATTCATCTCTACTTCAGCGATCCGTGGCCCAAGACGCGTCATCACAAACGTCGCGTGGTGCAGGATCACACGCTGCGCGAGTTCCATCGTGTGCTTGCGCCGCAAGGCGAATTGCGCATCGTGACTGATCACGATGCGTTGTGGCAGTGGGACCTTGAGCACATCGATCGCGCGCGGCATCTCTTCGAGCGGCGTGCGTTTGAGCGTCCCAGCAGTGCTGGTGAAGGCGAGTTGGTGGGCACCAACTTCGAGCGCAAGTTTCGCCGCGAGGGGCGACCCTTTCACGCGATGACGCTCGTGCGTCTCTGAGTCGCACGCGCATGAACGTTGGCGCGGCGCGCGATTTCGCGCCGATTCATAGCATTTGCGCCGTCCGCACTCTCACGCGGGAGTCACGCCCATGCATGTGCGCGGCGCGCGGGCACGAGACGCGAGGCGCTCAGACGTCAGGGTCTGCGCCGTCGTCTTCCTCTTCATCCTCGTCAACGCCGAACGCATCGTCGTCGTCGGCGGGTTCCTTCTCGTCTTCCTCTTCCTCTTCGTCGGAATCCTCGTCCTTGTCGGCGTCGGCCTCTTCTTCCTCTTCTTCGTCGTCGTCTAGATCGTCGTCGTCATCGTCGTCGTCGTCGTCATCGTCGTCGTCATCATCGTCGTCATCGTCGTCATCTTCATCCGCGTCCTTCTCGTCGAGCTCTGCGTCGTCATCGCGATCTTCGTCGTCGCCGAAGTCGTCATCATCGTCGTCGCCGCGGGCCACGACGAGCTCGCTGGGGAACGTGAGTCCAGCAACGGATTCCAGCACTTCGAAATCCGCCACTTGGAAGATGCCATCGCATAGAGCGGCACTCAAGAGCGTCGCGCAATCGCTGCGGCTCGCGTGGGCGTCATTCGAATTCATAAACAGGGTGGGCGAAGTCTTGGTGCTCATGGCGTGCTGCATCGATAGTCGGGGGAGTGGGGGCGTGATGATGATCACTCTTGCGCGTTTGTGGGGCCGATCGGCCTTCGCCACGTGTAGTCTTGATCTTTTTCTAGCGCGGTGGCCGACTGCTTGATGCAGCGGCGGCACAAGCTTGCGTCAGGGCGCTCGGAACTGCTCCAAATCTCGTCCTCGCGCTCCTCGAGGCACATGGTGCAGGCGAGTCCTTCGGTGCGATGGTTCTGCCCCTCATGCACGATGGCTTGGTAGGCCAACGAGAGGCATTCGCCACACACATGACTTCCATGATGTCCCTCGAGCATCGGACGCGATGGATCGTCGGGATCCCACGGCTGACCGCAGAAATTACACAGAACATCTTCGTACTGGACATTCGTTTCATCGGTACCTACTCGAAACACGCGCGACTCCTTGCGAGGACTGTCAGAGGACTGTCAGAAAACGATCCGAGGACGCTCAGAAGCGTTGAACCAGTAGACTTGCTGGTCATGGCGCAAGGTATCTCACTTGCTAACAAGTGTCAGATCCTCTTTGGGCTCGCGGTCTTCGCGCTGCTCGGAGCCGCGCTCTCCGTTCCGTGGAACCGCACCGGCGCGATTGTTTCCGCGAGTCAACTCGAGGTGTCGCGACAGCTCGCGGACACCTGGTTTGAGAATGGGTTTTCCATCGGCCGCAGTGAGGGCAGCTCTATTCCGATGCGCGTCATTCGCGTCGATGAAGTTTTGTTTGGCAGTGGCGATGAAGACACATTTCTCGAGCAGAGTCTCGCCGTGTTCGAAGGCGATACCAACACTGCGGAGCGATTCGAGCGCACCCAAGTTGGTGAAGGCATTCGCTATCGCTATGTACGTGCGATTCGCGAACGCGAGTGGCGCGTCATCGCCGATCGCAAGTACATCGATTGGGCGCCGCGCAGTGGATCGGTTCGCCCCGACGATGCGCTGGCGGCGATGCTGCTTATCGATCGCACCAGCATCTTCGCCGAAGCGCAGATTCTGGAGAACCGCGTCTACATCGTCGCGTCGGGTCTGGTCGCAGGCTCGCTGGCCATGTTGGTCTTCCATTGGATTTTGACGCGAGTGATTTTTCGGCCCGTGCGCGCACTCACTGCGGTGGCGGAACGCATCGAGCAGGGCAGCACCAGCGCGCGCAGCGGTTTGGTCACGGGCGACGATTTTCAGCGGCTTTCCCGCGCTTTTGATGGCATGCTCGATCGACTCGAAGTGGGACAAGCACAGTTGCAACAAGTGAATCAGAGTCTCGATCTCAAGATCAGCGAACTCGCCGAAACCAACGTCGGTCTCTTCGAATCGAATCGTCTCAAGAGTGAGTTCCTCGCCAATGTGTCGCATGAATTGCGCACGCCGCTCAACTCCATCATCGGCTTCGCTGAGTTGCTCGATGAGATCGCTCGTCATGATGCCGCGGCGGATCCCAAGCGCGTGCGTTACATCGGCAACATTCTTTCGAGCGGGCGCAATCTGCTGGAGATGATCAACGAACTCTTGCAGATGGCCAAGATCGAAGCGGGACGATTGGAAGTCAGCATTGGTCCCACCAGTGTTCGCGATGTGATCGGAGGACTCGCAGTGATCATGCGCCCGCAGTCGGGAGCGAAGGGAATCACTATCGAAACCAGTTTCGACGGTGAACTTCCTAGCATCGAAAGCGATGCCGGCAAACTGCAGCAGATCCTCTACAACTTCGTCTCCAACGCGATCAAGTTTTCGCCTGAGGGCACGGGCATTTCCATCAGTGCTTCGTTGCTCACGGTGGATGGGGTGGAGCAGGTGCGCATCCGCGTGACCGATCAAGGCCCGGGTATTCCGCTCGACATGCAAGAAACGATCTTCGAGAAGTTTCGCCAAGTCGATGCGAGCCACACGCGCGCGCATTCGGGAACGGGATTGGGATTGGCGATCTGTCGCGAGCTCGCCGACCGTCTCGGCGCCCGCGTTGCGCTCGAGTCCATCCCTACTCAGGGCGCGACATTCTCGGTTGATGTACCGGTTGTGTTCAAGGGTCGTCAGTTGGAACCGTTGATGGCATGAGCGGCAGTTACCACATGTTTCTCGCGCAGCTGAAGCCTTGGACGCCCGGGTTCAATGATCCGACTCCGCTGGGATTCGCGGTGTGCGCCGCGTATTTGTTGGTGGCGTGGCTCGCGTACCGCGCATGGCGAGGTGAGCGCGGCACACACACGAAACTGGCGCGCGCGTGGTTCGTGCTCATGCTGCTGCTGCTGTTGCTGGGCATCAACAAGCAAGTCGATATGCAAACATTGGCCACGCAGATTGCGCGCGCGATCGCGAAAGACAATGGTTGGTATCGCGAGCGAAAGGCACCGCAGCTGATCGTGCTCGCGATTGCCTGCGCGCTGGCGCTGTGCACCGTGGTGTGGATTGCGTGGACTCTACGACGCGAGCTCCGACGCATTTGGCCGGCGCTGATGGGACTCACGCTCATCGGCGTGTACATCGCCGCGCGCGTGACCTCGGTTCATGTCATCGATGGGTTTCTGCGCTCGGGCCCGATCAAGATCATGTCGATGGTGGAGCCTGTGGGATTAGCGCTTATCGCTTGGGGCATCGTGCGCGGCACGTCGCGTCGCGTGAGCAGCGCGGCATTCACCACCCATCAATCGTGACGCAGCGCTTCGATGGGATCTTTGCGACTGGCGATGATTGCGGGATAAATTCCAAACACGAGCCCAACGCCCGCGGCAACGACGAAGCTCACGACGATGCTCCAAGTGGTCACACTCGGCTCGAGCGTGAGTCGTCCCTCAAAGGCGCCCGCGAGAAACGGCAGTCGCACCAGCGCGCCCACCAGCGGCTGCAATCCCCAAGAAATGCCCACGCCCAGCAGGATTCCCAGCATTCCGCCGATCATGGAAAGCGCGCCCGTCTCCACCAGAAATTGCAGCACGATGTCTCGTCGCGTGGCGCCGAGCGCGCGGCGAATGCCGATCTCGCGGGTGCGTTCGGTGACCGACGCCAACATGATGTTCATGATGCCGATGCCGCCCACCAGCAGCGAGATTCCTGCGACCACCACCAGCATGATGTTCCACACCATCATCTGACGCTTGGCGTTTTCCAGCAGTTCCCACGGGACCACGATTTGCACATCGGTGAGTGCGACGTGACCGCTCTCGATCACGCGGCGCACGCGTTCGGCGATGGGAACAACGTCATCGGTTTCGGGCGCAACCACGTAGAGCTCGGACAACTCGACTTGCTCGCCGCTGAATGATCCCGAAGTACGACGCATCACCATGTCGCCGAATTGCGACTCCGCAGTCGTGATAGGAATGTGAATGTCCTTGTTGAGATCGCGTCCGACCAACGCTGATCCGCGTCCGCCGGCGAGACCAACAGGCTCGAGCACACCGACCACGCGAAACACGGTGCCATCGACTTTGATGGTCGCGCCAATGGGATCGCGAAAGCGAAAGAACTGCTTGGAGATTTCGCTGCCGATCACGCACACGGGCGCGCGCGAGATCAGATCTTCGGCGCTGAGATAGCGGCTGCGCGGCTCGAGATGAAGTCGCGCAACATCAAGCAGCGCGGGAGTGGTGCCAAAGACCTGGCTGCTGATGCGCTGGTCTTCATAGGACACATCGCTGCCCACCGCTTTGAGCGGAACCACCGCCATCGCATCGGGGAGCGCCGCTTGCAGGCGACGCAGATCTTGTCGCAGCAATCCGTAGGCGACGAAAAAAGTGCGCGCCGCGCCTGAGTTTGCGGCCTCGGGCGGTTTCGACGAACGCACGATGATGTTGGTCGCACCGAGCGCGGAAACTTCGCGCAGCGCGGTGATCTTGTTTCCTTCGCCGACTGCAACCACCACGATGACCGCGGCCACACCGAGGATGATGCCCAAACTCGTGAGCGTCGATCGCAGCTTGTGCAGCAACAAATTGCGCAGGCCGAGACGAATGATTTCGAGAAGAAAACCCATGAGTGAGAATCGGGGGTCACAAGAAAGAGACGCGCCGCAAATTTCTGCGACGCGAGAACGAAGCGCGATGCCACGCGTGCCTACGCAACGGTGGTGCTGAGGGCGATGGTATCTTCCGCTGATGTCTTCCGACGGCGCCGAACCAAACATCCGTCTCGGTGCCGAGCGTGAAGCAGAGCAGTCGTGGATCTGGCACGCATCGATCGATGCACCTGAAGGATCAACGCTGCACGAACTGCGACTTTCGTGGGCCGATTACAACATCTACTCGCCTGATGGATCGCGCACACCTGCGGACGTAGGTCGCGCAGTGCTTCAGTTTTTTGCGCACCATCGCGCATCGTTTCCGTTGCGCGAGCGACTCGACGCCTCGATGGCGCGGATGCGAATTCGTGGCGCGGATGCAGAAATCATCGGCAATCTCGGCAAGTGAAGAGTGCTAGCGCGCGTCGTCAGATGCGTCGTTCTTCGAAGCCGCGTTCGCTTGCCACACTTCAACTGCGCCATGTCCCCAATCGGCCCAGCCGGCGAAGTCCGCGATGTGGTGAGAGTTGGATTCCAAGGTGGCGCGCACGCGGGCATCAAGCCGCTGCGGATAGAGCACGATGATGAAGTGTGGATGCTGCTCGGTGATCACTTGCGCGAGCGTGCTTCCGAGGAATCCTGTCGCGGTCGCGCGAAATCCCAACTGTTGGGTGTAGAAGCCGACCACGTTGTCGGGAAGTCCGATGGTTGCAACATCATCGCGCTCTGCCGCCGCACTGGCGTGAAGCATCGTTCGCTGCGCGGCGACAAACTCCACCGCAGCGCGAATCGGCTGCTTTTCGCGGTAAAACCAGATGGACGCGAGCGCGGAGCCTGTCATTAGCGCAATCAACGCGATGCGCGCGCCATTGAACTGCCTGTGCATGAACCCAGATATGAACCCAGATATGAACCACGGATCGAGCGCGCGATCAAGCAATCGATGGAGCGCGTAGGTGACGGCGACCACACTCATCGGCAGCGCAAACAGCAGGAAGCGCGCGTAGATCCAAGTGTTACAGCAGAGAGCCAACGCCAGCGCTAAAACGAAGGCGAGTGCCAAGGGCGCCAACGCCGCGCGCGCGCGTTGCGTGTCGCCGCGCGGCTCGAGCGTGATCATGAATCCGCCCAGCAGCGCGGTGAGCAACAACAACGGTGACGGCACTTGCCACCACACACTCCACGAGAGCGTGAGTCCGATCAGCGCTTCGTATCCTTCGCGCGAAAAAACTGTGGGCTGCGTCGCGGAACTGAGCGTGTAATCGCTCGAGGTGGTCAGCACATCACTCAACAGCGGAGCCAAGAGCACGAGTGCGAGCACGCCGGCGGCGAGTGACGCGAGAGTCAGCGCGCGCGCGTGCGCATCAACTCGGCAACGAGTGAGTCCAATGATTCCTGCGGCGATGGGCAGCAGCAGCGCGACGGGATGACTCCACGCGGCCAATGCGCAGGCCACGGCGAACACCGCGTAATGAACCGATGCATCGCACGCGCGCGTCGAAAGTTCGCGCCGCGTGCGTGCCAGCGCGAGCGTCGCCACCATCGAGAACAAGATCACCAATGCGTAGCCACGCGCTTCCGCGGATTCGATGACGGCAATGGGCGCGAGCGCCATCACCCACGCGCCGATGATTGCGGCGCGCGTGTCTAAGAGTGTTCGCGCGAGGGCAAAAGCCACGGGAATCGCGGCGATTCCCGCGATCAACGCGGGCGCGCGAATCGTCCATTCAGAAGTCGAGCCGGTGAACGTCCACGCCAGCCACGTCGCGATTGTTTGCGGCACATGGTTGGTGGGCACCGCATACGAACCAAACGCGACGAACGGTCCATACACCGCGAAGGAGAGGAACGACGAAATCTCGTCGTACCACAGGCTTTGCGATGCAATCGATAGACGCAAGATTGCCCCGACCAAGACTGCGCCCGCAAGAGCGATGGTCGCGTTGCGTGTTGGCGATGGAGCGCGCTCGGGAGCAACGACGATGCTCGCAGTCACACGCGTCAGCATCCACATCAGCAGCGGCATTGCGACGCTCGCGAGGAGCAGTGCCGCGCGAAAGAATTCCGCGCCACGCACAGTGGCTTGCGGAATCGCGCCACCGATGAGAGCCATGCGCGACGGATGGGCAAACAACTCGGCGTAGGTCGAAGTCGAAACCAACGCCAATGCAAGGCAAACGAGCGCATAGAGCGTCGTCACTGGAAGCACGAAGTTGCGGCGAGGCGCGTGCACTGCTGGTGAAGCTGGCGAGTTTCGTCTGCGCGTACCCATCGCGGACTGACTACGAGTGCGACGATAGTTTGTCATGCGGGTCGATGTCAATCGACTCATCAATCGACTCATCAATCGGCTCGTCAATCGACTCAGGAATAGGCACTTCAATCGAGCCTGCGTTGAGTCGCAGCGCCAACGTCGAGGAAATCATGGGAATCGCGCGCAGCACCTCGACATGGACGAAGGGCACAAAGATGAGTGCGACAAACCGCGCCGCAGTCGAGATTCCAAACACCAATGCATAGGTTTCACTCGTGGGCGCGCCGCCGAGCAACGCGCCACCAACGAGCGCGCCCGCAGCCATTGCGAGCGAGTTGAGAAAGTAGAAGCCCGTCATCACGCTGGTGCGCTCGTGGGTGGGAATCGTTTCGAGGAGCAGCAAGAACGCGGCCAATTCCCATGCGCCTTGCGCGACTCCGCTCATCGCTTGAATCGCATACATCCCCGGCTGTGAACGCACGAAGATCCAAGGCACGATCATCACTGCGGTGCCGAGCGCGCCCAACACCAAGAGTCGATGCGCGCCATGCGCTCGCGCGTACTTGCCCAGAAACGGAAGCATCACGCACTTCGCAGCGAAGCTCGCCGCGATCAATCCGAGATAGAGCGCGGGCGAGGCATCAAGTTCGCTGAGCAGATACGGATTGAGAAACGGCTGGCCCATTTGCACGGCGATTTGCATTGCCAACAGCAACGTGACCAATCGCGCGTCGGCGCGGTGCATGAAGTTTTGCGCGAAGTGCCACAGCGGAACTGCTTTGTGTTCGGGCCAATGATCAGGATCACGTTGACGGCGCAAGTAGGGAATGCTCGCACCGCGCGCGGCGGCGGCGAGAATAAACAGCGCAGCGAATCCTGCGAGTTCCCATTGCGTGCCATCGGTTGATTGCAGAATCACGCCCGCAACAATGAGCGCGACGAGAATCGCGCCTTGGCACAATCGACTGCGAATACCGAAGTAATTGGCGCGAATCGGCGCGGGGAAGCACAGCCCAATCCACGTGTTCCACACGCCGCCAGCAGCGAGCGCGGCCGTCCAATAGATCCCTGCGACCACGAAGAGAACCCACATCGGCAGCGCGCCCATGAGCGCGCCGAGGATGAGCGGAATGAAACTCACCACTTGCAACGCGGCGCAACATTGAATCCAACGCGAAGGACTCTTCACGCGCGCGGAGAGCAGCGGGGCGAAGAGTTGCACCGTCGCGCCCACAAGCGGCGGCACTGCGGCGACGAGTCCAGCGAGACGTTCGCTTGAACCGAGCGCCAAGGCAAACGCCGCGAAGTAGGTTTCGCCCATTCCCACCATCAACGAGTAGGTCACGCCATCGCCAGTGCAGGCGTGAAGATCGCGGCGAAGCGGAGAGTCCTTGCGAAAGCCCATGCGCGTGCGAGGGTATCACCGCGCACTGATCACGCGCGATGCGCATTCGACAACGCGCGCGTCGTATGCAACGACGCGCGCGTTTCGTGTTGGGCAAGAGTGTTGTCAGAGTTCGAGAGCTGCGCGCGTCACTTGAAGAGCGGCGGGCTCGTCGACTTGCTTGTCGTTGACTTGGAAGTTGAAGTCGCCGAAGACTTCTTCGCGTTCGACTTCTCGTCGTCAGTGGGACGCGTCGTTGGATTCGTCGGCGCGTTGGGATCAGTTGGTGGAACGGTTGGTGGAACGGTTGGCGTGTTCACAATCGGCGAGCCGGTCGAACCACCATTGCCCGAGCCGCCCACCGCTCCGTTGACGGGAACGCTGCGAAACTCGAGGTTTTGCACGACGGAAAGTCCCGCAGTAAACGTGACGTAGCGACGCGAACCGCCGGCGCTCGACGCGGTCTTGCGTGGACGCACGGGCGCAAAGGGATATCCATCGATTTGTCGGTGAATGAAGTCAGGCGCGCGAATGATGAGCACGCCTTGGTAGTAGCGAATGCTCGCGGCGTCGCCGCCCGCATCCTGCCACGCTTCGGGCTCGCATTGATCCTGAATGATCTCCATCAGTTGATCGGCCTTCTCGGTTTCGGAAGGACGTTCAGGATCTTCGCCGGGGTCGCCGATGACGCCACCGCCGCCGCCACCACTACCGCCGCCACTTCCGCCACCCGAACCGCCGCCGCCGCCGCCGAATCCACCGCCACCGCCGCCGCCCCCACTACCGCCGCCGCCACTTCCGCCACCTTGACCGCCTTGATTGCCTTGCTCAAGCGCGGCGCTCAGATTGAAGTCAGGCGCGTTGTCAAAGTTTGGTGGTTCAAAGAGCAGATCGCGCACGGGATACATGCGCAGTTCGCGCGCGGCGGGGACGGAGAGTCGATCCTTGGTGCCGGCTTCGATGAAGCCTTCGCGAATCTGCCACGTGCACGGAGAATCGGTTCCGCACATCTCGAGCATGCGCTCGACAACCGAGAGCGCAGCCGCGCCTTCCATCGCCAGCGAAATTTCCATCTCAGGATCGATGCCATCTGCGCCGCCTTCGCCCGCGTAGCGCACGATCAGTGGCACGCCGAGTTGTTGCTGCACATATTCAAACGCGGTCTTCGCTTGCGTGCGCTCGAAGTTCACCGTGATGTCGCTGTAGAGAAGTGCGCCGAGCAGTTGCCCGCGACCAACGTCTTGCCGGAGATCTTCCGCGCGCTGTTCGCCCACGGCCTTGATGCGCTCTGAGAGGCCTTGCGCCTGCGCGGAGGAGGCGGCGAGCATGGCCGGTGCAGCGAGCGACAACACAGTCGCGGTAGTCATAGCTCTGGCCAAGGTAAACGAGCGAAGAGCAACAAAGCGTGACGTGCGTTCCATGAACGACTCCCTGCAAATGAGGACTCGAAACTGGGTCTAGTCTTTGCGACGCAACACAGAGCGCGGAACAAATCCGAGCTCGATGAAGGCGTCGCAGACAGCGAATATACGACACGCCCCGCGTCGCGCTTGCACCCAACCTCGGAGAATCTAAGGATTTTCGGCGGCGCGGATCGCCTCGAGGGCGAGCAAAAGCCCCGCGATCAAGGCACTCGGAGGACAGTCGTCGGTCGCGAGCGAGCCGCGCACGAGTCCGCGAATCGACGCAGGATCGCGCAATCCGCCGACCCATGGATCGTCCGCAATGTGCTGCGCGAGGAAGCGCATGAAGTGGCGGGTGGTGGTCGCGGCACTCACTTTGGGTTCACCGCTGAGCGATGTTTGCGCGCTTGCAACGCCTGCCGCAACTCGCAGTGATTGCGTGTCAGGAAGTCGTCCCTTCGCCGAAGGCAGCAAAAGTCCGCCGTCAAGATCTGCGGGAATTCCTGCAGAAAACTCGCTTTCGCCCGCGCGAATCTGCACCCGAGCGATGACCTCGACCGTGCGCGCAAGTTGTTCGACGCATCGTGCGCGCAGCGGTGGGGGCAGCGTGGGTGACTGTGCGATCAACGCGATGGCGAGGGTCGCGTCGACCAGTTGCGCGCGTGACGATTCGTGATGCGTGAGCAGTGCATCAATCGCGGCAATCGCGGCCGTACGCGACTCTGATGAATCGAGCGCCAACGCCGCCGCGGCGAGAAGCGCGATGAGTTCGGGCTCGTTTGCGCGCGCCGCGTTGTCGACTTTTTCTTCGGCAACGGGCGCGGGGTTGCCAGTTTCATTGAGCGCCGCCGCATCGATCGGCGCGACCGCGTTGTTGGTTGTCGTTTCGTTTGCGCGCGCGAGCGCCGCGACGATTCGTGTGGTCAGCGCAGAACGCATCGCGCTCGAGTGTTGCGGCGCATCCTGTTCGAGCGTGCACAGCGCCAACGCGCAATACGCATCGACGGCGATCGGTCGTGCGTCGAGGCTCTGCATCAACAGTGATTGCAGCAACGCGTTGGCGCGTGCGCGCGCGTGCGTGCGTGTCGGAAGCGGAATCGATGTGGTCGTCGCCGCGCGCGCAAGTGCGAAGGCCGCGAGTGCGCCGTCGCGTTCTCCTGCAAACGGCGGGTCGTACATCGCCGCGGTGGGATTGAGAGTTCCCAGCAGCGCGACGGCAGTGCTGGTGGTGGTCGCAGTGATCGCTGCGCTTTCTGAACTCTTGTTTCCGTTACGCGCGACAACTTGTCCCGCAAGCCGCGCGCACAATTGCGCGGCCAACGCGCGCGTCAACGCAGGCGTGATCTCGACCAACTCAATCGTGCGACCACCGCGTTCAATGATTGTCGGCGTGCTTTGCGCATCATCCTGACGAATGCGCACCGACGAGAATCGCGCCAACGACACGCGATCCTCCGCTGTGTATTGCGGGAGATCTTTCGCGGGCAATCCCGCTTCGACGAGCAACGTCGCGATGGTGCGATCAGGTCGATCCGCGTTGTCCGCGGCGTTGAGGCGACAGGGAAACGCGCGCGTGACGCTCTCTGCGCGCAGCACCGCGATGCCGTCACGGCTCGGCGCGACGCGTTGCGCAGCATCGGCAACGGTGCGTCCGAGCAACGGCGTGAGTGCGCCCGCGAGTTCGAGTTCGAGCGAAAGCCGCGCGGTCACGCGATCGCCAACAGTCTGGCGCACCGCGCGAATAGTCTCGTCGCCGAGCGCTTTGGTGACCGCGCGGCCGAGCGCACGACGCACCATCGTCGCGTCACCGGTTGCGTCTTCGCCCACACCCACGATGCGCCCATCGAGCCGCAGAATCACGCACACCGCGGTGGTCGCGTCGAGACTGACTAACGCAAGGGGCGACTCAACTGCAGGAAGCGCGTCGGCATCGAGCCACGCGCGCGCGGCCAGAAACGCGGCGACCGCGCTGTCCGTGGTGGGAGTTGTGATGGTGGGGGCGGACTGCGCAGCGACGCGCGCATCCATGCGCACATTCATCGGCGATGCATGCGCGTCCATCGTTGCAACACACGTTGCACCAATGCAACATGCGAGCAACCCTCCATGCAACAAGCCGCACAGATGGAACCGCGAAGGCGCGCCGCGCGCCTCAAACGGCACCGCAGCGCGCGTTGGCACGACTGTTGCAATGCTTGGGCGCGCCGCAGAGCTTCTGCGACGGAAACACAACTGAAGATTGGAATACGACATGCTGCTCTCAACCATCCTCGCTCCTGTCGACAACCGCCGCAAGATCTTCTTGCTCGCCGTTCTCGCCTTCATCGCACTTTGCTGATCGCACGCACGATCAATGAACGGCACGTGAGCGAAGAGTGGAGTGGAACAATCTGAAACCTATGACTCTCGAAGCGGCGGAGCCGTCAAGAGGGAGCACTGATCATGGCGGAGCCAAGGCAGTGAATGAAATGAAACGACTGTGATACGACTGACTCTGTGACTCTGACTGGGATCTGAGACGACTGAAACGGCAAACCGGCCGCAGCACATGCTGCGGCCGGTTTGATTTTGTCTCACACACACTGAAGAGGTTGCGAAGGCATCTCTTGGCGGATGGCCTTCGCAACAACTCAGAATGAGAACTTGTCGCTGCCCATCGCGCCGTGATCATCAAGACCACCGCGTGCTGGACCACCACCACGGGCGCTGCGCGTTGGGCGCTCGCCGTCATCGCTGCTCGACGAGCCAGCAACTGCACCGGCGGCGGGAGCAGGACGCTCGGTTCCGCTGCCAGTCCACTGCGCGCGCTTGAGGCTGAGACCGATCTTGCGATCGTCGGTGTCGACGCGCAGAATCTTGACTTCAACCTCTTGCCCAACCTTGACCACGTCTTGCGGGTTCTCGATCTTGGAATCGCTGAGCTCGCTGATGTGCAGGAGACCTTCGAGTCCTTCTTCGAGTTCGACGAACACGCCGAAGTTGGTGATCTTGGTGATCACGCCCTTCACGATCATGCCCGGACGGTACGCCGATGGAATCGCCTCGACCCACGGATCTTCCGAGAGCTGCTTGACGCCGAGACCGACGCGCTGCTTCTCTTGGTCGACATCGATCACGACGCACTTGACCACATCGCCCTTCTTGTACAGCTCGTTGGGATGCGCAACCTTCTTGGTCCAGCTGATGTCGCTGACGTGAAGAAGGCCGTCGATGCCCGGCTCGATCTCGATGAACGCGCCGTAGTTGGCGAGGTTGCGAACCTTGCCTTCGATGACTGTGCCGGTTGGATATTTCTCGGCGACGAGTTCCCAAGGATTGACCTCGGTCTGCTTGACGCCCAGCGAAATTTCCAGCTTCTCTTTGTTGATGTCGAGCACAACCACGTCGACCTCTTGGCCGACCGCGACGAGCTCGCTCGGATGATTGACGCGACGCGTCCACGACATCTCGCTGATGTGAACGAGACCTTCGATGCCCTCTTCAAGCCGCACGAATGCGCCGTAGGACATGAGGTTGACCACGGTGCCCTTGGCGCGGCAACCGACGGGATACTTCGCCTCGATCTGCTCCCACGGCGAAGTTTCCTTCTGCTTCAAACCGAGGGCGATCTTCTCGCGCTCGCGGTCGATGTTGAGGATCTTGACCTCGATCTCGTCGCCGATCTTCACGATCTCCGACGGATGATTCACGCGGCCCCACGACATGTCGGTGATGTGGAGAAGGCCGTCGATTCCGCCGAGATCAACAAACGCGCCGAAGTCAGCAACGTTGGTGATGTATCCGCGGATGAGGTCGCCTTCGCGCACACTTTCCATCAAGCGCTTCTTGGCCGCATCGCGCTCATCTTCGATCAGCTTGCGCCGAGAGATGACGATGTTGCGACGCTCTTCGTCGATCTTGAGAATCACCGCGCGCATGGGCTTGCCCACGAACTCGCCGATGTCGCCAGGACGGCGCACATCAACTTGCGACGCAGGGAGGAACACAGGCACGCCGATGTCGACGAGCAGTCCACCCTTGATCTTGCGGATGCATTTTCCTTCGATGACATCGCCTTCTTTGCGCGTCAGAAGAATTTGTTCCCAACCGCGAATGCGATCGGCCTTGCGCTTGGAAAGGCGCACGCCACCCGACTCATCTTCGAGGCTCTCGAGGAGGACTTCGACTTCATCGCCCACGGCGACATCGGTGTCTTCAAACTCGTTGCGGTCGATGAGACCTTCGCTCTTCAGACCAACTTCAACCACCACGTGATCGCCAGAGAAACCGACGACGCGACCCTTGAGGATTCCACCAGGCGCGAGCCCACCGATTTCAGTGGAGATGAGCGAGTCCATCTCGCCGCCAGCGACCTTGTCTCCATACGCCTCGCGGAGCATGCGCTCCACTTCGCCGTCTGGAAGTCGAAGATCCTCGATCAGATTGAAGTCAACCATGTGTATGTACTGTGTTCCCGCGTGAGGGCACCGAGCCGACGCGCGCCGAGAAAGTGAAGCCGAGTCAGACGACAGTCTGAGCTTGTGGTCGGGTCCCCCCGCCTCGGAAGCGGGGAATCGACAAACATACCCGAGCCGCGCACGCAACGGAAGCGTTGCCTGCGTAGATCGATGCGATGGGGTGAATGAACGAGGGATGATTCACGCGCGGTCATGTGCGTGATCGATCGAAGTGATCGATCACGCACGATGGATGCACGGCGAAGTGCGCGCCTCGTCGCCTTCAAATGTCGCTCGTCGCTGCGTTGCGTGTGCGTCGAAGCATGGCGCGTGCGCGTCTCACGCGTCGCACAACGATCTGAGCGATGCGCGCTCTTGCGGCGCAATATTGCTTGTTATAAGCCCGCGAGCGCTGATTCTGGTTCCATGCTCGGGGCAATCTTCTTGCGCATCGACATGAAGCCGAGCACGCCGATGACGTTGATCGCCGTGCAAATCAGCAGCACCAACGGCGCCATTCCGCGCGGCGCCAAGGCTTGATAGAGCCACCACGCGACCACCGGCGCGATGACTCCGCGGATTCCATTGAGGGTGACATGCACCGCCATGTATTCGCTGTCGCGCGCGGCGGGAGCGAAATCTTGATGTCCAAGATTCCACGCCAGAGTTCCGCCTGCGAAGCCGATGCCGAGCAACACCGCGCCGACGTACACCAACGGGACACTCGAGTAATACGACGCGAGGGTGATCGCCGCGCCCGCGCTGCAAAACGTCCAACCATGAATCGAGCGAAAGCGAATGATGTGGGTGCGATCCATCAACTTGGCCCACAACGGAATTGCCAACGGCATCGTCATGAGTGGAATAATCGTGGTGACCAGCACGCCGCCGGTGTAGGTCATTTGCAGTTCATCGACCACCACATAGGTAAGCGGCGCCATCAACATGAGATTGCCAAAACCAAAGACGCTCATCCACCACATGAACTCGGCGTACAGCTTGTCTTCACGCAAGAGCGTGACCATCGCCATGGGATTGAAGCCAGTGTCCTTCTTGCGACCATCGTGTTCCGCACGCTGCAATTGGCGCGCGCGCCGCAGCCGTACCTTGCGATAGATCTGATTTCCCATCAGCCCAAAGAGCGCGAGTAAGGGGAAGAGATAGTGATAGTTGTCGGGCGAACTATCCATGGAGACACCAACGATGGCGCCTGCCGCGGCAAGAAAGATGCTCTGCACCGTCGCGAGTTTTCCCGCAACGGTGGCGCGATTCGCCGTGGGATAGTTGTTGCGCCACACTGCGGCGCGAATGGTGATCACACCGGTCCACGCTATGCGCGCGAGGCCGAGCGCGATGCACGCGAGGATCAAACCGTTGGCATTACGCGGCACGCAGGCGATGCCCGCGACCATGAGGCATGTCGCAATCTGTAGCCACGAGATGAACGCAACTTTGGGGCGACCTCGCGCCAATGCGGCCCAAATGAAACTGGTGAGGTTGGCCACGTTTGGCGCCGCGCCGACCCACGCAGTCGCGAGATCGAGCCAGTAGGGATCAATTCCTGGTTGTCCCGAAAACGCCTTCTTGATGACGATTGCAATCGTTCCACCTTCGATCGCTCCGAGCATGAGCGGAAGAAACGCCCAACTCACCAACTCGCGTCCGTAGGTTCGCCGCAGCATCGGCGGCAGTTCCGCAGGATGAAAACTGCGCGCGAATGCCCCGACAAAACGAAGCGGAAGAAGAAGCGGTGCGAGTTCGCGCATGGAGTTCGGGGGGCGCGATCGTAGGCAACTGATGCGGAATCAGCGAGAAAGACAATGATGCTCACCGCACGAGGTCACGAGCGATCTGCGAGTTGACGCGCGTTGCACGCCCGTGATTCCACAGCGTCACGTTCGGTCGCACGAAGCGACGCATCCTCAGAAAAAACGAACCCGACCAAGTTGGCCGGGTTCGACGAGTTTAAGTTTGCCGTTGTGAACCGCGTCCCATCCCGCTGGCGAAGCCAGCCGCTCACATCATTCAGCCAACGGCTATCCCGCTGGCGAAGCCAGCCGCTCACATCATTCCCCTGGCGAAGCCAGCAGCTATCCCGCTGGCGGATGCCAGCGGCTCATTCAGCCGGCGGAGCCGGCGGCTCACTCGCGGATGCCAGCGGCTCATTCAGCCGGCGGAGCCGGCGGCTCACCTCATATGCAGCTGGCGAAGCCAGCGGCTAATTCCGCTGGCGGATGCCAGCGGCTCATTCAGCCGGCGGAGCCGGCGGCTCACTCACGGATGCCAGCGGCTCATACAGCCGGCGGAGCCGGCGGCTCACCTCATATGCAGCTGGCGAAGCCAGCGGCTAATTCCGCTGGCGGATGCCAGCGGCTCATACAGCCGGCGGAGCCGGCGGCTCACCTCATATGCAGCTGGCGAAGCCAGCGGCTAATTCCGCTGGCGGATGCCAGCGGCTCATTCAGCCGGCGGAGCCGGCGGCTCACCTTACGGATTGCCAGAAGTCGACATGATCGGATAAGGGCTGAGTCGGCTTGGTTGATCGGTGAGCCAGACGCGGCCCAGATCGTCGGCGGCGGAGCGGAGATCTTGGTTCGCGTTCTGCGCCCAATTGCTCTGCTGATCCACGGGTCGCTCGGAGAGTCCCGCGAGTTCCGGCGTCAGGTTGCTGTTGATCGATTTGAAATCCGTCGCGTATGGATCAGCCTTGCAGCCCGTGAGCGCAAGAGCGAGGGCGGCAGACGAGAGAACGATAAAGGTCGTATTGCGAGTCATGAAAGCTTCCTCTAAGTCGTCGCATCATGTGGGAACGAGGCGCGCTTGTCAATCGCAGATCACGCGCGGAGTACACTCAATCCATCACGCCGCGAGACCCTCTCGGGCGGGGTGTCAGGCACATCGCCTCGAGCCTTGCTTAACCCCAAGGGATCGACAATTTCCGCGACGAAAATCAGGCCTCCATTGCGCACGCGCTCTGAGTGGAAGGTTGGGCTCGATGGATGTCGAACCCACGTAGCATTGGGGTTCGAGCGCTCGTCCCTGACCATCGTTGAGTTCTCACAAACTCATCGTTTTCGGCGCGTTTACGCACCGATTCCCTCCCGAGTGGGTCACGCGGCGTGAGCGACAGACACGAGTTTGCGCAGCAAACCTCACACGTTGATGCGCGTGCAATCACGCGGTGCTCACGGCCGCCAGCGGCGCGCGGGCGCCATCGCGTTCATGCGCTCGACGCGCAGCGGGAGCTCGATGGTTCCTGCGAACCATCGTGTGTATTCCATCGTCGGAGTTGCTCCGTCGGACGCGGGATCGGTGCGTGTGGAGTCGGATTCGCTTGCTGCGGGAATCGCGCGGCGCGCAATCGCTTCGTCGCCGCGAATGCGCAGCGTCCATCGCGGAATGCTCGCGTTGACCGTCGACGCACCATCAGGACGCACGGCTTCCGCGTCAGGCAACGCGACTTCGGTGTCGAGTTGGTAGAGCCGCTCCAACGCCGTCGCATCTTCGATGGCGGGAACCCAGCGTGCGTCGCTTTGTCGTTCACCGCCGCGCCACCACAAGCGACTGGTGCGACGAACAACTCCGTCTTCGCACACTTCAACGATGAGTCCGATGAGCACGCCTTCGCACTGCGCAATGAAAGTCGCGCGATGATTGAAGCGCAGTCCCGCGCGCGGCGATCCCTGCTGCCAAACGATGAGTCCTTCCGCGAACACTTCACTGATGGCCACGCGCAGCGGCAGCGAATCGATCGGTCCCCACGTGTCGGCCGTGATAGCAGTCGCAGGCGTGAACGCAGGAATCGCAAACCGAGTGGTGGGGCACTCGGTCCACCCTTCGTCATCAATCGTGATGGCTCCGCGGGGACGATGGGCCAGGCGCAATTCCGCGCCGTCGCCAGTCTGCACGCCTTGCGGAAGATCAACGTACAGCGGCGGAAAACGCGCGGAGGGACTGAAGTTCGCGCGCACGATGGTGCCGTCAGCAAATGCAATCTGGGCGCGCCCTTCGACCGAACTCGGCCACCACACATCGGCGTCAATTGCAATCACGCGCGGTGCGTCGGAACCATGCATGGCCTCCGCATGAACCGTGGGAGGAATCTGCATCATGACGCGCAGTGCGGGATCATCGCTCTTGAAATGCGACAGCAACGCGGAGCCGAGATCGCGATATTTCCGCCGCCACGCAGTACTTCCCGCGGGAGCGTCGATGTCGCCGTGCACAAACAAGTCGAGTGCTTCGAGTGCGTGCGCTTCGCTGGTCTTCTTCGCTTGCACGCGTTGCGCGAGTTCCCAAATCGCCGAGCGCGTTGCTGACTCACTGCTCCAGGGCACGGCCCACAACACGATGCGCGTCGGAAGATCGCCCCACGGGCCGCGATCAAAGAGGCGCACGCGCGCTGCCACAGCGATGGCGACTACAGCAAGGATGCACACGATTGCGCGACCAAGATGACGGCGCGTGCGCAGCGTCTGTGCCTCGGACACGCAAGTGAATCCGCATTCGGCGCAGCGCAAGTTGTTGGCATCGGTGACCGGACCGAGTTCGTGCCAACAGCGTTGACAGCGTCGTCGCCCGCGCGCCGGATCGCCCGCGACATTCTTCGCAGCGAACACCGTGCATAAGACGATCGCCGCGAAGGAACCGAGCGAGAGGATCCATGCGGCGATGTCAGTCATGTGTGTTCAATTCACGAGCCGCGTCAACGAACAAACGCCCAACGCACCAACTCGCGCGGCGTCGGTGGTTTTCCTTGCATCAACACACCCACGCGGAAGATGCGCGCGGCAACCCAAAGCATTCCAAATGCAGAGGCGAATCCCCACACGATGGAGAGAATCGTTTGCCAAGCTGGAATCGGTTCGGTGGCCGCGGTCAGGCGCAAGATCATCACGAAGGGACTCGCGGGCGGAATGAAACTCATCAGCGTTGCCAGCATTCCGTTGGGATTCTGAATGATCGGCATCCACAACATCAGCGGCACGATGAGCAGCATCATCACCGGGCCGACCAGCGATTGCGCCTCGCGCAAGTCACTGACTGCGCTGCCCACCGCGGCCATCATGGAACTAACCATGAAGTACGCCATCACGAAGAACACCGCGAGATACACCAAGTGCATCGGTGGCACCAAGTCCATCATGGCCGCTGCGGAAAGTCCTGCTAAACCCAGACCGCCGTACATGATCAACATCACCGCGCTGACCATCGCGTAGCCGCAGATTTTTCCGCTGAGCAATTGCATGGGGCTGGTCGCGGCGAGCAACACTTCCATGACTTTGTTTGACTTCTCTTCGATGGTGGTGGTGAGCAAATAGTTGGCGCTGGTGAAGACGCAGATCCACAGCAGCATCATGAATGCGCCTGGAACGATGAAGCGCAGCTCGGTGTTTTCTTCGGCTTCGCTGCCTTCAGGCGAGATGCGAGTGGTGTTGGGTTCAGGGGCATCGGTCAGTCGCGCCAGCAGTGCCGCGTCGACGCCGCTGCGCGCGATGCGTTCCTGTTCGAGAGCGCCTCGGATGGCGCGCTCGATTTGCTTCACGTGTTTGGTGGAGAGCGACGTGGGGATGTAGTACTCAAACGCAATTGCTTCTTGCGTGGGATCGATCATCTGCGGCGTGATCACCGCAGCGGCCAACAGCGTGCCCGCTTTCACTTGCTCTTTCAATTGATCGAGTGCATCGAGCGCAGACTCTTCGCGCCACGTGACCTCAACGCGCTGCCGCTCGCCGCCCGCGATTTCCGCAGCGGCATCGATGCGCGAACCCATGTCGGTGGGCGGAGAAGTCACCAGTTCTTCCATCGCTTCTTCGCGGGTGGGCGCTTTTTCTAAGCGCGCTTTAGCACGAGGAATGATGGTGCCCGAAGCATCAATCACCGCGATGCTGCC
The DNA here is from genome assembly GCA_003671025.1 of Planctomycetota bacterium. Classification (GTDB taxonomy): domain Bacteria; phylum Planctomycetota; class Phycisphaerae; order Phycisphaerales; family SM1A02; genus QWPT01. Next base: position 63,230 of record QWPW01000013.1, read on the forward strand.
CACCAACGCAGGCACTTTGTCGGTGATGAGCATGGGCACCAGCGCGATGACACCGAACATCAGAATCGGCATCGCGACCGCGCCGAAGATGAATCCCTTGGTGAGCGCGGTGTAGCGAAACTCGCGCCACGCGATGAGCGCGATCTTGCCCATGTACGACGATTGAGGACGATCACGCATCGACGCGGGCTCCCTTCGTTCTGTGAACAGAACTGTGCGCAGAACTGTGATTGACGCGACTGTGCGCCGATGGTGTTTGTATGTCGTTCAGTCGCGCATCAGACGCGCCCACGAGTTCGACAAAGAGATCATCGAGATTCATCCGTCGCAACGCCATCGAGCGCATCGGCGAAATCTCCAGCACTGCGCGCATCGCGCTCTCGGGATCAGTGCCGTGCGCGAGCTCGAGATCGACTACGCCTTCGTCGTTTACCTGCGCGCGCGAAGCAATTCCTCGCGCGATGGCGAGGTCGGCAAACTGCTCGGCGCCGAGACTCGCGGTGGTCTTCGGTTCGCACACGAGACCGCGATCATCGTGGCGCGCGCGCAACGTGGTGAGATCTTCGTCGAGCACCTTCTCGCCCTTATTGATGAGCACGACTCTGTCGCACAGCGCTTCAGCGGTGTGCATCTGATGCGTGGAGAAGATGATGGTCGCGCCGCGCGCTTGCTCGCTGCGAATGAGCTCGGTGACCAAACGACCGTTGATGGGATCGAGTCCTGAAAATGGCTCATCGAGAATGAGCAAATCAGGCGCGTGAATGATCGACGCGAGCAGTTGAATCTTCTGTTGTTGTCCCTTGCTCAGCTCTTCGCAGCGACGCTTGGTCACGCCGGGAAGCGCGAGCCGCTCGAGCCAATCTTCGATGCGTCGCGTCAGTCCACTCGCGTGCACGCCCTTCAATCGCGCGAGGTATGCCAAGAACTCGCCCACCTTCATCTTGCGATAGAGGCCGCGTTCTTCGGGCAAATAGCCGATGCGATCCTTCATCGCCAACGCCGAGCTGCCCAGCACTTCGACGCGACCAGTGTCGGGCGAAATGATCGACATGATCATGCGAATGGTGGTGCTCTTGCCCGCGCCGTTAGGCCCGAGGAATCCGCACAGCGAACCTTCGCGAATCTCCAACGAGATGTCGCGCACGGCTTGCACCGCGCCAAAACGCTTGTGTACACCTTCGATCGTGACGGCGAGGCCGCGCGAAGAACTAATGACTCGACTCATAGGGCGGCGAGTGTATCGAAGCGCATGCGGGGGAATTTGCCTGCACTCGCACGCAACTTGATGAGATCGAGCGTGCAGTCTTCATCGCGTCGCATCGCATCAAGTCTCAGCGCGTCTGCCGCGCCTTCGTCACCTCGGCGGGCGGACGAATCGCATTCGGGCTCAGCGTGTTGACCGCGACTTTGTCGTAGACGAGTTCGGTGGTCATTCCGCCGGCGCTCACAGAGGCGTTGCGAAACGCGCGCAGCGGCGTCGACGGCCCCGCGCTCTTCACCGTGTTGCTTGCAGTGGAGGCATCCGTCGTGCCGCGTTCAACTTCTTTCCAATTGGAAAATCGAATGCTCTGGCCAGTCGGCGCGGGAGGTTGTGCGGCGGAATCGTCGCGCGGCGCACTCGCTTGAGGCGGCGCAGGAATGTCGATGCCGAGGATGATTCCTGTGGCGGATTCGATGTAAATGATCCACGCATCGGCCGCGCTGGCGGGAGTTGCCGCCGGGTTGCGCGGCGCGTTTCCCGCAGGAATCATGGCGATTTTCCACGCATTCTTGCCGTCGAGTTTTTCGCGGCCGATGGTGGTGAACGCACTGAAGCGCGTTTCAATGGTGCGCAGCAGCGTCTGCAAATCGCCGCCACCCGCGAGTTCTTGCGCCATCTTTGGGTCGGCAACCTTCGCTTGTCCTGGTTCGCCGATCCACGCGATGCCATCGGCAAATCCCATCTCCATCACACCCTCGCCGCCGGGCATTGTCTGCGTCAGTCGATGCGAATTGGGTGCGACGAACTGGTACTCGATGCGCGCGTCACCCATGACACTCTTCGCGGTGGCCACCGACTCGAAGCTCGCAATCTCGCGCCATCGCGCGCCACCAATGCGATCAATCGCAACACGCACAATCGTCGCTGCGTCGTTGGTTTCGTCTGCCCATGCACTCGGTGGTGCAGCGCACAAAACTTTCGGCGCAGAAGCGCACCAAGCTTTCGGCGCAGAAGCGCACCAAGCAACAGGCGCCGCAGTGAGTGACACTGCGACGCCTGAAATTGTTGCGATCACGATGAGCGATGAGCGAAGCGCGTTTTGGTGTTGCATGGTTCGTTCCGAGTGAGTGACTCGATAGCGACGCAGGCAAGTCGCGCGATGTTCCGCGAAAATCGCGAATCGTCGCCCGTCACTCATTCACTTTGGTGTTGCGGGTGCTTTGGGAGCAGCGGGAGCAGTGGGAGTTTTGGGAGCCACGGGCGCAGTTGGAGCAGCAGGCGCGCTCGGTGCGGCAGGCGCGTCTGGAGCAGTCGCGGCGTTCTCAAGCTCCTCTTCTTCGGTGGGCTCTGGCTCGAGAAGTGCTTTGATTTCCTTGGGCAAATCAAACTCGCTGGGGTCCACCAGATCAAAGACGACGCTCTCAACCGTGCTGATCATCTTCTGATTCATCTGCGTCGCTTCGGTGCGCACGGGCATGCGCACGGCGCCGAACTCGCGGTACTCGCGGATGACCGTCACCACTTTGAGGCGACCGACTTGCGTGTCGACTTCCATCTCCACACCGCGGGCGAGGCCGTCGTCCTTCGCGTAATACAACGTGGTGGTGTCGCTGCCCTTGGTTCCAACGAGCTTCCAACAGTCGTAGCCGTTGAAGTCGCCACCGCTCACGGTTTCGATCTTGTCCCAACGCTTCTCGAGATCAACTTCTTTGAGGAAGTCTGCTTCGTGACGCATGGTCTCGAGCTCTTTCCCTTCGAGCAAACGCGCGCCGTTGATGGGATCGATCGACCACGCGGTGGTGCCGTCGAAACCCTGACGAATCGTGCCCACGCCCGCGAGTTCGATGAGCGTGAGCATCTTGTTGGGCGGCGCCATCTTGGAACGCACCGGTCCCTTCATGCCCGCGGCAGGCATCTCCATCGCGCCAATGATTTCGGTGGACTTGACCTTGCTCCACGCCTCTTTGCCGCCGATGGCCTCGACTGATTTCTTGAGAATTTCGGCCGCTGCAGGCAGGTTTTCGGTCTGCACCGCCGGCGTGATCGTCGCGGGGGTTGCGACCGGCACGGTCACGGGCGGCGTGACGGCTTTGTCTTGCGCCAAGACGCCTGCGCTAAGCGCGAGCGAAGTCATGCACACGAATGTGCGCACAGAAAACGAAATCGACGAGGAGTGTGATGTGTGTTTCATTGAAGTGAGTTGATGAGAGTGTGTGAACGGATTCGGGTGCGTGAGTGAACGCGTGTGATCGAAGTTAGCGCGGCGATGTATCGGGAGCCGTGGGAATTGCGGTGGGCGCCGCGACAGTTTCGTTGTTCGCGGATGCCGCTGCTTTGTTTGCCCGTGCAGTCAATGTCGACGCGCAAATCCAAACGGTTGCGGCATCGAGTGCGCCGTCGCGACCAACGAGCAACGCAGCACGCGAAGGCGCAACGGCTTCGTCAGGAATGACGCCGCGGCCTTCGAGTCGTGTTCCCTTTGAGGTCACGAAATCCGCGACCGCATGCAACAGAACATCGCCACTAGGAAGTTCGGTCGCTTGCGCAGGCAGCGCCATTCCCGCAGAAGTTTCGCCGAAGACGCGCGCGCGGCCGAGGTCTTGCATCCCGCCCGCGAAGACTTCACTGGTGCTCGCGCTGCGTGCATCCATGAGAATCGCCAGCGGTTTGGAAATCGTGCGCACTCGTTTGCCTGCCGCAGAAACTTTGCGCGGCGACGCTTTGAATTCGAGCGTGCTGTCGCGACCGAGCATCGAACCGAGACTCTCAGGCGTGGCGAGAAAGTAGCCCGCGAGGCCCATCGACATCGCGCCCACGCCGCCAGGATTTCCACGCAGATCAATGACGATGCCATCGCATGAACGCATGGTGTCGATCGCTTGATCAATCGCCTCCGATGCCCCCGTCATCCAGATGTTGAATCCGAGCACACCGATGCGCACAGGTTTGCCGCCTTCGACGGGCAAGCTGATGATTTGCGAATCGACGGCGATCGAGAACGGCGGAAGATTTCCAAACTTGGTGCTGCCCAGCGGCGAGGGCGCAAACGCGATGGTCACCACTTGCTCGTGGCCCGAAGCGTCTTCGAAGGTTGCGCGGCGAACTTCGCCGGAATCGCCTGAAAGCAAGTGGTTTCCCGTCACCGCCAACGCCACGCGCAGTTGTCGAGCGTGCGTCGAGTTGTGGTCGGTCTCTCGCGCAATTTCTTCGCGAAGCGGACGAAGTTCGTCGCTTACCAACGCGCCATCAACGGAGAGCAATTTCCAACCGACGAGCACGCCCGCGCGCGCGCCCGAAAGATTTGGCGTTACGCGCAGCACGGTGGGTTCGCCGTCGACGAGTGCGATGTCGACTCCGCACACGCCAGGACCGCCCGGCGTCGTCGCGGTGTTGGTCGCGTCGCTGGAGGTAATCGTGTCAACATCGGTGGTGATGGTGGTCGAAGGGCTCTCTTGTGCGACGTGCTTTGAAACTGGCGCAGCGACTTGTTCTTCGGGAGTCGAGAGAGTGGGCGAGCGTTCTGCAGCTTGACCAGGAATGATCGCGAAGTGACTTTGTCCCAATCGCGAGAGCATGTCCATCAACACGGCGCGCGCTTGATCTTGCGTCAGCGCCGATTCCGCTTGTGGAAGGAGTTCGACGCGCACCGATTCCCAGTCCACGCCGTTGAGTGTCTTGTCGAAGTGTTGCGTGCGCACGGTTTCCCAAACGGCGTCAAATGTTTCGACGCTGCGCACTGCAGGCGCGGGCGTCATCACAACGGCCGTGTTGTTGGCCGTGTTGTTCGCCGTCGTCGATGACGTGTTGGTGACCGCCGACTTTGGGGCGCAACCAATTGCCCAGAGTGATGCGACCACACACAGCGGAAGGAACAATTGCATTGATGCGCGATTCATAGGAGTAACTGTCGGGGAGTGTCGCGTGACCAGTGGTGTGCGCGCGATGAGCGAAAAGTTTCGCGCGAGTGACCGAGTGTCCATGCGCGCGAGGGGCGGCTGCGAGTGCCCGCGTCAAAAAGGTGCCGATGGTAATCGCGCTTGCGCTGCGCGCGCAGGTCGCGGGCAAACTCGCGTGAAGTCGACGCGAGAGCTCTGTGCAAACACCCCACGCGCGAAAAAGGCACTTTCCGCGCCACGGCAGCACATTCATCCATGTATCCGGATGAACGGTTGAAGATCCGCGCCGTGACTCGTATCCTCCGCCGATGCATCGCTCGCTCTTGAAGGCTCTTGACTCCCGCACGCTCATTTTTGACGGCGCGATGGGCACTTCCATTCATGCGTGCGCCGATTGTCGTACCGAGGATTATCTCGGCCGTGACAACTGCACCGACATATTGGTGCGCAGTCGCCCTGACATCATTCAGCGCATTCACGAGAGCTTTCTCGCGGTCGGCGCCGACGTGGTGGAGACCGACACCTTCGGCGCCAACATCTTGGTCGGGCGCGACTTCGACGAGGAGTTTGCGGGTTGGACCTACGACCTCAACATGCGCGCGGCACAAGTGGCGCGCGCGGCCTGCGACAAGTTTGACTCGCCGAGCAAGCCGCGCTTCGCCATCGGTTCGATGGGCCCAGGAACCAAGTTGGTTTCGCTCGGCCAAACCTCGTGGGATGAGATGCACGCGAGTTACTTGGAGCAAGCACGAGGACTTATCGCGGGCGGCATCGACGGATTCATGATCGAGACTTCGCAAGACTTGTTGCAAGTCAAGATTGCGATCAACGCGGTGCTTGATGCCATCAAGGCAGCGGGAAAATCTCCCAACGACTTGCCCATCTTCACCAGCGTCACCATCGAGACTTCGGGAACGATGTTGCTCGGCAGCGACATCGCCGCGGTGGTCAATGCGTTGCGCGCGTTTCCGATTCATTCGCTCGGTCTCAACTGTGCGACTGGTCCGGTGGAGATGGTCGAACACCTCGCGTACATCACGAAAAATTGGGATCGCGCCGTCAGTGTGCTGCCCAACGCAGGTCTTCCGATTTTGGTCGAGGGACGAACGGAATATCCGCTGCAACCGAAAGCGTTCCGCGATGCCATGCGTCGTTTTGTCGAGGAATTCAAGGTGAATTCCGTCGGTGGCTGCTGCGGCACCACGCCCGCGCACATCGGAGAACTCGCGGCGCTGGTGAGTGAGCAGGGACTCGATCGACGCGCGCCGGCTCGCGCAATCACGCCGCAAGTTGCGGGATGTTCGAGCTTGTACGGCTTCGTCGAGTACACGCAAGAGAACTCGTTTCTCATCGTCGCCGAACGCACCAACGCCAACGGCTCGCGCAAGTTCAAGCGCTTGCTCGATGAAGATGACTTCGATGGATTAGTCTCGATGGCGCGCGAAGAAATCAAAGACGGCGGACAAGTGCTCGACGTGTGCGTCGACTTCGTGGGACGCAACGGTGTGCGCGACATGGAAGAAGTTGCCTCGCGATTCGTGCGTCAAGTGAACGCGCCCATCATGTTTGACTCGACCGACCCGCGCGTCATCGAAGCGGGACTCAAGCGTTCTGGCGGCAAAGCGATCGTGAACTCCATCAATCTCGAAGACGGTCTCGAGCGCATGAATCGCATCTGCCCGCTGCTCAAGACCTATGGCGCGGCGTGTGTCGCGCTCACCATCGACGAAGATCCGCAAGCGGGCATGGCCAAGACTTGCGCGCGCAAACTCGAAATCGCCACCCGCATTCACGATCTCTACACGCGTGAGTGGGGGTTGCTCGCGGAAGACATTCTCTTCGATCCGCTCACGTTCACCATTTGCACGGGCAACGATGATGACCGTCGCCTCGGCCTCGAGACCCTTGATGGCATCGCAGCCATCGCGCAGGCATTTCCCAAATGTGGCTTGATTTTGGGGCTTTCCAACATTTCGTTTGGTCTGAAGCCATCGGCGCGCACTGTGCTCAACTCGGTGTACCTGCATCACGCGCGCAGCCGCGGTCTCACTGCGGCCATCGTGCACGCCTCGAAGATTCTCCCGCGCAATCGCATCGCGCAGAACGAATGGGACGCCGCCGAGTGGCTCATCTTTGACAAGCGCGGCGATGAACGTCCTGCAGGGATGGCGGAAAATTTCGACCCGCTGCTCTATTACATCTCGCTCTTTCCCGATGGCTCGGAAGAGATCACGGTCAAAGTCACGCTCGCGGATCTGCCAATCGAAGAGCGGCTCGCGCGTCACATCGTGGACGGCGAACTACGCGACCTCGAGAAGAACCTCGTGATCGCGCTCGAGACCTATCCGCCGTTGACGATCATCAATGATCATCTGCTCGGTGGCATGAAGACCGTGGGCGAACTCTTTGGTTCGGGTCAGATGCAGTTGCCGTTTGTGCTGCAATCGGCCGCAGTCATGAAGAAAGCGGTGGCCATCCTCGAGCCGCACATGGCCAAGTCCAACCAGAGCGCCTCAAAGAAGGCGTGCATTGTGTTGGCCACTGTGGCGGGCGATGTGCATGACATCGGCAAGAATCTCGTCGACATCATTCTCTCCAACAACGGATTCGAGATTCACAACATCGGCATCAAACAGCCGCTGCACGCGATTCTCGACGCATGGCGCAACACCAAGGCCGACGCGATTGGCATGAGCGGATTGCTGGTGAAGTCGGTGGGAGTGATGGAAGAAAACCTGCACGAGATGAATCGTCTCGGCATCACCGTTCCAGTGATTCTCGGTGGCGCCGCGCTCACTCGTCATTACGCCGAATCGCATTTGCGCAGCATTTACAAAGGGCCGTTGTACTACGGACGCGATGCGTTTGAAGGTCTCGCAGTGGGCGATGCGTTGGCTACGAAGACACTCGCGTCGATTGATGCGGAGATTGATGAGCGGTTGGCCAAGCGCGAATTGGTTGACGCGAAAGTTTCCGCGGCGCGCAGTGCAGTGGCGAGTGCGAAGGCGACGGTGGACGTTGCCGCGCGCTCCTCGGTGTCGACCACGATTGTTGTTCCTACGCCGCCATTTCTTGGCGATCGCGTGGTCATCGATGTTCCGCTCGAGCAGATCTACCCCTACATCAATCTCGTCGCGCTCTTCCGCGGACAGTGGGGATTCAAGAAGGGCGACATGGGCGAAGTCGAGTACGAACAGTACTTGCGTCTGCATGCGTGGCCAGTGTTCGAGCGTCTGTGCAAGGAGTGCAAAGAGCAGCGCATTCTGCGGCCACAAGTGGTGTACGGCTACTTCCCCGCCAACGCGCAGGGCGATGATCTCGTGGTCTATGACCCGCGCGACAACACGCGCGAACTCGAACGATTCGCGTTTCCTCGTCAAGGCACGCGTGAACGTTTGTGCATCAGTGATTTCTTTCGCGCGCACGACAGCGGCGTGAAGGATGTGGTGGGATTTCACTGCGTCACCATGGGCGAAGAAGTGAGTCTGCGCGCCAAGGCGCTCTTCGAAGCAAACGACTACACCCAGTACTTGTTCATGCACGGCTTCGGTGTTGAGTGTGCGGAAGCGCTCGCCGAAATGTGGCACAAGCGCATGCGCGCGGAGTTGGGCATCGGTCATGAGGACAGTCCCGAGATTCGCAAGTTGTTCACGCAGAATTACTGTGGTTCGCGCTACAGCTTCGGCTATCCCGCTTGCCCCGACATGAGCGATCAAGAGAAACTCTTCCGTCTCATCAAGCCCGAGCGCATCGGCTGCGTGCTCACCGAGAATTGGCAGATGGTGCCTGAGCAATCGACGAGCGCGATCATCGTGCATCATCCGCAAGCGAAGTATTTTTCCGTCGAAAGCGCTGCACGCGTGCAAGGTTGATCGTTGCGTTCGTGCAATTGATGAGGCGAATTAGGCGCGGTGCGCCCTTCGTACCATGAGCGCCTCGATGTCTAGAGTTCCCGCACACACTCCCAGCGCCGCGCGCGTCGCACTTGCCTTTGGCGCGGTCTACCTCATCTGGGGTTCGACCTACCTCGTCATCAAACTGGTTTCGCAGCACGGCGCATTCGTCTGTGCGTCCGCGCGCTTTCTCGTTGCGGGCTTGATCTTGCTCGGCTTCGCGTGGTGGCGCGGATTGCTGCGCCGCAGTGATTTCTGCGCGCGCTCATGGTTGCACGCCACGATTGTTGGTTCGTGTTTGATGTTGCTAGGCAACGGTGGCGTCGCAATTGCCACGCGCAGCACCGACTCGGGCATCGTCGCCCTCATGACCGCCATCACACCGCTGTGGTTGGTGGGATTGGACAGCATGATGCATCGCACGCGCGCGCCGTCGAAAGTGGTTTGGCTGGGAATTGCCCTAGGAATTGCAGGAATTGCGGTGCTCAAGTCGGAGACGATCGGCGCGACCTCCACAGTTTCCACCGTCGGCATCTTGATCATGATTGTTGCGACGCTCGGTTGGGCTCTTGGCAGCGTGTGGTCCAAACGTCCCGACGGCGCCGACTCGCCCGTGGCCGCAACCGCGATGCAGATGCTCTGCGGTGGCGCCGTCTTGGCGATTGCCAGCGTCCCTAAAGAATTTCTGTTTCACGATGAGTGGACATTGCTCATGCAATCACCGCCGGATTTCGCGACGTGGATGCAGTGGTCGTACCTCGTCGTGTTTGGTTCGTTGTGCGGGTTTACTGCGTATATCTGGCTGTTGCGTCATCAACCCGCCGCGCGCGTGGCGACCTATGCCTATGTGAATCCGCTCGTTGCGCTTGTGTTGGGATGGGCGTTCATCGGCGAACCGATTGGCATGCGCACGGTCTACGCCGCAGCGCTCATGCTCTCCGGAGTCGCGGTGATTCAAGTGGCCAACGCTCGCAAGAAGTCGGCGACGCGCATCGCAATTGCTGGCGAGTGATCGTCGCATCCTGCGTTGGGACAGCAGTCCAAATCGCTTCAGAGTCGGAGGCGACAACCTTTACGCGGAACCGAGATCGACTCGATGCGCACGGTTTGATGCGCCGATCGCGTCATGTGGAGCGACACACGATAAACAACAAGCAGAGTTGACTGCTGCGACGCACAACCTCGTGCGCATGGCTCGATTGCTTGCGGCGTGAAATGTCAAAGGAAACACTGAGAACGGCTCTGGTGTTCAGTGTCTTGCTAGGCCTTGGAGCGTGACTCATTGGCGCCTGTGCACGCGCTACTCCTCCTCGTTCTCCTCCTCGACAGGCTCGACTCCGACGGGAACACCCGGCTCGATTTCACTCGGGTCTGGCGGCTCCTCGTCGAGCAGCGAGATCAACGTGACGCTCCAATTCGCGTCCGCTCGCTGCGTTCCCGTTTCGATAGCGCGTTTCGCAGCACTGCTCGCCGTGCAGGGTGCTGTCAGTTGATCGATGCGAAGAATCGCGTGCAATGCGCGTCCGCGCTCTCGAATCCTTTCTGACTGGATCCGCGTCAATGATCCTTTGAGGACCGCCGTGACCACATCATCAAGCGCGCCATCGAGCGCGATCTGCGCCGCCATGGAGTCGTCTTCGGTCATCTCGCATTCTCGAAGTTCCGCGCGCGCAATCAGGTCGACCTTGTGGACATTTCCCAGCGCCGCGAGCACCCAGAGCCGCTTCAGGTTGTCAGCCGTCAGGGATGTTCTCTGCGCGGTTGTGTTGTCGCAATAGAGCACACCACACTCGACCAAGGCGCGCGCGGCATCCGCTTGAGCCCGCTCAAGTTTGCTGTAAAGCACTCGGTCGGCGCGCTCGTCGGGCGTGAGTTCGCGCAAACGCCACACGGCCTGCGCGCACTGTCGCAGTGCGTCTGTGCGCGTCGCTTCGTACTTGAGAAGCGAGGCATCGGCGGGACTATCCGCCGTCGCAGCGCTTGCCGCGTCATGCTCTCGCACCAAGGCACCAAGGTCGACGCAGGCAAGCTGTCCGAGGTCGCTAGGAGTGACCCGACACGGGAGCCGTCGAAGCGTGTCACGCTCGGCAGTGACTGGATCCGCGCCAGCTTGGACAGCCGCGGCAATGATCGCTGCTGCGGCCGCTCGATCAAGCTCCTCCTTGCCCAAAGTCGCCATCATGCTGTCGGATTCCCACGCATCCGCGATCGGATATGACCCTGACGCGGACGCAATCCCGTTGCTCAGCAGCAGTCCACGATGGGTCAGCGTGATGAGACCATCCGCACAACTTGCGATCGCGACGCTCAGCGCGGTGAACTCTGCTGGCGTGTATGCGGGCGCGGTCGGAACCTCGTCCTCCATCGTGACAAAGGGGACCTGAGATGCAATGCGCTGTGTGAGCGCGACGAGCTCGGCCAATAGAGCCGCGCGCTGTTCCTCGGCTTGCGCGTCTGGCACTGCTTGAACGCTACCCGCGTCGGTCGGCGCGATGCCATCGTTCGTAGATGGAGCAAGTTGCTCGCCCTGGCGATGAACTTTTGGTTCCATGCCGAGCGGCAGTGCACTGTGCAGCGCAACCGACAGGAGCGTCGCTTGAGACTGGTAAGCCTCGGCGAGCTCTTTTGAAGTCGCCATGCTGGCCAGCGTCTCAGCGCGCACAAACGCCGCGAATGCTGGATCAATCGCCGAGAGATCCTGAGCGATTTTGAAAAGCGTGCGCTGACATGCGCGATTCGCCTCGATGACGCGCGTGGGTTTCACTTTACCTGCCACCGGGTCCGCTTGTTTTGCTTCGAAATGGTCCGATGGAATGAGCAAGAGCGCGGCGACACGATCGATCAGGGCGCGCTCGAAGGCTTTGCCTGCGCCCGTCAGCACCCCGAGCTGGCCTTGCGCTGCGATACGCGCCACGAACTCCGCGTCCGTTTGGATCGTGGCGATCGGATCGATCGGAGACCACAGGGGTGAATATTTCATCAACAAGTCGCTGCGCAAGAGCGCCTCCACGAGTTGCGTTCTTTGCGGGTGGTTCGCATCGCCGACGACCACGATGACATCCTCAAATAGCCGCCGATAGCGTTTGCGCGTTTGCTCGCGTTCGAGTGCGAGCGCGCGTGCGGCGGCGCTCAGAAGCGGCGCGACTTTCAGGGGATTCGACAGCAGATTTTCCGTAAATAATGCTTGGAAGCGCTGCTCTGCGGGTGATGAGCCGTCTGCGCGGAATGCCAACCATTCCGCGAGAAAGTCTTCATACAGCATGAGCGAAGTGACCGTCGCGTCCACCGACGATGGACCCGCATGAACAACTTCAAATATCTGTTGAGGGCTCGGAGGCGTGGGCTGCGGACCGAGGACCCCCTGTGCATGAAGAGGAGGGGACATGATGCAGGCGAGGAGAACAGCGACGACGATCGCGCCCTGTATGACCCACGGTTGTTGCACGCTACGGATCAGAAATGCATGGCGCATTGGAATCATGGGTGTGTCTCCGTTGACGGACCGCCGAACTCTCCGACGCTTTCGCGATTTCAAAATTACTTTTTGAGACCGGCGCATCAATTGTTTGAGGATTTAACTCTCGGCATATCCGATGTGGCTCCGAGTTTCTTCTTGGCGGCCTTCTCCTTACCAGGCTGCATCTCAACGAGTGGCCAGTCAGGATGATCGACGCGCATCGATTTCATGAGTGAATCGGCTTTGGCGACGAGGTCAGGCTTCTCAGCAGCAAGGTCCTTCGACTCGCTCAGATCGCAAGCGAGATCGTAAAGCTCGATGGGCTTCGCAGGGCCATTGCGGACCGCTTTCCAATCACCAAAGCGCACGGCCTGGAGAGATGTACCCTCGTGGAGTTCCCAGTAAAAGGCCTCGAGCTTGGGTGCGGCACCGCCTTTCAGCAGGGTGACGATGGAGTGGCCGTCGTGCGGTGATTTGAGTTCGGCTCCGGCGAGTTCAGCGGCTGTAGGCAGGAAATCCCAGAAGGCCCACGGCTCTTCACTCACGCGACCCGCTGGCACTTTCCCCGGCCAGCGTGCGATGCCGGCCTGACGCAGCCCGCCTTCATAGAGCGAGAGTTTGCAGCCTCGCAGCTTGCCGCCCATGGACTGGTCGAAAAGCTTCCCAACTTCGGAGCTTGGTTTAAAGGAGGCGCCATTGTCTCCGGAGAAGAGGACGAGCGTGTTGTCATCCACCTTGAGTTCCTTCAGCAGATCCATGAGACGACCGACATCACTATCGAGGCGTGTGACCATGGCGGCATAGGTCTTCTGCAATTGCGTCCACGGCTTGTCCTTGTAGAGGCCGAGGTCGTCGATCTCATAGTTGCCATGCGGCAATGTGATGGCGTGGAAGAGGAAGAATGGCCCACCCGCATGAGCACGCACCCAGTCGCGCGTGTCTTGGCCGATCAAATCGATGGCGTAGGTCTTGCCGTCGAGTTCGACGCGCTGGTCATCGTCCCAGAGATACTTTGGGAAGTAGTTGTGAGCGTGGCGCTGACAATTGAAGCCATAGAAGTGATCGAAGCCTTTTTTGAGCGGACTGCCCGAGGTGTCGAACATGCCCATGCCCCACTTGCCGGTGCAGGCGGTGGCATAGCCCGCACTCTTGAGCACCTGCGCGACAGTGACGGTTTCCGCTGGCAGCGGCTTCTGGCCTTCAGGTTGTATGTCACGGTTTGCGCGGATCGGGCAGTGGCCCATGTGCAAGCCCGTCATCAGGGAGGATCGCGACGGCGCACAAACACTGGTACCTGAGTAGAGCTGTGGAAACTTCGTCCCCTCCGCCGCCATGCGGTCGAGGTTCGGCGTCTGAATCAGCTTCTGTCCGTAGCAGCCAAGATCACCCTGCGCGAGATCGTCACAGAGAATGAAGATGATGTTGGGCTTCTCGGCAGCGTGGAGAGAAGAACAGACCAACAGCGAGATGGCTAAAAGGCGGAAGATTTTCATGGTCGACCCACTTTAACGCGCTTCACTTCATGATCTGACAGCAGAGTCATGCTACTCCGCCGACGCTTTCTTGATACTGTGGTCCCTGCCCGGTCTGACGAAATCACTCCGCTCGCAGCGATTCCTCAGAGCGTCAAGAGCAGTACATCCCCAACGCACAGGATGAAGTACGGAACCAGGGATGCGGCGTCTTCTCTATCATCATCACGCCGGAATTCGCCGTTCCCATCGCCGTGCGCTGCTCTCGTGTCCCCCGCCCAGCCGCGCCCCTTCCATGAACCATGACCAGCGATTCTCTCCCACCATCTGCAGGTCGCCCCGCGGAATTCCCGCACGACATTCGCCTCTTTCTGGGAAGTTGGCAGAACGTCGGAGTTGAGAATCCCATCGGGGAGGTGACGAGCACCGGATTGAGCAAGATCCCGGGTGAATGGATTGTGTCCCGGGCCCGCACGATCAGCCATTGGCTCTTACCGTCGGCCGATGCAACGGCGCGGGTCGTCATTTACGAGACCGGCGTCTGGCCCTCAGGTGAGATCGAGTCGCTGTGGTGGAATTTTGTCGATTCGCATCGACTTAACGTCCAGCAGCACGGCGAGGTTCGCATTCTGCAGTTTGGGGCTTCAGAGGCGGAATCGCTCGCTTCCATGGTGACGCTGGCGATTCTCTTCGGTTGGGACATCCGTGCAGTCCAGGTCGATTCTGATCGCAGATTTAAGATTGATGATGACAGCGTTGTTGAGGTGTGGGGCGCATCGCAGGCGGATCGTGCCTCGTTTATTTCGCATATTGCGTTGTGACTGGCAGCGGATCGACCTCCCAGACTTTCGTGATCATCTCGCGCCACGATCGAGACGAAATGCACCGAGACGAAATGCACCGAGACGCAACATCTCGTCCTGCTCTCGCTAGTTGTCGTTGGCGTGCCCACGCTCACGAATCAAACACCACCAAACCATGGCAGACGCCAAGGCTTTAGGAAGTAACCCGACAACGAGAAACAGAAATTAGGGAGTCCTGACGGCACGGAACCCGAAGTTGTCGTAGGCGCTGCTCGGGGGAAAGTTGAAGCGCTGCGAGCCACGGCAATGGTTGGAGTTGCCGTACCAACAGCCGCCGCGCAGCAGACGATCCGAACCCGTCCCGGGCCCTGTGGGGTTTGTCACGCTTCCTGATGCATACGGCTCATACCAATCTTGGCACCACTCCCAAACATTGCCCAGCGTGTCATAGAGACCAAGTGCGTTTGGAAGTTTGCCAGCAACGGCGTGAGTTGTGCCGCCTGCGTTACCGTTGTACCACGCAATATCGTTCACGTCGCCATAACGCACAGTCGTTGTCCCTGCTCGGCAGGCATATTCCCATTCGGCTTCCGTTGGCAAGCGCAATCCTGTCGCACTATTGAAACCCTGAATCATGTTCCAAGAGACTTGTTCGACTGGGTTGTTTGGCTGACCAGCGAATCCACTCGGATTGCTCCCCATCTTTGCTGTCCACTGAGCCTGAGTTACTTCGGTCTTGCCCATATAAATAGCATTCGTCAATATCACTTGATGCGCAGGGCTTTCGTCGCTGAAGCACTCCGCATCGCCAGGAATGCATCCCATCGTAAATATTCCGTCTGGCACCAGCAACATCTCGATGTTCGTTCCGTTGTCTCGCACTCTCCACGGCAAGTTGGTCGCAGTGATCGCCGCGCGAAGATTCGCATCAGTCACCACCGCAGGATCCGGCGTCCACTCCAGAACCGTTCCCCATGTTGGATCTGGGCAAACCCCCCAAGCGCCCAAGACAATGGCGAGATCAATGCCGTCGACACTGCCATCACCGTTGATGTCGCTCTCAACAGAACCTCCCTTTGTTCCCCAGGTGCTCACGATTTGAGCGAGGTCAACTGCATCAA
>QWPW01000014.1:0-71712 GCA_003671025.1 Planctomycetota bacterium
CCAAAAAACAGAAACGACGAGCTGCGCGCAGCTCGTCGTCTCTCAGAAGTGAACCGTACTGGACTTGAACCAGTGACCTTCTCCGTGTCATGGAGACGCGCTAGCCAACTGCGCCAACGGTCCGTTGCGAGGCGAAGTATACACGTGACGCGAGTGTTGGCAAGTCGATGCCGCCGCGTGTGTTCGGCGCGTGATCGCCTGATGCACACCTGACTCAGAGATGATTCACGCGTGCCTCAAGCCAGCGCCGTTGCCCATGCAACACAACGATCGATGCGCGCGAGTGCACTGGTACGCCCTACCAGAACTAGCGTGTCCCAAATTGGTGGGCTCACCGTTGTTCCTGAAACGGCGACGCGAAGCGGTTGTGCCACCGCGCCGAGTTTGCCTGCGGCGTGCTCGACGGCGTAACTGTTCGCTGCAGTCTCGAGCGCGTGTTGCGTCCAATCCGTGGCAGAGCCAAGCAGCGAGCGCATCGCGCGCAGATGCTCGAGACCACTGCGCGCGCCGTCGGCGGCAACGGTGCCAATTCCTAGGGCTTTGCGCACATTCTTGTCGTCGCTGAAGAGCAACGCATCGTCGGCGACGAGGAAGAAACCGTTGGCGCGAAACGGTTCATCGAGCGTCTTCGATCGTTCGTGGGTTGCATTCATGAGCAACTCAAAGCGCGCGCTGTCAAACCGTTCGATGAACTCCGGTCGAAACACGCGTGCATGCTGGCGGCAGCGACGGACGAATTCCTCACGCGGCATTGCGTTGATCGCGTCGGTGTTGAACGCCAACAACTTGATGCGATCAAACTTCGCGGGCGTCTTGATTACGCGATCAAGCGAGAAGCGCGCCTTGAGAAACTCAAGATCAAACTTCTCGACATCTCCACCGGGACTCCAACCGTTGAGCGCAAGGAAATTGCAAATCGTTTCGGGCAGATATCCCGAGCGGCGAAAGTCATCGACATTGATTTCCGGCAGCGTCACCTTGAGCGCATCGGCGAGGCGAATCGCGCCTTCGAGATCAAGCTGCACATTCTCATCGGTGATCCAACGCGTCCATTCTTCAGCGGTGACTGATCCGATGGGAGGCGAAGTAAGCGCCTTCTCTTTGACTGCCTTGCGCAACACTTTGTCTTTGTCGCGCTTGGACATCTTTGAGTCATCGGGATTCTTGATGATCGAAAGATGACCGTACGCGGGTCGACGAAAACCGAGCGCGTCTTGCAGCACCATGTGCTTGGCGGTGTTGGTGAAGTGCTCTTGCGCGCGCATGACGTGCGTCACGCCCATCAACTCATCGTCGACGACGACCGCGAAGTGATACGTAGGAAAGCCATCCTTCTTGCGAATCACGAAGTCGTCGACTTCGCCCGCGGGCAGCGTGGCCTCGCCGAGGACTTCGTCGTGAATGGTGATCGCGACTTGTGGGGTACGAAAGCGCACCACCGCGCTGCGACCTTCGCGCACAAATTGCGCACGCTGTTCTGCGGTGATTTCCCCGCGAAATCGGTAGCGAAACGCCTCTTTGCGCGCCATTGCTTCTTTGCGCAGCGCGTCGCCTTCTTCGGTGGTTTCCCACGCTTCGTAGGCCTTGCCTTGCGCGATGAGTTGTTCGCAGTAGCGGTTGTAAATCGTCAGACGCTCGCTCTGGAAGTACGAGCCGTTGGGACCGCCGCCCACGACGGCTCCATCGTCTGAGGTGAACGTTGGTCCTTCATCCCAACGAATACCCAACCAGTCAAGATCCTTGAGGAAACCCACGCTCGCGGCGTCCGAAGAGCGTTTCTGATCGGTGTCTTCGATGCGAATGATGAAACGCCCACCGCGCCCCTTGGCATATGCCCACGCGTAAAGCGCGGTGCGCGCACCGCCAACATGGAGATGCCCCGAGGGCGAAGGCGCGAAACGAGTCACAGGAACTACGGGCTCAGTCATCGACATGGTTGGCTCCATCAGTCACGCATCGAGAGTTCAGCACAGGCAGACGCCCCATGAGAATCCGTACGGGGCGGACAGCGTATCCGAAGCGAAAGTGCTTGTTTTCTGCGGAAAACGATTGACATCGTTCGGTCGTGCGTCACGATTACTTGAGTTCGCTCGCGCAAGGTTCGCTCTCAAGAGCCGACTGCGCATCGTCAATCACTTGCGGTCTTCTGAATCCCGTCTTTTAAATGTTGAAACGCAGTTGCTCGACCTCATGCACGACCTTTTGGGAATCATCTCAGACACGCATGGACAAACGCGGCGCGCGCGCCGAGCGATTGAGTTGCTCGTAGGCCGTGGCGCCACTCGGATCATTCATCTTGGTGATGTGGGAAACGAATCGATTCTCGATTTGCTCGCGGGTATCGAGTCGACCGTCGTCTTTGGCAATTGTGACGACGAACACTCGCTGGCGCGATACGCGCAACACCTCGGGATTCATGTGATTCACCCCGGCGCGATCATCGAGATCAAAGAGTGTCGCATCGGTATCACCCATGGACATATCGATCATGTGGTGAAAGACCTGTTGGGAGCAACGGTTGACGTTCTCTTGCACGGGCACACCCACGAGATTCGCGATGATCGTGTCGGAGCAACGCGAATCCTCAACCCTGGTGCGTTGCATCGAGCCTCGCGATACACCGCGATGTTGCTTGATCCCTGCACAGGACACGCGGAGTGGATCGATGTCGATGCCGATGTGGTCGGGGTCGCCCGCACCGCGCGAACTGGTTCCGATTGACGCTTGCCGCGAGGACCGCTTGCATCCCTTCGCGGCCTCGGTGATCATCGCGCGCACTGATGCAATCCACGTCTGAACCCTCCGCCGTGCTGCCGCGCATCGAAGTCATTTCTTACTCACGTGAGACACACCAACATCGCATGTGCGCCACGCTTGCAGAAGCTGCGGCGCTGTGTGCCGACTCCGTGTGCATGCACTGGATCGATGTTGAAGGCGTGTGCGCGGCGGAACTGGTTTCTGAAATCGAGCGCATTCTCCCGCTGCATCCGATGGCGGCGGATCGATTACGCGAAGGATCGGCGCGCGCGGGAGTCGAAGACTTTGGCCCACACGTGTTGGCCACGATGATCTTCATCCACGATTCGCAGAACGTTGAAGTGATCGATTTCATCTTCAACGAGCACGTGCTCATCACGGTGCAAGAGAAGCCCGGCGATTGCTTCGATTCGGTGCGCGAGCGATTGCGTCTTGGCACTGGACGTGTACGCGAACTCGGTTGTGACTTTCTCTTCGCGCTGCTCGGTCGCGCGATCTGCGAGAGCTACCAACCGATTCTGGGGAAGATCGACCAACGCATCGTTCGCCTCGAAGATCAACTGGCCGCGCGACCGGAACGCGGGCATCTGCAACGCATTCACCACTTGCGCACGCGGCTGATGCACCTGAGGCAAAAGGTTCTGCCGCTGCGCGAATCGATCTCGGGAATCCTGCTGCAAAGTCGTGGTGAGCATTCGTTGCGTCAGTTGTCGTTGCGTAGTTTGTTTGACGAACTGGCCGCGTTGCAAGACGAACTCGACTTCCAACGTGACGCCGTGCAGCGTCTGGCCGATCTGTACATGAACGGCGTCTCCAATCGCCTCAACGACGTGATGCGCGTACTCACGATCATCTCGACGATCTTCATGCCGCTCAGTTTCATCGCGTCGGTATACGGAATGAATTTCAGCAACGACGCCAGTGCGTGGAACATGCCCGAACTCACCTGGTCGTACGGGTATCCCTACGCGCTCGCACTCATGAGCACTGTCGCGACGCTCTTTATGATTTCCTTCTGGCGCCGCGGTTGGTTGGGTAATCCGCTCAAGCAGCGACGGCATGGAATCGACGGACTCGCGCTCGACATGGTTGAGTTCGTGGGTATTCGCCCTGAGAGTGAGCCTGGTCGTCGTAGGCGCGGCCGAGCGCCGTTGCGTAGTTCCGCGAACGCCGTCATCCGCCATCGCGTGAATTGAAGCGCACCCGCGCCGCACAAGATGCGTTGCCAAAAAGTCGCGAATTGCTCGTGCGTCAGAGCAACTTGCGCCGATTGCGGCTTCCTCTGATACTTGCACTTTGGTCTGGGGAATGTCCTCCGACTCGCCCGCAGCTTCACACGCGGAACACCAACTCATGCCCTCTGGATCACCTCGCTCTGGCCGCGACCCGCGATTGAGCGATTCACCCTCCATTGCTTCTCGTTCCTCCGACGCTCGCTTTCAGGATTTCTCCTCTATGGATTCACGCATGCCACACCGCGCTTCTGATTCGTTTGGCTCGTTGGTGTTTGCGGGCGACGTGATGCTCAAGCATCTTCCGCCTGATGTGTTCATGAATTTGCAGCGCACCATTCAAACTGGTTCGCGCCTCGACCCCGCGATCGCCAACACCGTCGCAGCTGCGATGAAAGACTGGGCGCTCGAGCACGGCGCCACTCACTACTGCCATTGGTTCCAACCACTCACAGGCACCACCGCAGAAAAGCACGACGCGTTTCTTTCGACGACGAGCGATGGCGGCGCCGTCGAGAAGTTCAGCGGCTCGCAGTTGATTCAAGGTGAACCCGATGCATCGAGTTTCCCCAACGGAGGCATTCGCGATACCTACGAAGCGCGCGGATACACCGCATGGGATGCGACCAGCCCCGCGTTCATCTATCGCTCAGGCAGCGAATCGACGTTGTGCATTCCCACGGCGTTTGTGAGTTACACCGGAGAAGCGCTCGACAAAAAAATCCCGCTTTTGCGCTCGATTCAAGCTGTTTCCAAACAGGCGATGCGCGTTCTGAAAATCTTCGGCGCCGATCACGGCGTCAATCAAGTCATCACCACTCTCGGTGTGGAGCAAGAATATTTCTTAGTCGACAGCGAACTCGCGTCGCAGCGACCAGACCTCATGATCTGCGGACGAACGCTCATCGGCGCGCCCGCGCCCAAGGGACAGCAACTCGAAGACCATTACTTCGGCGCGATTCCAAAGCGCGTGCTTGCGTTCATGGCCGAAGCGGAAGCGCGCTTGTTTGAGTTGGGCATTCCCGTGAAGACTCGGCACAACGAAGTCGCGCCAGGACAGTTTGAGTTGGCGCCCACGTATGAAAACGCAAACGTCGCGGTCGATCATCAGATGCTCACCATGAGTGTCTTGCGTGAGACTGCAGAGAATCACGGATTCGTCTGCCTCATGCATGAGAAACCGTTTGCAGGCGTGAACGGTTCGGGCAAGCACAACAACTGGGCGCTCTCCACCGATAGCGGTGTGAATCTGCTCGATCCACGCGATGACACGCACACCAACATGCAGTTCCTCACCATCCTGTGCGCGGTGATTCGCGCGGTGGATGTGTACGCAGAAATGCTGCGCGGTTCGATCGCTACAGCGGCCAACGATCACCGTCTGGGCGCCAACGAAGCGCCGCCGGCGATCATGTCGATCTTCCTCGGCGACATGTTGGCGGACATTCTCGATCAGCTCGAGTCAGGCACTCCAAAGAAGACCATGAAGGGCGGCGCGTTGGAGATGGGCGCGACCACACTTCCGCAGATTCCCAAGCACACCAGCGATCGCAATCGAACTTCGCCCTTCGCGTTCACGGGCAACAAGTTTGAGTTCCGCGCCGTCGGCTCGAGCGCTTCGGTGGCCTGGCCCAACACGGTGCTGAACACCATCATTGCCGAGAGCCTCGACTTCATGGCCACGCAATTGGAGAAGCGCGCGGGCAAAAATCCCAACGCCGCGAAGCTCGAAACTGCGGTGAAGACATTGCTCAAAGAAGTGATCAAAGAACATCGTCGTGTCTGCTTTGACGGCGATGGCTACTCGCAAGCGTGGCACACCGAAGCAAAGCGTCGCGGGCTGGCTAATCACACTTCGACTGTTGACGCGATCGCGTGCTTCAGCTCGAAGAAGTGCGCCGATGTGTTCGCCAAGTACGGAGTGCTCTCCAAGCGCGAACTCGATGCGCGTTACGGCGTGATGGTCGAGCAGTACATCAAACTGTTGCGCATTGAATCGCGGACGCTTTCGACCATCGCGCGCACTGCGCTGATTCCTTGCGCCACTCGGTTTCAAGCGGAGCTCGCGGATGCCGTCGGCGCCACCCAAGGGTGCGGGATCGAGTGCCCTGGTTCCGAATTGCAACTGCGCGAAGTGGTCACATCAGTTGAAGCGCTGCGCGTGGCGGTCAACAAACTCGAGAAAGCGGAGTGCTTCGCGCACGGAAAATCCGTCGATCACGAGAAGGAAGCGTGTCACTACCGCGATGTGCTCGTGCCCGCGCTCAACGAGGTGCGCGTGTTGTGCGACAGCCTCGAGCGCGTCATGCCTGCGGACCTGTATCCGTTGCCGACCTACGCGGAAATGCTGTTTTCGACGCGTTCGTAGTGGCGAAGGTACGCGTCGTGCCATCACGAATATCGGAGGCCGTGCCATGCGCGGCCTCCTTTTCATTTCATCGCGAGGTGGGCGCGAACGAAGTTCATCGCGCGTGATTTCCGCTTCAAGTCCGCGGCGAAGAATCCCGAAAAGACCGCGCTGATTGGGGCTGCGACGCAACGCCTCCTCTGTATACTCGCCCCCCTTTCCCCCGACGGCGGATCTTCACTTGCAAGTGTTTGCGCCGCTCTGACCTGCACGCCGTAACGACGGATCTACTCCATGTCCATGATGTCCACCGCGACCGACCAAACGCTCGATGTTCAGATCACCATCACCGAGAGCGCGCCCTGCACCAAGCAGATCGCACTCACAGTGCCCGCGGCGGCGGTTGACGCGCGCCTCGAGCGCGCACTCTCTGCAGTGATCGCTGACAGCGCGTTTCCGGGATTCCGCAAAGGCAAGGCTCCGCGCGCATTGGTCGAGAAGCGTGTCGGCAGCGCACTGGTCAACGAGACGCGCGACCGGATGATTTCCGAGGCCTACAGCAAAGCGGTTGAGGATCACAAGCTGCGCCCGATCAGCGATCCGCGTCCTGTCGAAGGACAAGAGTTGCCTGAGTTGGTGCGCGGAAAAGCGTTTACCTTCGCGGTCGAAATCGAAGTCGCCCCTGAGTTTGCGATTCCTGAATTCACTACGTTTGATGTGAAGAAACCAACCATCGAAGTGACTCCCGAGCACATCGACGGCGAGATCTTGCGCCAGAGCTACCGCTGGGGAACTCCTGAGCGCATCGAAGGTCCATTCGTGAATCTCGATCGCATGCTGGGCAAGGCAGTGGTCACGGTTGACGGCAAAGATGGCGTCTACTTCGAGACCGACAAGGCGCTGTGCGTCGTGCCCGCGCTCGAAGACGAAGGCAAGGGCGCGTTGCTTGGAATCATCGTGGAGAAACTCGATGTCGCGCTGATGGGTAAGAAGGTTGGCGACACCATCACTGTTTCCGCAGTGGGCTCCGAGAGTCACGAACGCGAAGAATTGCGCGGAAAAACCATCTCCATCGCGTACTCGATCCAAGAGGCTGAGCGCATCACGCCACGCGCGGGCAAGGAACTCGCGGAGATGTTCGGCGTCGAAACCGAAGAGCTGTTTAAGGAACAAGTCAAGGACGCGCTCGAGCAGCGCCGCGATGGCGAACAGCGTGCAGCGATGCGCGAGCAAGTCGCCGAGATCCTCATCGAGAAGGTCGACATCGTTCTTCCTGCGAAACTCTCCGAGACGCAGATGAGCCGCACCATCGAACAGCAGCGCATGGAACTTGTTTCGCGCGGACTCGATGAGAACGCCGTCGAGAAGCGCCTCGCCGAAACCCGCGGCCGCAGCGAGACCGTGTCCAAGAATCGCATCAAGTTGTTCTTCATCATGTCGCGCCTTCAAGAGCACTTCGGCGTCAACATCACTGAGCAAGAACTCAACGGACGCATCGCCTCGATGGCCGCGCAGCAGAATGTTCGTCCAGAACAAATGCGTCAGCAGATCGAGAAATCCGGCCGCATGAACGACGTCATCGCCGTCATTCGCGATGCGAAAGTTAGCGACCGCATCCTCGCGCAAGCGAAGATCTCCGACATCGATGCCGTCGAGTGGAACAAGATTGTGGAAGCGCGCGCGAAGAGTTGAGCGCGGGGCGAAGCGCACCAATCGCCTTCGCAACAACGGCGAGTTTGCCGCACATTCGCGAAGCCCGATGACTCTGCACCCGCGTCATCGGGCTTCGCTTTTGAGCGGCGTTGCCCGAACCATTTCCAAGTGGCACGCGCTGGCGTAGGCTTCAGTTGACATCGTTCGCGGTCGAAGATTGAACTCACTGAACATGGCATCACTCGCGCGGCATTTTCTTCCACTTGAGTTTGGCACGAGCGTTGCCAACAACGGAAGCGTGGCGGTGATCGGCGCAGACGCGTTTGCGTTCTTCTCGAACATTCTTCCTGCCATTCTCGGACTGCTCGCGCTGGTCGCTGTCGGATGGTTTGCGCTCGTGCGGATTCGCCGCATGTTCAAGTCAGATCTCACCAGCGCACAAGGATTTACTTTGGAGGATCTGCGCCGCATGCGACGCGAGGGAACGATGAGCGAAGACGAATTCGCCTGTGCGCGCGAAGCGATGACCGCATCACTCCGATCAAAGGTAGTCACGCGCAATGAATCGATCGATGGCGCGACAAGTGAATCCACACGACCGAAAAATTCTCAGAAGCTCCCGCAGGGCAAACGCCCTATCCCCTGAAACACCTTCATTCGAGAGCGCGTTTCCTTCTTCGATTGACGCGCATGCCTAGTCCCGCCCGATACAGTTCTCTCGACTGTGACTCCCTCCGCCGTACCTTGCGCGCGGATATTTTTTGACGCGACACCAATGATCAATCCACTCCGCAACCACACCGCTTCGCAGTCACCGAGGCTCTCATCAGAGCCAACCACGCCACACGAAATCGTCTCCGCCAGCGGCCCAACTCGTCGCGGACCGACGGGCACTGGCGACGCCAATGGCGGCGGCAACGGCGCAGGCAATCGCGGTGGCGATGATTTCGCCGGCGGCACGGGCGGTGCTGGAGGCGGCGGCGGCGGCTTCCGTGGACGCAAGACCACGACCTGCTCGTTCTGCGGCAAGACCAGTCGCGAAGTTGGCGCGATGGTTGAGGGTCCTGGCGATGTCTATATCTGCGCCAACTGCACCGATCTCTGCCAAAATATTTTCAAACAAGAGAAGCGTCGTGTTGCCGCAGCTCGTCCGCTGTTTGCCACGATTCCCGCGCCGCGACAGATCAAAGAGTTCCTCGATCAATACGTGATTGGTCAAGATGGAGCCAAGCGCGCGCTCGCCGTTGCGGTGCACAATCACTACAAGCGACTCTCTACGGTCGAAGGCGAAGACAACGCGATCGAACTCGATAAGTCGAACGTGTTGCTCATCGGTCCAACGGGAACTGGCAAGACGCTGCTCGCGAAAACGCTTGCGCGCATTCTCAATGTTCCCTTCGCGATTGGTGATGCGACCACGCTCACCGAAGCGGGCTACGTCGGCGAAGACGTCGAGAACTTGTTGCTCAAGCTTTTGCAAGCTGCTGACTTTGATCTTGAAAACGCGCAGCGCGGAATCATCTACATCGATGAGATCGACAAGATCGGCAAGACTTCGCAGAACGTGTCGATCACGCGCGATGTCTCCGGCGAAGGCGTGCAGCAATCGTTGCTCAAGATGCTCGAAGGAACCGTGGCCAACGTTCCGCCACAAGGTGGACGCAAGCATCCTGAGCAGCAGTACATTCAGATGGACACGACGCACATCTTGTTTGTGTGCGGCGGTTCGTTTGTTGGTCTCGACGACATCGTTCGTAAGCGACTGGGCAAGAAGCGCATCGGATTCGGCTCGGATGTGAGCGAGGCGAAATCGCGCGACGACACACTTCGGTCCGTGCTCGCGCAAGTACTTCCGCAAGACATCTTGCAGTTCGGCATGATTCCCGAGCTCGTCGGACGTCTGCCGATCCTGTGCCCGCTGATGCCGCTCGATCGTGAAGCGATGATCTCCATCCTCACCGAGCCCAAGAACGCCATCGTGCGCCAGTATCAGTACCTCTTCTCACTCGAAGGCGCGCGACTCGAGTTTTCGAGCGACGCGCTCATACTCATCGCTGAGCGAGCGTTGGCTCGAGAGACTGGCGCGCGTGCGTTGCGTGCCGTGATCGATGAGATCATGGTTCCGCACATGTATCACTTGCCCGACCTCGAGAATCGTGACGCGCTGTACACGCTCACGGCAGATGCGATTGAACACAAACTGCCGTTGGCGCAGTTCCTTACTCATCTCACGAAAGAGTCGGCGTGAGTGGCCAATCGCGCCCCGCACAGGAGTTTGCGCTCCGCGTGCATGGCGCGGATGCGGTGCGCGTGAATTGCGGCGACGAAATGCTGTACGACGCGTTGCGTCGCGGCGCGTTGGAAATCTCAGTGCGCGTCCCCTGTCCGATGGATCGCCTCGCGCCGTTGTGTGATCTGTTGTGGAACGCGCTTTCTCCGCGCGGACTGAGCTGGGTTGGGTTCTATCTCGAAGATTCCACCAGCCCCGTCGACGCGCGACCGACCAACGCCGGTGACCTCGATCAAACCAGCCCCTCGCCGCGTGGCGAGCTTCACTTGAGCGCTCGTCGCGATACCCCCGCGTGCTCGCCCATCGGTTTGCAAGGCGTCTGCGGTCAGAGCTTTCTCGAGGAATCCGTGCGCTTGGTGGAGGATGTCGCGTTGCTAGGCAGCAACTACATTGCGTGCGATCCTCGCGACGCGTCCGAGGTCGTGATCCCGATTTATCGCCACAACATCCGCTGGGGAGTGCTTGACGCCGACAGTCACCGAGTCGCGTGCTTCGGTCCCGGCGACGTCGCTGGTTTGTGCGGAGTTCTTCGCGCGGCGGGTCTGCTCGAGCGCGACCTTCCTCTGCGCAGCGACCGCTTGCAGCGAACGGGACAAACGCTATAGTGCGCGGCTCGCTCGAGATCGAGCGCTTGAACCACGAGAAACTACTATGCCACGCGTTTGCCATTTTTCCGGTGCGTCTACTTCTTCAGGTTGGATTTGCAAGTATCGCGGTAAAGCGAAGTACCTCGGCGGCGTCGGTATCAAGACCACGTCGCGTAAGAAGCGCACTTTCATGCCCAATCTGCAGAATGTCACGACGATGATCGATGGCACGCCGACTCGCATCAAAGCATCGACGCGCGCAATCAAAGAAGGTCTGGTCGTGAAGCCAATCAAGCGCAAGTACGCGTACACGCGGCGCCTGAAGGCCGGCGAGCTCGTCTGAGTTCGCTGGAGCTGGACTCGAGATTGCGGAGAGAACTCGCTTGAGTTCCTGACGCGAAGGCAAGTTCATCCGCCACTCAAAATAATCGTCGGACTGCGGCCAACGCCGCGGTCCGCGTTTTTTTGTTCCGCGAAGCTCGAGAACGGCCAATAGCCGGACGGGGTCGTCCAGAGTAAGGCGCAACGGAAGCGCGCGCTGCGTTTGACCTCGCGCGCGTTCTTCGCGCTTCCCACGAAAAATATATTTTTCGAAATTTACTTGGGTTCATCGCGCGAGCGAACCCTCTCACTTTTAGAAATCGAGAAGAAATCAGAAGCGTTTTAACACGATCTGATTGACCAAGCCCGATCTTGGGGTACTCTCTGCGACGGCAGACAACCCGTTCGATGCTCCGCCGAGTGCGGGCCGAACACTTCTCCGACTGCCAAACATCCTCATTTTCCGTCGTATTCGCAGCGCGAAGATTTGTTCTCGTCGTGAATGGAAAAACCAGTGAAGCAATTCGCCGCGTCCGCGGTTGTGTATTGCTTCGCGCCGCCATTTGTCGGTGGCGTCGGAGCGTCGTTACAGCGCGCCGAAGGCTCAAGTTGGATGAGCCAGAGACTGTGTGAGTGATGAGTCAGAGACTGTGTGAGTCATGTGTGAGTCATGTGTTGGATGGATTAGAAGACCGCCGAGGAGCGTGAAACGCGCCTTCCCATGCGGTCAGCCTACTGACAGAGTTCGAGAGCAAACGTTCACTCAATCCGTACAGAAACCTGCGTGCAAACGCCGCAATCAGCAACGCACCGCAGACCTTCACTTTCAACACCTGCTCATGACCTTCGCCGCCACCAACTCTGACCGCGACCGCGTACTCGCCGCGACTGACATCCTGTCCGTCATCGGCGAAGTCATTGCATTGCGGCCCAAGGGAAATGAGCACCAAGGCTTGTGCCCGTTTCACGAAGATGGCTCACCTTCATTTTCGGTGGTGACACACAAGTCGAGCTACGGCGGCGGCGGCGGCTTCTACAACTGCTTCGCCTGTCCGACGAGTGGCAACGTGATCGACTTCGTCATGGCGTTTCATCGCATGTCCTTTCGCGAGGCGTTGGTGTATCTCGCCGAGCGCGCCAAGATCGAGCTCACGCCTTTTCGCGGACATCGCGAAGCGCGCGTTCCTGGTGAGCCGACGCCTGAAGACGTCCTGATCGCCAATGGCCTCGCCCGCAATTTTTACCGTCGAGTGTTTGAAGACACCTCCGCTACCGCAAACACCGCGGGCGTGAAGGCGCGCGCCGAAGTTGAGCGTCGCGGATTCTCCGAGACCACCATCGAAGAGTTCCAGATCGGTGCGGCGCACGCGGACTACGACCGATTGGCGCGCTGGGTGCAACGCAACCTCGAACAGCACACGCCCGACTTTCCATCGTTGCAAACGTTTGTGCTCGCGGGATTGATTCGCGCCTCGCAATCGGGCAGCGGATACCACGATTTCCTGCGCAATCGTCTGGTGTTTCCCATCTGCGACGATCTCAATCGCGTCATCGCATTCGGTGCGCGCAAGCTCGACGATGATCAGCAACCGAAGTATCTCAACAGCCCAGAGACTCCTGTGTTTCACAAGTCTCGCGCGTTGTATGGCATCAATCGCGCCAAGCGAGCAATCATCGCCTCCAAGCAGGCGATCGTCACCGAAGGCTACACCGATGTCATCGCGTGTCATCGTGCGGGCGTGACCAATGCGGTCGCAACGTTGGGCACTGCGCTCACGCGCGAACATGCGCGACGGTTGAGTTTGCTCACCAAGAACGTCGTCTTGCTCTTTGATGGCGATCAAGCCGGACAACGCGCAGCTGATCGCGCTGTGGAGATCTTCTTTTCCGAAGCGATCGACATCAAGATTTGCGTGCTCCCGGACAATCTCGATCCCGACGATTTGCTGCGCCAAGAGGACGGTGTCAGGCGTTTCCGCGAAGCACTCGACAATGCGGTCGACGCGTTGCCCTTCATGACCTCACGTCTTCAGGCGCAGCTGAAGGGCGCGGGCATTTCGAATCGCCAAGAGATCATCCAGAAGACGATCACGAAGTTTCTCGACCTCGGCATCAACACGATGAGCAGCTTGCGCCGGCAGCTGGTGATGCAGTCGCTCGCCGAGCTCTTCCGCGTCAACGTCTACGACCTCGAAACTGAGCTGCAGCGCGCCGCCGCGACAATGCGCAAACCGTCGCCGGCAAATGATTCGGCCGTTGGAGCGCCCGAACACGCGCGCAACAGCGTTGTGGAGGTCCCGTTGAACCTGCGAGGCAACGCTGGACAAACTGCTGGCCCGCGTGGTGCCGGCCCGCTCGGCGTCTCGCGCGGGTCTTTCCGAGCCGCTCAGATCGCCGCCGAGAATCGGCTGCTCGCCGTGTTATGCCTCAACCCCGCATTGATCGCCGTCGCCGTGCCCATTGAGGGCGACGCACCGCTTGCGCTCAGCGAGGCAATGACCCCGCAAATGTTTGCGGACGAGGGACATTTCGCAATTTTTGCGGCAATCCGAAACGCGCATGAGGATGGACGCGTACTTACATTTGAACAATTGCTCGGCGACCTTGGCACGCCAAGCCTCAAACATCTAGCATCAAACCTTTATCGGTTTGGGGTCCAAGCGGTCGATGCCGCTGCAGTTCAAACTGGCGGCACCTCTGCGAGTTCGAATCCGGCGACCGAGTTGATCGTGAGTTGGAAAGATCTCGAGAGTCTCGCTCGGCGTGAGCGATTTAGGAATCCAGAACTCGGTTTTTTTGGGGGGGCGACCATCACGTCGCGTCATGTTTCATCGCCCGAATCAGTAGCACCCGCTTCCGAATCATCTCTCGACGCAGCCGCCGAGGCCGAATCAAGACTGAATTCGCCAAGCGACGCATCCGTCGGGTCACCGCTTGGCACGTCAGACAGCTCATCACCGAATACACCCGCCGATCAATCAGACCAAACTTCAGACAATTCAACTCAATTCCCACCAGCGGGACCACTCGGTCCTGCCGACGCCTTGGCCCGAATCGCGCAGTCGCGCCTTCGCGGACATGACGCCGCAGCAATGAATCCTAACTTCCGTCGTCGGCCCTCCGCCCCTTCGGAAACAAGCCGGAGCAACACACCGTGAGTATGTCACTCGAGTCACTTGACCTCATTTCGCCCGTTCTGCGCCTGCTCGTGGAGCAGGGCATTAGCCGTCGATGGATTAGCTACGAAGAGCTCAATACTTGCTTGCCTGACGAGTTCGTTGATCCCGAAAAGATCGACGAATTGCTGGTATTCATGGGTGAGCACTCCATCGAGATGGTGGATGAAGTCGAGCTTCGACGTAACGGGTGGAAGCCGTTCATCCAGCCGCTGCAGACCAATCTGAAGTTTCAGCGCGACGATCCCAAGCGTGGTTCGCGCTCGGACTCTGGTCACTCAGGTCCGTCGCAACCTTCGTCGGCGGCACTCGCTGCGGCCGAGCTTGAGATCAAGAAGAACAAGCGCAAGAAGAAGGCCGCTGACGGGGAAGCCAAGGGCGAAGAAGAGGGACCAGATCCCGATGACTTCGACGTTGAGGAGGACATTCTCGACGACAGCGAAATGCAGGCGGCCGTCGAGAAGGCGCTCGCCGAGCAAGGCTCGAAGCGCATTGACGATCCGATTCGCATGTACCTCACGCAGATGGGCACGATCCCGCTGCTGACACGCGAAGAAGAAATCCGTCTGGCCAAGAAGATCGAAACCACGCGCATGATCTTCCGCCGCAAGGTGCTCGAGAGCGATTACGCGGCGGGCGAAGCGGTCAAGATCCTGCGCGACGTGCATGCTCAGAAGTTGCCCTTTGATCGCACCATGCGCATCAGCACGGCCGAGCCGCACGCGAAGCAGAAGATTGAGCAACGCATTCCCGCGAACCTCCCCACGATCGAGCGCTTGCTCAAGAGCAATCTCGCGGCGTGGGAGCAACTCGAAGCGGGCGGTTTGTCGGTGACTGCGAAGACGCAGCTGCAGCGCGAAATCAGTTTGCGTCGCCGTCGCATCGGCACGCTGCTTGAGGAATGCTGTCTGCGCACGGGACGCATCATTCCGCTTCATCGCAAGCTCTTGGGCATCGTGTCCAAGATGCGTGAGATGCAGCGCAACCTCATCAAGGCTGACAAACATCCGGATCGTTACGACCCCGAAGATGTCTATGTCATGCAAGAAGAGTTCGATGGACTGCGCAACTTGGTGCTTGAACCAATGGACGAGTTTGAGCGTCGCATGCGCGACATCATGCGCGTCTTCGGCGAGTACGAACAAGCCAAGCGCGATCTTTCCGGCGGCAACTTGCGTCTGGTGGTTTCGATTGCCAAGAAGTATCGCAATCGTGGACTTCCCTTCCTCGACATCATCCAGGAAGGCAACACTGGTTTGATGCGCGCGGTCGACAAGTACGAATACAAGCGCGGCTACAAATTCTCGACCTACGCCACGTGGTGGATTCGTCAAGCGATCACCCGTGCCATCGCGGATCACGCACGCACGATTCGCGTGCCCGTGCACATGATCGAGACGATGTCCAAACTGCGCAATATCCAGAAGGCGTTGCTGCAAGAGTTGGGTCGCGAGCCGACCATCGAAGAGATCGCCATCAAGGCGAAGATGCCCATCGAAGAGACGCGTCGCGTGATGAAGATCTCGCGCCATCCGATCTCGTTGGATCGTCCGGTGGGCGAGAGCGAAGATTCACACTTCGGCGATTTCATCGAAGACGAGCGTCAAGCAAGTCCATCCGATGCGGCGACGAGCGACATGCTTCGTCAACGCATCAACGATGTGCTTAAGACGCTGACCTATCGCGAGCGTGAGATTCTCAAGCTGCGCTACGGAATTGGCGACGGGTACACCTACACGCTTGAGGAAGTCGGTCGCATCTTCAAGGTCACGCGCGAGCGCGTGCGCCAAGTGGAGTCGAAGGCGATTCGCAAGTTGCAGCACCCTGTGCGTCGTCAGCGTTTGGCCAGCTTTTTGCCCGGCCATCTCGCCGATCTCGAAAGCGAACCAGAAGCCGAGCAGGAAATCGCCAGCGCCGATGAATGAGCGCGTGCGCGAGTGAGCGCGAACAGATCGCGACAAACCTAGCGCAAGACAAAAATCAAGACGGCTCGCGGAACTTCCGCGAGCCGTCTTTGTTTTTCGACTGGATTGGTTCGCGATCCCGTCGCCGGTCGCGGACAACCACTCGGTCATCGCGTGCGATCAACGCTGCTTGAGGTATTCCTCGAGCCGCTCTGCCTTGCGCACGAGGAACGGAACATGCTGCTCCGAGACGCGGATGAACTTGACCAGCACCTTCATGGTCTGATCAAACTCTTCGGCGAACTTCTGTTGTTCTTGATCTTTCCAAGTGCCTTGGAGGGATCCCAGCTTCGCGCCCATCGCGCTCACTTGCCCTTGAAGTTCGGCATTGAAGCGATGAAGGTCCTGTGCAAAGCGGCGGAGTTCGAGTGGGTCTGCAATTGCCTTAGCCATGCTGCAAGTGTACGGGATCGTCTTGACGCGATCGAGACGACTCGATGAGCAGCACTGCTCGATCTACACGCGGCGAAAATCTGCGTTGGCTCTATCGTTGGCTATCGTCGCTGCACTCGCTGCGTACACGATTGAGTACGTCGTTCATCGAATCGAGTGCATTCATCGCCGCGCGTAACTGCTTGTCGATCGGCAGCACCGAGCGCTCTTCGAACGTGCGCGACAAATCATCGCGCCACACTTGCGAGACGTTGAACCACGCCTTGAGCATGTCGCGGTGCGCCGCATTCATGCGCGCCTTGGCGTCGGGCAAACTCATGGTGTTACTCCTCCGTCTTGCGTTCCTGGCGCGTTGGCGTCGGCTTGCGCGGGAGCGTTGTGCTGTGGGAGCGCGTGCTCTGTCTTCACCGCGCGCAGCGCCGCGTCTCGTGCTGCCGTGAGAACACGTTCGTCTGCTTGTAAGACTTCGGCGGCGGCGAGATCCTGCAGTTCTTCGGCGGCGGTACGTAACTCTCCTGAGCGACGCATCGAAGCGACGTTGCCACGCGCGCGATCAAGCTGCTCGCCCAGCGTGACGTTTGGTGTCGCGAGATACGCCTCCAACGCGAGCGCCATGTTGCGCAACAACTGAATCGCCTCAGGCAAATCGCGATCGATCAAACTCGCCATGGGCGACATATGGCTCTTGTACAGCGAGACCTCGCGCTCGAGCGTCATCAACCAACGCCGCGTCTTGTCGAAGCGCTCGCGCGCATCTTCGACTCGCGCCTTCGCTCGCCCCACCGCTTTCTTCTCATCGATGGTCGATGGCCGCTGCCCCGTGCCCATCGTTTGCATCTCTTTGCGAAAGAGCGCGGCCTTGGTCGAGGTGAGTTCTTCGTCGAGGCGAGGAACCGCACGTTTCCAATGCAGCATGCGATCGCGCTCGAGCCAAACAAATGTCGACTTCACATCGGAGTCAGCCTCGGCGACTGCCACGCCGAGCTCCTCGCGAAAGCGAATCAGCGCGCGACGGAACTCGTCGAGTGCGCCGATGTCTGTGATGTTTGCCGGACCGCTCATCAGCTAGACGCAATGGCTCGCTTACTGGGATAGAACAGCAACAGCAGCACGAAGCACGCGATCGACATATACATCGGAACGGAAAACAGTTTCGTGTAATCCGTGGTGGCGGCCGCGCCTTCGCCAACCTTGGACCATTCACCGACGTACGCGGTCGCGAAGATGCTGCCCACGATGGTGCCGATTCCCACGATCACGAGATTGAAGTAGTTCTGCGCAGTAGCGCGGATGTCCGCAGTGGTGTTCTCGTCGACGATCATGAACGCGACAAAGATGAAGCAACCAAAGCACACTCCGTGCAGCGCGATGCCCGCGATTACGAAGCCCAGCTCAGGCATGTAAGCCCACAGCGCCATGCGCAGCGCGTACGCCGCGAGACCGATCAAGAGCAGATGTTTGCGCGTGAGCACTTTGGTGAGGAACGGCATCATGGCCAACACCACGATCTCGCTCATCTGGCCGATGGTCATCAATCCGCCGCCGACGCCGAAGATCTCTTTGATGTTCGCGGAGAACCAGGACTCTTCGCCCGCTTGAATCCCGCTGATGAAGCCGTCCGCTTGCACGAAGTAGAACTGATGAATCATGCTCACGGGAACGGCGATGAGAAACAGCGTGATCAACGGCTGCTTCGCGATCTCCATGAACCCCTCAAGCCACGCCGTCTTCTCCGTAGCACTCTTTGTCGGTGGAGTGTTGGGCAGCGTGAAACAGTAGAAGCCCATCAGCACGCCAAGCACTGCGCTGATGTTGAACGCGACGGCGCGACCGGCGTTTTGCTCAGCGAGCACAGCCGCTTCGTCAACGCCAGTTGGTGTGTAGAAACGGAACAAGATCTGTCCGACGGTGATACCCACCGCGATCCAACCAATCGTTCCCCACAAACGCACGGGACCAAAGTCGGCATCGCGATTCTTGATGTGCGCGAACGTGAGCGAGTTGGTGAGCGCCATCGTCGGCGCATACACCAATCCGTAGATCGCTGCGAGTCCGAGGAAAGTCTCGAACTGCGCGGTCTGGCCCATCAGATAGACCAACAGCGCTCCAACCAAATGACTCACGCCGAGAATCTTCTGCGTGGCAAAGGAGCGATCCGCAAGTTGTCCCGCGAGGAACGGCCCAAAGATCGCGCCCAACGCGCCCGCCGAAAAGCAGTAACCGATCTGCGCACCGGTGAATCCCAAGTGACCACTCAAGAACAAGTACAGCACCGGAAGCCAAGCTCCCCAGATCGCATACTGCAAGAACATCATCATGCTCAGGCGTGCGCGGACAAAAGGGACGTTTGGAATCGCGAGTGTGTCGCTCATAGAGGCTCCTCAAAACGGTTCATGGGCAAAATTGCGGGACGCGTTCGATGTGCGCAACGCGTCACTGCTAAGGACCCACGAATGCTAACGCAAGCGCAACGAATGCGTCCGCGAACGTCGTTGCGATCAACAACTGCGCTCTATACTCCGCGCCAATGAACCCTCGTCGATTGACTCGTCAAATCACTGTCGGCGACGCGCGCGTCGGCCGCGTCAAAATTGGTGGCGATGCCCGCGTGAGCGTGCAAACCATGACCGCGGGTTACACCCATGACATCGATGCCTGTGTGCGCGAGATCGAGCGTTACGCCGCCGCGGGCGTGGACATCGTGCGCGTGGCCGTGCCCGAGCGCAAAGACACCGAGGCGTTGCACCACATTCTTCCGCAGGTTTCGGTGCCCATCGTGGCCGACGTGCACTTTCACTTTCAGCGTGCGCTCGAAGCCATCGATGCGGGCGTGCACAAGATTCGCCTCAACCCCGGAAACATTGCCGACCGCGATCAAGTCAATCAAGTGATCGATGCGTGCAAAGATCGCGGGATTCCCATTCGCATCGGCGTGAACGAAGGCTCGATCATCGAGCGCAAAGACAAACAGCGACGCATGGAAGAGCTGGGCAAGTTCTTTGCGGAACACAAGTCAGGACACATGCTCGCGCTGATGATTGCCAAGCTCGAGGAGTACCTCGACATCTTTGACGCGCGCGACTTTCACGATGTTTCCATCAGCGCCAAGTCGATGGACGCGAGCATGGTCATCGACGTGTACACCGAGATTTCCAAGCGTTTCGACTACCCGCTCCATCTGGGCGTCACGCATGCGGGCCCGCGGGAGACCGGCGCAATTCGCTCGATCGTCGCACTGGGCACACTGTTGGCCAACGGCATCGGCGACACGTTGCGACTCTCGTATGCCAGCGACCACATCGATGAAGTGAAAGATGGACTCGAGCTGCTTTACTCGCTGGGCAAGCGCACGCGCAAAGGTATTGATCTCATCGCGTGTCCAACTTGCGGGCGCATCCAGGTCGATCTGTTCACACTGGTCAAAGAGGTCGAACGCAAACTGCTCCCGCAAATCGAACTGCCCATGAAAGTCGCGGTGATGGGTTGCATCGTGAATGGTCCTGGCGAAGCCGAAGGCGCCGATGTTGCAGTCTTCGCGGGCGATCGCCGCGGAATCATCTATGTGCAAGGTCAACGCGTCGCCAATGTGCCCGAGCCAGAGATTCTTGATCGACTGCTGCAAGAGTGCCTCGCGTTTGAAGCGAAGGTCAAACGCGGCGAAGCCAAGTTGGGCGAGAAGGTTGTCGAAATCGTTCCACCGGACCCCATCGGCGCACTCGGTTCGGGTGCGGACAAAATTCGCGCGGGGTTTGTCGAACAAGTCACCATCGGCAAGACTTCTTGATTCGGTCACAGGCCATGAATTCTCCGCGCTTGCATGTAGTCACGCGATGCTGCGCAATCGTCTTCGCCTCTGCAGTGTTTGCGACGAGTGGGTGCTCGACGCCGCGTTGGACAGCGAATCCTTCATTCTCGATAGATCGCGAGAGCGCGCGTGCGGATCTCGCGCGCATGGCTTCGGCGCCCGTTCCCGCGCAGCGACCAATCTTGGTTCTCGCGGGTATCGGTGATCTGCGCATCTCCAGCGGGGCGTTAGTGAGGGGCATCGCGCCGACGCTCGAGGGCCAGTTGATCGAGATCGATTTCTTCAGCGTGTCCACCTTCGCCGACGCGCGTCAAGCACTGCTGCGCGAAGCAGCCGCTGCGCTGGGGACCTCGCTCGAAAAAATTCCCGAAGTCGACGTCATCGCGTTTTCCATGGGCGGGCTAGTGGCGCGTGACGCGGCGATTGTCGACAGCGCTGGTCGACAACTGCGCATTCGACGACTCTTCACCATTGCGACGCCGCATCAAGGCGCGCGGCTCGCAGGGATTCCCATGGGGATTCCCGTCGGCGAAGATATGTGCCCCACTTCCGATTTCATTGAGCGATTTCGGCGCACGCGCTTCGATTACCAGTTGATTTGCTACACGCGACTCGACGACATCACCGTCGGCGAAGAGAACGCTGCGCCTGAAGGCGTTCCGTTGTGGTGGGTTCCGACTCCCTCGGGCGAGTGGTCGCACATGGCGGCGTTTGATGACCCGCGCATCCAAGCGGACATCGCTCGACGATTGCGCGGTGAAACTCCGTGGACCACTTCGCCAGCCACGCCTCTTCCCAACTGATTGCGTTGCTTTGCGGAGTGAGTGTCCAAACGCGGGTTCCACTTCGTGTGACGGAGCTTGCGACGCAGGCATTCCGTATAGTGCGATGCCCCGCATCACGGGTCCCAACGGAGTTTCAATGCCTGCATCGCGTCGATCTTTTTCTCGCGTGTTCAACCGAGCATTCACGCTCATCGAACTGCTCGTCACCATCGGAATCATCGCCACTCTGTTGGCGGTTCTCTCGGTGGGCATTGCTCGCGCGGGCGAGAGCGCGCGACAGACGCAGTACCTCTCCAATCTCAAACAGGTCGGCACGGCGTGGACGCTCTACGCCAATCAGAATGAAGACCGCTGTCTTCCTGGCTACATGGACGACGGTGTGCAAGATGCGTTTCGAGTTCGTATCAAGACCGAAGCCGGAACCACCATGCGACCGGAGTATTGCCGCACCTACGGCTATCGACTGCTGCCCTATCTTGAGCACGATCGCACGCTGATGTATGAGTACATCGCCGACTACGAAGACGTCTCAAACATCCCACCGCAAGTCATCGCCAACAATCCTGCCTATGGCTACAACGCGTATTACGTTGGCGGTTGGTGGACGATGGAAAACGGCGCGCCCAAGATGAAGTTCTCGGGAACGGGGTATTACAAAAATCCATCGACGCTCATTCCGCGATTGGAAGTTGTGGCTCGTTCGATTGGGCAGATTCGCGCGACCTCGAACTTGGTGATCTTCACGGCGAGCACTGCGGCGGCGATTGGTTTCATCAAAGAACCGCTCGAATCAAGCTACGGTTCGGCGTGGGTCGTGCCGCACATTCTCGCGGAGACCAACATCTGGGCCGCCAGCGATGGAATGGCGTTTGACAACATCAGTGCGAACGCAAGCGATGACTCGGCGCCAATCGTTGCTGGCGCGTTCGCATCCATCGCGCGCTTTCACGCTTCGCTGTTGGGTGGTCATCGCGATGCAAGCGCTCAGGCGCAAGTGATGCGCGTTCAGGGTGGCGGCGCAGGCATGCAGGTGTTTGTCAAGCAGAGCGTTCCCCTGCGTCGCATCAAGAATGTGGTGCAGACGATTACCGCGGATCTCGCGACGACCACCCAAGGCTTGCGCGACCTGATGGATCAGCGCAAATGGATTGATGTCGCGGGCAACTGCGATGATCCGTACAACTTCAAGCACCCAGCGCAGTAGGCGTTCCTAGGCGTGCCAGGCAAGTGATGCTCATCACTGCGTCGGTGGTGGCGCAGTTTCGGTCGCGGTCGGCTCGACATTGGTGCGCGCGAGTCGTTCGTTCAACACGAGCAGTCGTTGATCGAGGCGCTCGATCGCGGGGCATGAGCCGCGCTGGTCATGAGTGAGGATCCCCGCGCGCGAGGATTCGAGGCGCACAACGCGCGCACGAATGCGTTTGGCGTTCCACTCATCCGCGCCCATCGCGGTGAACCACTGCGACGACACCGGCACCATGTCGAAGTCGCGCCGCAGCGACTCTTCGAAATCAGGCATATGCGCGGCGCCGTAAAAGATCGCGATGCTTCGTGGTGCATCGGCGCGTTCGAGTTGATGGCGCAGTTCGAGCAAGACCGCATCGTTGCGTTCGTCGATGATCAAACGCGCGTCGACGCTGCCGAGTCCGCTCGACGACTTCTCGCCAGTTGCGCTCGCGGCCTTGCCCATCGTCTCCACCACGAGTTTCTTGAACGGCAGCGACTTCGACACAAACGACAATAGAAAACGCAGCATGCCTTGGGCGAACCCGTTGTCGTTGGACAACATTTCGATGGTCATGCTGCGCTCACCGCGGCGCCACAAACGATCGAGCAATTCTTCGAGCGGCAAGTCCGCAGGAATCCAACCGGTACGGTCGTAGTCAATCGAGCGCACTTGCAACGCGACATCAAGCGCGTCCGCGAGTTCGCCGTACAAGTCGCGGCGTTCGTCGCGCGCAGAGTTCTTAGGCTTCTCGCTGCTATCCACGAGTGCAGGCGCGTCGACCTCTTCGGGTGCGGGAAGCGCGCCGAGCACAAGATCCAACGCGTGATCGCGTCCGCCCTCACGCGCGTCGCTGCCGAGCGAAAGCAAAGTGAATGTCGTCGGACTCGCGAGGGCGTATGTGATCGCGCCGCCCCAACCGTCGGTGCATGCGAGATCAATCGGTCTTGCGAGACGCGTGTCGCGCGCCACGGTGAACGCGCGCAACTCCGCCATCGACGCGGGGTAACTTCCATGCACCCGTCGCATGCGCTCGAGCAAGGTGCGCAGAAACAGCATCGCCTCTTGCGTGCGAATCTGTTTGATTGCGTTGCTCTCGCCCCGCGTACCAAACGCGCCGCGCGGAAGCACGCTCTCATAGAGCACGACGTCGCTTTGCGCGAGAAGCTCAACCAGTTGTTGGTAGTACGCGCGATCGCCGATGTGCACCACACCGACCAAGGAAACCTCTGCGCCGCTTCCATCGCTTCGTCGATAGTGACGCACGCGCGTTTGAAACGATGTGTATCCCTCCGATGATTCGGAACGCACAAACGAACTCACGCGCGCATCGTCGAGTGTTGCACTGGCCGAGAGATCCGACGCGTTGATCACGGATGCGCACGCCGCCACAAGGATGGTGGCGGCGCGGCACTTCACTTGCGAACCGACCAGTTGCGCGTGGGACCAAGACCTTGTTTCGCCGCGGAGACAATCGCTTCGAATCGGCCCAGTGCGCGATCAGCTTGTGCGCGAAAGATCATGTACGGAAACAGCGTCGCAAGCGCCACGATGAGTCCACCAGCCGTGGTAATCAACGCTTCACCGATGCCCGCCGAAACATCGCGTGGATCAACCAACGCTCGGGTTCCGCCGAGCAACTCGAACGATTGAATGATGCCCGACACTGTGCCGAGAATTCCCAACATCGGGGTCGCGGTCACGATGGTCGAGAGCAAGCCGGTGAAGCGTTCGGTTTGCGTGCGGAGATCTTCGACCGCCTCCAACGCGATCGCGTCGTCGGGACCATCTTCAAGCAGACGCCGCGCGAGTTGGTCGTACACGCCGCCAGGTTGTTCGAGGCACTCTTCGGCGCGGGTGCGATCGCCATTGCGAAATGCTTTGAGCAGTTTGCGATAGCGCTGGGTTTCGCGTTGAGAGTGCAAACTCCACCAAAACCACGTGCGCTCAAGGGTGATCGCCACCGACAACACACTCACACCCAAGAGCGGCCACATGACGAGGCCGCCGCGTTCGACGATTGCAAAGAGATCCCATGCTGATGACATTGGGCGCATCCTAATCGCACTCAAGAATGTGCGGGTGCTTGCGGTACAGTCGAGTGTTCGCTCGCACACGGGTTCGAGCTCTCATCAACAGTTGATTTGAAATTTATGAACGCACCGGCAACCACTCCTTCTGCGACTCCGCTCGATCCCGCGTTGCTTGAGTTGGTTGAAGAGGGCTTGCGCGAATTTCTCGCCGCACAAAAACTCCCCGAGAATCTGCGTGCGGCGTGCCTTCACGCGGTGCTTGCAGGGGGCAAACGTTTGCGCCCGATCTTGGTCCTCGAGTGTGCGCGCGCAGCAGGCGCCTCGGCGAGTGCGTCGTTGCCCGCAGCGATTGCCATCGAGTTCGTTCACGCGTTTAGTTTGGTGCACGACGATCTTCCTGCGCTCGACAATGATGCGTTGCGTCGCGGCAAGCCCACGTGCCATATTGCCTTTGGCGAAGCGATGGCGATTCTCGCGGGCGATTGTTTGTTGGCGTTAGCGCCGCTGGCTGCCGCGAAATCACCCCACGCGGCAGCGGCGATTCAAGAGGAACTCATGCGCGCTACCGTGAGCATGATCGCGGGTCAGGTCTACGACACGCTCGGAGGATTTCCTGACTCGCTCGCACCGAGCGCGCGTTTGGAACTCATCCATCACAACA
This sequence comes from Planctomycetota bacterium, assembly GCA_003671025.1. GTDB lineage: Bacteria > Planctomycetota > Phycisphaerae > Phycisphaerales > SM1A02 > QWPT01. Next base: position 25,230 of record QWPW01000014.1, read on the forward strand.
AGACGGGCGCCTTGATCGAGGTCGCGTGCCGCATGGGCGCGCTTTCGGCGGGCGCAGACGAGACTACGGTTGCGCGATTGGCTACGTTTGGTCGAGCGACAGGATTGATGTTTCAGATTGTCGATGACCTCATCGATGCGACGCAAACGGCGCACCACGCGGGCAAAGCGACGGGCAAGGACGCAGAGGCGGGAAAGCTTACCTATCCCGAGATTCACGGACTCGATGGCAGCCGACGCGAGATCGCTCGGCTCGAAGCGGAGGCTCGCGCTGCACTCGCCCACTTTGGTGCGGAGGCGAGTCCACTGCGCTCATTGCTCGAGTACCTCGTCGCTCGTACTCGATGAAATCCTCAGAGCAAAATCCTCGACGCATGGCAACTTCCGACGGGAGAAGGCACGCGCGGAGCGATATAGTCAACACTTCCTGTGTGGCCTCGCGATGCAGTATCGCGCTTGCCACATGACACCCCTCGGATCCACGCGTGCCGCAGACCATTCTTTCGACTTTGACTTCGCCCTCCGTGTTGCGCCAGCTCTCGATGGAGGAGCTCACCCAACTCGCCGCAGAAATGCGCAGCGCCATCTGCGCGCAAGTTTCCAAGTCGGGTGGGCATCTCGCCCCCAACCTCGGCGTTATTGAACTGTCGATCGCGATGCATCGCGTGTTCGACTTTTCGCACGATCGTCTGCTGTTTGATGTCGGCCATCAGTGCTATCCGCACAAACTATTGACTGGTCGCTATCCGCTCTTCCACAAGCTGCGCCAACGCGATGGCATGGCGGGCTTTCCTGAACCACGCGAGAGCGCCTACGACCTCTTCTCGGTCGGTCACGCGGGCACGGCCATCTCCACTGCGGTGGGCATGGCGCGCGGCGATGATCTCAATCGTGAAGGATTCAACGAATCGACACCCGATGGTCGCCGCGTAGTTTCGATCATCGGCGACGCCTCAATCGTCAACGGTGTTGCGATGGAAGGCTTAAATAACGCGGGCACGCTCAAGCGCCAGTTTCTGGTCATCCTCAACGACAATGGAATGTCGATCGCGAAGCCTCAGGGCGCGGTCGCCGCATACTTCGACAAATTGCGGCTTTCGCACACATACGGCGAATTCAAGAAGGCCGCGAAAGAACTCTCGCGCAAACTTCCCGGCGGCCGCACCATGGCCGAGGTCTATCACAAGCTCGGCGAGATGTCCAAGACTTGCGTCAGCGAGAACGCGTGGTTTGAACACTTTGGCCTGGTCACCGTGGGCCCCGTTGATGGACACGACTTGCCCGCGCTCATTGGCATTCTCAATGAGTGCAAGCACTTCGATGCGCCAATGGTTCTTCATGTGAAGACGGTCAAAGGCAAGGGATTTGCCTTTGCAGAAGGTGACGCGACGACGTTTCATTCGCCGAGCCCCTTCACCATGCTCAACGACGATGGCGAAGAGTTGCAGAGCGAAGGTTGCCGCGTCGAGTTGAAGAAGAGCTCACGCAGTTTCACCAGCGCCTTCGGCGACATCCTCGCGGACTTGATGACGCGCGATCCCAAGGTGGTCGCGTGCACTGCTGCAATGCCCGACGGCACCGGCATCTCCAAGGTCATCACTCGCTTTCCTGATCGCGTATTCGACACCGGAATTTGCGAGAGCCACGCGATGGACATGATGGCGGGCTTGGCGAAAACCGGATGGAAGCCGTTCTTCGCGCTGTACTCGACGTTCCTTCAGCGCGCGTTTGATCAGGCTTTCCAAGAGTGCGCGTTGCAGGGACTGCCGGTACGCCTCTGCATTGATCGCGCGGGCTTCGTCGGCGGCGATGGTGCGGTGCATCATGGTTTCTGCGACATCTCGATATTGGCCACGCTGCCGCAAGCTTGCCTGCTCGGCGCGATGGATGAGCCGAGCCTCAAGGCCGCGATCGATTGGATGGCCGATTACGACAGCGGGCTTTCTGCGGTGCGCTATCCGCGCGACGGCGTGAGCACGCGATACGCATCAAGCAATTGCCCTCCGTTTGTGGCGGGCAAGGCGCGCGCGCTCATTACTCATGAGCACCCCCATGTCGCGTTGGTCGGCTACGGCACCTCTGCCATCGACGCGTCCACCGCTGCCGATGAACTTGCGATCGATGGACTGCGCGCCGATGTGTACGACGCGCGCTTCGCAAAGCCGATCGACATCGACTTGATTGCTAGTTTGATCACTCGCGGGATTCCCATTATCACGATTGAAGATCACTCGATTCGCGGCGGCTTCGGTGCCTGCGTGCTCGAGGCATGCAACGAGCGCGGGCTCGAGACGCGCGGCATCACTCGTCTGGCCATGCCTGATGGATGGGTCTATCAAGGTGAGCGCAAAGATCAGATGGCCGAAGCGGGCATCGACTCTGCGGCGATCGTCGGTGCGGCACGTTGCGCGATTCAAAGTGCTCATGCGATCCATGCCGCGACACGCACGTCGCATGGCACCAGCAAGTCGTCGAGTCACACCCCCGCTACAACGCACCACTGATCGATCACGATTCAATCTCACGCGGCGCATGATTTGTCACAACAGATCATGCGCCGCGCTCTTGTCTATGAGCGCCTACACACGACGAATCCGCGCAGGAGTAACAGCGCACGAAAGCTGGTGATCGCAAACACGCGCGCGAGGCGCAGCGTTTGATCGGAGCATCGAAGTCGTCGCGTGTTTCAGTGATGAATGTCGCGCGCGCGGCCGGAAGCCATGCGATCGACGGGCATCAGCACAAGGCTCACGCGCTCGGCAAAGAGTCGGCCCGTGCGAGCGATGTCGTTGAGGACGGTTTGCGTGATGGGCGTTGCCGATCGCGTACCCGCCGCAATCTCAGCGGCGTTCCACTCGGGATGCCAATCGATAGCAGTCACGAACGGACCAAGTCCCCATGCCGCGATGCGTGATGCGCCGGTGGACGCAAAGTTGATCGCGCCTTCGGGGAGCTTCGACACGCACTCGTCGTTCCAAATGGGTTGCTCACTCGACCACGGCTGTCCCGCGAAGAGCGGCTCTTCACGACCAACTTGGTTGAGCGAGACGCGCGTGACTGCGCGTTCAGAGCACGGGCTCACTTCGCCGCCGAGCGCACGAGCCGCCAAGCGAGCGCCCGCGCCGATGGCGAGCACAGGGATCTGCGCGACATGTGCCGCGCGCACGAACCCTTCGACCGCGCCACTGGTCGCGGTCACAGACGCGCCACCACCCGAAACGATGATGCCGTGCACCTCGTCAAGATCGTGCGGCATGTTGTCACCGACCGACGCCGTGATCTGACGAACCTGTTGCCCAAACTCGCGCAACACTTCGCCGAGCAACCCTGGAGTGCCGTGTGCATCGAGTTGAAAGTAGTAAATCGCCATTCGTCGCATTCCTTCTGTTTGCTATCCGCACACCACGTCCAGTCAAACAAGCACAGCAACGCGCGGTCCCGCCGCACGCACGACATCACTCACCTTGAACTTGGTGTCGTTCTCGCGGAAACGCTTGGCCAAGTCGGTGGCCTTCGCGTCGTAGGCTGCTTTGTCGCTCCAGGTATCGCGCGGATTGAGCACTTCGCTGGGAACGCCTGCAACGGCGGTTGGCATTTGCAAGCCAAAGATCGGATGCTCAACGAACGTCGCCTTCGCGAGCGAACCATCGAGAATGCCAGTGACGAACGCGCGCGTGTACGCGAGTTTGAAACGATGGCCAACGCCGTAAGGTCCACCAGTCCAACCGGTGTTGAGCAGCCATACATTCGCGCCGTACTTCTTGATGCGTTCGGCCAACATTTCGGCATAGACCATCGGCGCGCGCGGAAGGAACGGCCCGCCAAAGCATGGCGAGAAATTCGGCTGCGGCTCTTTGACGCCCGCTTCGGTTCCCGCAAGTTTCGAGGTGTAACCGTTGAGGAAGTAATACATCGCCTGTTCAGGCGTGAGCTTCGAGACCGGAGGCAACACGCCAAACGCGTCGGCCGAAAGGAAGACGACGTTCTTGGGATGAAGCGCGACCGAAGGAATCTTCGAGTTGGCGATGTACGACACGGGATAGGTCACGCGCGTGTTTTCAGCCTTTTGCGCGCTGTCGTAGTCGGGCACGCGCGTGATCGGATCCACGACCACGTTCTCAAGCACCGAGCCGAACCGAATCGCGTCCCAAATTGCAGGCTCGCCTTCTTGCGAAAGCTTGATGCACTTGGCGTAGCAGCCACCTTCAATGTTGAAGACACCCGCGTCCGACCAACCGTGCTCATCGTCACCGACGAGATCGCGATGTGGATCGGCGGAGAGCGTGGTCTTGCCCGTTCCCGAAAGTCCGAAGAAGAGCGCAACGCTCGACGCGTCTTTGCGGTCCACGTTGCACGAGCAGTGCATCGGGAACACCTTCATGTCGGGCAAGTCGTAGTTCATCGCGAAGAAGATGGACTTCTTCATCTCGCCCGCGTACTCGGTGCCCACGATGATGACCGTCTTCTTCTCGAGGCTCTGCACGATGCCAATGTGCGTCTTGATGCCAAACTCAGCGGGATTGGTGACCTTCATTCCGCAGGCGTTGATGATGGTCCAATCCGCCGCGAATGAAGCCTTTTCTGCGAGAGGCACGTTGATGAACAACGTCTTGGCGAAGAGCGAGTGCCACGCCTTCTCGGTAAACACGCGTACCTTGAGGCGATAGTTTGGATCGGCACCCGCGTAGCCATCGAAGCGGAAGATCTCCGCCTTGGTCGCGAGATGCGCCAACGCCGCGGCCTTCAACTTTTCGAAATGCTCAGGCGAAACGGGCTGATTGACCTTGCCCCAGTTGATGTTGTTGTGGATGGCCGGGCTGTCCTCGAGGAACTTGTCGTCAGGACTGCGGCCAGTGCGCTCACCGGTATCGCACTGCAGCGCGCCGTTGGCGGCGAGTTGTCCTTCGCCGCGCGCGAGTGCCATCTCGACGAGCACCGCCGTGGAGAGGTTGGCGAGAATCTTTGCGGAACCGAATTCGACCGGGAGGGTGGTGAGTGCCATGTGCTTGGGTGTTTCTTGAGGAGTTCGTGCGGACTGTCCATGCGCATCAAGCCTCATCGAACGGCGAACCTTTAGGGAGTCGTCGTGCGCGCGGTGATGCGGAAAGGGCCAATACTAGCACACGGTCGCATCCGCGATCGTGAAAGCAGCGTCGTGGCTGGCGCGACCAACCATCGCCTATTAGGCCGTGATCGTTCAAGCGGTGGCACACGACGAACAGATAAAGAAACCCAAGAAAAAACAAACTTCTCCGCGCACTGCGCAGAGAAGTTTGTTTGAGGGGAGACCAACGGGGCTCGAACCCGCGACAGCCGAAATCACAATCCGGCGCTCTACCAACTGAGCTATGGCCTCCGTGTTCAAGAGAGAATACCGCAGCCTACGCGGAAGGTCAACGCGCGCGACGCGCCATCTCACGACTGATGATTCGCGCGCGGCGGTACCTTGCCTCCATGCAACTGCACGCACTGCAAACAGATCCTGTGTGGCGCGATTTCACTGCGAATCGATTGCACATCGAAGCTGCCATGAACACACTCGATTGCACGACGGGTGATTACGTAGTGCTCCCAGAAATGTGCGAAACGGGATGGACCAGCGACGCGGAGTCGTTGCAGTTACCGACGCAATCGCTTGCGTGGCTGAGCGCGTTAGCCGCGCGCCATGGTGTGTGGATTCAAGCGGGATTGGGCGAGCAGATTAGTCGCACCAACGTGGCCAACAGCGCCGCGGTCGCCGCTCCCGATGGATCTATTCGCGCGATCTATCGCAAGTATTTCCTCTTCCCTTCGGAGCGCGAGAGCTTCGTTGCGGGCGAGCAACTGTTTCTCATCGACACTGGAAAAGCCCTTGTTTGCCCGCTGATTTGTTACGACCTGCGCTTCCCTGAACTGTGGCGCTTGGCAGCACTTGCGGGCGCTGAAGTCTTCGCGGTGAGCTCGTCGTGGCCCTCGGTGCGTCACGAACATTGGCGCGCGCTCTTGATCGCGCGCGCGATCGAGAATCAAGCGTATGTCGTTGCCGCGAACCGAACTGGGTCCGATCCAACGCAATCGTATTCGGGCGGTTCGACCATTATCACTCATCAAGGCGAGCGCATTGATGAAGTGCTGTGCGAACAACGCAACGCGAGCGCGCGCTTCGCTCGCGAAGAACTCGTTGCATGGCGCGCGCAATTCCCAGCACTGGCGAACACGCAACATGCGCTTCTCGGAAGCACCAACATCGTGCGCGTCTGAGAAACGACGACATCAACGCACACGAAAGTTTTTCAACGTGAGTCACGCGTAACTTTTTCTGCGCGAGTGTCGAAGCGAACGACGCTTTACTTCACGCGACAAATTTTTGTTTTCACATCACCTGCTCTGTGCATCATGCGTCGCGCGCTACATTGCGCGCACGTTGGTGGAATCCAACAACAGGGAACCATTTGATGAATGACAATCGACATGGACCTCTTCAACTGTCCGACGACGTGTGCTGCGACGGAGTTCGCGGCGACATCATCACCGACAACAACATCAACGAGACGTGGAATGAGACTCGCGCTGCGCAGTTGGACGCGCGTGAGATTCTTCCCGTGCGCATAGGTTCCAGCGACGCTGACATCCCACAAAACAGCGGCAAAACCAGCAAAACCGAGCGAGTTCGCGCCGAGGCACCTTCTGATGCTCGCGTTGATAGAACGTCTTCCGCGCGCAGTGCCGGGCGCAATGCCGGGCGCAATGATGCGAAGCCAGAGACGCTAGTCAAGAGCGAACTCGCACCGCGAGAGACCATCAAGAGTGCGTCGCTCAAGAACAAAGAGCAGCGATGCGACGAGCTCACATGCGATTGGGATGTCTACCAATCTCGTTTGCTGCGCGCGTTTTTTCGAGACGCCAATGCGTTGGCTTCTCGGTACCGCGTCTCGAGCGAGGACATCGTGAGCCATGTTCGCTCGCTCTCGCAACCGAAGATCGATCTCGGACTCATGCTCAAGCCAGTCCCTTGTGTTGGTGATGTCACCGTCGCCGCGGCCTGTTGCCTTGGACGCGCGAATGCATGGAATGAACTGTGGGTCTTCGCCGAGCCCGCGATGACACGCGCTGCGTTTTCCCGTTTGCCCGAAGCATTGGCATTGACATGGACGCGACGCTTCTGGATGCAACTCGAGCGCACGACGCGACAACCGCTTCGCGCACAGAACACGAAAGCATCACGCGCAGATGCGGTGCACACCAGCGCTCCGGCGTTGGCGATCACACTCGCGGCATACGACGGTTCGCGTCCGATTCGGCTGTGGATTGTCGAACAACTTCTCGGCGCAATCGAGGCAGAGCGATTGGCTGGACATCTTGAGATCAGACGCGAACAGTTGGGTCGACCGATCCCGTTGCGTTTGGTTGGTCATTGCCTTGCGTGAGTCGCAGCGCGGGGTTGGGGAACATCGCCAAAATTTGGCCCAAAACTGGCCCAAAACTCGCTGATAGAGGCTCAAAACGAAACAAGCCCGCAGCGTATGCCGCGGGCTTGTTTCGTATGCCAATTCCCGGACTTGAACCGGGGACACTCGCATTTTCAATGCGATGCTCTACCAACTGAGCTAAATTGGCGCCGCCGTCAATGACGGGTCGCGGAGCGTATCCGAATCACTGACGCTGTCAAGCGTTTGGCGCGTGGCTCGTCACGCAGCCTTGCGACCAAACAGCCCAGCGATTCCCTCGAGCATTCCTTTGTCCATTCCGCGGACGGGGTACTGATGCGCGAGCAATTGCTCAAGCGTGTGATCGTCGGCAACTTCAAATTGCGCCGGCATACCAAGGACGCGTGTGGCAAAGCGCACCGCGCGTGGAAGTTGCTTGCGACTCGTCGCTGCAACCAAGTGACCATCATCGAGGCGCAGTGGAACGATTCCGAATTGCCACGCTTGTCGGCGAATCACGAGGTCGCGCACGTCTTCGTCGACGCCGCGATCGGCGTCAAAGAGCGTGGCACGCTCTTGGGTCTGCTCGATCCATGCATGTTCGATTTGTTCGTTGGACACGCTGAACAGGCGCTCAGCGATCGCACCAAATGGTTCGCTCGACGACTCTTGCTCAGTAAGAACGGCATCGACTTGAGTTCGAGTGAGCACACCCATTCGAACGAGCATTTCTCCAATTCGCATGACACAACTCCTTAGACCTACACAGCGTTCGTAGCAACCAATTGCGCCTCACTTGTAGGGTGTTTGAACTTCGGCTCGCGGCCATCCCTATCCTGTGCCAGCTACGACACTCTCGAAGAAACTGTGCACACACAGGCTGCATAATCGGTAAGCCAGCCTTGGAAGTCGCCTTGCGCGATGCGCTGCGATTGCCGATAAACCCCGCATATGGCACGGCAATTGACGCAACGCACCTCACTCAAGGCCCATCCACTCAAGCCTTTGATCGCTCGACTCGCGCGAGCATTTGCCGCACGCGAAGTCGAGTGGGCGCAACTCGCGGATGCACGCTTGTTGCGACGCTTTCGCCGCGAACTCGACGCGATCAGTCAATCACTGGCACATGATGAATCCTTGAACACGCCCGCGCCGCGACACGATCGAGTTCGTTCGGTGTGCGCGGAGATTCTCATCGCAGCGCGTCTTCTCGAAGCGGGTTGTTCGATCGAGCATGAAGTGGAAACGCCGACGGGAAAGCATGTCGATTTTCGAGCGCGCAGAGATGGTGCAACGCTCAATGTTCACGTGAAGCGCGCGCCGCTTCCAACGTTGCGCGATGCCGAGGTTCAGATTCCTGTCCCATGGCGCGTGCTCGAAACTGTGCCGCGCGGATTGGTGGTTGCACTCGCGCTGTCGCAGCAACTGCGTCCACGCGAAACGCAGGAAGCGATCCATGAATCGCTCGCGTTTCTAAAAGCTGCATCGGTCGGCGAAGAGATCGTGTTTGCCGGCGCGGATGTAAGCACTGCCGCGCGTCTGCGTGTGGTCGCTCCTTCAACATCCACCCGCGTTGAACTCGTCGCTGATCTTTCGGCATCGTTTGACGATCACGTCCCCCGCTTTCAATCGACGCTGCGCAAAGCGTTCTCGCAGTTCATGCCCCGCAGCGAAAACTTGTTTGTCGTGTGCGGTTCCTCGGGAGGAATCGAGCCCTTCGCGACGGCGCTCTTGGGCTCCAACATCGAGCGATGGGACAAGCGTCCGCGCGCCGGCGAGCTCATCGCCTACGGCCGAGGAGGCGACGGCTTCTGGGCGGGATCGATGCGCAATCAATCGCGTATGGCGGTGTACTGGCCCTTGGTCCCTGGTGCGGGACCACTGTTGTTTCTGCGGGAAACCAGCGCGATGCGCAACGCTCCCACCCGTGCGGTTGAACTGGCGCGCTCGATCTTTGCGTGAGTTGTCACACGTGAATCATCATCGTCACTCATCAGCGTCATTCGACGCCGACTCAACAACTTCAACGTGATGCGGCGAGCGACGCTTGCCACCGCCCCATGCCGCGCGCGGAGGTGCGGGATCTTTGCCATCGACAAGAAATGGTTCGCCCAACGGCAGCAGCGCTTCGATTTGCTTGTCGCCGATTTCGCAATCGAGCTCGACATCTGAATCGACATAGCGCCGCTCGAGCACAGTGCAACGCTTCTCGATGATGTCGATCAAGCGCGAGCCAAACAGAGGAACGCGCAGGGTGCGCCGTCGTGTGCCACCCGAGCACAACGCGAGGATCGCTGCGCGCAGTTCTTCGAAACCATCGCCGCGCAAAGCGCTGACTGCGATCGCGCCGGGCTCCTTCTCCTGCCACTCGTCAAAAGTGCGCAGCGCCGAGCGCTGATCGAACGGTAACGAGGGAATGCGATCGGACTTGTTGAGCAACAAGAAGCGCGGTTGCGTGTTGGCACCGACTTCATCGAGCACTTTGCGCACGGTTTCCAACTGCATCGGCGCTTCACGGTCACTCGCGTCGAGCACGATCAAGAGCGCGTGCGCATGAATCGCATCTTCCAACGTCGCGCGAAAACTCGCCACGAGGTGATGCGGAAGATCACGAATGAATCCAACGGTGTCCGAGAGCAGCACGGCGTTGGCGCCGCCGACGTTCCAACGCTCGACGCGCGTGGCCAGGGTCGCGAACAGTTTGTCCGCGGTGTACGCGCCACCGCGGGTCAATCCGTTGAACAGTGTGCTCTTGCCCGCGTTGGTGTAGCCCACGATGCCGACGGTGACGTGGTCGGCACAACGCTCCGCGACTTCGCGCTTCTTGCGTGCTTGCACTTCTTCGAGTTCACGGCGCAGTGCCACCAATCGGCGCGAGACCAAGCGACGATCGATTTCGATTTGTTGTTCACCAGGGCCGCGCGTACCCACGCCAACCGGCGAGCCGCCAGTGACTTGACCCAAGTGACTCCACAGCGAGCGCAAGCGCGGCGCGGTGTACTGCAGCTGTGCGATCTCCACTTGCAATTGCGCCTCGCGGGTGGTGGCGCGATTGGCAAAGATGTCGAGAATCAACTCGCTGCGATCGATGACTTTGAGTTCGAGAATTTTTTCGAGTTGCTTGATCTGCGAGGGCGAGAGCTCGTTGTCAAAGATCACCACGCGCGCACCCAACTCTTTGGCCATCGCGTTCAACTCTTCAACTTTGCCTTTGCCCAGAAACGTGCGACCGCGTGGGGCCTCGCGATTTTGCAGCAATTCGCCGACGACACGCGCACCTGCAGTTTCCGCCAGCGCGCGTAACTCACCCAGTGGATCAAGTTGATCCATGAGCGAGCGCCGCATGCGCACACCCACGAGCACAGCCAACTCCGCTTGCACGGCGACGCCTTCGCGCATGTCGGTATTCATCGGGCGCAACTCGTGGTGAGATCAAACCGGCGGCACATCATGGCTTCACTGTACGCTTGCTCGTCGTTCCTCGCGCAAACGTCGAGACTGGTTCCGCGGGCATCGAGAGATCATCGCCGACTTCATCGGTCTGTCGACGCAACTGCGCGTAGCCCGCGATCATCGCCGCGTTGTCCACGCAGTGACGCGGCGCGGGAACAATGAGCCGCACTGCATGTTCCAAACTCCACGCGGTGAGTTCGCGGCGCAACACTTGGTTGGCCAACACTCCGCCTCCAACAAACAATGTGCGCGGATGGGTGAGACTCGCGGCATGGGTGAGGCGGTGCATCACTTGCTTCACCGCGGCGTGCTGAAAACTCGCGGCGAGATCCGCTCTGCGCGTCGCCGTCAAATCATGACTGCTGTGTGCAAACGTGGAATTGCTGCCTCGGCCTTGGGGCACTCCGCGCACCGCGTAGAGCAGCTTGGTTTTGAGCCCTGACAGCGAGAAATCAAGCGAATTTGGCAGTACCGGTGTAGTAAAGCGCAACACGCTCGCGTCTCCGTGCAATGCGCAGCGCTCAAGATTAGGTCCACCAGGATGCGGTAGTCCAAGCATTGCGGCGGCCTTGTCGAGAGCTTCACCAACCGCGTCATCAATGGTGCGACCGATGAGCAAACATTCACTCGCACTACTCATGCTGAACAGACTCGTGTGTCCGCCCGAAACAACAAGTCCAAGCGCGGGGAAGTCTGCTGCAGACAAATCCGCCACAGAAAGTTCTGGTGCGGATGATTCGCGCAGCAATCCCGCGAAGAGATGCGCGGCGACATGGTCGACGCCGTAAAAGGGAACGTCGAGCGACCACGCTAACGCTTTCGCGGCACTCGTTCCCACCAGCAAACTTCCGATGAGGCCCGGACGAATCCCAACTGCGACGGCGCTCACATCGTTAAGGCTTAAACCCGATTCACTCAGCGCCGCACGAATCACGGGCAGGAAGCGCTCAAGGTGCGCGCGGCTGGCGATTTCGGGAACGACTCCGCCATACTCGGCGTGCAAATCATGCTGCGAGGCCACGATGTCGCAGCGCACGCGCAACGATGCGTCGACCACCGCGGCCGCGGTTTCATCGCACGAACTCTCGAGTGCCAAGATGCAAGACATCGCGCGTCATGGTAGAGAGTGTCGTGCGCGACACCGTCGCTTGAGTGCTTTCGCGCTTGTTGATGCTGTGCCACTCACGACTGCGTTCGCGTCTCGCATCCAATCACGAAGCCAACATGGCCTACTACCCGCCTTACATCGACGAGCGCGCCATCACCATCAAAGGTCCGCATCCCTCGATGCTGCTCGAGCGCGACTTTCTCCTGCAGTGCGAAATCACTGCGGGCCGCGTCTCTGGTCCTGGCGGTCAACATCGCAACAAGGCCGACACCGCGATCTTCATCAAGCACATCGCGACCGAGATCGACACGCAGGCGACCGAGCGACGCAATCAAGTTCACAACCGTAAGTTGGCGATCTTTCGCTTGCGTCTGAAACTTGCATGCAAAGTGCGCACCATCACTGGACGCGACAGTCACGTGCCGAGTGAACTATGGAAGACACGTCGTCAAGGCGAAAAACTTCCGGTGAATGCCGAGCACGATGACTATCCCGCGTTGTTGGCTGAGGCGCTCGACGTCATCATCGCGCGCCGCTACGACGTGGCGGGTTCCGCGGGAATTCTCGGCGTCACCATGAGTCAGTTGACGCGCTTGGTGCGTCATGAGCGACATGCGTTTGCGCGCATCAACGAAGCGCGCGAATCATTTGGACTCGCGCGCTTGCGGAGTTAGCCTTCATCGCTTGCGCCTGCGGAGGTTGGTTACCATCGCTTCATGCCTGCGAATCCTTCATCGGTTCTTGCTGCTCGAGTCCGCACACTTGTCGCGGAAGAGACGCCACGCGCCGTCGCGCTTCGTCGCGAGTTGCACGGCTACCCCGAGATTTGTTACGAAGAATTCAAGACCGCCGCGCGTGTGCGCGACGAACTCACGCAGTCAGGCATCACGCACGCCGTAGGACTCGCTGGCGGCACAGGAACCATTGCGTTTTGCCCAGGAAATGCGGCGACTGCGGTTGGCCTGCGCGCCGACATCGATGGACTACCGATCGAGGAAGAGAACACATGCGCGTGGAAATCGCGCACCAGCGGACGAATGCATGCGTGCGGCCACGATGGACACACCGCGATCTTGCTCGGCGCCGCGCGCGTGCTCAAGCGCCTGAGCGATGAATGCGCGTTGCCTCATCCAGTGCGCTTTCTGTTTCAGCCTGCGGAAGAAGGCGGCGCAGGCGGTGAGCGCATGGTCGCGGACGGCGCGTTACGCGCGCATGAGCACGGTCCCGCCGTGCGCCGCATCTACGGACTGCACAATTTCCCTGGACTCGCGCTCGGTTCGCTCGCCACACGCAAGGGTGCGCTGTTTGCGTCGAGTGATCGCTTTGAGATCACTGTGCTCGGTCGCGCCGCGCATGCCGCGTGGCCGCATCACGGTCGCGATCCGATTGTCGCCGCGAGTGCGATTGTGCTCGCGTTGCAATCACTGATCGCGCGCGAGATTGATCCAGTTGATGCGGGCGTCGTGAGCACCACCACGATTCATGGCGGCACTGCCACAAACCAGATTCCATCGAGCGTGGTGTTGCAAGGCACCGTGCGCGCGCTGAGTGATTCGGTGCGGAAACATCTCGAGATGCGTCTGCAAGAGGTCGCGCGCGATTGCGCGCAAGCGTATCGCTGCGAAGCGCAAACCCGCTATTTCAATGGCTATCCCGTCACGCGCAATGACGACGCGAGCACGGTTGAGTTTGAACGCATCGTGCGTGAAGCGTTGCCCACGCACAAGTTCGAACACATGGAGTCACCAGTGATGGGCGGCGAGGATTTTGCGTACTACGCGCAACAGATCCCCGCGTGCTTCTATCTACTGGGAGTCGAAGATGGTCAGTGGAAGAGTGCGCACTTGCACCAACCGACGTTTGATTTCAACGACGCCGCGATTCCATTGGGCATTGGAGCAATGGTGATGCTGGCGCTCGCAGATGATGGACGTTCGCGCGCCTGATTTTGTTTTCGATTCAGTTGCAATTCCAAGGTTTACTCGCCCTTGAGGGCGATCCTGTGCCACATTCAACGTGAACGGAATTTCTATGTTGATCACCACCCTCCTCGCTCTTCTTCCCGCGCTTACTTCTTCGCCGCTTCCATCGGTTCATCCACCGAGAGCGCTCAGTGAGCGTGCACGAATCACTGCCGCGCCGTTGCCAAGTCGACCACTGCGCACCAACGCGTATCGCCCCATCGAAGCGAACGAGTTTGCATCACTGCGCAGCGGTGTTGACTCCGCGAGCTTGGTGATTGACTTACCCACGCGCGGATGTGTCCACATCAATGTGGTGCGCGCAACGCTGGTCACAGATGACTTCACGCTCGAACACTCGCGCATCGTCGAAGGCGCCACGCTCACCAACGCAGTTGCCGCGACGCTTCCGCTCGCCTATGAAGGTCGCGTCGCTGGAATTGAAGCGAGCCGTGTGTATCTCGGATTTGGAAGTGAAGGCGCCCAGAGCCTCGTCGCGGGCGTGATTGAGATCGGTAATGAATCGTGGTGGCTCTCGAGTGGACCAGTGCGCGCGCGCGCCGCTGGTCTTCCCGCGATGATCGCTCATGAGTCGGCACTTGCGCCACAGTCGCTCGCGGGCCTTTCGTGCGCGGCCGATCAACTCGCGGAAAACGCCGCAGATTCAGGCAAAAATGACACTGGTGAAGGCGGCGTCGCAGGCGGCGCAGGCTGCCGCGAGTTTCGCATCGCGGTAGACACGGACACCGAATTCACCATGGCCGCGAACGCGGGCGACGAGATCCGCGCCTCGCAATACGCGCTCTTGCTCATGGGCGCCGCGAGTCAGATCTATGACCGCGATCTCAACGCGAAACTCCCTGTGTCGTACTTGCGCTTGTGGACGGGCGAAGATCCGTGGACTCAATCCGAGATGGTCAATCAGCTGTACGAGTATCAGGCGTACTGGAACGCGAACATGCCCTCGCTCTCGCGCGACCTTGGACACTTTCTCGCAGGACGCGGACTCGGCGGCGGCGTCGCGTGGCTCTCAGTGGTGTGCTCCAATCAGAACTATGGATACGGGCTTTCTTCGGGGATTGGCTACGGGTTTCCCTATCCGCTCATCGATCACGACAACGGCAATTGGGAACCGATGGTGGTGACGCATGAGATCGGCCACAACTTCGGCGCGCCGCACACGCACAGCCAAACCCCTGCGGCCGACGGATGCGGCAACGGCGATTGCACTTTGGCGTGGGAGGGCACGATCATGTCCTACTGCCACGGCTGTGAGGGTGGGATGGCCAACGTTTCCCTGCGCTTTCACCCCTATTCGCTCGCGTCGATGAACGATCATCTCGCAAACGTGAGTTGCAATGATGCGGGCGTGCGCGCTGTCGCGGACGCGGCCAGCACCATCACTGGCGTCGCCGTTGATGTGCAGCCAATGCTGAACGACGCCTTCGTGAATTGCACGACCGTCACGCTCAATTCATTCAATCAAACCGGTTCAAATGGAGGAACTATCACGCTCGTGGACACCGCTCCTGGTGTGCCAGTGACGCTGCGCTACACCTCTGCTCCTGGCTTCAGTGGCAATGATCGTTTTGTCTACTCCATCCGTGATGCAGGCGGCACACTCTCGTCCGCGGCAGTGAACATCACGGTGCGCCAAGTACATCAGCAGCTCTTCGTTGATGGTGCCTCGCAGGGCGTTGCAACGTCGTGGTACGCGTTGGCCGATGGCATCTCGCAATTGCCTGATTACGCGGCTTTTCCGCCCTATGGCAACACGGTGCTCGCGAACATCGACATCGCTTCGACCAACGGAACGTTCTCCAGCAGCGGGCGGTCGGACACCGTCGGCGCGGTGTTCACCGGATTCATCGATGTGCCGACTTCGGGCGACTGGGAATTTGCGTCAGAGAGCGACGATGGATCGCGCGTGCTCATCGATGATGTGCTGGTGGTGAGCAATGATGGACTGCACGGAATGGTCAATCGCGCAGGGCTGATTGCACTTGAGGCTGGCTTGCATCGCTATCGCCTCGAGTTCTTCGAGAACGGCGGAGGCGCGGGTGAGATCGCACGTTGGCGCGCGCCGGGACAGAGCTCGAGTGTGATCCCCGCGTCCGCGTTCGTCCATGGCGGGCGCGTCATGCAACTCGACCTCAACGGCGACGGTGATATCGGTGCCGCCGACCTCGCGATTGTCCTCGGCGCATGGGGCTCGGTTGCTGCGGGAACCCCTGCGGACTTCGACGCCAACGGCGCAGTTGACGCTTCCGATCTTGCGCGCGTCCTGGCCAATTGGGGGCAATAACGGGCAAATACGAGGTTTTTGGGCACCGCCTCAGTGGGTGATGTTCATGCGGGCGACCCCGCTTCAATGAGTTGAGCGTCGACGCCGGGGGTGAACTCACTCGAACGAATCGAACATCGATGAGCGCGCAACGGGACTCTCACGGTCACCGATTGCGCAACCGCTCGGTGTCGTTTGATCTTCGCAACCATCGAAAAATTCGGGGAATGCAAGCCTCGCACACCCTTGCGGGTTCGTGGGGTGTTCGCTAGATTACTCGACTCGACATTTCAAACCGCTCGAACTACCAGAGACCCACTGCGAAGTGGGGAGCACAGAAATCGACGACGCGTGTGCGCCGATTACTGAGGTCTGGTGGGAGGTCAACAGACTATGGCTGCAAAGAAAATCACCAAGCAGTTCAAGATCATGGCGCCCGGTGGCAAGGCTACGCCTGCTCCACCAATCGGCCCCGTGCTCGGCGCTAACGGCGTCAATCCCGGCCAATTCATCACGAAATTCAATGATGCAACGCGCGCGCTCAACGGCCGCGTCGTCGGTTGCATCATCACGGTCTACTCCGATCGTTCCTTCGATTTCGAAGTGAAGTCCTCGCCCACTTCTGTCTTGATCGCTGCGGCGTGCAAGGTGGAGAAGGGTTCTGCGCGACCGAACACGGACAAGATCGGCACGCTCACCAGCGCGCAAGTCAAGGCCATCGCGATCGAGAAGTTCAAAGACCTCAACACCACCAACATCGACGCCGCCATGCGCATCGTCGCTGGCACTGCGCGCTCGATGGGCGCAAAGGTGGAGGGCTAAATCATGACCACGATTTCTAAGCGCCGTAAGGCGAACCTCGCCGGAATCAGCAAGGACTCTGTGAGCCCCGCGGCCGCCATCACGGCGCTGCGCGCGTTCAAGGGTCCTAAGTTTGATCAGACTGTCAACGTTGTTCTTCACTTGGGCATTGATCCCAAGCAGGCCGACCAGATCATCCGTGGTTCGATCGGTTTGCCTCACGGCACCGGCAAGACTGCGCGCGTCGTCTGCTTCTGCAACTCAGATAAGACTGCGGCAGCAAAGGCTGCTGGTGCGGTCGACGCTGGTGCGGAAGACTTGGTGGCCAAGATCGAAGGCGGTTGGATGGACTTCGACGTTGCTGTCGCGAGCCCTGACATGATGCGCGTCGTTTCCAAACTCGGAAAGGTCTTGGGTCCGAAGGGTCTCATGCCTTCGCCTAAGGCTGGCACCGTTGCGGCAGATGTCGTCAACGCCGTGCGCGAATACTCCAACGGTAAGCAGGAGTATCGCAACGACGATGGCGGCAACATTCACGGCATCGTGGGCAAGCTTTCCTTCGCGGACAGCAAGCTCGTGGAAAACCTCGAGGCGTTCATCGCGAACATCATTCGCGTGAAGCCCGCAGCCGCCAAGGGTCTCTACATCAAGAAGTGCGTCGTCTCTGCATGCATGAGCCCGAGCGTGCTGGTCACCGTCTAACTCGACTTTGAACGCGTCCTCTTCTTGAGGAGCGGACGCGCAAGTGCGCACGTTGTGCGCTAAGGATTCCATCATGAGCAAGCCAGTCAAAGACATGATTGCTTCGGAGTACGGTCGCCGCTTCAAAGGCGTGACCGGAGCCGTTGTGGTCGAAATTCGTGGGCTCAATGCCCAAGCGACCACCACCATGCGCGGCTCGATGCGCGCGAAGGGCATTCAAGTTGCCGTGGTCAAGAACGCGTTGGCTCGTCGCAGTTTCAAGGGCGGCCCACTGGGCTCGATCGAGAAGGCACTCGTTGGTCCATCAGCAATGCTGTTTGGTCCTGAGAGCGCCATCATCATTGCCCGTGAAGTCGTGAAGGCCGCGACGGACGACAAGAAGATCGTGCTCAAGGGCGCGATCTTCGACAGCGAGTATTTCGACGGCGAAGATGGTGTCAAGCGCCTCAGCGCCATGCCTACTCGCGCGGAAGCTCAGTCCAAGATCGTCACTCTTCTGCTTTCCCCAGCACGCAACATCATGGGCGTGGTCAAGGAAATCCAGGAGCGCCTCGAAAAGGGCGAGTCCATCGCACGCGTCTAAACGCGCGTTCGGTTTGCCTCTGAATCATGCGCGCGCTTCTCGAAAGCGCGTGACAAGATCTCAAAGCAAGCTCGTACTTTCAACGACTGCTCGCCAGCACAAATTAAGTATCCACCCGCATCCAGTCCGCCACCGACTGGTCCCGTTCGGGATGAAATGCCGCGCGTTGCGGCTCCTATCGGTGGCACGACAGTGGCGTAAGCCACGGAGTATTAGCAATGTCTGACACGAAAACATTTGAAGCCAAAATCAGCACCCTCGGAGATTCGATCGCAAACCTTACGATCAAGGATGCAGTCGAGCTCACCGAGTACATGAAGGTCACCTACGGCATCGAACCAGCGGCAGGCGCCGTGATGATGTCCGCTGGCGCAGCAGCTCCTGCTGTCGTCGAGAAGACCGAATTCAACGTCGTCCTCAAGGCTGTGGGCGCGAGCAAGATCAACGTCATCAAGGCCGTGCGCGAAGCAACGGGCTTGGGACTCGCCGAGGCCAAGGCTCTCGTCGACTCCGCGCCAAAGACTGTCAAGGAGAACCTTGGCAAGGACGAGGCGAACAAGCTCGTCGAGGCCCTCAAGGCCGCCGGCGCCGAAGCCGTTTCCGAGTAATTCGTATTTGAAGTGAATGTGAAGTGACTGTGGTGCGGATGGCGGGCGCTTGAGCGCATGACGCGTCTTCTTATGAAGACGCATCAGCTCAAGCGCTCGTCTCCCCCGCTCCACAATCAGCTAGAAAACGCGCGCCGTCACGAGACTCAGGCCTGTGACCGCCCGCGCGCGAGTGTTCGTTTCCCGCCACTTCATAATGGCGTAAAACGAAGACTCGCACTCAGTGACTTCTAAGAGCATTGATAGATGTTGAACCCTGAGATCGTGCTAACACTCGTGATCTTCGACACAGGCTCGGCGGACTATTGCTGAACCAATACCTTGATCACACTCTGAAAACCACCCACCAAACCGAAATCGTTCGGTCTGGTGCTTCTTTTATTTAGGGGACTCGTAGATGTCGTCCAAAACGATTCGGGATTTCTCGAAGCGCGGTGATGCCCTCCCCGTTCCGGTCCTTACTCGCGTGCAGGCGGATGCGTACAAGCGCTTCCTGCAGCTCGAGAAGAATCACCTTGAACGGGCCACCACCAGCGGGCTTGAGCAGCTCTTGCGGGAAGTCTTTCCCATCGAGAGCTACGACGGCTCCATGCGGCTTGAGTATCTCCACTACAAACTCGACGAGCCCCGCTATACCGCGGACGAGTGCCGCGAACTGCGCCTGACCTATGGTCGGCCATTTCGCGTCGGCGTTCGACTGATTCGCGAAGGCACGAGCGAAATCGCTGACGAGGAAATCTACCTCGGCGAGATTCCGATCATGATGGGCGGCGGCGAGTTCATCGTGAATGGTTCGGAGCGCTGCATCGTCAGCCAGCTCCACCGTTCGCCTGGCGTCGACTTCTCGATCGTGAGTTCCGTTGGCGATCGCCCGCTGCATCAAGCGCGCATCATCCCGGAGCGCGGTTCGTGGATCGAACTCGAAGTCACTAAGAAGGACGTCATGGCGATGCGAATCGACCAGTCGACGAAGCTCGCGGCGACCACGTTCTTGCGCGCGCTCGACGAGAAGTATTCGTCGACCGATCGTCTGCTCGAACTGTTCTATGAAGTCGAAGAAATCAAGGTCGCGAAGCTCAAGCCTGAGCACTACGCCGCTGAATTGGTGATTGACTCGGATTCGGGCGAAGAGCTCTGCCGCGTCGGCGCGCCCATCGGCGACATGGTTGCGACGATTCAAGCGTCGAACCTGCAAACCATTCGCGTCATCACCGACGCGAGCGATCCGCTCATCCTCAACACACTCGCCGAAGAGAAGCTCGACTTCCTCGCGGGCGTGACCGAGCATGAAGCGGCGCTGCTCAAGATCTACGGACGACTTCGTCCGGGCAATCCGCCGCAGATCGACAAGGCAAAGGCGCTCTTCCAAGAGAAGTTCTTCGACGACAACCGCTACCGCCTCGGGCGCGTCGGTCGTTTCCGGATCAACCGTAAGTTTGAACACGACAAGGAATACTGTGTCGATGGCAAGCTTGGTCAACCGCCTTCGGAATCTGTGCAGCACATCCGTGCGCAGGACTTCCTTGCGGTCATCCGTTACATGCTCGACTTGCGCGCCAAGCGCAACAAGGCGCATGTCGATGACATCGACCACTTGGGTAATCGTCGTCTGCGCACCCTCGATGAACTGGCCACCGAAGAAATGCGCAAGGGCTTCCTCAAGCTCCGTCGCACGGTGCAGGAGCGCATGTCCACCCGCGAGCCTGGCGATCTCGCCAAGATCGCGGATTTGGTCAACTCCAAGTCGATTTCGAGCGCGATTGAATTCTTCTTTGGTCGCAGTGAACTCTCACAGGTCGTCGACCAAACTAACCCGCTGTCCATGCTGGTGCATGAGCGTCGACTCTCGGCGCTTGGGCCTGGTGGACTCAACCGCAAGCGCGCGGGCTTCGAAGTGCGCGACGTTCACATTTCTCACTACGGCCGCATCTGTCCGATCGAAACGCCTGAAGGCGCCAACATCGGTCTGATCGCGTCGTTGGGAATCTATTCCGAGATCGACAACTACGGCTTCCTTCAGACGCCGTATCGCAAGGTCAAGAACGGCAAGGTTTCGACTGAGATCGAACTCCTGCGCGCCGATCAAGAACTCAAGCGTGTGCTCGCGACTTCGGATGTGTTGAAGGGCGACAGCAAGACCCTTGAAGGCACCGTGCTCGCGCGTATTGACGGCGATCTGGCGGAAGTTCCCGCGAGTGAGGTCGAGTACGTCGACGTCAGTCCTAAGCAAATCGTCGGCGTTTCTGCGTCGCTCATTCCGTTCCTCGAGCACGACGACGCAAACCGCGCGCTCATGGGTTCGAACATGCAGCGTCAGGCAGTGCCGCTGGTCAAGATCGATCCACCGTGCATTGCCACGGGTATGGAACGCGCCGTGGGCAACTTCTCCGGCATGATCGTGACCACCATTCGTGGTGGAACCGTGACCTATGTCGACAGCGAGCGCATCATCATCGACAACGCTGATGAGTATGTGTTGCGTAAGTTCGTTGGACTCAACGAGCGCACGTGCCAGAATCAGCGCCCCGTGGTGAAGCTCGGTCAGAAGGTGAAGGACGGACAAATTCTCGCCGACGGCGCCAGCACCCAAATGGGTGAACTCGCCATCGGTAAGAACGTGCTCGTCGCCTTCAATACCTTTGACGGCTACAACTTCGAAGACGCCATCGTCATCAATCAACGCTTGCTCAAAGACGACGTCTTCACCTCGATTCACATCGAGAACTTTGAAGTCGAAATCCGCGAGACCAAGCTCGGCCGCGAAGAGTTCACGCGCGATATTCCCAACGTCAGCGAGAAGGCCCTGCGCAATCTCGACGACCAAGGAATCATTGCGGTTGGCGCACGCGTCTCCCCTGGTGACATCCTCGTGGGCAAGGTTTCGCCCAAGTCCAAGAGCGAACTCTCGCCTGAAGAAAAACTGCTGCACGCGATCTTCGGTCGCGCGGGCGAAGATGTGAAGAACGATTCGCTCGAGGTCCCTGCGGGTACCGAGGGCATCGTCATCGGAGCCAAGCGCTTCAGCCGTCGCATGCACTTGAGCGATGAGCAGAAGAAGCAACTCAAGAAGGACATGGCTGACTTCGAAGCCAGCATGGATGCCAAGCGCGTCGACCTCTTCCGCAAGATGGTGAGCGAAATCAATCGCTTGCTGGGCAGCGAGATGGTCGATCCGTCGACTCGTCAGAAGGTCGGCGCGAGCGACATCCCTGAAGTCATCCTCGAGCAGATCGAGAACTTCAGCGAGAAGTGGATGAAGGGCTCGGCGGAAGCGCGCGACGGCGCCAAGGTTGTTTACAACCAGTTCTGGCCGCGCGTGCAGGCAACCAACGCGGAGAAGAATCGCAAACTCGATCACATGAAGCGCGGCGATGAGCTGGCTTCGGGCGTGCTCGAAATGGTCAAGGTTTACTTGGCCACCAAGCGACAACTCTCCGTCGGCGACAAGATGGCCGGTCGACACGGAAACAAGGGCGTCATCGCGCGCATCGTTCCCGAAGAAGACATGCCGTACATGGAAGACGGAACTCCCGTCGATGTGCTGCTCAATCCGCTGGGCGTGCCTAGCCGCATGAACGTGGGCCAGATTCTCGAGGTTCACCTCGGATGGGCTGCGCAAGTGCTCGGGTTCCAAGCGGTCACGCCTGTGTTCGACGGTGCCAATGAAGGTGAAATCTTCAAGGCCATCGACGAAGCCAACAAGCACGTCACCAAGCGACTGGCGGACTTCAACGAAACGGGCAAGAACCCTGGCACCAAGCGCGAGTTGTTGGCGAAGATGCCTCCGAGCTGCAAGTTGCAGTTGTACGACGGCCGCACGGGCGAGCCGTTCCATCAGCGCACGACGGTCGGCTTCATGTACATCTTGAAGTTGCACCATCTCGTCGACGACAAGATTCACGCGCGCTCCACAGGTCCGTACAGCCTCATCACCCAACAGCCTCTCGGCGGCAAGGCCCGCACCGGCGGCCAGCGCTTCGGCGAGATGGAAGTGTGGGCGCTTGAAGCCTACGGCGCGGCGTTTGTGCTGCAAGAACTCCTCACCGTCAAGAGCGACGATGTCGAGGGACGCACCAAGATCTACGACTCGATGGTCAAGGGCACCAACAGACTCGAGGCAGGAATGCCTGTGGTCTTCGATGTTCTCTGCCACGAGATCAAGGGTCTGGGCATGAACATCCAATTGGAGAAGCAGACAACCGAGTCGAACATTCTCTTGTGATCACTGCTGATTCCACGCGCACTCTTGCGCGTGGAATCAGCATCACGATGCGCTCGATGCGCACCGATCACAGCGAACAACGGCAACGTTTCCGCTCTCACTGAATTTGGTCAGTCAAGTCAGCACACGAAACTGCACACGAATCACGTCCTACGGCACCCGCGCTTTGCGGGGCCATTTGGAAGGCCACTGCGATGTCTGAAAGCGTTTACGACCGCGTCAACGATTACGGCTCCGTCAAGATCACTCTCGCGAGCCCCAATGACATCCGAAGCTGGAGCTTCGGCGAGGTCAAGAAGCCTGAGACCATCAACTACCGCACCTACCGCCCGGAGCGGGATGGTCTTTTCTGCGAGCGCATTTTCGGTCCTGAGAAGGACTACGAGTGTGGCTGCGGAAAATACAAGGGCACGAAA
Source organism: Planctomycetota bacterium (assembly GCA_003671025.1). GTDB lineage: Bacteria > Planctomycetota > Phycisphaerae > Phycisphaerales > SM1A02 > QWPT01. Next base: position 48,773 of record QWPW01000014.1, read on the forward strand.
TACAAGGGCATCATCTGCGATCGTTGTGGCGTGAAGGTCACGCACAGCCGCGTGCGCCGCAAGCGCATGGGCCACATCAATCTCGCTGCGCCGATCGTGCACATCTGGTTCTTCAAGGCGATGCCGTCGCGTCTGGGCAACTTGCTCGCGATGAAGACGTCGGACCTCGAGAAGATCATCTACTTCCAGGATTACGTGGTCACCGATCCCGGTTCGACCGAGCTTGAATACAAGCAAGTTCTCACCGAAGACGAATACCGCGCCGAAGTCGACAAGTACGGCACGGCGCAGTTCACCGCGATGATGGGCGCCGAGGCCGTTCGCGAACTGCTGCAACAACTCGATTTGCCTAGCCTGAGCGCCGAAATTCGCGAAGACTTGGGTGCGACCAAGAGCAAGCAGCGCCAGAAGGATCTCTCCAAGCGCCTGAAGATCGTCGAGCAAATCCGCGGTTCGCAGAACGAACCCAAGTGGATGGTGCTCGATGTGATCCCCGTGATTCCGCCGGACCTGCGTCCGTTGGTGCTGCTCGAGAGCGGCAACTTCGCGACCAGCGATCTCAACGATCTCTATCGCCGCATCATCAACCGCAACAACCGTCTCAAAAAGCTCATGGACCTCAACGCGCCCGAGGTCATCGTGCGCAACGAGAAGCGCATGCTGCAACAAGCGGTCGATGCGTTGTTCGACAACGGCCGCTGCCGTCGTCCGGTGCTTGGTTCGTCCAACCGTCCGCTCAAGTCGATCACCGACATGATCAAGGGCAAGCAGGGTCGCTTCCGCGAGAACCTGCTGGGCAAGCGCGTCGATTACTCGGCACGTTCGGTCATCGTCGTTGGTCCCGAGCTCAAGATCTGGCAGTGTGGTCTTCCGAAAAAGATCGCGCTCGAGTTGTTCCAGCCCTTCATCATCCGCAAGCTCAAAGAGCACGGACTCGCCGACACCATCAAGAGCGCTAAGCGCATGTTGGAGCGACGCGAGACTGAAGTGTGGGACATTCTTGAGCAGGTGATTCAGAATCACCCCGTCATGCTCAACCGCGCTCCGACCTTGCACCGCATGGGTATTCAGGCGTTTGAGCCGGTGCTCGTCGAAGGCAACGCGATCAAGATTCATCCTCTTGTGTGCACGGGCTACAACGCCGACTTTGACGGTGACCAGATGGCCGTCCATCTTCCACTCTCGGTGGAAGCACAGGCGGAAGCGCATGTGTTGATGATGTCGACACACAACATCTTCAGCCCGGCCAACGGCAACCCCATCGTCAGTCCTTCGCAGGACATCGTCATGGGCGTGTACTTCCTCACCACCAGTCATGGTGATGCGCCGAAGAACCCGGAGTCGCTGCGTCGCTTCAAGGATCTTGAAGAGGCACTGCACTCGTTCAATCTCCCGCAGACGGATGAGCGCAGAATTTCCTTCCACGATCCGATTCAAGTGCGTTTGGCGCGCTTCGCTGAAGTGGTGCAGGATGCCAAGAAGGCTCCTGAGCCGATGCCCGCGAACCGTCGCATCGTCACCACCCTTGGACGTTTGCTCTTTAACGAGATCCTTCCTGACGGCATGCCGTTCTACAACTGCGCGCTGGGCAAGAAGGGCGCGGCACGCGTCATCGACGACACCTTTGCACGCAAGGGCAAGTCGCACACCATCGATCTTCTCGATGCGATGAAGCAGACCGGCTTCCGCTACTCGACGGTCTCTGGCCTTTCGTTTGCCATCACCGATCTGCGCATCCCACTCGAGAAGAAAGAACTCCTCGACAAAACGCAGAAGAAGGTTGATCGCGTTGAGAAGGCCTATCAAGGCGGCGCGATCACCGAGCGTGAACGACACAATCAGTTGCTTGACTTGTGGCAGCAGTGCCGCGCAGAAGTGACTGTGAAACTGGTGGATGCACTGAAGCGAGATCGCCGCGACGCCAATGGCGCGGAGACCTCGATCGAGAAGGAAGAGGGCACCAAGTACCTCAACCCGGTGTACCTCTTCAGCGACTCGGGCGCCCGTGGTAATGTCAGTCAAATGCAGCAACTCGCGGGAATGCGCGGCCTCATGGCCAAGCCCAGCGGAGAGATCATCGAGACGCCGATCCGCGCGAACTTCCGCGAGGGTCTGTCCATGCTCGAGTACTTCTCTTCGACCCACGGTGCTCGTAAGGGTCTCGCCGATACCGCGCTCAAGACCGCGGACTCCGGTTACCTCACGCGCAAGCTGTGCGATGTCGCACAGTCAGTGGTCGTGCTCGAAGACGAGTGCGGCACGCCCCATGGCATTCCAAAGAAGGCCATTTACAAGGGCGAAGAGGTCGATGTTCCGCTGCGCGACGTGATCCGTGGTCGCACCAGCGTGGAAACCATCATCAATCCGATGACCGAAGAAGTCATCGTCAAGTGCAATCAGATCATCACTGATCCGATTGCGCTCAAGATTGAATTGTTGGGTCTCACCAGCATCCACGTGCGTTCACCACTCACCTGCTCCACGGCACGCGGCGTCTGCGCCAAGTGCTACGGACAGGACATGTCGACCGGCAAATCTGTCGAGATCGGCATGGCGGTTGGAATCATTGCGGCGCAAAGCATCGGCGAGCCTGGTACCCAGCTCACCATGCGTACCTTCCATACTGGTGGTATTGCGGCGCGCGGAATTCTCGACAACAGCTACAAGGCTCAGTCAGCAGGTTCCGTGCAACTGCGCGACTGTATGGAAGTCGAAGTCAAGCATGACGATGGCAGCAAGACCGTGGTCGCGCTCAAGCGCAACGGCGAGATCTTGGTTGTCGATCAGCATGGACGCGAGTTGGAGAAGTTCAAGGTTCCCTACGGCGCACAGTTGTTCGCGCGCACGGGTGATGTGGTCAAGCGTGGCGTCGTTCTCTGCGAATGGCAGCCCCATGCGACTCCGATTTTGGCTGAGAAGTCGGGCATCGTCCGCTTCAAGGACATGGTCGAAGACGTCACCTTCCGTATCGACGCCAAGAAGGGCGCGGGCGAAGTCGCCGAAATGATCGTCATCGAGCACACTGGTGAGAAGCATCCGCAGATCACCATCGAAGACGGCAACGGCAACATCCTCGACTTCCACCATCTTCCTGCGAAGGCGCGTATCGAAGTCAAGGACGGTTCCAAGATCGCCCAAGGCCAGATGTTGGCGCGTCAACCAAAGGAAGCTGCTCGTTCGGCAGACATCGTCGGTGGTCTCCCCCGCGTGACTGAGATCTTCGAAGCGCGTATTCCCAAGGAACCCGCCGTCATGGCGGAAATCTCGGGACGCGTTGAGCTGCACTCCGACAAGCGCAAGGGCAAGATGACCATTCGCATTCTCAGTGATGCTGGTCTTGAGCACGATCATCACGTGCCGCAAGGCAAGGCGCTGTTGGTGCACACCGGCGACCGCATCGAAGCGGGCGATCCACTCACCGAGGGACCGCACATTCCTGCAGATATTCTGCGCATCAAGGGTGAAGACGCGCTGTACGTCTACATGCTTGACGAAGTGCAGAACGTGTATCGCGCGCAGGGCGTGCCCATCTCGGACAAGCACATCGAGGTCATCCTCCGTCAGATGCTTTCCAAGGTGCGCGTGTCTAATCCCGGCGACACCGAGATCCTGCCCAACGATGTGATTGACAAGTTCCTGTTCCGCGATGTGAACGAGTCGATCGCACGCAAGATGCGCATCGAAGACGCGGGCGGCACCAGCCTCCCCGTTGGTTCGCTCGTCGACAAGATGGAGATTCGCGAGGCCAACGCGCTCGCGGAAGCTGAAGGCAAGTCTGGATGCAAAGCCAAGAAGCCACGTCCCGCCACTGCGAAGACGCTGCTCTTGGGAATCACCAAGGCTTCGCTGCAAGCGGAAAGCTTCCTCTCCGGCGCGTCGTTCCAAGAGACCACCAAGGTGCTCACCGAAGCTGCGCTCAAGGGCGCAGTCGATCATCTCCTCGGTCTCAAGGAAAACGTTCTGCTCGGTCACCTCATCCCCGCCGGCACTGGATTCGAAGCCTACTCCAAGGCCAAGGTCAAGCGTCTCGTCGATGTGCCTGAGTACGACGATGAAGCAGCCGCGGCGATGTACGACGAAGCGGCGATGGAGGCCGAGTCGCTCGGCGCCGAGCGTCGCGGTAGTCCGGTGACGACGGTTCGTGATCGTCTGGCCAGCGCCATCGCAGCAGGTCAAGAGACTGTTGCCAGCGGCGAAGCGGACGAACTCATTCCGCTGTGACGCAATGTTCGCGGTGAATCAGCCGCGAGGTATATGAAGTAACCCACGGCCCCGACCAACTTTGGTCGGGGCCGTGTTCATGGCGTGTTCATGATGTTGAGGTGAAGCACGCGTGAGCAGCGCACGCATCCAACGAGAGCGCTCGTATCAACGCGCGCTCTATACTGCGAGAATCCCATGTTTGAATCACTTTCCGAGCACTTCTCGTCCGCCTTCCGTTCGCTCTCGGGCCGCGGCACCATCAGCGAAGCGAATGTGCGTGAAGCGCTGGCGCAGATCCTCACTGCGCTGCTCGAAGCTGATGTGGAACAAGGCGTGGCCAAACAGTTTTGCGAAGATGTGATGACCAAGGCCATCGGCCGCGATGTCACCAAGAGTCTCAAGCCTGGACAAGAATTGGTCTCCATCGTGCACGACGAACTCGTCGCGCTCATGGGGCCAGAAGACAGCAAGATCTTCACCGTTGAGCCAGGTCCTACGGTGATCATGTTGTGCGGACTGCAAGGTTCGGGCAAGACCACCACCTGCGGCAAACTCGCGGCCTACTTCAAAAAGACCGGTCGCTCATGCCTCGTCGCTGCGGCGGATTTGCAACGACCCGCGGCCGTTGAGCAACTCAAACAAGTGATCGAGAGCGTTGCCGCTGATGCCAAGGGCGGCGCACGCGTTGGCTTCCACGGTGAACCCGATCAATGCGCGGAATACGGCAAGGCCATCGGTGCGGCCGTGGGCGTCTGTCGTCGCGCCGTCGCCAAGGCGCGCAGCGAAGGCTTCGACGTGGTCATCCTCGACACTGCGGGACGACTGCATGTCAACGACGAGCTGATGAAGGAACTCGAGTCGGTGCGCCTGTCAGTGACGCCGCATCAGATTCTCTTGGTGATCGACGCGATGACTGGTCAAGACGCGGTTCGCAGCGCGAAGGCGTTTCACGATCGCTTGAAGGTCGACGGCGTGATCATCACCAAACTCGACAGCGACACCCGTGGCGGCGCCGCGCTGACGGTGAAGAAGGTCACGGGTGCGCCCATCAAATTCATCGGCACTGGCGAGAAGTTCGACGCGCTTGATGAGTTCAGTCCGACGCGTATGGCGGGACGCATTCTGGGCATGGGCGACGTTCTCGCATTGGTCGAGAAGGCTCGCGAAGAAGTGAGCGACGAAGAAGCAGAGCGCATGTCGGCGAAGTTGGCTAAAGGTCAGCTCACGATGGACGACTTCCTCTCGCAGATGAAATCGCTGCGACGCATGGGGCCGATGAAGCAACTGCTGGGACTGTTGCCTGGCGTGGGCAGCGCGCTCAAAGACGTCAACATCGATGACAAGCAATTCGATCGACTCGAAGGCATGGTCAACTCGATGACTTCGGCGGAGCGCAAGAATCTCAAACTCTTCAACAAGAGTCGTGTGCGTCGCATCGCCACCGGTTCGGGCACCACTGCAACCGAAGTGAATCGCCTCACCACCCAGTTTGAGATGGTGCAAAAGATGACCGCGCAATTGGCGTCGGGCGGTATGGCAGGACGGATGCAAGCCGCGCGCGCGATGGGCCAAGGCGGAATGCCTGGCATGGGCGGAATGCCCGGCATGGGCGGCATGAATCTCAAAGGCAGCAGTGCGACGCCTTCGATCAAGTCGAAATTCAAGCAGCGCAAGAAGTAAACCCGGCAACGCGTGATGCAGAATCACCATCGCGATCCGCGTGCGAGAGATTCGCGTGCGGTTTCCTTGCCGCTCTTCCACCAACGATTCTCGACAACAACCCCCTTCGCGAATTTTCGAACCCGCGCGTTGTCGCGTCATCTCACCACCTCATCATTCACTCATGCAAACTACGCAACTCGATTACCACTTCGACGAAACGCTCGTCGCTACCACGCCTGTGCATCCTCGTGAAGACGCGAGATTGATGGTGGTGAACCGTTCGCTGCAAACGATTGAACACGCATCGATCGGTGACCTCGCCCGCTACATCGACGCGGGCGATCGCTTGATTCTCAATCGCAGCAGTGTCTTGCGCGCGCGGGTGTTACTCGAAAGCAACGACACGCAGCGCACCACCGAAGGGTTGTTGCTCGAAGCGACGGCCACTGCTGATCACTGGCGAATGTTGATGAAGCACTCGAAGCGTTTCGCGGTGGGAAATGTGATGACGCTGCGCAATGCGCATGGCGCGTTGACTGACGACACCATTCACTTGGTCGCACGCGATCGTGAAGCGTGGATTGTGCGCGTCGAGGCGGGCGCTGGTGGCGGTTCGCTCGCCCAGATCCTCGAGCGATCAGGACACACACCGCTTCCCCCCTACATCCTCAGCGCGCGTAAAGACGCGCAGCTCGAGATCGACGACGACATCGATCGCGTCGAGTACGAGACGGTGTACGCCGATCAACTGCAACGCGGTTCCATCGCCGCGCCCACCGCAGGATTGCATTTCACGCACGAGTTGTTGGCGACTCTCGCCGCGCAAGGCGTGACTCAATCCGAAGTCGTGCTCCACGTGGGCGCGGGAACATTCAAGCCCATTGCCTGTGATGATCTCCACGATCATGTGATGCATCACGAGTCGTTCATGGTTCCGCGCGACACGCTGCGTGTGCTGGAGTCCCGAGAATTCTCGACGAATCCGCGCGCGCGCGGCCAGCGCTTGATTGCGGTGGGCACCACTTCGGTGCGCGCACTCGAGAGTCTCCCTGCGACGATTTTCGCAGCCAACGCGTCAGCAGAGATCGCGCACGACGGCGCCTATCACGGCTCGACACAACTCTTGATCACGCCAGGACACAACTTCCGCTATGTCGATGCGTTGCTCACCAACTTTCATCTTCCGCGCTCCACGCTGCTCGCGCTCGTCGGCGCGTTCGCGGGCATGGAACTCATGCACGAGGCGTATGCCACTGCAGTGCGCATGCGCTATCGCTTCTACTCGTATGGCGATGCGATGTTGATTGTGTGAGCGGCGTAATTGATGCGATGCATCATCAGTGCTCGGTCACATCACGCCTTGCTCAACACAGGCGTCGCCGCAAAGGCCAACACTTCTGCGGGAAGTCGCTGAATTCCTCGACGAACGGACTTGGCCACCGCGTACTGCATCGATCGCTCAAAGCGACGCGCGACGGTTCCGTCGGTGGGCATCCCCAGTTCATTCATGCGATCGATGGCGAAGCGCCACGCGAGATATTCCTCAAGACAGCGCGGCTTGTAGATGCCCAAGCCAATGGCGTGATGTCCCACTTCATGGAGAAAAATCGCCATGCGCAACGGACTGGTGGGATAGGGCGACTCAACCCATTTCTCCGTGCGTCCATCGCGAAAAATGCGCAACGTCGCGAGACCCGAAAGCGAGTTGCGCCAACGGCGCACACGAAGCCCGTAGTGCGCGAGCATCTGCGCGGCAATCGCGTCATAACGCCGTTGCACGGGACGCGCGTGATCAATGCCACGCGGCGCGCGCAACAATGCGCGCATCGCGGCAGTCGTCATCGTGACCGGCATCACAACACCCGCGCACTCGGTTTCTTGCGGGACAAATGCGAGCGCGCTTTGAAGCGGATCATTCTCTTTAGCGGCGCGCCGAGTAGAAACAGGACGCCGTGTCCCACGCTCGCTCATCGGCGTCGCGACAACACCACCCGCGCGTCGTCGAACGACAGGCGCATCCTGTGGGCGGAAGAAGTCGAAGAGCAGTTGGACGAATCCCATGAGATTCGCCTGCACGCACGCGAAATGCGGCGCGCGAGGCTGCGCATCTATCGGCGATTGGGGCGCGTGAACGCGAACGCGAGGTCACACAAAAAACTCGTGGGAATGCTGCGCGGGGAGATTCCTGACCAAGATTGCGCGAAGGTTTACGACGACGAACCCGCGCCCGGATGCACCGTTGCTCCGATGAGCTGCGCGCGTCCACGCAGAAACTCACTCATCGCCATAGGCTTGCCGCCGAGCACTTGAATCTCCAGCACCGCGATCGGTCCGTCTACCGCGCCGATGTGTCCTTCGCGAGTCAACACGCCGGGCGCGACGGTCGCCGCAGACGAACTCAACCGCGTGGGCAATGCGCCTACGCGCAACAACTTCACGGTGAGCGGACCGATGCGCGCGACGCAACCGGGCCACGAGTTGAGCCCGTTGATGCGCGCCGACGCTGTGCGCGCATCGAGACGCGCGATGTCAACCTCTGCATCGAGCTTGGACAACTTGCGCGCACGCGTTGCCTGCAACTCATCTTGCACCACGCCGTGCAAGTCGCCGCGCGCGTGGCGCTCCAACACATCAAGCACAACCTCGGGACCGAGCAACGAGAGCGCGTCATGCACATCATCGGAGGTGCAATCAGCAACGATGTCCATCATGCGCGTCGCGTACACCACGCCCGCATCCATGCGCTCCGCGAGCGCGATGACGCTCACGCCAGTCTGCGTGCAACCATCCATCACCGCACGTTGAATCGGCGCGGCGCCGCGATACGCGGGCAGCAATGAACCATGCAAGTTGATCGCAAACACGCCCTCAAGCAGCGCGGCGGAAAGTTTCTGGCCAAACGCAATCACCACCCATGCATCTGCTTCGAGCGTGCGCAGTTGTTGGCGCACATCCTCGGCGTTGATGTCAAGAGGACGCGTCAACGCGAAGCCTCGCGTCAACGCATACGCCGCGATCGGAGTCGGAGTCAGCGTCTTGCCGCGGCCCGCAGGCTTGTCGCATTGCGAAACGACATGAACGATCTCGTGCTTCGTCGCGAGCGCCTCAAGCGTGGGAAGTCCAAACGCGCCTGAGCCGAGAAACACGATGCGCATTCAGCCTCCCGCGCGCTCGAGGTCGCGCAACGCACGACGATTGGAAAGTCGATCGATGGGACGCATGCGATCGATGATGAGCATGCCTTCGAGATGATCAAACTCATGCTGCCACACGCGCGCCGCAAAGCCATCGCTTTCGAGGGAAAACTCGCTGCCATCGAGCGCCGTGGCGGTGATGCGCACGAAGGCCGGACGCAGGATGTCCGCGAAGATATCGGGGAGGCTCAAGCAGCCTTCTTGATGGGGCGATACCGCGCCCGCCACCTCGATCTTGGGATTGATAAAGACGCGCGGTTCCTCACCACGACTCGGGCAGGCGAGAAAGATCCGCAGGCTCTCGCCCAACTGCGGCGCCGCGATGCCCGCGCCCTCTTCTTCGCCGACGACGCGATGCATATCGGCGACGAGTTGGCGCACGAACTCGTCAATCTTGTCGACAGGTTTGGCGCGCGCGCGCAGGACTGGATTGGGATAAATGACGATGCCACGTTCACGAGCCATTAGACGGATCCTACCGCCAAACACATGCGAACTCTGTGGTGGAATGAGTTGACCACGCGGCGGCAATGCGGATACCTTGACCCCTTCAGCGCGTACGCAACCCTTCGCTTGGGACTCATCTCCTGACTGGGCATTTGTGCGACGGGTTCTCAGAGGGTTTCTCGAACGCTCGGCTTTGATGGATGATTCCACAGGCGTGCTCGTTGGGTTCCCCGCGGAGTGCGTCGTGAGGCCAATGAGCGACAAGTTGCGGCGCTGGATTTTGTGGGCGATCCCGTGCGGACCCGTTGTGGGTCGCAGCTGAAATTACACCGCGTCTCGCGCAGGAGCATCGGATTGGGTTTCTTTTCATTCGGCAAGAAGCAGCAAGAACCGACCAACGCTTCCGCGTCGGTTGAAGCGACGGTGTCGGGCGCATTCGTGGCGCAGCCTGAGAAGGCGCGCAAATTTTTCGACCACGCCAAGCAGATGGCCAGCGTCGGAAACCACGAGTACGCGCTGATGCTTTACGCACGCGGCGTCAAACTCGATCCCTCAGCGATGGCGCAACACGAGGCGTTTTACCGAGTCGGCATCGCGTTCTATCAAGCGGGCGGAAAGCCGGCGCCGCGCGAGCAGATCAAAGAACTTGAAGGACCAGGTCCACTCGATAAGTTCGCGCAAGCGGAGTACATCTGGACGCGCGACATTCTCAATGTTGATGTGGCGTTCAAACTTCTTGATTGCACGGCGAAAGCGGGACAACTTGACTTTGGCGCGTGGATCGCGCCGCAGCTGATGAAACTCATTAGCAACCAGCAGAAGCAATCGAAGTCGATGTGGATCAAGGCCAAAGATTTGTTTTCCGCGATCGAAGCGTGGACTGAAGCGAACGCGTGCATCGCCGAAGCGGTGCGAATGGATCCCACCGACACGCAACTCGCGGCCGACTACAAAGAACTCACCGCGCGCCAAGCACTCGCCGCGGGTGGCTATGACAAAGTCGACGCGCATCAAGCGGGCGGCTTCCGCGCCAACGTGCGCGACGCGGCCAAACAGCAAGCACTCGCCGACGCGAACTCGCTCGCAGGCGGCGAAGACACCGACGCGCGCAATCTCGAACGTGCGCGCAAAGATCTCGCTGAGAACCCCATGTCCAGTGATGCGGTGCAGAAACTCGGCACGCTGTTGCGTCGCGCGGCAACGCCAGCGAGTGAAGAAGAGGCATGGAGCGTCCTTATGGGCGGCTTCGAGCGCCTCAGTGAATATCGCTTCAAGATGATGGCCGGAGAAATCCGCGTCATGCAAATGCGCCGCACACTGACGGCGGCGAAGAACGCGCGCGAAGCACGGCCCGACGATGCCTCGGCGAAGGCGCACTACGACGAAGTGCGATTGCAGTTCCTCGGCCTCGAAGGCCAAGAGCTGCGCGAGAAACAGAAGGCGTACCCCACCGAACGTGCCATCAAGGCCGAACTCGGTCGCATCGAATTTGAACTGGGCAATTTCGAAGGCGCGATGGCTGCGTTTCAAGCGTGCAAAGACGAAGCGAAGTTGCGCATCATGGCCACCCATATGCTCGGTCGCTGTTTCGCGGCGGAGAACTGGCACGGCGAAGCGATCGGCGAATATCGCGAGGCGCTGCAACAACTCGGCTCTGGTGAGACCGAGCGCGAGTTGCCCATCAAGTACGACTTGATGGTGTCGCTCATGGAGTTTGCGCGCGCCGAGCGCAACGGCACCCACGCGCGTGAAGCGGGCGAGATTTGCTCAGTGATTCTGCGCCGCGATATTTCGTATCGCGACATTCGCGCCAAGCGCAAAGAGATCGATGCGCTGATGAAGGAATTCCCTGCGTGAGTGTGGCGCCGTCGCGCAGGCATGACGCTGTTGCACGCACGCCGCGCACTGTCGGAGTGATTCCCGCGCGACTCGCGTCCTCGCGATTTCCCGAGAAGGTGCTCGCCGCTGCGACGGGAAAGCCGCTGGTGGTCCACGTGCTCGAACAAGCACGCAAAGCACGTTCACTCGACGCCGTGGTCGTTGCCGCGGATGACCCGCGCATCGTCGCCGCCGTCGAAGCTGCGGGCGGAACCGCGATTCTCACGCGGGTCGATCACCCCAACGGAACCAGCCGATTGGCCGAGGTTGCCGCGCAGATTTCCGCTGACGTCTTCGTCAACATTCAAGGCGATGAACCGGAGATCGAGCCGGAGACCATCGACGCCACGGTCGAACTGCTGCACGCCTCGCCGTGGGCGGATGTTGCGACGGTAGCGACGCCGTTTACCGCGTCTGAGTCGGTGCACGACCCCAATCTGGTCAAGGTTGTCATCGGTCTTGGCGGACGCGCGCTGTACTTCTCGCGCGCGGCGATTCCCTTTCATCGCGACAGCGCGGCGGGCAACATCGCGAAGTCTCAACCGCTGCGTCATGTGGGGCTTTATGCCTACCGCGCCGCGTTTCTGCCCTGCTTCCTCGCGTGGCCGAGCACTCCGCTTGAGGAGACCGAGATGCTCGAGCAGTTGCGCGTGCTTGAACATGGCCACGGCATCGCGGTGGCAATTCGATCGGTGGGTAGTCAAGGGATCGATACCGCTGAGCAGTACGCGAACTTCGTGATGCGCTATCGCGCTCGCTGAGTGCGGCACGCGCGCGCCGAAAAACCCCGTACATAAATTCTTGAGAATCTCATCGCAAGCAAGCAACCCGCCTTGCGTTCTCTCCCGATTAACGGCTACATTCGGGAATGCCCCACTCGGAACCCTCTCCCGCTGATCAACCAGAAGGCGCGGGGTTTCTCTCCCAGTTTGGAAAGAGTGAAGAGAGCACGGAGTGGCATTCGCCCGCTCCTGCGGGATACCTCCGTGGCAAGACCAAATTTGTGGTGGTCATCGGCACGGTGATGAGCGGCCTCGGCAAAGGAATCTTTGCCAGCTCGCTCGCGAAACTCATCAAAGATAAAGGTCTGTCGGTCTCTCCCATCAAGATGGAGGGCTATCTCAATATCGATTCGGGCACCCTCAATCCCTATCGCCATGGCGAAGTGTTTGTGCTCGCCGATGGATGCGAAACCGACATGGATTTGGGCACCTACGAGCGCATTCTCGGCCAGGAGCTCACGCGCAAGAATTTCATTACCGCGGGACAGGTGTACACCGAGGTGCTCGAACGCGAACGTCGCGGCGGCTATCTCGGCCGCGATGTGCAGATGATTCCCCACGTCACTGGTCTGGTGAAGATGCGCTTGCGCGAGTTGGCCATGACGGGCAACAACGGCAACCAAGTCGATGTCGTGTTCGTTGAAGTCGGCGGCACTGCGGGCGATTACGAAAATGGTTTCTACATCGAGGCTCTGCGCGAACTCGCGTTTGAAGAAGGACCAGAGTCGACATGCTTTGTCGCGCTCACGTACATCTTGGAGCCTTCGATTCTTGGTGAACAAAAATCAAAGGCCGCACAGTTGGGCATCAAGCGATTGATGGAAGCAGGCATTCAGCCGCACATCGTCGCGTGTCGCGCCAAGAATCCCGTCACCGAAAAAGTGATGGAGAAGATCGCGATGTTTTCCAACGTACCGCTCAAGCGCATCTTCTCGATGCACGATCGCGAGAGCGTGTATGCGATTCCCGAAGAGATGCGCGCGGCCGGACTCGACCGCGAGATCCTTTCGATTCTCAATCTGCACGACCGCACCAATCCTGCCAAAGAGGACACCGCGCGCGTGGCGTGGCTCGATTTCTCGCGCCGCATCTTTGCCACCCGTCGTCATCAGATTGAGTTGGGCATTTCGGGAAAGTACGCGGCACTCCGCGACGCCTACGCGTCGATTGATAAAGCGATCGAGCATTGCTCGGTGCATCTCTCCTGCGATGTTCGCGTGCGCTGGATCGATACCAGCGACTTGATGGATGATGCGCAAGCAGCGCGCGCGCTCGACGGCGTCCAAGCGGTCATCGTTCCTGGAGGTTTCGGTCAACGCGGCGTGGAAGGCAAGATTCGTTGCGCCAAATGGGCGCGCGTCAACAAGGTTCCGTTCCTCGGGATCTGTCTTGGGTTTCAAGTTGCGGTCATCGAGTTTGGGCGCAACGTGCTTGGTCTCGCAGGCGCGAACTCCACCGAGTTCGAGCCCAACTGCGCTCATCCGATGATCTCGGAATTGCCCGATCAGAAAAAACTCGAAGGCATCATGGGCGGCACCATGCGTCTGGGCACGCAACAAGTGTTGCTTGAGCCTGGTTCGCTCGCGAGCTTCCTCTACGGCGGAAAGTTGGAGATGCGCGAGCGTTTCCGTCACCGCTACGAAGTTGAGCCTTCGTACATCGAACAACTGCATGAGGCCGGGCTGCGCTTCAGCGGCCGCCACCCCAAGTTCCCCATCATGCAGTTGCTGGAACTTCCGCAATCGATGCACCCCTACTTCGTGGGCGGACAGTTTCATCCCGAACTCACCAGTCGTCCGCTCGCGCCCAATCCGATGTTCATGGGATTGGTCGCCGCAGCGATCGCCAGCCGCGAACCAGAATTCGCCGCGACTGAACTCGGTCGACGATGGGTGCGCGGCGCGGCCAAGCCTGTGGCAGCGCACTGAGTTCGATGCGTAACTGATAGCGGTTGATCGCGGATGATCGCAAGCGATCGCAGGCGGCGCAGATGCGGCGCCGCGTTTTCCCGTTCAACTTTCCCGTTCAACTTTGGGGTAATGCCGATGGGTGGACTCGAACCACCGACCTCCGGGTTATGAATCCAGCGCTCTAAACCAGCTGAGCTACATCGGCAAGGGTCGGAGAGTATACAGAAAGCGTGCGTTGACTCAAGCCCCCTGAGTCTAGATCGAGTCTAGATCGAGTCTAGATCGAGTCTAGATCGCGTCTCGATCGAGCCTTCATCCTCACGAGTGCAGAGGATCGATACAGCGGACACGAGGCCCGCGTGTCTCACTGCAGGAAATCGCTTGTTTTGCAGTGGTTTGCGGCGCCTTCGCTGTGACGCGATTCGTTCCACGCACGCCTTCACAAAATCGGCGAGAGCAATCCCACTGCGTTTTCGATCAGGCGTTTCCATGCTGGTCGCGCGCACCACTCCGCTCGATCGACACGATGACTCTTGTCTAGATAGCGTTCTTGCAACGCGCGCAACGCGGCGCTGGTCTTCTCGTCGTACACGACGAGACTCGCTTCGAGATTGAGTTCGAAGCTGCGTCGATCAAGATTCGCGCTGGTCATCAAACACGTGCGTCCGTCCGCGACAATCGTCTTTGCGTGCAGTAGTCCGCCGCGATACTGCCAAATCTCAACACCCGCTTCGAGCAACCGTTCGTAGAAGCGACGACTGGCGAGACGCACGAGCAGCGAATCGTTGTGTTCGGGCACGATCAACACGGTGCGTACTCCTCGGCGCGCGGCGGTCAACAGCGAGACCATCGATGCTTCATCGGGAACAAAGTACGGCGTGGTCAACACCACTTCGTTCAGCGCCAAGTGCACCATCGAGAGAATCATTTGCGGCATCGCGTTTTGATAGGTCGCGGGACCTGTGCCCAGCACCTGCGCAATCGCGGGCGTCGCCTTATCGATGCGCCCTTCGGAGACCAGCGGCCATCGCGCTTCGTCGGTTTCGAGAAACCAATCTTCAACAAAGATCTTCTGCAAGTCGTTCGCGACGGCGCCCTTCACGCGCATGGTGGC
The DNA here is from genome assembly GCA_003671025.1 of Planctomycetota bacterium. Classification (GTDB taxonomy): domain Bacteria; phylum Planctomycetota; class Phycisphaerae; order Phycisphaerales; family SM1A02; genus QWPT01. Next base: position 63,963 of record QWPW01000014.1, read on the forward strand.
GTCGATCCACGGCGCGTACTTCTCCTTGACCTTGAAGTCTTTCGCTGCCAAATTGTGACTGCCGATGTATCCGATGACATCGTCGATCACCACGATCTTTCGGTGATTGCGCAAGTCGATGCGACCGAAGCGTCGCCGCACGATTCCCACGGGCAGCGCTTCGACCACTTGCACTCCCGACGCGACCAGCCGCGCATGACGCGCGCTCTTGAGGAACGAGCGCGAGCCGAGTCCGTCAACCATGAGTCGGCACGCCACACCGCGGCGCGCCGTTTCTTCGAGTGCTGCGAACACGCTCGAGGTCGCCTCATCATCGAGCACGATGTAGAACTCGATGTGCACATGTTGCACTGCGGCAACGATGTCGCGCGTGAGTTGCGCGAAGAGTTCATCCGCCTCATCAAAGATCGTGATCTCGTTGTCGCCCACCGGAAAGTCGCCTGAGATCGACGCTGCTTGAATGGCGATGAGTTGTTGTTCCTGCGTGAGCGTCTCTAGCACGAGGCGACGCGCTTCTATTCGCGCCGCTGCGCCGCCGCACGCTTGCTCGCGCAGCCGTGATTCCGCGCGTTCTGCAGCAACTGCGCGATACGCCGCCGCGCGTTTGCGCGAGAGCCATGCGCGACCCGCGACGAGATAAATGCAGGGACCGACGAAGGGCACGATCACGCACAGCAAGACCCACGAAAGTGCGCTGTGCGAACGGATGCGCGGATCAAGCAACACGGCCACGATCGTGACCAGCGACATGACAATCGTAAGAGCGACCAACCACCGTGCAATCGATGATCCGTCGGGAAGCCAAGCCGTCACCAAGTCAACCATGACCGCAGTACTCTACGAGATATGCACGCACGTCCTGCCGATGAATCATCGTCCCGCGGCACACCGGTTGACCCTGTGGGACCGCTGATTTCGTGCGTGTTGTTCGGCTACTACGGTTTCTTCGCGGGGCTTCTCACCACCGACAATAGCGGTGCAACCGTGCCACTGTTCGTCGCCTTCGTGTGGACGTTGCGCGTCGCCGCGATCTTGTTCGCCGCGTGTGCTTGCATGAGCTTCATCCCCGTTCGCCGCGGCGAGCTGTGGGCGGGACTCGCTGGAGTGATTGCCACCGCCGGACTGCTGGGAATTCTCATTTGGGACGCGCTCGACAACGTTTATCAAGTCGCGTGCCCAACATGGTTGCTGGCAATCTTGGTGATTTGGAACGGCTTCACTTCGGTGCGCGCGCTGCGCGACACACTGCGCTGATTTCATATACTCGCCGCCACTCATCACAGCCCTCTTAGCTCAGATGGATAGAGCGGCGCTTTCCTAAAGCGCAGGTCGCAGGTTCGAATCCCGCAGGGGGCGCTCTCAATCTGGCCGATAGACGGCACACTTGCCCGCGCTTCTGCTGTGCTCCGTTCGCGTTAGGATTCCTCCCCCCATGAACTACGTCCTCATCTCCAACTTTCTCTGGATCGCCGTGTGCACCGTGTGGTGCTTCCTGTGCATCGGCCAAGCTCGCTACGACCGCGCGCGTGGTGCAGGCTTCCAGCGCCCGCTCTCTAAAGCTGAACTCGAGCGCTAACCATTGACGCGGCAACAGAGTGAAGCGATGCACGACCACGCGCACGCACCGCTGCTGCACATCGTGCTCATTCATCCCGAGATTCCCAACAACACAGGAAACATCGGGCGCACCGCCGCGGCGCTTGGTTGCCGATTGCACGTGGTGCATCCCATCGGTTTTGAAATGGACGAGAAGGCTCGGCGACGCGCATCGCTCGACTACTGGCATCTCGTGGATTGCGTCGAACACGCTTCGTTTGAGGCATTCGTGCACAGCGAACATCTTGAGCCGAGGGATGTCGAGACACGTGATTCAGAACATGAGGGTGCAACCCGCGCCGTTCGCCCGCAGGTGTGGCTCTTCTCATCGCACGCGTCCCGCCCCTACTTCTCGGCCACATTTTCTCGAGGCGATTACCTCGTGTTTGGCAAAGAATCCACGGGCCTCGATGCGGCGACCGAAGAGTTTTTTAAGCGCCGTGACACAACGGATCACCGCTTGACGATTCCAATGCCTGGCTCGACCGCGATCCGCAGCCTCAATCTCGCCACGGCGGTGGCCATCGCCAGTTACGAGGGTTACCGCCAAATTACGCGCGTGTGAATGGCCCTTGGTGGCTTGTTGGAGCGCTCATCGATCAACCTCTCGCGCAGCGTTTGAGTCACGCAACGACGCAACGCGTGGAGCGCACAAAGCCAAACTGTCCAATGAACTTTGCACGCGCATGGGCGCCGTTCCAAGCGCAATGCTGCGTACATCTCGGGCACGCTGTTCACGTCAAGTCGTTCCATCGGCTTCGCCCGAGTTGGTCTGTCGAGTAGGATTCTGACCATGTCGCAAATGCCATCACGCGCTCGCTCATTCCCCGCCTCGTTCGTGCGTCGAGCGTTCACGCTCACCGAAATGTTGGTGGTCATCGGCATCATCGCGCTGCTCATCGGCATCCTGCTTCCCGCGCTCGGCCGCGTGCAGCAGAAGGCACGCCAGACTGAATCCGAAAACTTGATGCAAGAGTTTGGCAAGGCGTGCGAGAATTTCCAGCAACAGTTTGGCTTCTATCCCGGCATCGTCCCTGAGGCGATTCTCGCGGGCGATCCCAAGATCTCCGGCCTTGAGAACGCAGTGCTGCATCTGTGCGGCGGCGCGATCGCAGGTGACGATCCCAACTACAACGCGAGCACCTACTCCGCGTGGACCGAAATCAACTTCAACAGCCCCGCAGGAACATTCAACATCAAGGTGAACCCTGCGAAGGTCGGCGAAGGCCCGCGCATTCGCGGCACGCAGTACAAGAGTTTCTTCTCGCCCAAAGCGTCAGACCTCGTGGTCGTGAAGGGGCAAGGCGTCGGCGGAAGTCCTGATGTTGACATGGATCCGTACAAGCTTCCTGATCTCGTCGATGCGTGGGGGCAACCGATGCTCTACTTCCGACAGATGCGCGAGAACGGATCGTCGCTCATGAAGGGCGCGCAAGCGGGCGACACGCTCAACGACGCAGTGTTCGCTTACGGCGGCGCGAAGCCGTACGTCGAGTCGCTCGGTCTGGGCGAACTCTCGCAGAGCCAAGCGGACAGCATCTTTGTCGCGGCGCCGGTGGCGCGACGCAACAGCACGTTTGCGCAAGTGCTGCGCAGCGTCTCCTACGGAAAGATGGGCGCGACCGCAACACCGGGATTCACCGATGCGCCAAATCAAGGCGCAAAGCGCGGCGCGATTGCGATTCTCTCTGCGGGTCCTGACGGCGTGTACTTCTCGAAGTACGACGGTCTCGGCACGCGCGCGATTCCTAAGGTCGACATCGTGCTCGAAAGTGAAAATACCAAGGGTCCCTACATCGCCGACGAGTACGACGACCTGCGCGTGTTCACCGGCGGTTGATGCGTGAGAATGCATCGCGTCGGACACACAACGACCACAACAAACGAAGGGCGCCCAGTGATGGACGCCCTTCGTTGCTTTGATCGAGTTGCATTGATCGAGATGCTTTGATTGCGTTGGGTTGACGAAGTCAGCTCAACGCGGGCTTATCCGTTGGCTGCGACGGTGCATCTTTCGATCCGTCCTGCGATCCGTCTTTCGAGCCGTCTTTGTTCTTCTTCGACTTCTTGTTCTTCTTGTCCTTCTTCGCATCATCGTTGGACGAATCGTCGCTCGACATTCCATCATCGGTCGGAGCACTCTTCGCGCCGTCCTTCGTTGCGTCTTTGCTCGTCGTGTCCCCAGACTTCGCGGCCTTCTGCTTGCGCTCTAGGTCCGCGCGGCGCGTCATCTCGTCGCGTGCCTTGGTCATGCCTGCGGTGAAGCGCTCGTTGAGCTGCTCCATTTGCGCAGGCGAAAGCACGGTGGCCAACTTCTCCTTGAGCGAGCCGAGCTTGGGTCGATTCGCTTCGAGCGCGTCGGCGGCCTTCTTGAACTCATCACTCGGTGGTTGATTCGCGGGAGCCTTTGCGCGTTGATCGGCGAGTTGCTTGCGGGTCACTTTCGCTTCTTTCTCATACGTTTCGAGGCGCGTCATAAACGCCGCGCGCACTTCATCGACGCTCGACTTGGTCGCGGCATCGAGATCGAGTCCGTCGAGCGTTGCATTGAACACGCGCAGTTCCAGCATCGGCTTCGACTGTTGGGCACCGCCCTGCTTCTTGGCGTCGCCTTGAAACTTTTGATCGGACTTGAGCGATTCATCCGCGACCTTCGGGCCTGCGAGCACACCATCATCTTGCGTTGGCGACTGAGCCCAAGACGGTGTCGACATCAGTGAGAGCGAAGTTGCAACAACGGTTGCGGCGAGAGCGGCGTGAAGTGTGCGATGCATCGGGTGAGGTTTCCTTATGAGTCGGGAAAGAGTGAGCGTCGGGCATTCTGGCAGCAGAGCGCGAAGAAACACAAATCGACGTTTGACACGACATCGTTTGCGACAACGTCTTTCGACACAACGCCTGCAACCGCTGCGTGATTGCCGCGAGTTCGACCAGTTCCCGTTACTATCACTTCCCCTTTATGGAGTTCGCATGATCCTGACCGCTACAGACCTCACCGAAGCCCTGCGCACCGTCCTCGACCCCGACATCGGCAAGGACTTGGTCACGCTTGGCATGGTCAAGGAGACGCGTGTCGACGGTTCGCGCGCGGCGGTCACCATCGAGCTGACCACGCCTGCGTGCCCGATGAAGGACAAGATCCGCGGCGACATCGAAGCGGCGATTTCGGCCAAGGCGAAGGCGCTGGGCGCTTCGTACACCGGCGTTGAGGTGACCTTTACCGCCGATGTGCGTCGCTCCAACGAACGCACCAAAGACGGGAGCAATCCCCTTCCCAACGTGCGGCAAGTGATCGCCGTTGGCGCGGGCAAAGGCGGCGTGGGCAAGTCCACTGTCGCGGTGAATCTCGCCGTCGCCTTGGCGCGCATGGGTGCGAAGACCGGTCTGCTTGACGGAGATATTTACGGTCCCAGCGCGCCGACGATGCTCGGATTGGAAGAAGTCGCCACCCAATCACGCGGCAACATGCTGCTTCCGTTTGAGGTGCACGGAATTCGCGCGATGACCATCGGCAAGTTGGTGGATGCGGACAAGCCGCTCATTTGGCGCGGACCGATGGCGCACGGCGCGTTCAAACAACTCGCGACCCAAACCGAATGGGGCGAGTTGGATTACCTCATCGTCGATCTTCCCCCGGGCACGGGCGATGTTCCGTTGACGCTCTCGCAACTGCTGCCGCTTTCGGGCGCGGTGATTGTGTGCACTCCGCAACGCGTGGCGCAAGATGACGCACGACGTGCGGCGCGCATGTTCGAGCAACTAGGCGTGCCCATCGTGGGCGTGATCGAGAACATGAGTTCGTTCATCGATGACACGGGACGCGAGCACGATCTCTTTGGCAAAGGCGGCGCTGAAACGATGGCGCACACGATGGAGTTGAACTTCCTCGGTTCGTTGGCGATTCGCACTGCGCTGCGCATCAACAGCGATCGCGGAACACCGCTGGCCAATTGGAACGACGGCGCGCTCGGCGCGGAACTCGACCACATCGCGCGCAATGTTGCCGCGCGCATCTCGATGTTGTCCTATCAAGGCAAGTACATCCAGCCGACGATTAGCGTGCGCTAACCCGACGCGCCAATGCGATGATCCTCACGCAGTGCCGAAACGCTGACGCATCAACGCGACTCCTGCATCGCCGCCGTGATAGCGAATGATGCGCTCGTCGATCTGCGCGAAGTCGACGAGCATGAGCGCGTCGATGACATCGCCAAAGTTGCGATCCACCGAGAAACCAAGCATTTTCGCGTTGAGCCGCAAGTATTGACGGAGCATGATGGGCACGGCGCGTTCACCGCGTTCGATCTCGTCAATGAGTCGATCAACTTGTGCCAGTGATGTAGTCGCGCAGGCACTCTCGATGGAAGTCCAGTGCGTGATCGCACTGCGTTGCGGCGGGACGCGCGCAGCGACGAGTCTCGCGAGCGCGTCCGCCGATCGAGTGCGCTCGAGAAACTGCATGAGGATTTCTTTCGAGGTCGCGCGGTACTCGTTGGAAATGCTCACTGAGCCAAACATGCGGCGATATCCGCCGAGCAACATGAAGACGGTGATGCCCTTCCACAGCAACGCGAGTGGTGTTGGTTGTCGCTGATACTCAAGACGCACGAACGAGCGACCCAATTCGACGGCATCGGAAAACTCATCGAGGAATCCTGGTGCGTAGTTGAAGAGCGTGCTGGTGTAGAGGCCGCGCACTCCACTCGCGCGCGCGGCTTGCGCCACGGGAAGCGCGCGGTAGCCGCCGGCAACTTCGCGCGCCTCCATGTTCCACAACACGAGATGGGTGTATGAATCATCGAAGCGATCGAGATCAATCGACTCACCCGTTCCTTCGGCAACGGCGCGAAACGCGATCTCGCGCAACCGACCGAGTTCACGCAGGACGGAAGGAATCGCAGCGGCGGGCGCGGCATAGAGGCGGTACTTGCCTTCGACGACAAGACACGCAGCGAGCGGAAGCGCGTTGAGCTCGCGCGCCAATTCGTCCGCCGTGGATTGCATGGCAACGATCGGCGTCGTCGGCGCTGCGCGAGTCGCACCGCGCTCGCTCGGTGCGAGCAACTCACAACGACCTCGCACCAACCGCGTGAGGCTCGTCGCGTCAAGCGTCGATGCATCCGTGGCAATCGCATGGCCCAAACGGATCTGCACCTGAGTCCCGCGACGCGCGAGAAACTCGTTGGGCAGCAGCGCCGTGCGCAGTCGCGGATGAAGCAATCCCGCGGCGTGAAAGAGCGCGCGGTTGGAACCGAGACACCACGCGGGAACAATCTGCGCGCCGGTCGCGAGCGCGAGACGCGCAGGAATGTTCGACCACGGTGGATCGCAAGGCGTCGGATTGCTCCATGATGACGCGCTCACTTCGCCCGCAGGAAACGAAAGCAACGCGTGTCCCGCGCGCAGCCACGCGAGGCTGTCACGCAACGCCATCGCGTTACGCCGCGCCGCCGCAACACCACCAAACGCATCCACGTAAATGCAATAGGGATCGAGAAACGAAAATCGCGACATCACCGCATTGGTGATCGCCTTCACATCGGGGCGTCGCTGCAACGCCTTGGCCATGAGCGTCGTGCTGTCGGCACCGCCAAAGGGATGGTTACAACAAATCAGTACTGGGCCCTGTGATGGGATGCGTCTCAACTCAACGGGATCAATGTGCGCGGACAATCCCGTCACCGCAAGGATGCGATCGAACACAGGTTGCGAGGGATCGCCAGTTTCGATGGCGAGCGACATCGCGTCGATCGCGTCGAGGCCGAAGAGATGTTCGGCGAGTCGCAGCGGCGCGTCCACCAACGTGCGCGCCCACGCGGGTTCTGGCCGCGGAAGAGTCACACGTTTTCGAGGGGTCGCAACGGCGCGCATGTTGGCATTCTCGCGTGTGTGCCGCCACGCGTGCAAGCGGTTGGAGGCGGCCAGAGTCCGATTGAATGGAATCAAAACACGCGCGATCGCGCAGAGGTAGTGCAAGGCGCGTCACGCTGATGCGACGACGCGCGCAACTCACGATTGTTCCGCGCGAGAAACGCATCGCCCCAACGACAACGCACCCTCGCCGAATCTCGGCGAGGGTGCGTTGGGAATTTCTGTCAGCCACTCGTGCAATCAGCGGCGACGACGACCGAGCAATCCGCTGAGGCCAAGGAGC